>NZ_PYTW01000007.1:0-302908 GCF_003028435.1 Serratia sp. Nf2 | reverse complement strand
GTCGTTGTTCCCGGTCAGTGGAGGCGCATTATAGGGAGTTCTCGGCGGGCCGCAACCCCTAAATGCAAAAAACTTTTCAAGCGCGGTTTTTTTCGGCAAAAGGGCGAAAAAGCGGCGAATTTATGTCACTTTTTCAGGCAAACAGCCATAAAAGCTGGCGATCACTGGAGTAAAATAGAAATAACGATGTCAGTAAGGACCCGCAGCCATGCCGTTAAATGCACAACAACAGGCCGCCCAACGCAATCTTTCTTATCTGCTTGCAGAGAAACTCGGCCAACAAATTCTGGCGGGCAATTATCAGGCCGGCAGCATCCTGCCCGGTGAAATGGAACTGGGCGAGCAATTCGGCGTCAGTCGCACCGCAGTACGCGAAGCGGTAAAAATGTTAGCCGCCAAAGGCATGTTGCTACCGCGCCCGCGCATCGGCACCCGCGTGATGCCGCAGAGCCAATGGAATTTCCTCGATCAGGATTTATTGACCTGGTGGATGACGCGGGAAAACTTCGATCAGGTAATGCAACACTTCCTTATCCTGCGCACCTCGCTGGAGCCGCAAGCCTGCGCATTGGCGGCAAACCACGCCAGCCCGCAGCAAACCAAGCTGCTGGCGGAGCTGATGGCGGAAATGCGCGCACTGCATACCCAGTTTGACCGCGAGCGTTGGATCAAGGTCGATACCCAATTCCACCAGCTCATCTACGAGGCCAGCGGCAACCCGTTCCTGACCTCATTCGCCAACCTGTTCAGTTCGGTGTACCAAAGCTACTTCCGCGCCATCACCGGTAATGAAGTGATCAAGCTGCGCCATCATCAGGCTATCGTCGATGCGATACTCGCCGGAGACAGCACCGGCGCGCTCGTCGCCTGCCAGGTGCTGCTGAAAGAGAAAGACTAGACACGCTCCCCGCTTATATATAGAAGAAAGAGACGAGGGACAGACGACCATTTAACCAGGACCGACCATGACCCAATCCGCGCGCAGTATGGCAGGACTACCGTGGATCGCCGCAATGGCGTTCTTTATGCAGGCGCTGGACGCCACTATCCTCAACACCGCGCTGCCGGCGATCGCCCAAAGCCTCGGGCGTTCGCCGTTGGCGATGCAATCGGCCGTCATCAGCTACACGCTGACGGTGGCAATGCTGATCCCGGTCAGCGGCTGGCTGGCAGACCGCTTCGGCACCCGGCGCGTGTTCATCTTCGCCGTCACGTTATTCACCCTCGGCTCGCTGCTGTGCGCCCTGTCCCCTACGTTGAGCGTGCTGGTTGCCTCTCGCGTGCTGCAGGGCATCGGCGGCGCGATGATGATGCCGGTCGCGCGGTTGGCACTGCTGCGCGCCTACCCGCGCAGCGAACTGCTGCCGGTGCTGAACTTCGTCACCATGCCCGGCTTGGTCGGGCCGATTCTGGGGCCGCTGCTGGGCGGGTGGCTGGTCACCTACGCCACCTGGCACTGGATTTTCCTGATCAATATCCCTATCGGCCTGCTCGGCATCTTCTATGCGCGCAAATACATGCCGGACTTCACCACGCCCAAACGCCGCTTCGATTTTCTTGGCTTTATGCTGTTCGGCCTGAGCCTGGTGCTGATCTCCACCGGGCTGGAGCTGTTTGGCGAGCGAGTACTGGCGAGCTATGTTTCGCTGGGTATTCTGCTCAGCGGCTTCGTGATGCTGTTCGGTTACATCGCGCACGCCCGCCGCCATACTCAGCCTCTGATCGGTCTCGACCTGTTCAAAACCCGCACCTTCTCGGTCGGCATCGCCGGCAACGTCGCCTCCAGGCTGGGCACCGGCTGCGTACCGTTTTTAATGCCGCTCATGCTGCAGGTGGGATTCGGCTACACGGCGATCGTCGCCGGCTGCATGATGGCGCCGACCGCCATCGGTTCGCTGATGGCGAAATCCACCGTCACTCAGGTGCTGCGCTGGTTCGGCTACCGTAAAACGCTGGTCGGCATCACCGTCATCATCGGGGTTCTGATCGCCCAATTCTCCCTGCAAAGCCCGGGCATGCCGCTGTGGCTGATGATCCTGCCGCTGTTCGTGCTGGGCATGGCGATGTCCACCCAGTTCACCGCCATGAACACCATCAGCCTGGCGGATTTGAACGACGCCAACGCCAGCGCCGGCAACAGCGTCCTGGCGGTCACCCAGCAGCTGTCCATCAGCTTCGGCGTGGCAATCAGCGCGGCGGTGCTGCGTTTTTACGAATCCCTGTCGTTAGGCACCATGATCGACCACTTCCATTACACCTTTATCACCATGGGGATCGTCACCGTGGCATCGGCGCTGGTGTTTACGTTGCTGAGAAGGAAGGATGGCCGCAATTTGATCAGCGGCCAGGAAAGCAAGAAAGAAGCTAAGGCGGCGAGTTAACGGCGGCCCACCGAGGCGCGTTCCACCAGCTCGGGCGTCAGCACCAGCACCTGGGGCGCGCGCTCCGGGTTTTGCAGGCGGTTGATCAGCGCATCGATCGCCAGTTCGCCCAGCGAATCCTTCGGCTGATGAATGGTGCTCAGCGGCGGCGCCAGATAACGCGCCAGCTCAATGTCATCGTAGCCCATCACCGCCATATCCTGCGGCACGAAAAGCCCGGCCTGATACAGCGCCTGATAAACGCCCACCGCCACCGCGTCGTTACCGGCGAACACCGCATGCGGCGGCTCATCCAGCGCCAGCAGTTGGTGCATGGCGTTCACGCCGCCCTCAAACTCAAAATCGCAATGCACTTCATACCCAGGCAGAACCGGCAATCCGGCGCGACGCATCGCGTTGCGATAGCCTTCCAGTCGGTGACGAGCGGTGGTTTTATCCTGCGGGCCGGCGATGCAGGCGATCTTGCGGTAGCCGCGGGCGATCAGATGATCGGTCGCCATCTCGCCGCCCAGCAGCGAGTTATCCTGAATAATGTCGTTGGCACCCTCGAACGGCGCCCAGTCCATCATGACGATCGGCAGTGACGGGTAGCGGCTCAGGGCATCTTGCGATGGCCGGTGGTTTTCGGTGCACATCAACAGCAAACCGTCGACGCGCTTTTGCAGCAGCGTCTCCATGCTGCGGTTCATGCGCGCGGCGTCTTCTTCGGTATTGCACAGGATTAAACTGTAGCCGCGTTCATAGCAGCTGCGCTCCACGCCGCGCACCACTTCGGCATAAAACGGGTTGTTGCTGGCGGTCACCAGCATGCCGATGGTACGCGTCTGGTTGAGCTTCAGGCTGCGCGCCAGCGCGGAAGGCGCATAGTTCAGCCGTTCTACGGCCGCCATGACTTTGTCGCGCACGCTGTCGCTGACAAAGCGATTGTTGTTGACCACATGCGAAACGGTAGAGGTTGAAACGCCCGCCAGACGGGCGACATCTTTCATGGTGGCCAAAGGATCACCCCTGCTGCTGCAAGAAGGCGTCAATCTCTTCACGCCACGGCACCGAAGGCTGCGCCCCAGGGCGGGTCACGGCGATCGCCGCCGCCGCATGGGCGAAACGCACCGCGTCGGCCATGATCTTGCCTTCCAACAGGGCAGTGACCAGCGCACCGTTAAAGGTATCGCCGGCAGCGATAGTATCCACCGCTTGCACCTTGAAGCCGGGCACCCGTTTGCCGTTGCCGTTTTCGCTCAGCCACACGCCGCGGCTGCCAAGGGTGATGATCACCGTCGCGATGCCCTTGTCGTGCAGCGCCTGCGCCGCGCGCGCCGCATCGGCGTCGTTGTCCACGGCGATGCCGGTCAGGCGCTCGGCTTCGGTTTCATTCGGGGTGATCATATCGATCATGCCCAGCAGCTCGTCCGGCAGCTCGCGTGCCGGAGCCGGGTTGAGGATCACCTGCGTGTGATGCTGCTTCGCCAGGCGGGCGGCGGCGATCACCGTCTCTAGCGGCGACTCCAGCTGCATCAGCAGGGCATCGGCATCGATCACTTTTTGTTGGTAGCGCGCCAGGTAATCCGGCGTCACCGCGGCGTTGGCGCCGGCATCGATGCCGATCACGTTCTCGCCTTGGGCGTTGACGAAGATCAGCGCCACGCCGGTGGTGCTGTCGGCGATGGCTTCAATCGGTTGGGTATCAATACGATCGCTCGCCAGCTGCCGGCGGACACGTTCGCCGATATCGTCGGCGCCCACACAGGCGATAAAGGCGATCTCCGCCCCACTGCGCCCGGCCGCCACCGCCTGATTCGCGCCCTTACCGCCAAACGCCACCTTATACTGCTTCCCTATCACCGTTTCGCCCGGGTGGGGGAACTGTTCAATATTGAGGATATGGTCGGCATTGATGCTGCCAAGAACCACCAGCTTACCTGTTTCCATCGCATTGATTCCTGAATTGCGCGCCATCGTAAACGCCCCGTTCCGATGGCGCTGGTATGACTTACTGAGTGACCAGTTTCAAATCGACCGGGATGGTCGCCGGCACTTTTTCGCCTTTCAGCACTTTATCGGCGGTTTCCACACCGATCACGCCGATCTGATCGGGACGCTGCGCCACGGTCGCCGCCAGCTTGCCGCCTTCGACCGCTTTCACGCCGTCGGCGGTGCCGTCGAAGCCTACCACGATCACGTCGGTTTTACCGGCGGTTTGCAGCGCGCGCAGCGCACCCAGCGCCATTTCATCGTTCTGGGCGAACACCGCCTGCACATCCGGGTGCGCGGTCAGCAGGTTCTGCATCACGTTTAGGCCCTTGGTGCGATCGAAATCGGCCGGCTGGCTGGCCAACAGTTTGAATTTATTCTGATCCAGCGACTGCTTGAAGCCTTCACCGCGTTCACGCGCGGCGGAGGTGCCGGCGATGCCTTCCAGCTGAATCACCTTGGCATCGGCGCCCACTTTCTTGGCGATGAAGTCGCCGGCCATTTTACCGCCCACGCGGTTGTCAGAAGCGATGTGGCTCACCACGTCACCCTTGCTCGCCACACGGTCCAGCGTGATGACCGGGATCTTCGCCTGGTTGGCCATCTTGATGGCGTTGCCCACCGCATCAGAGTCGGTCGGGTTGATCAGCAGCAGCTTGGGCGCGCGCACCATCAGATCCTGCACATTGGCCAGCTCTTTCGCCGGGTTGTTCTGGGAATCCAGCACCACCAGGTTGTAACCCAGCTTGTTGGCCTCTTGCTGCGCACCGTCCTTCATCGAGACGAAGAACGGGTTGTTGAGGGTGGACACCACCAGCGCGATGGTGTCTTTGGCCATGGCATTGGCGCTCAGGGTGGCGCTCAGCGCGATGGCGGAGGCTAAGGTTGCCAGTTTTTTCATTTTCATCATCGTGATTCCTGTAGGGGGAGGTTACTTGTTGCTTTTGTTATCTACCAGAACCGCCAGCAGTATCACCACTGCCTTCACGATCATTTGGTAGTAGGAAGAAACACCCAGTAAATTCAGGCCGTTGTTCAGGAAGCCGAGGATCAGCGCCCCGATCAGCGTACCGACGATGCGGCCCTTGCCGCCGGCCAGGCTGGTGCCGCCCAGCACCACGGCGGCGATGGCGTCCAGCTCATAGCCGGTGCCGGCGGTCGGCTGCGCCGACGACAGGCGCGCCACTTCGATCACCCCGGCCAGCGCCGCCAGCAGGCCGCACAGCGAGTAAACGATAATCTTCACTTTATCGACGCTGATGCCGGACAGACGGGTCGCCGCTTCGTTGCCGCCCAGGGCATAAATATAGCGGCCCAGGCGCGTATGGTGCAGCATATACCAGGCGGCGATGAACACGATCGCCATGATCCAGATCGGCGTAGGCACGCCCAGCGGGCGGCCGATGCCAAACCAACCGAAGGTGTCGGCCACGTCGGTGAAACCGGTGTTGACCGGGCTGCCGTTGGTGTACACCATGGTGACGCCGCGCAGCAGCAGCATCATCACCAGCGTGGCGATAAAGGCCTGCACCTTGCCTTTGGCAACGATCACCCCGGTGCAGGCGCCAACCGCGGCGCCGAGCGCCAGTGCCGCCGCCACCGCCACCAGCGCGTTGACCTCAAAGCCGACGATCGACGCCGCCACCGCGCCGGTCAGCGCCAGCAGCGATCCCACCGACAGATCGATGCCGGAGGTGAGGATCACCAGCGTCATCCCCACCGCCATGATGGCGTTCACCGAGGTCTGCTGCAGAATATTGAACAGGTTGTTCAGGGTGAAGAAGTTCGGGCTCATGGAAGAGACCACGGCGATCAGCACCAGCAGCGCAATCAACGACTTCTGCTCTAACAGCCACTCTTTACTGAACCAGCGCTTAGCTGCGATAGTCTGGGAACTCATATCTGATTACTCCTGCTTTACGCCGTATTGCTTGCCGACGGCTGCCGCCATCAACGCTTCCTGGGTGGCCTGTTCAATCGGGAACTCGCCGCTGAGATGCCCTTCGTGCATCACCAGAATGCGATCGCTCATGCCCATCACCTCCGGCATTTCCGAAGACACCAGAATGATGCTCAGCCCTTCCTGCTTGAACTGGTTGATTAACTGATAGATCTCTTTTTTGGCGCCGACGTCGACGCCGCGCGTCGGCTCATCGAGGATCAGCACCTTCGGCCGGGTCATCAGACCGCGGGCGATCGCCACTTTTTGCTGGTTGCCGCCGGAAAGCAGGCCGATCGGCTGCTCCATCGAGGGCGTTTTGATATTGAACAGCCGGATGAAATCCCCCACCGCCTGCCGCTCGTCAGCCTGTTTCAGGCTGCCGTCGGCGCGGCTGAAGTAGCGCAGCGCAGTCAGCGACATGTTTTCCTTCACCGACATGCCCAACACCAGGCCGTCGCGCTTGCGGTCTTCCGAGATATAGACGATGCCGTTCGCCAACCCGTCCTGCGGCGAATGGGTGACCACCTCGCGGCCGTCCAGGTTGACGGCGCCAGCCTTGCGCGGGGCGGCGCCGTACAGGATCTTCATCAATTCAGTACGCCCGGCGCCCATCAGCCCGGCCACGCCGAGGATCTCGCCGCGGTACAGCGTAAAGCTGACGTCTTCAACGCCGGGACCGGAAAGGTGGCTGACTTCCAGCCGTTTTTCCCCGCGCGGCAAATCAAGGCGCGGGTACTGCTCCTCCAGCTTGCGGCCAACCATCATCTCAATCAGCGAATCTTCCTGCAGCTCGCTCACCGGCCGCTCGGCGATAAACTGCCCGTCGCGGAACACGGTCACGTCGTCGCAGATTTCAAAAATCTCTTTCAGGCGGTGCGAGATATAAACGATGCCGCGCCCTTCGGCCTTCAGCTCGTTGATCACCTTAAACAGCGAGGCGGTTTCGGTGTCGGTCAGCGCATCGGTCGGTTCGTCCATGATGATCACTTTCGATTCGAAGCTCAGTACCTTGGCGATCTCCACCATCTGCTGATCGCCAATCGACAGCTCGCCCACCAGCCGGTGGCTGCTGTAGCGCAGATTGAGACGCGCCAACAAGCGATCGGCCTCGGCATACATGCGCTTCCAGTCAATGCGGCCGAAACGGTTGACGAACTCGCGGCCGAGGAAGATGTTTTCCGCAATCGTCAACTGCGGGATCAGGTTCAGCTCCTGATGAATAATGCCGATGCCCGCTTCCTGCGAATCCTTAGGCCCGTTGAACACCACCTCGTTACCGAGAAAATACTGGCTGCCGGCATCTTTCTGGTAGATGCCGGTCAGCACTTTCATCATGGTGGACTTCCCGGCGCCGTTTTCCCCCACCAGCGCCATCACCTTGCCGGGATAGACACTGAGGGCGGCGCCGGAAAGCGCCTTCACGCCGGGAAAGGCTTTATCAATCCCTTTCAGTTGCAGTAAAGGTTGCATACGCGCCTCAGAAAGTTACGCCGGCGCACAGGATCACGTTCGCATAAGGCGAACACTCCCCACTGCGGATTACCGCCCGGCTGTACTCGGTTTGCGCTTTAAACGCCTGATGGCTGATATAGCGCACGCTGATGGTGTTACCCTGGCGTTGGCCCAGAGCGGTCAGCTCAGCCAACAGTGCCTCGTGGAGCGACGGATTCTGTTTCACGATCTCTTCTGCCAGGATGGCGCTTTCTACCTGCATCTCTTGCGTGACCGCCGCGAACACCTGCATGAAGGTCGGCACGCCCTGCGTCAGCGCCAGATCGATGCGCTGCGTCGCCGTCGGTATCGGCAGGCCCGCATCGCACAGGGTGAGCTGGTCGGTATGCCCCAGCCGGGCAATCACGGCAGACACGTCGGAATTCAGTAATACGCCTTTTTTCATCTTCTCACTCCACCAGCGAAACGTTTCGCTCTTTGAGGGAGTTTAAAAAAACGGCAGGGGAAGGCAACCGGGACAATGCAGAAGTGTGATCGCTATCGAAACGTTTCGTTCACGCACGGGCAATGCACAAACAAAAGGGGCTCAGCCATGCTGAGCCCCTTATTCGGTGGGTTAGATCTCGACCTGCGTGCCGAGCTCGATGACCCGGTTCGGCGGGATCTCAAACTGATCCGGCGCGCGCAGCGCATTGCGGCTCAGGGCGACGAACAGTTTACCGCGCAGGTAGAGGTACCACGGCCGCTTGGTGAGGATCAGCGATTCATGGGACATGAAGAACGAGGTCTCCGACATGCGGCACGGCAACCCTTCCAGCCCGCAGCGGTGGAACACTTCCTCGACGTTCGGCGTTTCGCGCCAGCCGTAGCTGGCCACCACCCGCCAGAAGGTCGGCGACAGCTGTTCGATGGTCACCCGGCGCACGTTGTGCACGTAAGGCGCATCCTCGGTGCGCAGCGTCAGCAGCACCACGCGTTCATGCAGCACCTTGTTGTGCTTCAGGTTGTGCAGCAGCGCAAAAGGAATGACGTTGGTGGCGCGCGACAGGAACACCGCGGTACCCGGCACTCGCACCGGCGGCGATTTCTCCAGCGAGGCGATCATCGCCTCCAACGAGTTGCCGTGTTCATGCAGGCGACGCAGCAGGCGGAAGCGCTCGCTCTTCCAGGTGGTCATAATGATGAACATCACCAGCGCCAACGTCAGCGGCAACCAGCCGCCGGAGAACAGCTTCAGGGCGTTGGCGGAGAACATCGGCACGTCGATGATCAGCAAGATGGCCACGATGCCGATCGCCAGGAAGCGATTCCAGTGCCAGTTGTTGATCGCCACCGAGGTGACCAGAATGCTGGTCAGCACCATGGTGCCGGTGACGGCGATGCCGTATGCCGCCGCCAGGTTGCTGGAGTGCTCGAAGCCGATGATCACCAGCACCACCGAGATGTACAGCGTCCAGTTGATCACCGGAATATAGATCTGGCCGGATTCCATTTCCGAGGTGTGAATGATGCGCATCGGCGACAGATAGCCCAGACGCACCGCCTGGCGGGTCAGCGAGAAGACGCCGGAAATCACCGCCTGCGAAGCGATGACCGTCGCCAGGGTCGCCAGAATCAGCAGCGGGATCAGCGCCCAGTCGGGCGCCAGCAGGAAGAACGGGTTTTTGATCGCCTCAGGGTTTTTCAGCAGCAGCGCGCCTTGGCCGAAGTAGTTAAGCACCAGCGATGGCAACACCACGGTGAACCAGGCCAGGCGAATCGGGAACTTGCCGAAGTGCCCCATATCGGCATACAGCGCCTCGACGCCGGTGATCGACAGCACCACTGCCCCCAGCGCGAAGAACGACACCTTCTTATATTCCATGAAGAAGTTGATCGCCCATTTGGGGTTCAGCGCCTGCAGCACTTCCGGGTTCGAAATGATGCTGCGCGCACCCAGCACGGCCAACACGATGAACCACAGCAGCATTACCGGGGCGAACAGCTTGCCGACGCTGCCGGTACCGTGCTTTTGGATAACGAACAGCAGCGTCAGCACCAGAATGGAGAGCGGCACGATATAGGCGTCAAGCGCAGGCGCAGCGATTTCCAGCCCCTCTATCGCCGACATCACCGAGATCGCCGGGGTGATTACCACCTCGCCATAGAAGAAGCTACCGCCGATCAGGCCCAGTATCACCAGCACCGCGGTGGTGCGCGCCGAGGTGTTGCGCCCGGCCAGCGACATCAGCGTCAGAATGCCGCCCTCGCCGGCGTTGTCCGCGCGCATCACGTAGGTGAGATATTTGAGGGAAACGATCACGATCAGCATCCAGAAAATCAGCGACAGGAAGCCGAAAACCACGTCTGGACGAACATCGAAGCCGTAATGGCCGGAGAAACACTCTCTCAGCGTATAGAGAGGGCTGGTGCCGATATCACCGTAGACCACGCCGATGGCCGCCAGGGTTACCGCCGATAAGGACTGCTTATGCTCTGCGCTCATAATTCGTTTCTTTATCAGAACATCCGTTAGCGATGCATCCGCATCAGGCAAAATACGGGCTCAAAGATCCGTCACGCCCACCAGAAAGCCGCACAGTATGCACCATTTATGCGGCTTGCCTACCCTTATATCAGAGCCGAAAAATAAACAAAATGTGAACCGGATATCCGGCACAACTTAGAAAAATATTACTAATCAATAAGCTATACCACTAAAAATAATGGTGGTTTATCATCGGATTATCGACCAAGATTGGCTAACTCTCGGACAATGCGACAATTATATGACGCCATCCTCCCTTCTGGCAGAACGAATTTCCCGCCTCAGCAGCGCGCTGGAGAGCGGTCTTTATGAGCGGCAAGAAGCGATCCGCCTGTGCCTGCTGGCGGCGCTGAGCGGCGAAAGCGTATTCCTGCTCGGCCCGCCCGGCATCGCCAAGAGCCTGATCGCGCGCCGGCTGAAGTTTGCCTTCCGCAACGCCCGCTCCTTTGAATATCTGATGACGCGTTTTTCCACGCCGGAAGAGGTCTTCGGCCCGCTCTCTATTCAGGCGCTGAAAGATGAAGGGCGCTACCAGCGCCTGACCGCCGGCTATCTGCCGGAAGCGGAGATCGTGTTTCTGGACGAAATCTGGAAGGCCGGCCCGGCGATCCTCAACACCCTGCTGACGGCGATCAACGAACGGCGCTTTCGCAACGGCAACAGCGAAGAACCGATCCCGCTGCGCTTGCTGGTTACTGCCTCCAACGAACTGCCCGAAGCGGACAACAGCCTCGAAGCCCTGTATGACCGCATGCTGATCCGCCTGTGGCTGGACAAGGTGCAGGATAAACAGAATTTCCGCTCGCTGCTGGTCAACCGCCAGAGTGAAAGCCAAAACCCGGTGCCGGCGGCGCTGAGCATCAGCGACGAAGAGTTTCTGCAGTGGCAACCGCAGATCGACAAAGTGGCGCTGCCGGAAGCCTGCTTTGAATTGATTTTCCAGCTGCGCCAGCGGCTGGACGCGCTGGAACAGGCGCCATACGTCTCCGATCGCCGCTGGAAAAAGGCCCTGCGTCTGCTGCAGGCCTGCGCCTTCTTCAGCGGGCGCGACGCCATCGCTCCGCTCGATCTGATGCTGCTGAAAGACTGCCTGTGGCACGATCTCACCTCGCTGAAGCTGCTGCAACAGCAGATCGATCAGCTGCTGACCGAATCGGCCTATCAGCAGCAGTCGATGCTGATCCAGTTGCAACAAATCCACACCCGCTGGCTACAGGACCAGCAGCAGCAAAGCGATCGGCAGGCCATCAGCCTAGTGAAAAAGGGCGGCATGTTCAGCCGCAAACCGCAATACGCGCCGGCCACGCCGTTCGCCGGCGGCACTCTCACTCTGCTGCTGCAAAAACCGCTGCAGCTGCATGACATTCAGGTCAACCATCTGAGTATCGAGAGCAGCGTGCTGGACAACTGGCTGCAAAAAGGCGGCGACGTGCGCGCCAAACTGAACGGCATCGGCTTCGCGCAGCCGATCGATTTGGAGGTCGACGACCAACTGCACCTGACGGTACTGGACGTTAGCCGCCAGCCGTCGCTGCTGGCGCTGCCGGGCAAACAGGCCACCGCCACACCGCAGGCGCTGCTGGATGAAATGGACGCGTTGGCCCAGCGCCTGGCGGAACAGCGTCGCGCCTTCAGCCAGCATCAGCCCTGTCTGTTCACGCCCGCCGCTGGCCTGGCCAAGATAGAAGCCAGTCTGCTGCAGGTGGCAGAGCAGGTTAAACAGCAACAGCAGCAAATGCGCGGCCAGTAACCATGCTCAGTCTGGAGACGCTCGATCTGCTGCTGGCGATCACCGAAGGCGAGATGATCGAGGAAATGATCGTCGGCATGCTGGCGGCGCCGCAGCTGTCGGTGTTCTTTAAAAAGTTTCCGGCCCTTCGCCGGGCACTGGATCGCGATCTGCCACGCTGGAAACTGCAGCTCAAGGAGCGTCTGCAGGAGGCTATGGTGCCACCGGCGCTGGCGCAGGAATTTTACCGTTACCAACAGTGCCAACTGGAGAACAACACCCAGTTCTATCACAACCTCAACGACACGATGGAGCTGCTGCGCCAGCTGGTCTCGCCGTTTTATGAACAGGCGCGCGCGCTGGTGGACGCCGCCGATCTGCCCAACCATCCGCTGGACGACAGCTTTCAAACCCTGTTCCTGCAGCGCTGGCGCATCAGCCTGACGCTGCAGGCCACCATGCTGCACCACCAGCTGCTGGAACAGGAGCGCGAGCAGCTGATGGCGGAACTGCAGGAGCGCCTGGCGCTGAGCGGCGCGCTGGAGCCGCTGCTGTCGGAAAATGACACCGCCGCCGGCAGGCTGTGGGACATGAGCAAAGGCCAGCTGCAGCGCGGCGATTACCAACGGCTGGTGGAGTACGGCAACTTTTTGCAGCAGCAGCGGGAGCTGAAAAAGCTGGCGCAGCAGCTTGGCCGCAGCTATCAGGCCAAGGCGGTGCAGCAACAGGACGCGCAGCCGGAACCGTTCAGGGTCATGGTGCAGGTGCCGGCCACGCTGCCGGAAGAAGTAAATGGCATTCATCAGAGCGACGACATCCTGCGCCTGCTGCCGCCGGAGCTGGCGACGCTGGGGATTGAAGAGCTGGAGTTCGAGTTTTATCGCCGCCTGTTGGAAAAGCGGCTGCTGAGCTACCGTCTGCAGGGCGACGTCTGGCAGGAGCAGATCCTGATCCGCCAGGTCACCCACCAGCAGCAGGATCAACAGCCGCGCGGGCCGTTTATCGTCTGCGTGGACACCTCAGGATCGATGGGCGGCTTCAACGAACAGTGCGCCAAGGCGTTTTGCCTGGCGCTGCTGCGCATTGCGCTGGCGGACAACCGCCGTTGCTACATCATGCTGTTCGCCAACCAGATCGTGCATTACGAGCTCACCGCCGCCAGCGGCATCGAACAGGCGGTGCGCTTTCTCGGCCAGCAGTTTCGCGGCGGCACCGATCTGGCGGCCTGCCTGAACGCCACCGTCACCAAAATGGCGGAAAGCGGCTGGTTCGACGCCGATGCGGTGATCATTTCCGATTTTATCGCCCAGCGGTTGCCGGAGGAGGTAATAAAGAAGGTGAAACAGCAGCAGCAAAGCCACCAGCAGCGTTTCCATGCGGTGGCGATGTCCGCCTACGGCAAACCCGGCATCATGCGCATCTTCGATCATATCTGGCGCTTCGATACCGGGCTGAAAAGCCGTTTGATGCGCCGCTGGCGGCGCTAGGCAGTTAAAGCAGGCCTTCGACCGCCCCGCGCATTTCCGGCGACCACACGCCGCACTGCACCTGGCCGATATGCGACAGTTGCAACAACAGCATCACCAAGCGCGACTGACCGATACCGCCGCCGATGGTCTGCGGCATATCGCCGCGCAACAGCGATTGGTGCCACTCCAGCTTCATGCGCTCTTCATCGCCGGTCAGCGCCAGCTGATGTTTCAGCGCGGCGGCGTCGACGCGGATGCCCATAGAAGACAGCTCGAAAGCGTCCTGCAGCACCGGGTTCCACACCACGATATCGCCGTTCAGGCCCGCCAGGCCATCCGCCGCCGGGGTGGTCCAGTCATCATAATCTGGCGCCCGTACATCGTGCGATTTGCCATGCGACAGCTTGCCGCCGATGCCGATCAGGAACACTGCGCCCAGCTCTTTGGCGATCGCCCGCTCGCGCCCTTTGGCATCCAGATCCGGGTAACGCTGCAGCAGGGTTTCGCTGTGCACAAAGTGGATCTGTTCCGGCAGGAACGGGGTCAGGCCATGCTCGCGGCTGACTTCCGCCTCCGTCGCCTTGATGGCGGCGTAAATGCTGCGCACGGTGCTTTTCAGGTAGTCCAGGCTGCGCTCACCGTCGCCCATCACCCGCTCCCAGTCCCACTGATCGACGTACACCGAGTGGATAGGCGTCAGGCGATCTTCATCCGGGCGCAGCGCCTTCATATGGGTGTACAGGCCTTCGCCCGCGCCGAAATCGTAGCTCCCCAGGGTTTTACGTTTCCATTTCGCCAGTGAATGCACCACTTCGAAGGTGGCGTCCGGCAGGGTTTTGACCTTAACCTGCACCGCTTTCTCGCTGCCGGAGAGGTTATCCTGCGTGCCGTCACCCAGACGGCTGAGGATCGGCGCCTGCACTTCGATCAGGCCGAGCTGTTGCTCCAGCTGGCGGGAAAAGAAGGATTTGACCTGGCTGATTTGTTGTTGTTTTTGGATAAACTGTTTTTTCATTGCCGTATCTCTTGTAAACCTGTCTCTGTTGCCATCGATTAAGCAACAAAATGATACGCCAATTCAATATCCACTAATCAATATTGCCTTTTCACTTTTAATCGTTCATTTTTACCCGGACAGAATTCAACAATCGTTAATTAATGGGGGATTAAATGGCGGAAATTTATCAGATCGATAATCTCGATCGCGGCATCCTCAACGCCCTGATGGACAACGCGCGCACGCCGTACGCCGAACTGGCGAAAAACTTCGCCGTCAGCCCCGGCACCATTCATGTGCGGGTAGAGAAGATGAAACAGGCCGGGATCATCACCGGCGCGCGCATCGACGTCAGCCCCAAACAGTTGGGCTACGACGTGTGCTGCTTTATCGGCATCATATTAAAGAGCGCCAAGGACTACCCTTCGGCGCTGAAGAAGCTGGAAAGCCTGGAAGAAGTGGTGGAAGCCTATTACACCACCGGCCACTACAGCGTCTTTATTAAGGTGATGTGCCGATCGATCGACGCGCTGCAACAGGTACTTATCAACAAGATCCAGACCATCGACGAGATCCAGTCTACCGAAACGCTGATCTCGCTGCAGAACCCCATTATGCGCACCATCGTGCCGTAACCCGTCAAATTGCATACCCACATTATCCACAGGTAGATCCCAGCCGATTCACAGCGTACAATGCAGCCACTTTGAGTGAGAAGGTTGGGATCGTTGGTTCATGGCAGACATTACTCTGATCAGTGGCAGTACGCTTGGCAGCGCCGAATACGTGGCTGAACATTTGGCTGAAAAGCTGGAAGACGCGGGTTTCTCTACCGAGATGCTGCACGGCCCTGAACTGGATGAGTTGCCGTTGACCGGCCGCTGGCTGGTGGTCTCTTCCACGCACGGCGCCGGCGAACTGCCGGATAACCTTCAGCCGTTGCTGGAGCAGATCGCCGAACAACAGCCGGATCTTTCCGAGGTGCAGTTCGGCGCCGTCGGTTTGGGCAGTTCGGAATACGACACCTTCTGCGGTGCGATCAAACAGATCGACGATCTGTTGATCACCAGAGGCGCGAAAAGGATCGGCGATCGTCTCGAGATCGACGTGACCGAACATGAAATTCCCGAGGATCCGGCCGAGGAATGGGTAAAAAACTGGATTAATTTACTCTAATTCGCCTAAAGATCGTGCGAATGATTGTGGATAACTATACTTAAAAGCAGGGTAAAAGCCGTAGTTATCCCAATAACAACCGTAGTACGCTTTTTGTCCTGTGCATAACAAGCCTTTTAGATCCCAGCTTATCTGCCTCGGGATCACCGATCATTCACAGCAAACGATCCTCCTTAATCTGCTGATCTTCATCGTGAATAGTCACTTATCCACAGAGGATCGCGATCCTAATAAGAGATCTAATAAAGAGATCTTTAAATAAAAAAGATCTTCTTTTAATTACCGACGATCCTGACCACTTGGTCGATCGTCTAAACTTGAGTAGAATCCCCCACCCCAGGGCAAATACGATCGTTCGCAATACGGCGAGGTGCAGTTCCATGTTTTATCCAGATCAATTTGACGTCATCATCATCGGTGGTGGCCATGCAGGGACCGAGGCCGCCATGGCCGCGGCACGCATGGGACGTCAGACTTTATTATTGACACACAATATCGATACGCTGGGACAGATGTCCTGCAATCCGGCGATTGGTGGTATTGGTAAAGGGCATCTGGTTAAGGAAATTGATGCACTCGGTGGCCTGATGGCGACGGCGATCGACCATGCCGGCATCCAGTTTAGGATACTAAACGCCAGCAAGGGCCCAGCCGTTCGCGCCACGCGCGCTCAGGCGGATCGCGTACTGTATCGCCAGGCGATCCGTACCGCGTTGGAGAACCAGCCCAACCTGATGATCTTCCAACAACCCGTTGAGGATCTGATCGTCGAAAACGATCGCGTAGTCGGCGCTGTCACCCAAATGGGCCTGAAATTCCGCGCCAAGGCGGTAGTATTGACCGTAGGCACCTTCCTGGACGGCAAGATCCATATCGGTCTGGAAAATTACAGCGGCGGCCGCGCCGGGGATCCTCCTTCGATCTCGCTGTCGCAGCGTTTACGAGAACTGCCGCTGCGCGTTAACCGCCTGAAAACCGGTACACCGCCGCGCATCGACGCCCGCACTATCGATTTCAGCGTACTGGCGCCACAACACGGCGATACGCCGGTGCCGGTATTCTCGTTCCTGGGCGATGCCAGCCAACACCCGGAACAAATGGCGTGCTACATCACCCATACCAACGAAAAAACCCATGACGTGATCCGCAATAACCTCGATCGCAGCCCGATGTATGCCGGGATCATCGAAGGGATCGGCCCACGTTATTGCCCGTCGATCGAAGACAAGGTCATGCGCTTTGCCGATCGCAATGCGCACCAGATCTTCCTCGAGCCGGAAGGCCTGACCAGCAACGAGATTTACCCTAACGGGATCTCCACCAGCCTGCCGTTCGACGTGCAGATGCAGATCGTCCGTTCGATGGAAGGCATGCAGAACGCGCGTATTATTCGCCCTGGCTACGCCATTGAGTACGATTTCTTCGATCCGCGCGATTTGAAGCCGACGCTGGAAAGCAAATTCATTCAGGGGCTGTTCTTCGCCGGCCAGATCAACGGCACTACCGGGTATGAAGAAGCCGCTGCGCAGGGCCTGCTGGCTGGTCTGAACGCCGGGCGCTTCGCCGACGAACAGGAAGGCTGGGCGCCACGTCGCGATCAGGCTTATCTGGGCGTGCTGGTGGACGACCTCAGCACCCTCGGTACCAAAGAGCCATACCGCATGTTTACCTCACGCGCCGAGTATCGTCTGATGCTGCGTGAAGACAACGCCGATCTCCGCCTGACGGAAAAAGGCCGTGAACTGGGCCTGGTGGACGACGTCCGTTGGGCGCGTTATAGCGAGAAGCTGGAGCGAATCGAACGCGAACGTCAGCGCCTGCGCGACATCTGGATGCACCCGCACGCCGAGAACGTCGAACAGGTCAATGCGCTGCTGAAAGCGCCGTTGTCGCGTGAAGCGAACGGCGAAGAGCTGCTGCGCCGCCCTGAGATGGATTACGCGCAGTTGACCGGCACCGACGCCTTCGCGCCGCCGCTGGACGACGTACAAGCGGCCGAACAGGTCGAGATCCAGGTCAAATACGAAGGCTACATCGCTCGCCAGCAGGAAGAGATCGAAAAACAGCAGCGCAACGAGAATACCGTGCTGCCGTTGGATCTCGATTACCGTCAGGTTTCGGGGCTGTCGAACGAAGTGATCGCCAAGCTGAACGATCACAAACCGAACTCCATCGGCCAGGCTTCGCGCATTTCCGGCATTACGCCGGCGGCGATCTCAATTTTGCTGATTTGGCTGAAAAAGCAGGGACTGCTGCGCCGCAGCGCATAAATCTCGCACCCAGGCGGCCGTTTGTTCATCCCGTAGCCAAACGGCCGCTGACATCACTTGCGCCCTGAATTATCATAGTCGCCTCATTGCGCCAGCTAACCATCCGCTGGTCGTTCAGCGCCTGCCAGAGGATCCGTTGTGCAAAAAAAATTAGACTCGCTGCTCGCTGCAGCAGGCATTGAGCTGCCCGATCAGCAGAAACAGCAGCTGCTGGGCTATGTCGGCATGCTGGATAAGTGGAACAAGGCTTATAACCTCACGTCGGTGCGCGATCCGCAGCAAATGCTGGTGCGCCACATCCTCGACAGCATCGTGGTCAACCCGCATCTGCAGGGCTCGCGTTTTATCGATGTCGGCACCGGCCCCGGCTTGCCGGGCATTCCGCTGGCGATCGTGCGCCCGGACGCACATTTCACGCTGCTCGACAGCCTGGGCAAGCGTGTGCGTTTCCTGCGCCAGGTGCAGCATGAGCTGGGTCTGAACAATATCGAACCGGTGCAGAGCCGCGTCGAAGCCTTTCCGGCCGAGCCGCCGTTCGATGGCGTGATCAGCCGCGCGTTCGCTTCGCTGCAGGATATGCTGTCCTGGTGTCATCACCTGCCGGCGAAAGGGCAGGGGCGTTTTTACGCGTTGAAAGGCGTGCGCCCGGATGAAGAGCTGACGCAGCTGCCGGCAGGCGTTAGCCTGGAGTCTATCGTGCGGTTGCAGGTGCCTGAACTGGAAGGCGAACGCCATCTGGTGATTCTTAAGGCAAACTGAGTTTGCTTTTGATCAAACAAGCGTGAATTAAAGGCAGTACCAATCAGAAAGATAAGCAGGCTAATTAGTTGGTCGCTTTTTTTAGTTAATTTACTTCCTATTAACACAAAAAGCGCGGCTAATTAGCGACAATAGGGTAATTGCATTTGGAAATAGTCACGTTAGCAATCATGTGCGAAAGATTGGCGTTTGCTGCTAATGTTAATTGGCTGTTGGAATATTGCCCCGCTGCTTGTCAATAAAAGGTTTTCATCGAGTATACGGATTGTTTTTGAACAGTTAACTGATAATGTTTTGATTTATATAATCTTTTGATCGCTCAAATTGCTAAAGACGGTTTGGTTGACCATCGGCTATAAATCAGGAAGGGACATTACTGTGATCGGCTTCGCGTTTCTAAACGCAACGCTGGAATAATCAGACAATTAAATGCGCCCTATTATTCCGACCGTTTTCTTGTGAAAATAGGCTGGAATAGGGAAATTTAAATAATTGTTCACCTTTTCGCTACTTATCGATTGAATTCGTTGGTATGCCCCGTATAATTTGCTCGTTTTTTGCTGCTTGACTCAGGACAGCAAAAACAGTTGTATACGTCACTCAGCATACCCCCTCAGGGGTACGGAGAGAACAAACGTCATGTCTGTGTCCCTTTACAGCGGGAAAGTCGCACGCAAACTGCTGTTTTTGCAGTTAATGACTTTTGTTCTGATCAGCGTTGCTTTCTGGCTGAAAAGCCCGGAATGGAGCGCTTCGGCGCTGGCAGGCGGTCTCGCCGCCTGGTTGCCGAGTGCAATGTTTATGCTGTTTGCCTTGCGCCACCAGGCGCAAACGCCGGCGCCCGGTAGGGTTGCCTGGTCGTTCGCCATCGGCGAGGGGCTAAAGGTCGTGATCACCATCGTTTTGCTGATCGTGGCGCTGGGGGTGTTCAAGGCGGAGTTTATACCGCTTGGCCTGACCTATTTAGCGGTGTTAGTGGTGCAGATAGTGGCACCAGCCGTGATTAACAGTTACCGAACTTAACTAAATAAGGGTAAGAGGCATCATGTCTGCAGGAGAAGTCTTGACTCCACAGGAGTATATCGGTCACCACCTGACGCAGCTTCAGGTCGGGACTGGGTTTTGGTCGATTAACCTCGACTCGATGTTTTTCTCCGTCGTCCTCGGGGCGCTCTTCCTGGTGATCTTCCGTAAAGTGGCCAAAAACGCCACCAGCGGCGTGCCGGGTAAACTGCAAACCGCCGTGGAGCTGGTGGTCGGTTTCGTCGACAGCAGCGTGCGCGACATGTACCACGGCAAGAGCAAGGTGATTGCGCCGTTGGCACTGACCGTGTTTGTCTGGGTGTTCCTGATGAACCTGATGGACCTTATCCCGGTTGACTTCCTGCCTTATCTCGGCACCCACGTTCTCGGTCTGCCTGCGCTGCGCGTCGTGCCTACCGCTGACGTGAACGTCACGCTGTCTATGGCGCTGGGCGTGTTTATCCTGATTCTGTTCTATAGCATCAAAATGAAAGGCGTTGGCGGGTTCGTTAAAGAGTTGACCATGCAGCCGTTCAACCACCCTGTATTCATTCCTATCAACCTGATTCTTGAAGGTGTCAGCCTGCTGTCCAAACCTGTTTCACTGGGTCTGCGACTGTTCGGCAACATGTATGCGGGTGAGTTGATCTTCATCCTGATTGCCGGCCTGTTGCCGTGGTGGTCACAGTGGGTCCTGAGCTTGCCTTGGGCTATCTTCCACATCCTGATCATTACGCTTCAAGCCTTTATTTTCATGGTTCTGACGATCGTCTATCTGTCGATGGCGTCTGAAGAGCACTGATTTTCTTAAAACACTTGCACTTTTAAACTGAAACAAACTGGAGACTGTCATGGAAAACCTGAGTATGGATCTGCTGTACATGGCTGCCGCTGTGATGATGGGTTTAGCGGCAATCGGTGCTGCGATCGGTATCGGCATCCTGGGTGGTAAATTCTTGGAAGGCGCTGCTCGTCAGCCTGACCTGATTCCTCTGCTGCGTACACAGTTCTTTATCGTTATGGGTCTGGTCGACGCCATCCCGATGATCGCTGTAGGTCTGGGTCTGTACGTGATGTTCGCCGTCGCGTAAGTAGAGCAACCCTCTACGACGTAACCAAACTATTAACTTTTAAAGAGGCATTGTGCTGTGAATCTTAACGCAACAATCCTCGGCCAGGCCATCGCGTTCGTTCTGTTTGTCTGGTTCTGCATGAAGTACGTATGGCCGCCGATCATGGCTGCCATCGAGAAACGTCAGAAAGAAATCGCTGACGGCCTCGCTTCTGCAGAGCGTGCCAAAAAAGATCTGGACTTAGCGCAAGCCAATGCGACCGACCAGCTGAAAACTGCTAAAGCAGAAGCTCAGGTGATCATCGAGCAAGCGAACAAACGCAAAGCTCAGATCATGGATGAAGCGAAAGCCGAAGCCGAGCAGGAACGTAACAAAATCGTGGCGCAGGCTCAGGCTGAGATCGAAGCCGAACGTAAGCGCGCTCGTGAAGAGTTGCGTAAGCAAGTCGCGATGCTGGCAATTGCCGGCGCCGAGAAGATCATCGAACGTTCCGTGGATGAAGCTGCTAACAGCGACATCGTTGATAAACTGGTCGCTGAACTGTAAGGAGGGAGGGGCTGATGTCTGAATTTGTAACTGTAGCTCGCCCCTACGCCAAAGCAGCTTTTGACTTTGCCGTTGAGCACCAAAGCGTAGAGCGCTGGCAGGAAATGCTGGCGTTTACTGCTGAAGTCACTCGCAATGAACAGATTTCTGAACTGCTGTCTGGCGCAGTTGCGCCAGAAACGCTGTCCAAGACGTTCATCGCGGTTTGTGGCGATCGGCTCGACGAACATGGCCAGAACTTTATCCGTGTAATGGCCGAAAATGGACGTTTACTGGTTCTTCCTGCCGTGCTGCAGCAGTTCATCGAACTGCGCGCCTCGCTGGAATCCACCGTCGAAGTCGAAGTGCTCTCTGCGAGCGCGCTGAGCGACGAACAGCAGGCGAAAATCGCCGCTGCGATGGAAAAACGTCTGTCACGCAAAGTTAAGCTGAATTGCAAAATTGACAAGTCTGTACTGGCCGGCATCGTTGTTCGCGCCGGCGATATGGTGATTGATGGCAGCGTTCGCGGTCGTCTTGAACGCCTGACAGACGTCTTGCAGTCTTAAGGGGACTGGAGCATGCAACTGAATTCCACCGAAATCAGCGAACTGATCAAGCAGCGCATTGCTCAGTTCAATGTAGTGAGCGAAGCTCACAATGAAGGTACTATCGTTTCCGTCAGCGACGGGATCATCCGCGTACACGGCTTGGCCGAAGTTATGCAGGGCGAAATGATCGCGCTGCCAGGCAACCGTTACGCAATCGCATTGAACCTGGAGCGCGACTCCGTCGGTGCCGTGGTTATGGGTCCGTACGCGGATCTGGCCGAAGGCATGAAGGTTAAATGTACCGGCCGTATCCTGGAAGTTCCAGTCGGTCGTGGTCTGCTGGGCCGCGTAGTTAACACCCTGGGCGCGCCAATCGACGGCAAAGGCCCGATTGAGAACGACGGTTTCTCTCCGGTAGAAGCTATCGCGCCAGGCGTTATCGAGCGTCAGTCCGTTGATCAGCCGGTTCAGACTGGCTACAAATCCGTTGACGCCATGATTCCAATCGGCCGTGGCCAGCGTGAGCTGGTGATCGGTGACCGTCAGACCGGTAAAACCGCGCTGGCGATCGATGCGATCATCAACCAACGCGACTCCGGCATCAAATGCGTTTACGTGGCTATCGGCCAGAAAGCGTCCACCATCGCTAACGTGGTGCGCAAACTGGAAGAGCACGGCGCACTGGCCAACACCATCGTGGTGGTGGCGACCGCTTCCGAATCCGCTGCACTGCAATACCTGGCACCATACGCCGGTTGCGCAATGGGCGAATACTTCCGTGACCGCGGTGAAGATGCGCTGATCGTGTACGATGACTTGTCCAAACAGGCCGTTGCTTACCGCCAGATTTCCCTGCTGCTTCGTCGTCCGCCAGGTCGTGAAGCTTACCCAGGCGACGTATTCTACCTGCACTCCCGTTTGCTGGAGCGTGCAGCGCGCGTTAACGCCGAATACGTTGAAGCCTTCACCAAAGGTGAAGTTAAAGGCCAAACTGGTTCACTGACCGCACTGCCGATCATTGAAACCCAGGCGGGTGACGTTTCCGCGTTCGTTCCGACCAACGTAATCTCGATTACCGATGGTCAGATCTTCCTGGAATCCAACCTGTTCAACTCCGGTATTCGTCCGGCAGTTAACCCGGGTATCTCCGTATCCCGTGTTGGTGGCGCCGCGCAGACCAAGATCATGAAGAAACTGTCCGGTGGTATCCGTACCGCGCTGGCGCAGTATCGTGAACTGGCTGCGTTCTCCCAGTTCGCCTCCGATCTGGACGACGCGACCCGCAAACAGCTGAGCCACGGTCAGAAAGTGACCGAGCTGCTGAAACAGAAACAGTATGCGCCGATGTCGGTCGCACAACAGTCTCTGGTGCTGTTTGCCGCAGAACGCGGTTACCTGAACGACGTCGAAGTCGCCAAAGTGGTGAGCTTCGAAGCCGCGCTGGTCGCCTATGCGGACCGCGAGCACGCCGAGCTGCTGAACCACATCAACCAAACTGGCAACTTCAATGACGAGATCGAGGGCAAGTTGAAAGACATCCTCGAGACCTTCAAGAAAACCCAGTCCTGGTAACGCCGAACGGTCCTGCTGTTGAAAGACAGCAGGCCGTCTGGCACTGAGGAGAAGCAGAGATGGCCGGCGCAAAAGAGATACGTAGTAAGATCGCTAGCGTGCAAAACACGCAAAAGATCACTAAAGCGATGGAAATGGTCGCCGCCTCCAAAATGCGTAAATCGCAGGATCGCATGGCGGCCAGCCGTCCTTATGCAGAGACCATGCGCAAAGTGATTGGTCACCTTGCGTTAGGGAATCTGGAGTACAAGCACCCGTACCTGGATGAGCGTGACGTTAAGCGCGTTGGGTATCTGGTGGTGTCTACTGACCGTGGTCTCTGCGGCGGCTTGAACATCAACCTGTTCAAAAAGCTGCTGGCGGAGATGAAAGCCTGGTCCGAAAAAGGCGTCGAAACCGATTTGGCGCTGATTGGCTCTAAAGCGGCCTCTTTCTTTGGCTCCGTGGGCGGCAACGTGGTTGCCCAAGTGACCGGCATGGGGGACAAACCTTCCCTGTCGGATCTTATCGGGCCGGTGAAAGTGATGCTGCAGGCCTACGACGAAGGTCGTTTGGACAAGCTGTACATTGTCAGCAACAAATTTGTTAATACGATGTCCCAAGAGCCGCAGGTGCTTCAGCTGCTGCCGTTACCGCCAGCCGATGACGAAGAGCTGAAGAAAACGCCTTGGGATTACCTGTATGAACCCGATCCAAAAGTGCTGCTTGATACCTTGCTGCGCCGCTATGTGGAGTCGCAGGTTTATCAGGGCGTCGTGGAAAACCTGGCCAGCGAGCAGGCCGCACGAATGGTCGCGATGAAAGCCGCAACCGATAACGGCGGTAGCCTGATCAAAGAGCTGCAGTTGGTATACAACAAGGCGCGTCAGGCCAGCATCACTCAGGAACTCACCGAGATCGTTTCGGGAGCCTCCGCGGTTTAAGCTAGGTTTACGAATTACGTAGAGGATTCAAGATGGCTACTGGAAAGATTATCCAGGTAATCGGCGCCGTGGTGGACGTCGAGTTCCCTCAGGATGCCGTACCAAAAGTGTACGACGCCCTTGAGGTAGAAAACGGCACCGAAAAACTGGTGTTGGAAGTTCAGCAACAGCTGGGCGGTGGCGTGGTTCGCTGTATCGCAATGGGGACCTCCGACGGTCTGCGTCGCGGTCTGAAAGTGAACAACCTGGACCACCCGATTGAAGTGCCGGTGGGTAAAGCTACCCTGGGCCGTATCATGAACGTATTGGGTCAACCGATCGACATGAAAGGCGACATCGGCGAAGAAGAGCGTTGGGCGATTCACCGCGCGGCGCCGAGCTACGAAGAGCTGTCCAGCTCCCAGGAACTGCTGGAAACCGGTATCAAGGTAATGGACCTGATTTGTCCGTTCGCCAAGGGCGGTAAAGTCGGTCTGTTCGGCGGTGCGGGCGTAGGTAAAACCGTAAACATGATGGAGCTGATCCGTAACATCGCGATCGAGCACTCCGGTTATTCCGTGTTTGCGGGTGTGGGCGAGCGTACTCGTGAGGGTAACGACTTCTACCACGAAATGACCGACTCCAACGTTCTGGACAAAGTATCCCTGGTTTACGGCCAGATGAACGAGCCACCAGGTAACCGTCTGCGCGTTGCGCTGACCGGTCTGACCATGGCGGAGAAATTCCGTGACGAAGGCCGTGACGTTCTGCTGTTCGTTGACAACATCTACCGTTACACCCTGGCCGGTACCGAAGTGTCCGCACTTCTGGGCCGTATGCCATCCGCGGTAGGTTATCAGCCAACGCTGGCGGAAGAGATGGGCGTTCTGCAAGAACGTATCACCTCGACCAAGACCGGTTCCATCACTTCCGTACAGGCCGTTTACGTTCCTGCGGATGACTTGACTGACCCGTCACCAGCCACCACCTTTGCGCACTTGGACGCAACCGTGGTACTGAGCCGTAACATCGCTTCTCTGGGTATCTACCCGGCCGTTGACCCGCTGGATTCCACCAGCCGTCAGCTGGATCCGCTGGTTGTTGGCCAGGAGCACTACGACGTAGCGCGTGGCGTGCAGTCCATTCTGCAACGCTACCAGGAACTGAAAGATATCATCGCGATCCTGGGTATGGACGAGCTGTCTGAAGAAGACAAACTGGTCGTATCCCGTGCGCGTAAGATCCAACGTTTCCTGTCTCAGCCGTTCTTCGTGGCAGAAGTCTTCACCGGTTCTCCGGGCAAGTTCGTATCGCTGAAAGACACCATCCGTGGTTTCAAAGGCATTATGGACGGCGACTATGACCACCTGCCGGAGCAGGCGTTCTACATGGTTGGCACCATTGAAGAAGCAGTGGAAAAAGCCAAGAAACTGTAACGCCTTGAGAGGAGGGTGATATGGCTATGACTTACCATCTGGATGTAGTCAGCGCGGAAAAACAGATGTTTTCCGGCCTGGTGCAGAAGATCCAGGTGACAGGCAGCGAAGGTGAACTGGGGATCTTCCCTGGCCATGCGCCGCTGCTGACTGCCATCAAGCCTGGCATGGTGCGTATTGTTAAGCAGCACGGTGAAGAAGAGTTCATCTACCTGTCCGGCGGCATCCTTGAGGTGCAGCCGAGCGTGGTTACCGTGCTGGCGGACACTGCTATCCGTGGTACTGACCTCGACGAAGCGAGAGCGTTGGAAGCTAAGCGTAAAGCTGAAGAACACATTCGCAGCTCTCATGGCGATGTCGACTATGCTCAGGCATCCGCTGAACTGGCGAAAGCGATCGCAAAACTGCGCGTTATCGAGCTCACCAGAAAAGCGATGTAATGTTTGGGTGTTCTGCACCCAACTTTAAGAAAGCGGCCTATAGGGTCGCTTTTTTTTTACTTTAAAATAAGCATTTCAGCCCGGCGGGCGGTGTGGTGTATAACCCCTGATATTGGGAAGGAAACGTCGCCGAACGCCGACAGTTTTTTCGTCCTGAAGCCGAATCGGCCATGGTGGCGGCAGGCCAAGAGCCGCGCGGCCTGCGCCGGGTTCGTGATGAGAAATATGTAGTAATATCGTCGCTAAACGGTTTTACTTTCGTCTATCAAAATGGAGTTATCAGGTTGCTTATGTCGAACAGCGCAATGAGCGTGGTCATCCTCGCCGCAGGCAAGGGTACGCGCATGTATTCCGATCTTCCCAAAGTGTTGCATCCTTTGGCCGGCAAGCCGATGGTGCAGCACGTCATTGATGCCGCGATGAAACTGGGCGCGCAACATGTTCACCTGGTATACGGCCACGGCGGCGATTTGTTGAAAAGCACGCTGACTGACGGCGCGCTGAACTGGGTGCTGCAGGCCGAGCAACTGGGTACCGGTCATGCAATGCAGCAGGCTGCGCCGCACTTTGCCGACGATGAAGACGTGCTGATGTTATACGGCGACGTGCCGTTGATCTCCGTAGATACGTTGCAACGCCTGCTGGCGGCCAAGCCGCAGGGCGGCATTGGTCTGCTGACGGTCAAGTTGGACGATCCGAGCGGTTACGGCCGTATCGTGCGCGAGCAGGGCAACGTGGTGGGCATCGTCGAACACAAGGATGCCAGCGAGGCGCAGCGCCAGATTAACGAAATCAATACCGGCATCCTGGTGGCGAACGGGCGCGATCTGAAGCGCTGGCTGGGGATGTTGAATAACGACAACGCACAGGGCGAGTTTTACATCACCGATATCATTGCGTTGGCCCATGCCGACGGCAAAAAAATCGAGGCTGTGCACCCGTCGCGCCTGAGTGAAGTGGAAGGCGTAAACAACCGCCTGCAGCTGGCGACCCTGGAGCGCGTCTTCCAGTCGGAACAGTCTGAAAAGCTGTTGTTGGCCGGCGTGATGTTGCTGGATCCGGCGCGTTTCGATCTGCGCGGGGAACTTGTTCACGGCCGCGACATCACTATTGATGCGAATGTGATTATCGAAGGTCACGTCAAGCTGGGCGACCGAGTGAAAATCGGCGCCGGCTGCGTGCTGAAAAACTGCGTGATTGGCGATGACTGCGAGATCAGCCCTTACAGCGTGCTGGAAGACAGCGTGCTGGAGGCCGACTGCACCGTGGGGCCGTTCGCCCGCCTGCGCCCAGGCGCGGAGCTGGCGGCAGGGGCCCACGTCGGCAACTTCGTGGAAATGAAAAAAGCGCGTCTGGGCAAAGGCTCCAAGGCCGGCCACCTCAGCTACCTGGGCGATGCCGAAATCGGCGATGACGTGAATATCGGCGCCGGCACCATCACCTGCAACTACGATGGCGCCAACAAGCACAAGACGCTGATCGGCGACGGCGTATTCGTCGGTTCCGATACTCAGCTGGTGGCGCCGGTGTCAGTCGGCAAAGGCTCCACCATCGCCGCCGGCACCACGGTGACGCGCGATATCGCCGAGAACGAATTGGTGCTGAGCCGCGTCAAGCAGGTGCACATTCAGGGCTGGCAACGTCCGGTGAAGAAGAAGTCATAGTGTGTTTTGCGTTGGGCTCCGTTCACGAGCCCAATACAAAACATAATAACCCCACCATCTACAGGCTCGGGGGACGCACGGTAAAAACCGGCAAAAATCAGGTCAAGGCATCGAAAGCGCCCATGAAGGGCGTTCATTAGGAATATAACTGATGTGTGGAATTGTAGGCGCAGTAGCGCAACGTGATATCGCAGAAATCCTGTTGGAAGGTTTACGTCGTCTCGAGTACCGCGGTTATGACTCCGCCGGTCTGGCGGTGGTCGACGAGAAAGGCAACGTCAGTCGCCTGCGCCGCGTAGGCAAGGTACAAAAACTGGCCGAAGCGGCGGAGCAAACCGATCTACACGGCGGTACCGGCATCGCTCACACCCGCTGGGCAACGCACGGTGAACCGACCGAGGCGAACGCGCACCCGCATGTTTCCGACTACATTACCGTAGTGCATAACGGCATCATCGAAAACCACGAACCGCTGCGCGAACTGCTGATCGAACGCGGTTATCGCTTCAGCTCCGAAACCGACACCGAAGTGATTGCGCACCTGGTGCACTGGGAACAACTGCAAGGCGGTACGCTGCTGGAAGTGGTTCAGCGCGTGATCCCACAGCTGCGCGGCGCCTACGGCACCGTGGTGATGGACAGCCGCGATCCGAGCGTATTGGTCGCTGCGCGCTCCGGCAGCCCGTTGGTTATCGGCCGCGGTGTCGGGGAAAACTTCATCGCTTCCGATCAGCTGGCGCTGCTGCCGGTCACCCGCCGCTTCATCTTCCTGGAAGAAGGCGACGTGGTGGAAGTGACTCGCCGCACCGTCAACATCTTCGACAAGCAGGGCAACGCCATCGAGCGCCCTGAGATCGAATCCCAGGTGCAGTATGACGCCGGCGACAAGGGCGCTTACCGTCACTACATGCAAAAAGAGATCTACGAACAGCCGCTGGCGCTGAAAAACACCCTGGAAGGGCGTTTCAGCCATGGCCAAATCAACCTGAGCGAGCTGGGCCCGCGTGCCGATGAGCTGTTGGCCAAGGTGCAGCACGTGCAGATTATCGCCTGTGGCACTTCTTACCACTCAGGTATGGTGGCGCGCTACTGGTTTGAAGCGTTGGCCGGCGTGCCATGCGATGTCGAGATCGCGTCCGAATTCCGTTACCGCAAATCGGCGGTGCGTCCAGGCAGCCTGATCATCACCTTGTCGCAATCCGGCGAAACCGCCGACACATTAGCGGCGCTGCGCCTGTCCAAAGAGCTGGGTTATCTCGGTTCGCTGGCCGTTTGTAACGTGGCGGGTTCTTCGCTGGTGCGCGAATCCGATCTGGCGTTGATGACCAAGGCCGGCACGGAAATCGGCGTAGCTTCGACCAAAGCCTTCACCACGCAGCTCACCGTGCTGTTGATGCTGGTGGCACGTCTGGGCCGTCTGAAAGGCATGGCGGAAAGCGTGGAGCAGGAGATCGTGCACGGCCTGCAGGCGCTGCCGGCGCGCATCGAGCAGATGCTGTCGATGGATAAAGAGATCGAAGCGCTGGCGGAAGGGTTCTCCGACAAGCACCATGCGCTGTTCCTCGGCCGCGGCGATCAGTATCCGATCGCCATGGAAGGGGCGCTGAAGCTGAAAGAGATCTCCTATATTCACGCCGAAGCTTATGCGGCGGGCGAGCTGAAACACGGCCCGCTGGCGCTGATCGACGCCGATATGCCGGTGATCGTGGTGGCGCCGAACAATGAACTGCTGGAAAAGCTGAAGTCCAACATTGAAGAAGTGCGCGCGCGCGGCGGCCAGCTGTACGTGTTCGCCGATCAGGACGCCGGTTTCGTCAGCAGCGAAGGCATGACCATCATTCCTCTGCCACACGTCGAGGAAATCGTGGCGCCGATCTTCTACACCGTGCCGTTGCAGCTGCTGTCTTACCACGTGGCGCTGATCAAAGGCACCGACGTTGACCAGCCGCGCAACCTGGCGAAGTCTGTCACCGTAGAGTAATCTGCCGCAGGTAAACTGCAAAAGCCGGCCTTAGCGCCGGCTTTTTTCATGAGCAACGCGAAAGATGACTGCGGCGCCTATTCAGGGATAAACGTTGTCATATTCAAGCGGATAGGCCGCGCCAAAACGGTTTTTTTATTGCTTGGCAATTGCGCTGTTTTTGATTTAACGAATTGATTTTTATATAAATCATTACTCCTCAAATACACTGTAATATAACTGTCATATTGCGTACATTTTTCTGTCACCAAACTGTCCTATTTTCCCTCCTGCAGCAATACTTACTCTGATTAAAACGACTCGAAGTCGATTTTAAGTATCCCATTAGGAGGGATTATGAAACTGATGCGTACCACCGTCGCCAGTATTGTGGCAGCGACCTTCTCCCTGACCGCCGTGTCCGCGTTCGCTGCTGCCAGCCTGACCGGTGCAGGTGCGACATTCCCCGCTCCGGTTTACGCCAAGTGGGCAGATTCTTATCAGAAAGAAACCGGCAACAAAGTTAACTATCAGGGCATCGGCTCCTCTGGCGGCGTGAAGCAAATCGTGGCCAACACCGTTGACTTTGGCGCCTCCGATGCCCCGCTGTCTGACGACAAGCTGGCGGCCGACGGCCTGTTCCAGTTCCCGACCGTGATCGGCGGCGTGGTGCTGGCCGTGAATATCCCGGGCATCAAATCCGGCGAACTGACTCTGGACGGTAAAACCCTGGGCGATATCTACCTGGGCAACGTCAAAAAATGGAACGACCCGGCTATCACCAAGCTGAACCCAGGCGTGAAACTGCCTGACCAGAACATCGCCGTGGTGCGCCGCGCCGACGGTTCCGGCACCTCGTTCGTGTTCACCAGCTACCTGTCCAAGGCCAACGCGCAGTGGAAAGAGAAGATTGGCGCCGGTTCTACCGTTAACTGGCCGACCGGTCTGGGCGGCAAAGGCAACGACGGCATCGCCGCCTTCGTTCAGCGTCTGCCAGGCTCTATCGGCTACGTAGAATACGCTTACGCCAAGCAGAACAACCTGGCTTACACCAAGCTGGTTTCCGCCGACGGCAAACCGGTCAGCCCGACCGAAGAGAGCTTCAGCAACGCGGCCAAAGGCGTGGATTGGAGCAAGACCTTCGCTCAGGATCTGACTGACCAGAAAGGCGACAACGTGTGGCCAATCACCTCCACCACCTTCATCCTGGTGCACAAAGAGCAGAAAAACCCTGCTCAGGGCGCCGAAGTGCTGAAGTTCTTCGACTGGGCTTACAAAACCGGCGCCAAGCAGGCGAACGAGCTGGATTACGCCACCCTGCCGACAGAAGTGGTTGAGCAGGTGCGCGCGGCCTGGAAAACCAACGTAAAAGACAGTTCAGGTAAAGCGCTGTACTAACAACGCAGGGGCGCGGGTTCGCCGCGCCCCACACAGTTCTTCAGGCTCCGATCCCGGTTGGGGCTGCCAGGGTTCAAACAGAGAGTAATCTATGGCTGAGTACAAGCCGACCATCAAAGCACCGGGCAAAAACGGTGACATCATTTTCAGCGCGCTGGTGAGACTGGCTGCGCTGATTACCCTATTGTTGCTGGGCGGCATCATCGTTTCGCTGATCTTCGCCTCCTGGCCAAGCATGCAGAAATTCGGCTTCGCCTTCCTGTGGACCAAAGAGTGGGATGCGCCGGCGGAGCAGTTCGGCGCGCTGGTGCCGATCTACGGCACCGTGGTCACCTCGCTTATCGCGCTGATCATCGCCGTGCCGGTGAGTTTCGGCATCGCGCTGTTCCTGACCGAACTGGCGCCGAACTGGTTGAAGCGGCCGCTGGGCATCGCCATTGAGCTGCTGGCGGCCATCCCGAGCATCGTCTACGGCATGTGGGGCCTGTTCGTGTTCGCTCCACTGTTCGCCGAATACTTCCAGACGCCGGTGGGCGAAGTGTTGTCGGGCATTCCGATCGTCGGCGAGCTGTTCTCCGGCCCCGCCTTCGGCATCGGCATCCTGGCCGCCGGGGTGATCCTGGCGATCATGATCATTCCTTACATCGCTGCGGTCATGCGCGACGTGTTCGAACAGACCCCGGTAATGATGAAAGAGTCGGCCTACGGCATCGGCTGCACCACCTGGGAAGTCATCTGGCGCATCGTGCTGCCGTTCACCAAAAACGGCGTCATCGGCGGCGTGATGTTGGGCCTGGGCCGTGCGCTGGGGGAAACCATGGCGGTGACCTTTATCATCGGCAACACCTACCAGCTCGACAGCGCTTCGCTGTACATGCCGGGCAACAGCATCACCTCGGCGCTGGCCAACGAATTCGCCGAAGCCGAGTCCGGCGTGCACACCGCCGCGTTGATGGAGCTGGGCCTGATTCTGTTTGTTATCACCTTTATCGTGCTGGCGCTGTCGAAACTGATGATCATGCGTCTGGCCAAGAATGAGGGGCGTTAACATGGCGACGATGGATATGCAAAACGCAGTCGTTCTGGCGGAAAGCCGCCGCAAAATGCAGGCCTGGCGCCGGCAAAAAAACCGCCTCGCGCTGTTCCTGTCGATGGCGACCATGGCGTTCGGGCTGTTCTGGTTGATCTGGATCCTGATCGCCACCGTCACCAAAGGCTTCGACGGTATGTCGCTGGCGCTGTTCACCGAAATGACCCCGCCGCCGAATACCGCGGGCGGCGGCTTGGCCAACGCCATCGCCGGCAGCGGCCTGTTGATCCTGTGGGCGACCCTCTTCGGTACACCGCTGGGCATCATGGCCGGCATCTACCTGGCGGAATACGGCCGTAAATCCTGGCTGGCGGAAGTGATCCGCTTTATCAACGATATCCTGCTGTCCGCACCGTCGATCGTGGTGGGCCTGTTCGTTTACACCATCGTGGTGGCGAAGATGGAACACTTCTCCGGTTGGGCCGGTATCGTGGCGCTGGCGCTGCTGCAGGTGCCGATCGTCATTCGTACCACCGAGAACATGCTGAAGCTGGTGCCGGATACGCTGCGCGAGGCCGCCTACGCCCTGGGCACGCCGAAATGGCGCATGATTTCCGCCATCACGCTGAAGGCGTCGGTGTCCGGCATCATCACCGGCGTGCTGCTGGCGATTGCGCGCATCGCGGGGGAAACCGCACCGCTGCTGTTCACCTCGCTGTCGAACCAGTTCTGGAGCACCGACCTGATGCAGCCGATCGCCAACCTGCCGGTGACCATCTTCAAATTCGCCATGAGCCCGTTCGCCGAATGGCAACAGCTGGCCTGGGCCGGGGTGCTGTTGATCACCCTGTGCGTACTGTTACTGAATATCCTGGCGCGCGTGGTTTTCGCCAAGAAAAAGCATTCATAAAATTTTGAGCGCCGTTTTGGCGGCGCTGATGAAAAGAGAGAAGTCTTGATGAGTATGGTTACTGACGCTTCCAGCAGCAAAATTCAGGTACGCGATCTGAACTTCTACTATGGCAAATTCCATGCGCTGAAGAACATCACGCTGGATATCGCCAAGAACAAGGTCACCGCGTTTATCGGCCCGTCCGGCTGCGGCAAATCCACCCTGCTGCGCACCTTCAACAAGATGTACCAGCTGTACCCGGAACAGCGCGCGGAAGGCGGCATCCTGCTGGACGGCCAGAACATCCTGACCGACAACTCGGATATCGCGCTGCTGCGCGCCAAGGTCGGCATGGTGTTCCAGAAGCCGACGCCGTTCCCGATGTCGATTTACGACAACATCGCTTTCGGCGTTCGCCTGTTTGAAAAGCTGTCGCGCGCCGATATGGACGAACGCGTGCAGTGGGCGCTGACCAAGGCGGCGCTGTGGAACGAAACCAAGGACAAGCTGCACCAGAGCGGCTACAGCCTCTCCGGCGGCCAGCAGCAGCGTCTGTGCATCGCCCGCGGCATCGCCATTCGTCCGGAAGTGCTGTTGCTGGATGAACCTTGCTCGGCGCTGGATCCGATCTCCACCGGCAAGATTGAAGAGTTGATCAGCGAGCTGAAGGCCGATTACACCGTGGTGATCGTAACGCACAACATGCAGCAGGCGGCGCGCTGCTCCGACTCTACCGCATTTATGTATCTGGGCGAGCTGATCGAGTTCAGTGATACTGATAACCTGTTCACTGCGCCGCAGAAAAAGCAGACTGAAGACTACATCACTGGCCGTTATGGTTGATAGGAAGCATCATGGATAACCTGAATTTAAACAAACACATTTCCGGCCAGTTCAACGCAGAGCTCGAGCATATCCGCACCCAGGTGCTGACCATGGGCGGGCTGGTGGAGCAACAGCTGACCGACGCCATCACCGCGATGCACAATCAGGATGGCGAGTTGGCCAAGCGCGTGATCGAAGGCGACGCCAAGGTCAACATGATGGAAGTGGCGATCGACGAAGCCTGCGTGCGCATCATCGCCAAGCGTCAGCCGACCGCCAGCGATCTGCGCCTGGTCATGGCGATCATCAAAACCATTTCCGAGCTGGAGCGTATCGGCGACGTGGCGGACAAAATCTGCCGCACCGCGCTGGAGAAGTTCTCGCACCAGCACCAGCCGCTGCTGGTCAGCCTGGAATCGCTGGGGCGCCACACTGTGCAGATGCTGCACGACGTGCTGGACGCGTTTGCGCGCATGGATCTGGACGAGGCGATCCGTATTTACCGCGAAGATAAAAAGGTCGACCAGGAATACGAAGGCATCGTGCGTCAGCTGATGACCTACATGATGGAAGACTCACGCACCATCCCGAGCGTGCTGACCGCGTTGTTCTGCGCCCGTTCTATCGAGCGTATCGGCGACCGCTGCCAGAACATCTGCGAATTTATCTTCTATTTTGTCAAAGGGCAGGACTTCCGTCATTTGGGTGGCGACGCCCTGGAAAAGCTGCTCTCTCCGGGCGCTAAAGACGAAAAAGCCGACTAACCCTTTCCGGGTAATATCCTTCAAAGGCGCGGTTTCCCGCGCCTTTATTCCATCTTAAGCGCGTAAAGATAAAAAGGTTATAAATATAGCTTTTTATATTATTTCCTGACCTATGTGGCGCTTGCTAGCTTATCCGCCAGCAGGACATCAACCACTTAGGAGCTTTCTATGAAACATCGCGCTTTGGCCTTAACGTTGTTAGCCAGTCTGACCGGCCTCGCCGCCGGCGCCGCGCACGCGGACAAACTTGACGATATCAAGCAAGCCGGCGTGGTGCGCATCGCGGTGTTCGACAGCAACCCGCCGTTCGGCTACATCGATCCGCAGAGCAAGAAGCTGGTGGGCTACGATGTGGACGTCGCCGACGCGATCGGCAAAGCGCTGGGGGTAAAAGTGGAGCTGCGCGCCACCAACCCGGCCAACCGCATTCCGCTGCTGGTGTCGAAGAAGGTTGACCTGATCGCCGCCAACTTCACCATTACCGACGAGCGCGCCAAGGAAGTGAACTTCAGCGTGCCGTACTTTGCCACCGGCCAGAAATTCATCGCCCGCAAAGGCGTGCTGAAAACCCCGGAAGACATCAAGAAGCTGCGCATCGGCGCGGACAAGGGCACGGTGCAGGAAATCACCCTGCGCGAGCGTTTCCCGACGGCGAAAGTGATCTCCTACGATGACACCCCGCTGGCGTTCGTGGCGCTGCGCAACGGCAACGTGCAGGCGATCACTCAGGATGACGCCAAGCTGGTCGGCCTGCTCGGCAACCTGCCGGCGGCACAGAAGGCGGAATTTGAAATTTCGCCGTTCAGTCTTACCAAAGAATACCAGGGCGTCGGCATTCCCAAGGGCGAAGATCGCCTGACCGCCGCGGTGAACGAGACGCTGATCACGCTGGAAAAAGACGGCGAAGCGGTTAAGATTTACGATCGCTGGTTCGGGCCGGAAACCCAATCCGCCCAACCGCGCGGCGATTTCAAAATCGCGCCTTTGGATCAGCAACCGAAAGCCTGATTTAACCGCTCGCGCTGAGATCGGCACGGAGGGGCGCAGCTTGCTGCGCCCCTGATGCATTCTGCAAGACAAGGATTGAACATGAACCTGGACTGGCTGCTGGCGCCGCAATACCTGAGCTGGCTGTGGCACGGCTTTCTGCTGACGCTGTGGCTTTCCGCCTGCGCGGGCCTGGCGGCCACGCTGCTGGGCTTTGTGCTGGCGGCGATGCGCGACAGCAGCCTGCGGCCGTTGCGCTGGCTGGCGATGGGGTACAGCTCGCTGTTTCGCAATACGCCGCTGCTGGTGCAGCTGTTCTTCTGGTACTTCGCCGCCGGGCAGATCCTGCCGTCCGCCGCCATGCAATGGCTGAACAGTTCACATCAGGTTGGCCCGCTTGAGTGGCCGTCGTTCGAGTTTCTCGCCGGTTTCTTCGGCCTGACGCTCTACTCCACCGCCTTTATCGCCGAAGAGATCCGTTCCGGTATTCGCGGCGTCGCCGGCGGGCAGAAATATGCCGCGCAGGCGCTGGGGCTGACCGGCTGGCAGGCGATGCGCTACGTGGTACTGCCACAGGCGCTGAAAATCGCGCTGCCGCCGCTGCTGGGCCAATACATGAACGTGATCAAGAACTCGTCGCTGACCATGGCAATCGGCGTTGCCGAACTCTCTTACGCCTCGCGCCAGGTCGAAACCGAAACGTTGCGCACCTTCCAGGCGTTCGGCGTGGCGACGGTGCTGTATATCGCCATTATCGCGCTGCTGGAAGGCTGGGGCATGTGGCGCCAACAGCGTAAACCGCTGGGAGGACATTGAGATGGATTTCAGCGTAATTCACGATAACCTGGGCTACCTGCTGTGGGGCACCTGGCCGGATGGCCCATTAGGCGGCGCCGCGCTGACGTTGGCGATCAGCCTGATGGCTGGCGTAGCCTCGGCGGTGCTCGGCACGTTATTCGGCGTGGCGCTGGCGATGTCGCGCGGCGTCGCCGCCGGGCTGCTGGCGGCGGTGCTGGGCTTTTTCCGCGCCATTCCGGTCATCATGCTGATCTTTTGGACCTATTTCCTGCTGCCGATGGTGTTTGGCGTCGAGATCCCGGAAATCACTACCGTGGTGTGCGCGCTGGCGCTGATCGCTTCGGCCTATCTGGCCCATGCGGTGAAGGCCGGCATCGCCGCGATCGGTCCCGGCCAGTGGCAGGCCGGGCTTTCTCTGGGGCTGACCCGTTGGCAGACGCTGCGCATGATCGTGCTGCCGCAGGCGCTGCGCATGATGGTGCCGTCGTTCATCAACCAGTGGATCTCCCTGATCAAAGACACCTCGCTGGCTTATATCGTCGGCGTTGGCGAACTGACCTTTCTGGCGACCCAGGTCAACAACCGCAGCATGGTCTACCCGATGGAAGTGTTCCTGTTCGTGGCGCTGGTCTATTTCGTGTTCTGTCTGGCGCTCGATCTGCTGGCCAACGCGGTCAACCGCCGCTTCGGCGCGCAAACCCGCGCGCTAAAACGGTCCTGGCGCTGGTGGCGCAACAAGCCACCGTTGCCGGCCAGTTAATCGGCCGTCAGCCGCCAGCCGCGTTCGCGCCACAGCGCGGGCAGCTGAGCCAGGTTGTCAAAGGTCGTTACCAATGGGTGATCGATCGGCGGGTTATGCGGATCGGCGCAGAAGTAAAAGACCGGAATGCCGGCGTTGATGCCGGCCTGGGCGCCGGCGGGCGAGTCGTCCACCAGGATGCAGCGCGTCACCGGCACCTGCATCTGTTCGGCGGCGTGAAACACGATCGCCGGATCCGGCTTCCAGCGCTGAATGTCATAGCCGCTGAACAACCGGTCATCAAAATAAGGCAGCATGCCGGTCAGGCCGAGCGAGTGCTGCATCTTGCTGACCGGCCCGTTGGAGACGGTGCAGACAGGTACCGTCACCTGCGCCAGCAGCTCGCGGGCGCCGGCAATCTGCTGTAATTCGCTGTCGAACAGCCGCGCCACTTCCTGCCGATACAGTGGCTCCAGTGTCTCTTTTGCCAGGTCAGTGCCCTGCTCGGCGTTGACCCGATCGATGATCTCGTACAGCTTCACCCCTTTGTATTTCTTGAATACCTCTTCCAGCGACAGGTGAATACCGTAGTGGGCGAACATGTGTACATAGGCTTTGCTGCACAGCACTTCGCTGTCCACCAGCGTGCCGTCGCAGTCGAACAAAATGCAGTCAATCTGATTCATGCGGGACAGGTTCCTTCGGGTTAACGCCGCTGAGGCCGCTCAGCGATCACTTGATCAGGCTACGCGCCTTAAGATCGTGCAAAATCAGTGCGGCGACGTGCGAGCAGTGCGGCAAGTCGCGGCTGTCGCACCATCTCAGCTCGGCGATTTCGGCGGCCGGCTGCAGCTGCCCGGTAAAGTCGGCCTGGTAGCAGCGAATGCGCACCTGGGTGCCGTCCTGTTTGCCGTCCGCCGGGCCGGCGAACTCGCCGTAAAATGCGATGGAGTTCGGCAGCAGCGCAACGGTCAGCTCTTCGTCGATTTCGCGGCACAGCGCCTGTTCGTCGGTTTCACCCGCTTCGCGTTTTCCGCCCGGCATATAAAACAGCGTCTTATTATGTGAGCGCACCAGCGCCACTTTGTCATCTTTCAGCGCGATCAACGCGAGCTTATCGATAAAGGTCGAAGACATGCGGATTCCTGTTTTTTTAGCGGGTAGGGTAAGAGATGCGATAGGCCATTTTATCGGCCGTGCCGGCAAACGGCAACGCAGCGGGCGGCAACGGGGGATGAATGCCTGTAAATACAAGCCGTTGAGGCGTTTAGCCGTAAAGACGGCGAAAAAAACCTGTGACCGGCGTCAAAAGCCCCACTTTTTGTTATAGGATAGCCGGCGACTGTCCATTCCCATTTTCGGAATTCTGATAATGACCAAACCAGTATCTGGCCTTGACGCTGAGCAAGGCTTGCTTGGGCGCGTGTTTAAACTCAAGCAACATGGCACGACGGCGCGTACGGAAACGATTGCCGGTATCACCACCTTCCTCACCATGGTGTATATCGTGTTCGTTAACCCGCAAATTTTGGGCGCGGCGGGCATGGATACCCAGGCGGTATTTGTCACCACCTGTCTGATCGCCGCCTTTGGCAGCATCTTTATGGGCCTGCTGGCGAACCTGCCGGTGGCGCTGGCGCCGGCGATGGGCCTGAACGCCTTCTTCGCCTTCGTGGTAGTCGGGGCGATGGGCATCTCCTGGCAGGTGGGCATGGGCGCCATCTTCTGGGGGGCGGTCGGCCTGCTGCTGCTGACCATTTTCCGCATCCGCTACTGGATGATCGCCAACATACCGGTCAGCCTGCGGGTCGGCATCACCAGCGGCATCGGTCTGTTCATCGGCATGATGGGGCTGAAAAACGCCGGCATCGTGGTGGCCAACCCGGACACGCTGGTGACCATCGGTAGCCTGACCTCGCACAATGTGCTGCTGGGGGCACTCGGCTTCTTCATCATCGCCGTGCTCTCTTCGCGCAACTTCCATGCGGCGGTGCTGGTGTCAATCGTGGTCACCACCCTGATCGGCTGGATGCTGGGCGACGTGAAATACGGCGGCCTGTTCTCCCTGCCGCCGAGCATCACCTCGGTGGTGGGCCAGGTCGACGTGGCCGGCGCGCTGAACATCGGGCTGGCCGGGATCATCTTCTCGTTTATGCTGGTGAACCTGTTCGACTCCTCCGGCACCCTGATCGGCGTCACCGATAAAGCCGGCCTGACCGACAGCCAGGGCAAGTTCCCGCGCATGAAGCAGGCGCTGTACGTAGACAGCATCAGCTCGGTGGCCGGTTCGCTGGCGGGCACCTCTTCCGTGACCGCTTACATCGAAAGTTCGTCCGGCGTCGCCGTCGGCGGCCGCACCGGTTTAACGGCGGTGGTCACCGGCCTGCTGTTCCTGCTGGTGATCTTCCTGTCGCCGTTGGCGGGCATGGTGCCGGCCTACGCCGCCGCCGGCGCGTTGATCTACGTCGGCGTGCTGATGACCTCCAGCCTGGCGCGGGTGAAGTGGGACGATCTGACCGAAGCGGTACCGGCGTTTGTCACCGCGGTGATGATGCCGTTCAGCTTCTCGATCACCGAAGGCATTGCGCTCGGCTTTATCTCCTACTGCGTGATGAAGCTCGGCACCGGCCGCTGGCGTGAAATCAGCCCGTGCGTGGTGGTGGTGGCGCTGCTGTTCGTGCTGAAGATCGTCTTCGTCGACGGTCATTGACCGCCAAAGGGCCGACGCCTGTCGGCCCTGAACCCCTAGACGCCCGGCGTCGCATCCGGCGCCCGATCCAACACCCACTGCAACGGTCGCCTGAAGCGCGCCTGCCAACTGCCGGCGGCATCCTCGCCCTGGGCGAAGTGCAGCGTCTGCACCTGATTATCCTCCCCGAACAGATTGGCGAAGTGTAATGCCAGCGCCTGCTCGCTGAAGTTCTGCCGATCGTAATACGCCATCACGATTTTCTTTTGCGCCGCCAGCGACTGCTGGGCCGGCTTGATCTCGCCGTTGGGGGCGATCAGGAGCGCGCCGGCATAAAACTGCGGGTACTTCGCGATCAGGTTGGCGGCGTGCAGTGCGCCCTGGCCGCGGGCGCTGAGGTAAATCCGTTGGGTATTCAGCTTTAGCTGCGGAGCCAGCTGTTGCAGCGTACGCTGAATGGCGGAGTGGGTGCTCTCATCGCTGTAATTCGACCAGCGGAAGCTGTTTTCCGACAGCATTTGCGTGCCGTTGATCTCGATGTAGGCCACGCCCATTTCGCCGAACAGCAGCCGTTCTTCCGGGCTGATGGCGGCGGCTTTGCCGTAGGTATGCAGGAAGATCACCGTTGGCCAGCCTTCTGGCGGCGCTTCGCCGTCCGGCATCGCGTAGCTGGCCTTGCCTTCATAGTGGCGGGCGTGCTGCAGATAGCGCGCTTTGGTGGCGGCCAGGATCGATTGGTAGGTGGCGGAGTGTTGGATGCTGTTGAAGGCGTCGTCCTCCAGCAGGTTGTAGTAGTACCACAGGCCGCGATCGGCGCTCAGCTGCAGGTAGCGCTCCGCCAGCTCGGTTTGGCCTTTCTCCGCCGACGATACCGCCAGCTGGTAGGGCGCCCAGACGTTGCGGCCGTCTTCGCGCATCAGCGTCAGGTACAGCGACATGGCGCCCAGCTTTTTGTCTTCCTGGTTTTGCGCGGATCGCGACAGCTGGGCGTTGAGCGCACTGTGTGCCGGCAGCTCCAGCGGCTCTTCACCGGCGGGATAACGCATGTCTGCGGCGAAAGCGGGACTGGTGATGGAAACAAAAAATAACGCTAAAATGAAAAAATACATGATGCTATGGCTTTAATTTTCAATGAATTGACGGACTTCATGTCCTGTTACGGCGCCCCGCGGGCGCCGCGAGACGGTCACTCCACGCGGCGAATAAAATCGCTGAATGCGGACAGCTGGCCGGTCAGGAAATCCAGCGTTCCCTGATCGCTCAGTTCACCGGCCTGTTCATCGACCTTGCTCTGGATCACGCCGCCCATAAACTCAGGCTTGTTCATTACCATCGCATCGAGGAACACCAGGATCTGGCGCAGATGGTATTGGCAGCGCGCGCCGCCGATCGGCCCCATCGAGCTGGTTTGAATGGCGACCGGCTTGCCGGCCAGCGGCTGATTCGGCAAACGCGACAGCCAGTCGATGGCGTTCTTTAACCCGCCGGGCACGGAATAGTTATATTCAGGGGTGACGATGATCACGCCGTCGGCCTGGCGGATCTGCTCGGCGATCGCCTCGACCGCGGCAGGGAAGCCTTCACCCTGTTGCATGTCGGCGTCATACAGCGGGATATCGCGGATGGAAGGCAGCGCTTCAATGGTGACGCCTTGTGGAGCCAGGCCAGGCAGGGCGCGGGCCACCATGGCGTTGTAGGAGCCTTTGCGCAGGCTGCCGAGCAGAGTGACGATTTTCAAGGCTTGGTCTGACATGGTGATTCTCCCTTTCGAATGAGCAGATTCAGCGTACAACATGGGCGAATAGTAGGCTAAAGCGCGGGGCGAGAATAGGCGATTGCTCAACATTTAGCTGTCTTTACAATTTAATCCAGCAACTCGTGCGATAAAGACAGCGTTATCCGCTTTGCGCTGCGTTAACCGGGCGTCTTCAGGCCCGTCAGTTTGACGAAGCGCGAGGACGCCGCCGGGCTGCGCGGCGAGATTTCCCCGTCTTTGCGCAGTCCGCCGCGCTCTTCGTAGCGCCAGCACAGCAGGCGGTCCAGGCCGGGGCTGCCGGCGCAGGCCCAGCTCAGGTATTCGTCGGCGTCGCTCATCACCTGAACGTCCGGCGTGGCGCTGGAGCGCAGGTGGCCGGAGAAGGGATGCAGACGCAGCGTAGCCTGGCCGCTGTTGCCGAGGCCGGGAATTTTCAGCACGCTTTGCCGGATGCTCCACAGCTGTGTCTCTGCCTCCAGCCGATCGTCCTGCGCGGCGATCCAGGCACTTTCTGCCGGCGTCTGATGCGCGTGTTGCAGCGCGGTTTGCCGGGTGCCGCGCGCCCGCATCACTTCGATATCCAGTCCGACTTTGCCCTCGTCGCTGAGCAGCACGCCCACGGTGTTGCTGGCGTAAGCGAGGCTGAAATCGGGCAGCTGATGATCGGCGAAACAGGGGCGGCCGGTCGGCGTGGTGGCGATGGGGGGCAGCGTCGGCAGGCCGTACAGGTAGAACATCATTTCGGCGAGCAGAATACGCCCTTGCAGAAAGCGCGTGCGGCGTTTAACGGAAAAGGTGCGGGTGGCGGCTATCACTTCGTCGGAGAGTCTCTGGGTATCCAGGACAGCGGAGGCCGGGGTCCATCGGGCAAAATGACACGCCATTGTTCACTCCATGACAGAGGGTCGCTAAGAACGCAGGGGTGTTAGATTAAGACTAAGTTGAGGATTTATCATCAAAAAACACTATGCGTTTTATCCGATTTGTTGCCGATTTCAATCATGAGCGGCGCAGGCGTTATTCCAGGATCCAGCTATCGCCAGTGGCCGGCGCGATCGCTTCCGGTAACCATAGCCGGCCCCAGGCGCCGGTACAGTGGCAGCCCATGATCTTTTCCGGTTGATGCTGCCGCAAAAAACGGCGGACGTGCCAGAGCGTGCGCGGGGAAGCGCAGCGCAGATGAAAACCGCCGATCAGGGCGTGGATCCGACCGATCCCGGTGATTTTCTGGCAATGGCGCACGATATTGATGATCCCGCGGTGCCCGCAGCCGGTCACGATCACCAGACCGCGATCCGATTTGTAAATCAGCCCCCCTTCGTCGATCACGTAGTCCACCGCCGCGTTTTCCCCGGCGATCACCCCGTAGGCGCGCGGGGCGGGCACCGCGATCTCGCCTGACCACATAAAGCGATCGCCGATCGCCAGCGGTTCACGGCTGTAGTGCATGCGGTGGCGCGCGTAGTCGATATCCAAAGAGAGCTTTTTGATCTTCTGGCTGTAGCCCAGCACCTTAAGTGCCGCATAGCGCTCATCGCCGACCTGCGGGTGGCAGATGATGCGGCTGTTGTCCGGCAGCCAAGCGACGCCGCCGCAGTGATCATAGTGGCCGTGGGAGAGCACCGTTGCGGTGATACGGGAGAGATCGACGCCCATCAGCGCCGCATTGCGCAGAAAGCTGTCGTCGGGGCCGGTATCGAACAGTATGGACGTCGTCTCATCCTCAATCAGCAGGCTTAGCCCGGCCTTGGCCTGCAATCGTGGGTCGGCACCGGCGGCGCGCCGGTTTTCCAGCAGGACCCTGAGGGTTAATGCCATGTTGACTCGTTCCTGAGTGAGATTCCTGACTTTCCAGTATAGCGCGGGGCGCTGCGGCGGCTCTGTGAGCCGGCGCGCAGAGCGAGCGCGGGAAAGAAAAACGGCCGGAACAAGGGTTTTGTCCCGGCCGTGAAAGCGTTATGGCGGTGTTATTTACCGATACAGAAGCTGGAGAAGATGCGGCCCAGCAGGTCGTCGGAGGTGAATTCGCCGGTGATTTCGCTCAAGGCCAGCTGCGCCTGGCGCAATTCCTCGGCCAACAGCTCGCCCGCGTAAGCGCTCACTAACTGTTCTTTGCCCTGCACCAGGTGCTGTGCCGCCAGTTCCAGCGCCTGCAGGTGGCGACGGCGCGCCAGGAAGCCGCCTTCCATGTTGCTGGTGAAGCCCATGCTCTGTTTGAGATGATCGCGCAGCACATCGACACCCTCGCCGGTGCGGGCCGACAGGCGAATAAGTGAGTGGTTGTTCACTTCCGTCAGACCCAGCGTTTCACCGGTGATGTCGGCCTTGTTGCGCACCACGGTGATCGGCAGCGTGCCTGGCAGGCGCGCCATAAACTCCGGCCAGATCTCCGCCGGCTCGGTGGCGGCGGTGGTGGTGCCGTCAACCATAAACAGCACTCTGTCGGCCTGTTCGATCTCGTTCCACGCACGTTCGATGCCGATACGCTCAACTTCGTCGCTGGCGTCGCGCAGGCCGGCGGTGTCGATGATGTGCAGCGGCATGCCGTCGATATGGATATGTTCGCGCAAGACGTCGCGAGTGGTGCCGGCGATATCGGTGACAATCGCCGCCTCGCGCCCGGCCAACGCATTGAGCAGGCTCGATTTACCGGCGTTGGGGCGCCCGGCGATCACTACCTTCATTCCTTCGCGCAGCAGGCTGCCCTGGCGCGCTTCACCACGCACGTTATCCAGATCCGCCATCACGTCGTTGAGCTGCGCCTCGATTTTACCGTCGGACAGGAAGTCGATTTCCTCGTCCGGGAAGTCGATCGCCGCTTCCACGTAGATTCGCAGGTGAGTGAGCGCTTCCACGAGCTGGTGGATACGGGTGGAAAACGCCCCCTGCAGCGAGTTCATCGCTGAACGCGCCGCCTGCTCGGAGCTGGCGTCGATCAGATCGGCGATCGCTTCGGCCTGCGCCAGATCGAGCTTGTCGTTGAGAAATGCGCGCTCGGAGAACTCGCCGGGCCGTGCGATGCGCACGTCAGGCAGCGCCAGCACGCGCTTGAGCAGCAGATCGAGGATCACCGGCCCGCCGTGGCCCTGCAGCTCCAGCACGTCTTCGCCGGTGAAGGAGTTCGGCCCCGGGAACCACAGCGCGATGCCCTGATCGAGGGTGGCACCCGTGGCGTCGCGGAACGGCAGATAGTCAGCGTAGCGCGGCTTCGGCAGCTTGCCGAGCAACGCCTGGGCGACGTCTTTGGCCTTGCTTCCGGAAATGCGCAGAATGCCGACGCCGCCGCGTCCCGGCGGGGTGGCTTGGGCTACGATGGTATCGGTGGTGCTCATAACGGTTCTCTCTGACGATTAAGATGCAAAAAGGCGGTCTAATGACCGCCTTTGGGGTGACTGCAAGGGTCGGCGCGCCGAACCCCTACAATACGCTTAGCTTTTTTTCTTGTCGCGGCTGTGCAGACCGCGTTTTTCCAGACCACGGTAAATCAGCTGCTGCTGCAGGATGGTCACCAGGTTACTGACGATGTAGTACAGCACCAGACCGGACGGGAACCACAGGAAGAACACTGTGAAGATCACCGGCATGAAGGTCATGATTTTCTGCTGCATCGGGTCAGTCACGGTGGTCGGCGACATCTTCTGAATGAAGAACATCGTCACGCCCATCAGGATTGGCAGGATGTAGTACGGGTCTTGCGCCGACAGGTCATGGATCCACAGGGCGAACGGCGCGTGGCGCAGCTCAACCGAGCCCATCAGCATGTAGTACAGCGCCAGGAAGATCGGCATCTGAATGATCAGCGGCAGGCAGCCGCCGAGCGGGTTCACTTTCTCCGACTTGTACAGCGCCATCATCTCTTGGCTCATGCGCTGTTTGTCGTCACCGATACGCTCGCGCATCGCCTGCAGCTTCGGCTGCAGCATGCGCATTTTCGCCATCGAGGTGTACTGCGCTTTGGTCAGCGGGTACATGATGCCGCGCACGATGAAGGTGATGATGATGATGGAGAAGCCCCAGTTACCGATAAAGCCGTGGATGAACTTCAGCAGTTTGAACAGCGGCTGGGAGATGAACCACAGCCAGCCGTAATCCACGGTCAGGTCCAGATGCGGCGCCAGCTGGGCCATCTGATCCTGCAGCTCCGGGCCGACCCACAGGGTCGCGTTCAGCTGCTGCTGAGCGCCCGGCTGCACCACGACCGGCGTAGATTTAAAGCCGATGGTGGACAGGTTGTCACCCGGTTTGGCGGTGTAGAAGGTGTTGTCACCCTTGGTCGCCGGTACCCACGCGGTGGCGAAGTACTGTTGCAGCATGGCGACCCAACCGTCTTTGGTGGTGACGCTCAGGTTTTCGTCTTTGTCGAACGCGTATTTCTGGTACTTGTCCTCGCTGGACGAGTACGCCGCGCCGCGGAAGGTGTGCAGCGCGAAGTTGCTGCTGCCGGTATCGCGGTGCTTAGGCAATTCGGTGGTCTGCTTCAGCTGGCCGAACAGGGTCAGCTCCAGCGGCGTCGCGCCTTTGTTGTCGATGCTGTAATCCACGCCGACCGCATAGTGATTGCGTTTGAGCACGAAGGTTTTGGTGTAGATCGCGCCGTCTTTATCGGTGTAGCTCAGCGGGATGCGCAGCTCGTCCTGGCCTTCCGGCAGGGTGTAGCTGTCCTGCGCCGCCTGATACAGCGGGCGCTCGCCGTTGGCCGGGTTGTCCGGGCCGTTTTTACCGGTCAGGCCGCTTTGCGCCTGATAGACGAACGACGGAGTGGTTTCCAGCAGTTGGAACGGAGTCGATGAACCCAGAGTATCCGGGTAGGCCAACAGTTTAGCCTGCTCGATATCGCCACCACGGGTGTTGATGGTCAGTGACAGCACGTCGGTGTTCACGGTAATCAGCTTACCCTGACCACTGGCTGGCACGGCCTGGCTGGCGGCATCACCGGCTACTGCGTTCGAAGTCTGTTGCGTGGTCTGTGCGGCCGGCTGCGGAGCGTTGTCCGTTTGCCATGCCTGCCAGATCATGAAAGACACGAACAGCAGAGCGATGAGGAGAAGATTGCGTTGCGAATCCATCGTTAGAGTTCTCTGTTATCGTCGGTTTTTGGCGGCACCGGATCATCGCCACCTGGGTTCAAAGGGTGGCATTTTAATACGCGTTTCAATGCTAACCAACTGCCTTTTATCATGCCAAACCTGCTTAATGCCTCAATTGCGTAATGAGAGCATGTCGGCTGGAAGCGACAACGAGGCCCTAGCAGCGGACTGATGACGAGCTGATAGGCCCGCACCAGCCCGATCAGGATGCGGGAGCCTGGCGACAGTGGCGACGCCATAATTTATCCAAAGCTTCCGTCAGCGCGCGGTTATCCAAATCCGCTATCCCCTTTTTGGCCACCACGACAAAATCCATCGCCGGTAATTCGTGCTGGCGCAGGCGGAAACTTTCGCGGGTTAGGCGTTTGATCCGATTACGCTCGTGCGCGCGTTTGACGTGTTTTTTGGCGACGGTAAGACCGATGCGGGGATGCCCCAGCTGGTTCAGGCGGCCGAGGATGGTGATTTGCGGCGTGCCAGCCCGTTGTGGCTGCTGGAAGACGAAAGTGAAATGAGTGGGAGTTAACAAACGTAACTCCCTGGGAAAAGCGAGCTTAACCACTCAGCGGGTTAGCTTTATTACTTAGAAACAGTCAGACGAGCACGGCCTTTCGCACGACGGCGGGCCAGAACTTGACGACCATTTTTGGTGGCCATACGAGCACGGAAACCGTGGCTACGGTTGCGCTTCAATACGGACGGTTGGAAAGTGCGTTTCATAGCGATTTCTACCTAAACTTAAAATAATTACTGATCAGTAAACGCGTTTGGCTACTCGGCGTGAAGATGACCGACGCCTCAATCGCAATACATAAAGAAGCGGGATTGTAATAATTGTACAGTCCTGAGTCAATTCGCATCGCGCCAGCCTACCTGGTTGTCTGCCAATAACGGAACAAAATCCGGTCTTGGCCCGTGGTCACCGCAGAATCCTGTCTGGCTAATGACGCACCATAAGGAACCAGGTATCACACGTAGGGCGAAGATTATACGGACTCGGGGTGAAATCGCAAGGATCCCCGTGAGATCCTTTGCGCGCGATCGCAGGATCCGGCGTGGATAACAGGGTATAACCGGTTGACAATGTAAAAAACGCGGCGCAGCGGCCGGGATCTGCGCGGTCATTCGGCGCCGGCGGTGAAAAGATCGCCGCTGGCCGCGGCCTGTGGATAAAATGGATCTAATCTGTGAGGAAGGGGAGGATCTCTTGCTCGGATTGCGCTATGATCCGTCATTCCGATCGCGATCCCCCATACCGGGATCGTGAGGGACACAAACCGTGAAAGGCGGTTCGCATCCCCCACAGGCAAACCGCCGATGCCGGGTATGTGTCAAAAATCATGAGTTATAAAAAAGTTGCCCGTTTCTTTTCTTTATTGATCTTGTTCGAGTGGAGTCCGCCGTGTCACTTTCGCTTTGGCAGCAGTGTCTTGCCCGATTGCAGGATGAGTTACCTGCCACAGAATTTAGTATGTGGATACGCCCATTGCAGGCGGAACTGAGTGACAATACCCTGGCGCTGTATGCGCCTAACCGCTTTGTGCTGGATTGGGTTCGCGATAAGTACTTAAACAACATCAATGGTCTGCTGAATGATTTCTGCGGCACGGACGCGCCTTTGCTGCGTTTTGAAGTCGGCAGCAAGCCGATCACGCAGGTGATCAGCCAGACCGTGACCGCCAGCGTCAGCAGCGCCCCTGCGGCCCCGGCGGCGCGCACGGCCGCGCCTTTGCGCCCGAGCTGGGACAACGCGGCGGCGCAACCCGAGCTCTCTTACCGTTCCAACGTCAACCCTAAACACACTTTCGACAACTTCGTCGAGGGTAAGTCCAACCAGCTGGCGCGCGCGGCGGCTCGCCAGGTGGCGGATAATCCGGGCGGCGCCTACAACCCTTTGTTCCTGTATGGCGGCACTGGCCTGGGTAAAACTCACCTGTTGCACGCGGTCGGCAACGGCATCATGGCGCGCAAGGCCAACGCCAAAGTGGTCTACATGCACTCGGAACGCTTCGTGCAGGACATGGTCAAAGCGTTGCAGAACAATGCCATCGAAGAGTTTAAGCGCTACTACCGCTCGGTCGACGCCTTGCTGATCGATGACATCCAATTCTTCGCCAACAAGGAGCGTTCGCAGGAAGAGTTCTTCCATACCTTTAACGCCCTGTTGGAAGGCAATCAGCAGATCATCCTGACCTCGGATCGCTACCCTAAAGAGATCAACGGGGTGGAAGATCGTCTGAAATCTCGCTTCGGCTGGGGGCTGACGGTGGCGATCGAGCCGCCGGAGCTGGAAACCCGCGTGGCGATCCTGATGAAAAAGGCCGACGAAAACGACATCCGCCTGCCGGGCGAAGTGGCGTTCTTCATCGCCAAGCGCCTGCGTTCCAACGTGCGTGAGCTCGAAGGGGCGCTGAACCGCGTGATCGCCAACGCCAACTTTACCGGCCGGGCCATCACCATCGATTTCGTGCGCGAAGCGCTGCGCGATCTGCTGGCGCTGCAGGAAAAGCTGGTCACCATCGACAATATTCAAAAGACGGTGGCGGAGTATTACAAGATTAAAGTCGCGGATTTGCTGTCCAAGCGGCGTTCGCGATCCGTTGCCCGCCCGCGCCAGATGGCGATGGCGCTGGCGAAGGAACTCACCAACCACAGCCTGCCGGAAATCGGCGATGCGTTTGGTGGCCGCGACCATACCACGGTGTTGCACGCCTGCCGGAAGATCGAGCAGCTGCGTGAGGAAAGTCACGACATCAAAGAAGATTTCTCCAATTTAATCAGAACATTATCTTCATAGCGCTATGAAATTTATCGTTGAACGTGAGCATCTGCTAAAACCGCTGCAACAGGTGAGCAGCCCGCTGGGCGGCCGCCCGACCTTACCGATCCTGGGCAACCTGCTGCTGCAGGTGACGGAAGGTTCCCTGCTGCTGACCGGCACCGATCTGGAGATGGAGATGGTGGCACGCGTCGCCCTGTCCCAACCGCACGAGCCGGGCGCGACCACCGTGCCCGCGCGCAAATTCTTTGATATCTGCCGTGGCCTGCCGGAAGGGGCGGAGATCGCCGTCACGCTGGAGAGCGAGCGCATGCTGGTGCGGTCCGGCCGCAGCCGCTTCTCGCTGTCCACGCTGCCGGCGGCGGACTTCCCGAACTTGGACGATTGGCAGAGCGAGGTGGAGTTCAGCTTGCCGCAGGCGACGCTGAAGCGCCTGATCGAAGCCACCCAGTTCTCGATGGCCCATCAGGACGTGCGTTATTACCTGAACGGCATGCTGTTTGAAACCGAAGGCGAAGAGCTGCGCACCGTCGCGACCGACGGCCACCGCCTGGCGGTGTGCTCGATGCCGATCGGCCAACAGCTGCCGTCCCATTCGGTGATCGTGCCGCGTAAAGGGGTGATGGAGCTGGTGCGTCTGCTGGACGGCGGCGATTCGGTGCTGCAGCTGCAGATCGGCAGCAACAACATCCGCGCCCACGTTGGCGATTTCATCTTCACGTCCAAGCTGGTTGACGGCCGTTTCCCTGACTATCGCCGCGTCTTGCCGAAGAACCCGGATAAAACGCTGGAGGCCGGCTGCGATCTGCTCAAGCAGGCGTTTGCCCGCGCGGCCATTCTCTCGAACGAGAAATTCCGCGGCGTGCGGCTGTATGTCAGCCAGAACCAGCTGAAGATCACCGCCAACAATCCGGAGCAGGAAGAGGCGGAAGAGATCCTCGACGTCAGCTACGACGGCGCGGAGATGGAGATCGGTTTCAACGTCAGCTACGTGCTGGACGTGTTGAACGCGCTCAAGTGTGAAGACGTGCGCCTGCTGTTGACCGACTCGGTCTCCAGCGTGCAGATCGAAGACGGCGCCAGCCAGGCGGCGGCCTACGTTGTCATGCCAATGCGGTTGTGATCGATATCCGGGCTATCTTGCTTGCCATTTTACGCTTGGGCAGTGCTCGCAATCCTCACGTACTCTGTGTACGCTCCGGTTGCTGTGCGCTGTCCGCACGTAAACTGCCTGCGCCGATAACGCCCTTACATTGAGCGTAGTTTCCCGGTGATAGAGTTGGCATGGCATTAACGCGTTTATTGATTAAAGATTTCCGCAATATCGAGGCGGCGGATTTGGCGCTGGCACCGGGATTCAACTTCCTGGTCGGTGCCAACGGCAGCGGCAAGACCAGCGTGCTGGAAGCGGTGTATACGCTCGGGCACGGCCGCGCCTTTCGCAGCCTGCAGGCCGGTCGGGTGATTCGCCACGACCAGCCGGAGTTCGTGCTGCACGGCCGCATAGAAGGTACGGAGCGCGAGCTGTCGATAGGATTGAGCAAGAGCCGTCAGGGTGACAGCAAAGTACGCATCGATGGCAGCGACGGCCACAAGGTGGCCGAGCTGGCGCAGCTGCTGCCCATGCAGCTGATCACCCCCGAAGGTTTTACCCTGCTGAATGGCGGGCCGAAATTCCGGCGCGCTTTCCTGGACTGGGGCTGTTTTCATAACGAACCCGGTTTTTTCACCGCCTGGAGCAACCTGAAACGGTTACTGAAGCAGCGCAATGCCGCGCTGCGCCAGGTGAGTCGCTATGCGCAGATCCGCGCCTGGGATCAGGAACTGATCCCGCTCGCGGAGCGCATCAGCGAATGGCGGGCGGAATACAGCGACGCGATCGCCGCGGATATCACCGCGACCTGCGCGCAGTTTCTGCCTGAATTCGCCCTGAGCTTCTCCTTCCAGCGCGGCTGGGACAAAGAGAGCGACTACGGCGAGCTGCTGGAGCGCCAGTTCGAGCGCGACAGGGCGTTGACCTATACCGCGGTGGGGCCGCATAAAGCGGACTTCCGCATTCGTGCCGACGGCACGCCGGTAGAGGATTTGTTATCGCGCGGTCAGCTTAAATTGCTGATGTGCGCGTTGCGCTTGGCGCAGGGTGAGTTTCTCACCCGGCAGAGCGGGCGGCGTTGCCTGTATCTGATTGATGATTTTGCCTCCGAGCTGGACACCGGCCGTCGCCGGTTGCTGGCCGATCGCCTGAAAGCCACCCAGGCCCAGGTTTTTGTCAGCGCGGTCAGCGCTGAACAAGTGACCGACATGGCCGGTGAAAAGGGCAAGATGTTCCGCGTGGAACAGGGTAAAATAGAGGTTCAACCACAGGACTAAAATGAGCGAGAAACGTTGATGTCGAATTCTTATGACTCCTCAAGTATCAAGGTATTAAAAGGGCTGGATGCGGTGCGCAAGCGCCCGGGCATGTATATCGGCGATACCGATGACGGCACCGGTCTGCACCACATGGTATTCGAGGTTGTGGACAACGCTATCGACGAAGCGCTCGCGGGCCACTGTAGTGACATTCAGGTCACCATCCATGCCGACAACTCGGTATCGGTACAGGATGACGGCCGCGGCATTCCGACCGGCATTCACCCGGAAGAAGGGGTTTCAGCCGCAGAGGTCATCATGACCGTGCTGCACGCCGGCGGTAAATTCGACGACAACTCCTATAAGGTTTCCGGCGGCCTGCACGGCGTGGGCGTCTCGGTGGTTAACGCCCTGTCGGAGAAACTGGAGCTGGTGATCCGCCGCGAAGGCAAAGTGCACGAACAAACTTACAGCCACGGCGAGCCACAGGCGCCGCTGAATGTGGTGGGCGAAACCGAACAGACTGGCACCATGGTGCGCTTCTGGCCGAGCCACCAGACCTTCACCAATGTGACCGAATTCGAATACGACATTCTGGCCAAGCGTCTGCGCGAGCTGTCCTTCCTCAACTCCGGCGTGTCTATCCGCCTGAAGGACAAGCGCACCGACCGTGAAGACCACTTCCACTACGAAGGCGGCATCAAGGCGTTTGTCGAGTACCTGAACAAGAACAAAACCCCGATCCACCCGAACGTGTTCTACTTCTCGACCGTGAAAGACGATATCGGCGTGGAAGTGGCGCTGCAGTGGAACGACGGTTTCCAGGAAAACATCTACTGCTTCACCAACAACATTCCGCAGCGCGACGGCGGCACGCACCTGGTCGGTTTCCGTACCGCGATGACCCGTACGCTGAACAGCTACATGGAGAAGGAAGGCTACAGCAAGAAGGCCAAGGTCAGCGCCACCGGCGATGACGCGCGTGAAGGTCTGATCGCCGTGGTGTCGGTGAAGGTGCCGGATCCTAAGTTCTCTTCTCAGACCAAGGACAAGCTGGTCTCTTCCGAGGTGAAAACCGCGGTTGAAACGCTGATGAACGAGAAGCTGGTGGATTACCTGATGGAAAATCCAAGCGACGCGAAAATCGTGGTCGGCAAAATCATCGACGCGGCGCGCGCGCGCGAAGCGGCGCGTAAAGCACGTGAGATGACCCGCCGCAAAGGCGCACTGGATCTGGCCGGCCTGCCGGGCAAGCTGGCGGACTGCCAGGAACGCGATCCGGCGCTGTCCGAACTGTACCTGGTGGAAGGGGACTCCGCGGGCGGCTCTGCCAAGCAGGGGCGCAACCGCAAGAACCAGGCTATCTTGCCGCTGAAGGGGAAAATCCTCAACGTCGAGAAAGCGCGTTTCGACAAAATGCTCTCCTCGCAGGAAGTGGCGACGCTGATCACTGCGCTGGGTTGCGGCATTGGTCGCGACGAGTACAGCCCGGATAAGCTGCGTTACCACAGCATCATCATCATGACCGATGCCGACGTCGACGGTTCGCACATCCGTACGCTGCTGTTGACCTTCTTCTACCGCCAAATGCCGGAAATTATCGAGCGTGGCCACGTGTTCATCGCACAGCCGCCGCTGTACAAGGTGAAGAAAGGCAAGCAAGAGCAGTACATCAAAGATGACGAGGCGATGGATCAGTACCAGATCGCCATCGCGATGGACGGCGCCACGCTGCACACCAATGCCAGCGCACCGGCGCTGGGCGGCGAGCAGTTGGAGAAACTGGTGGCCGAGCACTACGGCGTGCAGAAGCTGATCGGCCGCATGGAGCGCCGCTACCCGCGCGCGCTGCTGAACAGCCTGATCTATCAGCCGACGCTGAACGAAAGCGACCTCAGCGATGAAGCCAAGGTGAAAACCTGGATCGCTTCGCTGGTGCAGGTGCTGAACGACAAAGAGCAGCACGGCAGCAGCTATGACTTCGTGATCTTCGAGAACCGCGAACGCCAGATGTTCGAGCCGGCGCTGCGCATCCGCACCCACGGCGTGGATACCGACTATAAGCTGGACTTCGACTTCATCCACGGCGGCGAATACCGCAAGATCTGCCAGCTGGGTGAGAAGCTGCGCGGGCTGGTCGAAGAGGGCGCGTTCATCGAGCGCGGCGAACGCCGTCAGCCGGTGGACAGCTTCGAGCAGGCGCTGGAGTGGCTGGTGAAAGAGTCGCGCCGCGGCCTGTCGGTGCAGCGTTATAAAGGTCTGGGCGAGATGAACCCGGAACAGCTGTGGGAAACCACCATGGATCCGGAAAGCCGCCGCATGTTGCGCGTGACCGTCAAGGACGCCATCGCTGCCGATCAGCTGTTCACTACGCTGATGGGCGATGCGGTTGAACCGCGCCGCGCCTTTATCGAAGAAAACGCCCTGAAAGCGGCGAACATCGATATCTGATGCGTTAATCGCTGTGAAATCCGCGCCGGGCGACCCGCGCGGATTTTTTTTGCGCTTTTTTGGCGCTGACAGCCGAGGCTGAAACGCGTTAGCATGGGAAAAAACCACTGGGAGAAGCGTTGAATGGCTATTGAACTGATTGCGATCGACATGGACGGCACGTTGCTGGATCCGCAGCACCAAATCACGCCGGCGGTAAAGCAGGCTATCGCGGCAGCGCGGCGCAAAGGGGTGCACGTGGTGCTGGCCACCGGGCGGCCTTATGTCGGCGTGCAGGACTATCTGCGCCAGTTGGACATTCAGGGCCCCGGCGATTTTTGCATAACCTACAACGGCGCGCTGGTGCTGCGCGCGGCCGACGGCGCCTGCATCCTGCAGGAAACGCTGGGCTTCGAGGACTATCTGCACTTCGAGCAGATGGCGCGCGAGTTCGGCGTTCACTACCAGGCGTTCGATTTCGACACCCTGTATACCCCGAACAAAGACATCGGCAAATACACCATACATGAGGCGGCAATGACCGGTATCCCGCTGAAATACCGCAGCGTGGAAGAAATGGATCGCCAGATGCGTTTCCCGAAAGTGATGATGATCGACGAGCCGGAGTTGCTGGACCGCGCTATCGCGCGCATCCCGGCGGAAACGCGCGAGCGTTACACCATTCTGAAAAGCGCGCCTTATTTCCTCGAGATCCTGCACAAGAACGTCGATAAAGGGGCTGGGGTGAGAATGCTGGCCGAGCACCTCGGCGTGGCGCGGGAAAATATCATGACGCTGGGGGATCAGGCCAACGATACGGCGATGATCGAGTATGCCGGCGTCGGTGTGGCGATGGGCAACGCCATTCCCGAGCTGAAAGCGGTGGCGCAGTTTGTCACCAGCGCCAATACCGAAGATGGCGTAGCGCACGCCATCGAGAAGTTCGTGCTCAACGCCTGAGAACGCGGGGCGCTGCGGCGCCCCTTTATATTGCCGCCAACACCCCTTTGGCGATCTGCAGATCCTGAATCGCCAACCCGGTAAGATCGGCGATGGTGATATGCTGCGGCTCGCTTCGCAACCGCCCACCCTGTGCCAAGACGGCGCCCATTTCGACAATTGGCGTTGAAGTGAGCCTAGTTTGCCGATAAGCCGTCGCGATCTCGCCATAGTCAGCACATTGCGCCAGCGCATCGACCAGCAGCGCGTCTGCATTAGCCACCAGATCGGTCGCCAGCTCCTGCTTGCCGGGCGCGTCGGCGCCCACGGCGGTGATGTGCGTGCCGGGCCGGATATCCGCCGCCTGCAAGATCGGTTCGCGGCTGGGCGTGGTGGTCACGATCAGCTGACAGTGCGCCGCCAGCTCTGCCGCGTCCTGCGTGGTCAGCACCCGAAAACCTTCGGCCTCGGCATCGCGCCGATACGCCGCCAGCGCCTGTTCGTTGCGGCCCCACACCCATACCTCGCGGCAATCGGTCACCGGTTTTAGACATTGCAGCTGTAGCCGCGCCTGCAGGCCGGTGCCGACCATGCCGATCGCCTGAATATGCGGCGGCGCGCACAGCTCGGCGGCGATGCGGCCGGCCAGGGCGGTGCGCAGTGCGGTCAGCCAGCCCTCATCCTGCAGCAGCGCCCGGGGTTCGCCGGTCTGGGCGGAGAACGCCATCACCAACCCCTGATTGCTGGCCAGGCCGCGTTCGGCGTTGCGATAAAAACCGGCGGACACCTTGACCACGAACAGCTCGTCACCTTCCAGCCAGGCGGATTTGATGCAGCAATCGCCGGCGCCCTGTTCGAACAGGAAATGCTGCACCGGCGGCTGTTGCACCCGCCGCTGCGAATAGGCGATAAAACCCTGCTTCAGCAGCGGGGTTATAGCCTCGGCGTCGAACGCGGCGAGGATTTGCTGCCGATTAAAGATGTGCATCGGCGACGGCCTTGAGGTATTTCTCCAGCACGATGTTTTTACCGCACAGCACCACCGCCACTTTTTTCCCCTGGTATTCCGGCGCCAGCTTGATCGCCGCCGCCAGCGCCACGCCGGCCGCGCCTTCGATAATCCATCGATCGCTGGCGGCGATCCGGCGCATCGCGTGCTTGATCTCCGTTTCGCTGACCAGCACTTTGCGGTCGATCAGCTGTTGGCACAGCGGGAAGGTTATGGCGCCCGGCTCGACGCTGCCGGCGGTGCCGTCGGACAGGGTTTCTTGTTCTTCCACCGGGAAGATGTGGCCCGTTTCCAGCGCGCTGTACATGCTGGTGGCGTTTTCCGGCCAGCAGGCGATAAGCTGTGTATTCGGCGACAATTGCCGCAGAACGGTACCGATACCGGCGATATAGCCACCGCCGCCCACCGCCACGAACACGGCGTCCAGGCCGGTGAGTTGTTCAACCAGCTCCATGCCGCAGGTGCCCTGGCCGGCGATGACCTGCTCGTCGTTATACGGCGAGATATAGGTTTTTCCCTGTTCGCGGGCGGCCTGTTCCCCGGCCAGTTCGGCGTTCAGCGCATCGCCCGGCACCAATTCCACGGTGCCGCCCAGTGCGCGGATGGTGTCTAGCTTGATGCTCGCGGCCGTCTCCGGCGCATAAACCGTGACGCCAACGCCCATCAGTTGCCCCGCCAGGGCGACCGCCTGGCCGTGGTTGCCGGTTGAGGCGGCGATCACGCCGCGCCGGCGTTGCTCGCTATCCAGCAACCGCAGCTTGTTGCTGGCGCCGCGAAATTTAAAGGAGCCGGTGTGCTGCAGATGGTCACATTTCAGGTACAGCTCGCAGCCCAGCTGCTGTGAAAGCAGCACGCTGCGCTCCAATGGCGTGACCCGTACCTGAGGGCGCAGTTGCTGATGGGCAGAAACAATGGCATCGAAGAGGGGATTCATACCAACTCCAGAATATTTTGGACTAAAAATCCAGTTTGTACTTTTTTGTATTTTTTGTAAACCCCGTCGCCCGACCGCCGGGCAACCCGGCCAGCCAGCGGCAACGGCCGGGGAAGATCATCGCGTTGGTGGTGAAAATAATCATTAACCTGTCGTTTAGCGACACGATTTTTTATTTATTTGCGTTAAGAAAGGTGCTGTCGCTGATTTATTTTGATGAAGGAAAAGATAATGAAAAAATAGCGCTCGTGGCATCCGCCGATACGGCATGGGCGCCGTTGAGTTTCGCCGCCAGGAATGCGAGCGCCTAATCGGCCGCTTATTTCCTGCCGACGCCGTCGTTCGGCTTAAATGATAAGACGCTGAAAATAATTGCGTCATTTCGAACCGAAAAATCCTCCGGCCTTACCCTCGCAGGCCATGTGAAACGCTGTCGCCGATCCGGTAAGATGGCGACTCAGTGCCGGCATGCGCAGGAGAACCGCCATGAGCCATCGGGAAAAACAACTGACTTTCGACCCTCGCGGGCATCAGTTAACCAATATCAACGTCTGGACGCCGGACAGCCAATGGCTGGCTTATGACGTGCGTCCGCGCGGCGCCTCTTTCACCGGTCTGAGCATCGAGCGGGTCAACGTCGCCAGCGGCGCGGTGGAGGTGGTTTATCGCGCCCAGCACGGCGCCCACGTCGGCGTGGTCACGGTCAGCCCCGATGCGCCGGCGCGTTATGCTTTTATCCACGGCCCGGAGCACCCGGACAGCGCCTGGCAGTATGATTTTCACCACCGCCGCGGGGTGATCGTCAGCGAACCGGATCGCGAGTTGGCCATCACCCTCGACGCGCTGGATATCACCGCCCCCTATACGCCCGGCGCGCTGCGCGGCGGCAGCCATGTGCACGTTTTCAGTCCGGACGGCAGCCGCCTCAGCTTTACCTACAACGATCACGTCATGCATGAACACGACCCGGCGCGCGATCTGCGCAACGTCGGGGTGGCCGTGCCGCTGCACGGAGTCAATCCGCCGAAACAACATCCGCGCGAGTATGACGGCAGCCACTATTGCGTGCTGGTCAGCGAGACGGTGCCGCAGCCGCAGCCGGGCAGCGATCAGATCAATCGCGCCTACGAAGAAGGCTGGATCGGCCGCGAAGGCTACCGTAAGGCCGACGGCAGCCGGCAGCGCTGGGCGCTGGCATTCATCGGCGATACGCTGTCCGCTGCCGGCGTGAAGCTGCCGGAGGTGTTTATCGTCGATCTGCCGGAGAACGATGCCGATTACGCCAGGGCGGGCGCTTTGCCGCTGCAGGGGACGGAAAGCGAGCTGCCGACACCGCCGCACGGCGTCAGGCAGCGGCGAGTGACCTTTACCGGCGATCGTCGTTTTCCGGGCGTGGCCGGCGCGCCGCGCCACTGGCTGCGCAGCTCGCCGGACGGCAGCCAGATCGCTTTTCTGATGAAGGACGACGGCGGCGTGGTGCAGCTGTGGACGGTATCGCCGAACGGCGGGGAGCCGCGCCAGGTGAGCCGCAGCGAGCATGACATCCAGTCGGCGTTCAGCTGGCACCCGCAGGGCGGGACGATAGCCTTGGTGTGTGACAACAGCGTGATGCTGTGTGAGATCGCCGGCGGCCGCCTGCAGCGTTTAACGCAGCGCAGCGTGCAGCCGCCGTCGGGGGATGCCGTGGTGTTTTCACCGGATGGCAAGAAAGTGGCGTTTATGCGCGAGATAGCGGGGTTCAACCAGATCTTTGTGGTTGAGGTGTAAGGCGGGCCTGGCGGCCCGCTGCGTGCGTGATTAGTGGGTGGCGGTGCTGTCGTTGCCTTCGCCGGGATTGCCGGTTGCCGCCAGATTCTGCTGCTCGCTGCGCAGGATGCGCGCTTTTGGCGAGTCTGCGGTGGCGTCGTTGCCGGAACGCAGATAGTCGTAAGGCAGCAGTACGGTGTCCATCACCGCGGAGAACGGCAGATCCAGCGCCACCAGCGGCATCATTGCCCAACTGGTGTTGTCGTCCTTCAGCATGTCCACGCTGGCGCGGGTGCCGGGATAGTAACCCTGATTCGGGCCGGTATGGCTCATCACGCTGGAGCAACCGCTGGTCGCCAACAACATGCAGCCCGTCGCTATCGCTTTCATCGTCGTCATTAATCCATCCTGCAGGGTTGCTGTTCCCCTAAATTAAGCTGATTTATAACATCCTGTTGCTGCTTTTAAAGAAGCAAAATCCCGCTCTGTGGCGGCTCTCTCACTTTAGTGTAAGTGGTAAAAAAACTTTCGCCTAATCGGTGCGAAGTTTTTTTGATCCTCGCCTGTTGAATTGATGAAATCAACCCCCATTTTATCATCAGAGCCGAATTGAGAATTCGCCGTAAGGGAATTCTGGCTTAATTAGCCTGTCCAGAGTGGAAGGCGTATTTATTTCAACCTCGCTGAAGTGCCTTAGGAGGCTGTTTTATGCGTAATTTTGATCTTTCCCCGCTATACCGTTCCGCCATTGGTTTCGATCGCTTGTTCAACGCGCTGGAAGCCGGTCAGAGTCAGGGCAACGGCGGTTATCCGCCTTATAATGTCGAGCTGGTGGACGAAAATCATTATCGCATCGCCATCGCGGTAGCCGGGTTTGCCGAGCAGGAGCTGGAGATCACCACGCAAGATAATCTGCTGATCGTGCGCGGGGCGCACAATAACGAACCGGCAGAAAAAACCTATTTATACCAGGGCATCGCCGAGCGTAATTTCGAGCGTAAATTCCAGCTGGCCGAACATATTCAAATTAAAGGCGCCAAACTGGAGAATGGCCTGTTGTATATCGACATGCAACGCATCGTGCCGGAAACATTAAAACCGCGCCGCATCGAAATTAAATAAATTTCCGTTTCGCCGGCAGGTACGCTGCCGGCAAATAATACCTAGCCTGCCGTCAGGGGGCTGAATAAACACATCTCGCTTAATGAAAGGAGTTGTTCCTATGCGTAATTACGATTTATCCCCACTTCTGCGTCAGTGGATTGGTTTTGATAAATTGGCCAGTTCAATGGGTGGCCAGGAACCCCAAGGGTTCCCACCGTACAACATCGAGAAAAGCGATGACAATCACTACCGCATTTCTCTGGCGCTGGCCGGTTTCCGGCAGAGCGAACTGAATATCGAGGTGGAAGGGCCGCGGTTGACCGTCAGCGGTAAACCTACGCCGCCGGAAAAACAGGTCGAATACCTGCATCAAGGCCTGGTGTGCAAAGAGTTCCAGCTGACCTTCACCCTGGCGGAGCATCTGCAGGTGTCCGAGGCCAAATTTGAAAACGGCCTGCTGCACATCGATCTGGTGCGTCAGGTGCCGGAAGCCTTGCAGCCGCAGCGCATCGCCATCGGCGCGACGCCGGAGCTGGAAGCCAAATAACCGACTGAAAAACGGTCATCATCATGCGGGGGAGATCCAGACGGGTCTCCCCCGTTGCGTTATGTGGCGCACGCCACAGTCCCCCCGACAGTCCGATGTCATAATCCTTGTTAATTGTGTGTCTTTGGCCGCAAATTCCCGATTCAACTTTGGCAAGGATGTGACCTATGAGCGATATCGCCCTGACCGTCAGCATGTTGGCGCTGGCGGCCGTCATTGGGCTGTGGATGGGGAACTGGAAGCTGTACGGCGTCGGGCTGGGCATCGGCGGCGTGCTGTTCGGCGGTATCCTGGTCGGTCACTTCGCCCAGAGCGGGCAAATCAGCCTGAACGGGGACATGCTGCACTTTATCCAGGAGTTCGGCCTGATCCTGTTCGTCTACACCATCGGTATTCAGGTCGGCCCCGGTTTCTTCTCTTCGCTGCGCGTCTCAGGTCTGCGCCTCAACGCTTTCGCGGTGCTGCTGGTGCTGACCGGCGGCGTCGTGGCGGCGGCGGTGCACAAGCTGTTCGACGTGCCGCTGCCGATCATCCTCGGCGTGTTCTCTGGCGCGGTCACCAACACCCCGGCGCTGGGTGCCGGTCAACAAATCCTGACCGATCTCGGTTCCGATCCGGCGTTGGTGGACGGGATGGGGATGGGCTACGCCATGGCCTATCCGTTCGGTATATGTGGCATTCTGCTGGTGATGTGGCTGATCCGGCTGTTTTTCCGCATCAATATCGAGCGCGAGGCGCAGGCGTTTGAAAACGGCCTGGGCAATCAGCGTGAGCTGCTGCACGCCATGAACGTGGCGGTGCGCAACCCCAATCTGCAGGGTATGGCGATCAAAAGCGTGCCGCTGCTCAACGGTGAAGCGATCGTCTGTTCGCGCCTCAAGCGCGGGGAGTTGCTGATGGTACCTGCGCCGCACGAGCGGCTGGAGCTTGGCGACTACCTGCACCTGGTGGGCAAACGCGAAGATCTGGAAAATGCCCGGCTGGTGATCGGCGAAGAGGTGGACGCCTCGCTGTCGACGCGCGGCACCGCGCTGCAGGTGGTGAGGGCGGTGGTGACCAACGAGCAGGTGCTGGGCAAGAAAATCCGCGATCTGAACCTGAAGCAGAAATATGACGTGGTGATTTCACGCCTCAACCGCGCCGGCGTGGAGCTGGTGGCCGGCAGCAACGTGACGCTGCAGTTCGGCGACATTCTCAACCTGGTCGGCCGGCCGGAGGCCATCGACGCGGTGACGGCAATCGTCGGTAATGCCCAACAAAAACTGCAGCAGGTGCAGATGCTGCCGGTCTTTATCGGCATCGGCCTCGGGGTGCTGCTCGGCTCCATTCCGCTGTTCGTGCCGGGCTTCCCGGCGGCATTGCGGCTGGGGTTGGCCGGCGGGCCGCTGGTGGCGGCGCTGATCCTGGGGCGCATCGGCAGCATCGGCAAGCTGTATTGGTTTATGCCGCCGAGCGCCAACCTGGCGCTGCGCGAACTGGGCATCGTGCTGTTTCTGGCGGTGGTCGGATTGAAGTCGGGCGGCAACTTCATCGATACGTTGTTGCACGGCGAGGGGCTGACGTGGGTCGGGTACGGCGCGCTGATCACCGCCATTCCGCTGCTGAGCGTCGGTATTCTGGCGCGCACGATGGGCAAGATGAACTACCTGACGCTGTCCGGCATGTTGGCGGGATCGATGACCGATCCGCCGGCGCTGGCCTTCGCCAACGGCCTGCATCCCACCAGCGGCGCCGCCGCGCTGTCTTACGCCACCGTGTATCCGCTGGCGATGTTCCTGCGCATCATGTCGCCGCAGCTGCTGGCGGTGCTGTTCTGGACGCTGTAGCGCTGCCCGACTACAGCCGGTAAGGCATTAACACGCCGTTGTCAGTGCCAAAATCTTTGGGGTTGCGGGAGATGAGCGTCCGGAACCCCACCTGCGCGGTGGCCCAGATAATGGCGTCCGGCAGCTTCACATGCTGTGAGTGGCGCAGTTCTACGGCGCGTTCGGCAACTTCATCGGTAATAGGCAGCAGCAGGAATTGCCCTAAAAACTGGCGCGTTTTCAGCTCCAGCGACGGCCCCTGCTTTTTGGCACCCACCATCACTTCCATCCAGGTGATGGCGCTAATAGCCGGGTTGATGTGGTATTCGGTCAGAACGTCTTTGGCTTGAGGAATGCCGTTGAGATAATCGATCAGGATATTGGTGTCGAATAACGCCCGTTGAGCCACCATTATTCCCACTCCTCGCGCTGACGATTTTCGTAGTCTACGCCATCGCCCATCGCCCCGGACCAGAGCCCGAAAGCACTGCTGGGATCTTCAACGTGGTTCTCCGTCAGATAACGGGATACGGCCTGACGGATGATTTCGGCCCGGGGAACGTGGCGGATATTTTTCAGATTGTCGAGCTGCCGCAGGTCTTCCTCAGGTAAATCGATCACGATGCGAGTCATCGCTAGCCCTCCCCAAAAAGATATACGATATATGCATCGTATATCTTTATCGGTCGATTTTCAATCAGCTGGCGTTAGCCTTCCTGATGCGCGCGTTCGATCTCTTCCGCCAGGATCGCCACGCCGCGCTCGATTTTCTCCGGGTCGGGCACGTAGTTCATGCGCATGCACTGGTGGGTGTGCGGCCAGTCGTGCTCCAGCCCCGGGAAGAAGTAGTGGCCCGGCACCATCAGCACGCCGCGTTTTTTCAGGCGCTGATACAGCACCTCGGTGGTGATCGGCAGATCTTTGAACCACAGCCAGAGGAAGATAGCCCCTTCCGGTTTGTGGATCAGGCAGCGCTCCGGCGACAGGTAACGGCGAATAATCTCGATGGTGTGCTCGACGCGCTGTTTGTAGAACGGGCGAATTACCTCGTTCGACAAGCGCAGCAGATCGCCGCGCGCGATCATTTCCGTCGCCATCGCCGGCCCCATGCTGCCCGGCGACAGGCTGATGATGCCGTTCATGTTGGTCAGCGCGGTGATCACCTTCTCGTCGGCGATCACGATACCGCAGCGTGAGCCCGGCAGGCCGAGCTTGGACAGGCTCATGCACAGGATGGTGTTCGGGTTCCACAGCGGCGTGGCGTCGCTGAAGATGATGCCGGGAAACGGCACGCCGTAGGCGTTGTCGATCACCAGCGGAATATCGCGCTGCTGCGCCAGCAGGTCGAGCTTCATCAGCTCTTCGTCGGTGATCACGTTGCCGGTCGGGTTGGTCGGCCGTGAAACGCAGATCATACCGATGTCGTCGCCGATAGTGAGGTGTTCGAAATCAACGTGATACTTGAACTGACCGTCCGGCAGCAGCTCGATGTTCGGTTTGGCGGAGACGAACAGCCCTTCGTCCAGCCCGGCGTCGGCATAGCCGATATATTCCGGCGCCAACGGGAACAGCACGCGGCGACGCGAACCGTCGGCGTAGCGGCCGGCGAACAGGTTGAACAAGTAGAAAAACGCGCTTTGGCTGCCGTTAGTCAGTGCAATATTCTGTGGCGAAATCTCCCAGCCGAGCTCGTCGCGCAGCAGATTGGCCAGCGCTTTCAGCAACGCGTCCTTGCCTTGCGGGCCGTCGTAGTTGCACAGCGCTTCGGTCAGTTTGCCCTGGTCGAGCATCTCCTGGCACAGCTGTTTGAAGTAGGCTTCCATCTCAGGGATCTGCGCCGGGTTGCCGCCGCCGAGCATGATGGCACCGGGGGTGCGCAGGCCTTCGTTCAGGTCGTCCATCAAACGGGTAATGCCCGCATAACGGGTAAATTTTTCGCCGAAAAGTGAGAAAGTCATAGGTGTAGCAGTACTGTTTCTTAGCAGGTAATCGCCCACCATACCGCCAGACAAATCCCGCTGCAATGCGGCCGACAAATCGACCAGTGGGCACAAATTTCTCTCCTTGGCCAATTTTCAGCATATTACGCTAGATTATTGTGACCGTTCGCCGGCCCATACCACCATCACCTTATCGTCGCCGAGCCGGCGGCTGAAGGCATAGTAGGCGGCGCCCGGCTGCGGGGTTTGCACGCCGCCGCCGATCGCCGGATGGCGAGCGCGGAACTGCCCCAACCGCTGCCAGTGGGCCAGCAGCGGGGCTTTTTCTCCCTGCAGCTCACGCCAGTTCATGTCGGAGCGGGTACCCTGCAGTGGATCGGAACCGGCTGGGCCGAGCGGACGGCCGCTTTCATCGCCGTAGTAAATCTGCACCGCGCCCGGTGCCAGCAACAACAGGTTCGCCGCCCGCTGTTGCAGCGGCAGCGAGCCTTTGGCGTCGCTGGCGAAGAACAGCCGGGTGTCGTGCGAAGAGAGGTAGCTCAGTACGTTGAAATCCTGCAGCCGTTCGGCCATCTGCCGGTAGGTGGCGTCGATATCGGCAAAGCAGCCCAACGCCTGCGACGCCTGATCCTGGAAATCGAAGTTGATCATCGCGTCGAAGCCGTTTTGGTAATAATCGCTTTTCATCACCCCGTGGCCCCAGGCCTCGCCGGTCATCCAAAACGGCGCATCATCCAGCGCCTGTTGCGGATGCTCCGCTTTCCACGCCGCCAATGCCGCCGTGGCACGCTGTTTCAACAGCGCCAGCGTCGGTTTTTCCACGTGCTTGGCGGTGTCGACGCGGAAACCGTCGATGCCGTAATCGCGCACCCACTGGCTGAGCCAGACGGTCAGGTAATCGCGGGTAGTGGCGCCGGGCATGTCGCGTGCGGCGGTGTCGGGCTTGTGGCGGTAGAACAGCGGCAGGCCGCTGGCGCCGGTCGCTTCGGTTTTGATGTCCGGCAGGAAGGCCAGCGACATCGTCAGATCGTCATAGCCCGGCGAGCCATAGTCGCCGATGTCGGTGCGGATCCAGTTTTTCCCCCACCATTGGCGCCAGCCCGCCTTGTCGCTGAAGTTGATGTAGTCGTTGAAGCTGTGCCAGTTTTGCCCTGGCCCGGGGCGCCAGTCGCCCCAGTTTTTCCCCAGGGTTTTCTCCACCTCCGCGCCTTGCAGATACAGCGAGCCGAAGTGGAACGCCTGCATATCCGCCAGCGTGGCGTAGCCGACGTGGTTCACCACCACGTCGAACAGAATACGAATGCCGCGCCGATGCGCCTGCTCGACCAGTGTGCGCAGCGCCTGTTCGGTGCCCATGTTGGCGTCGAGGCGAGTCCAGTCCAGCGCGTAATAGCCGTGATAGGCGTAATGCGGGAAATCACCTTTGGTGCCGCCGCCAACCCAGCCGTGGATCTGCTCCAGCGGCGAGCTGATCCATAAGGCGTTGACGCCCAGCTGCTGCAGATAATCCAGCTTCTGCGTCAGGCCGGCCAAATCGCCGCCGTGAAAGGTGCCTATTTCCTGCAGGCCGTCGCTGCGGCGCCCGTAGCTGTGGTCATTGGCCGGATTGCCGTTTTCAAAGCGATCGGTCAGCACGAAGTAGACCGTGGCGTTATGCCAGCTGAACGCCGCCGGTTTCGCCGTGGCGGCGGATTCCAGCAGCAACAAACCGCCGCTGGCGGCGGCGGGTTGCAGCGTGATTTTCCCCTGAGTCACCTGCGCCGTTTGGCCGGAATAGAAATCGCGCAGCGTTTCGCCTTCGGCGAAGGTGGAGGCGACGTCGACCGTGACCGGCTTGCCGTCCCAGCGCGGGCAGCTGCGGACGGCAACGGTGGCACTTTCCGGCGCGCTGTGCAGGCTGAGCTGCAGCGTCGGCGTGCCGCTGCGCGTGTCGATGCGCACCTGATAGTCGCCGGCGCGGAACTGCCGCCAGTTGACCGGTGGATGAGTGCCGCAGGGCTGCAGCGACAGCGTCTGGTTAAGTTTCACCGCCTCGGCCGGCTGCCAGCAGTGATTATCCTGATACAGCCGCAGCGGCAGCTGGCCTTTGGGCAGCGCGGCCTGGCTGGCGAACAGCCCGACGGCAGTTTCGTCGAAGGCCGGGAAACCCGGCAGCGTCCAGCCGGCCAGCGCCGAAGGCGACAGCAGTATCAACAAGGGCAGAGGTAACAGTTTCATGGCTCTCCTTACGCGCGGCAGGAAGCGTTTTTTCTCAGGGTAGCGCCCAGTGTGGCAAACGGTGAAAAAATGGCCTCCTCCCTGCGGGGGTTTTTCGGGGAGGAGAGGAAGGGCGGAGCGTTTTCGGATTGATTCGGCTTGGCTTTGCGCACGCGCTGCGGCAGATTAAACGATGAACATCAAAGGAGGTTAGCGATGACGGACAAAAACTGGCGAGAAGAGATCGTTCAGGCAATTCAGGATGCCGAATTGCAGCGCTTCGCCGAAGAACATCAGCTGCAGGCGCTGTTCGCGCCGCAGCAGGAAGAGCAACACGGCCGGTTATCTGCAGACCACCGGCCGCGCTGAGTTATTTCCGCAACAGCTGCGGGTTGACGCAGTTTTCTTTCACCGTGCCGGTCAGCGCGGCGATCAGGTTATCCACCGCGCAGGCGGCCATGCCGTAGCGCGTTTCATGGGTGGCGGAGCCGATGTGCGGCAACGCCACCACGTTCGGCATGCTGAGCAGCGGCGAGTTGGCCGGCAGCGGCTCTTTCTCGAACACGTCCAACCCGGCGGCGTGGATCACGCCGTTTTGCAGCGCTTCGATCAGCGCCTGCTCATCCACCACCGGCCCGCGGCCGGCGTTGATCAGAATGCCGCTTTTCTTCATTTTCGCCAGCTGATCGCGGCCGATCATGTGGAAGGTTTGTTCGGTCAGCGGCAGCGTGATGCACACGAAATCCGACTCGGCCAGCAGGGTATCCAGATCGCAGCGGCGCGCGTTAAAGCGCTGCTCCGCTTCTTCGTGCGTACGGCGGGCGTTGTACAGCACCGGCATGCCGAAGCCGAAATGCGCGCGCTGCGCCAGCGCCAGGCCGATACGCCCCATGCCGAGGATACCGATGGTTTTATGGTGCACGTCGACGCCGAACCAGTCCGGCCCGATGCTGCCGCGCCATTCGCCGGCCTTCACCCGCTCCGCCACTTCCACCACCCGGCGCGCGGTGGCCAGTACCAGGCTCATGATGGTGTCGGCGACGGTTTCGGTCAGCACCGTCGGGGTGTGCATCAGCAGCACGTTATGGGCGTTGAGCGCCTCGACGTCGAAGTTGTCGTAGCCGACGGAAACGGTCGAGGCCGCGCGCAGTTTGGGCGTCTGTTGCAGGAAGGCTTCGTCAATTTTACCGCCGGAACCGATGATCCCTTCGGCCTGCTGCAGCGCCTGGCGCAGTTCGTCGCGGTTCTCCGGCTGCAGGCCGTTGAAGGCGTGCACGGTGAAGTGCTGTTCCAGACGTTCATGCAGATCGGCGGGCAGGCTTTTGTACAATACGATAGAAGGCTTCATCACGAACTCCAGCTGGGCCAAAGGGGGCATGGCGCCCCCCCGGTTGGGTTAACAGAGAGAAAGTATAACCGGATCAAGCCAATTGCGGCTGGATCTCGTTGCGGGCGGGTTTGACGATCAGCGTCAGCACCACCGCCACCACCAGTGCGATGGCCATAAACATGTAAGAGGCCGCCGGGCTGCCTGTGGCGCCATTCAGATAGCCTACGAACCACGAACCGAAGAACGACCCCAGCGCGCCCATGCTGTTGATCAGCGCCATGGCGCCCCCGGCAACGTTTTTCGGCAGCATTTCCGGAATGATGGCGAAGAACGGCCCGTAGGGGGCGTACATCGCGGCGCCGGCGACCACCAGCAGGCCGTAGGAGATCCAGAAGTGGTTGGTGCCGACGGCGTAAGAGCCGAAGAACGCCAGCGCGCCGATCAGCAGCAGCGGCCAGACGAACAGCTTGCGGTTTTGCATTTTGTCCGACGCCCAGGAGACCACGATCATGGCGATGGTCGCCGCCAGGTAAGGCACCGCGGACAGCCAGCCGGCTTCCACCATGCCCATCTGCATGCCGCTGCGCAGGATGGAAGGCAGCCACAGCACGAAGCCGTACACGCCGATGCTCCAGGCGAAGTACTGCACGCACAGCAGGATCACGTTGCGCGAACGGAAGGCTTCGCCGTAGTTGCGCACGGCCTTGATGCCTTTCTGCTCTTCGTCCAGCTGCTGTTGCAGCGCCTGTTTCTCCTCGGCGCTCAGCCAGCCGGCCTGCGCCGGTTTGTCTTTCGCCAGCACCCACCAACAGAACGCCCAGATAACCGCCGGAATGCCCTCGATGATGAACATTTCACGCCAGCCGAAGGCGTGGATCAGGTAGCCGGACACCACCGACATCCACAGCACCGTCACTGGGTTGCCGAGGATCAGGAAGGTATTGGCGCGTGAGCGCTCCGATTTGGTGAACCAGTTGCTGATGTAGATCAGCATTGCCGGCATCACCGCCGCTTCCACCACGCCGAGGATAAAGCGGATGGCGGCCAGCATCGGGATATTGCTGACCACGCCGGTCAGCGAGGCGCAGCCGCCCCACAGGATCAGGCACCAGAAGATCAATTTCTTGACGCTGCGGCGTTCGGCGTAGATGGCGCCGGGAATTTGGAAGAAGAAATAACCGAGGAAAAACAGCGCGCCCAGCAGCGAGGCCATGCCTTTGGTGATGCCGAGATCTTCATTGATGCCGGCGGCAGAGGCGAAGCTGAAGTTGGCGCGATCGAGATAGGCCAGGCTGTAGGTGATAAACACGATGGGCATGATGTACCACCAGCGTTTGGCCGCGACAGTCGCTTTGTTCATGTTCAGTATCCTTCAGTGGTGTTGCATCCCCTTCGCCCGGCACGCTGGGCATGCAAGACGACGGGGCAGATGCTCTCCCGACGCGTCCCGGTTGTAGGGCCAGAGGCTGACGTCATGCGGAGAAGTCGTTTTTGTTATTGTTATTCGGCCAGCGCCGCGCGGGTTGGCAGGCCTTCGCTGTCGCCGATGGCCTGGATCGCCAGCGAGCCGATTTTGTTGCCGCGCTGCACCGCCTGTATCAGCGTTTTACCTTCCAGCAGGGCGCTGAGGGTGCCGACGGCAAAGCCGTCACCGGCGCCGACGGTATCCACCACGTTGTCGACCTTGACCGCGGCCACTGCCGCCTTGTCGCCGGCGGCGGTTTTAAACCAGGCGCCGTCCGGGCCGGTTTTGATGATCACCGCCTGCACGCCGCGTTCCAGATAGAAATCGGCGATGCCTTCCGGCGTCGATTGGCCGGTGAGGATCTGCCCCTCTTTCAGCCCCGGCAGCACCCAGTCGGCGGCGAACGCCAGCTGGTTCAGCTGCTCGATCATCACCTCGCGGCTGGGCCACAGCACCGGGCGCAGGTTGGGGTCGAACGAAATGGTTTTGCCCATGGCGCGCATCTCGCGCGCCGCATGGTGGCACAGCGCCAGCGACTGGCTGGACAGCGCCGCCGCCACGCCGCTCAGGTGCAGGTGGCGCGCGGAACCGAAATACTCACGGTCGAAATCGGCGACCGACAGGTGGCTGGCCGCCGAGCCTTTGCGGAAGTATTCCACGCTGGGATCGGTACCATCGGTGGTTTTGGATTTCACCTGAAAACCGGTGGGATAGTGGCCGTCGACCGTCACCTGCCGGTAGTTGATGCCTTCTTTTTTCAGCTGCTGCAGGGTGAAGCGGCCGAACGAATCGTTGCCGACGCGGCTGACCCAGCCGACGTTCATGCCCAGACGCGCCAAGCCGATCGCCACGTTCAATTCGGCCCCGGCGATGCGTTTGGTGAAGGTTTCCACTTCCGCCAAATCGCCGGTTTGCGCCGCCACGAACATCGCCATGGCTTCGCCCAGCGTGACCACATCCAGGGGCGCCTGCTGCGCCGTCGTTGCCGTTAACGTTGTCATCATGGGGTTACTCCGCACGCAAAATATTGACGTAATGGCGGGTGACGGCTTCCAGATCATCGCCCTGCAACGGGAATTCGATGCCGCGCGGCGCATCGTGCGGCAGACGGGCCAGCAGATCGCGCCAGCTGCCGTCGGTATCGTCCAGCGCGACGGCGCGCCAGCCGCGCGGGCCTTGGGTGGCGGCTTTGACGTGCACGTAACCGACGTGGCGGGCCAGGCGCTCGGCGGCGGCGAAGGCGTCTTGCCCCACCCACAGCCAGTTGGCCATATCGAAGGTCATGCTGACCGGCAGGTGGCTATCTTCCGCGGCGTGGAAAAAGGCGTTCAGCATCGATAAAATGCCGCAGTCCGGCGTCTGATCGTTTTCGACCACCAGTTTGACCGGGTGTTGCTCCAGCGCCACTTTCAGCTCGGTAAAATCGAAGCCGGGGCGGAAATGGCCGAGGGACAGTTTCAGCTGGCGCGCGTTCAGCGCCTGTGCTTCTGCCAGCAGCGCCGGCAGGTTGGGGTTCAGCGTATGTTGCGGGGTGAACAGCGCCTCAGGGGCGGAGTAGACGGCGAACAGCTGTTGGCGTTCAATCTCTTGCGCCAGGGCCGGCAGGCTGTCCAATTCGCCGGCGGCGAACAGTTCGCGGCGGATTTCCACCCCGTCGGCGCCTGCTCCGGCGATGATGGGTAACAGCGCGCGCTGGCCGCCGTGTTGTTTGACGGTATCGGTGCCGTAGGCGCCGGTGACCACGATGATTTCTGTTTTCATTTTGACTCCTGAGGCGGCATAGTCGCCGCCGCTGCTGTTACCGGTACGTTAAATGGAACCGGTTCCAGCGAAAAGCGACAGAGTGTAAAAATATGATCGCAATCACGAAGCTGAGCAAAAAACAGCCGATGAGGGCGGGGCGAGCAACGGCCCCGGAGAGGGTGGGTTAGCGGGTGGTGGAGCTGCGGACGATCAGCTCACCGGAGAACATCTGCTCGCCGCTGGGGGCGGCCAGGCCCTGAATGCGCTGCACCAGCCGCTCCAGCGCCGCGTGCCCCATTTGGTAGGTGGGCTGTCTTAGCGTGGTGATGCCGACGCCCGCCAGCTCCGCCCACTCCAGTTCGTCGAAGCCCAGCAGGCCGATGTCGTTGCCCCACTGGATGCCGAGCCGGCGCATGGCGCGCGCCACCTGCAGCGTCAGAGCGCCGTTGGCGGAGATCACCGCCTTGCGCATGCCGCGATGGCGGCCGCTGAAATCGCTCAGTACCTGCTCCAGCTTCTGCCGATCGTTGAGCGGCGTTTCGGCCTGCTCCGCCAACAGCGTGGGGTGCTGCGCCATGGTATGTCTGAAAGCGTGCAGGCGTTCGAGACGGGTATTGACCGTACCGAGCGGCTCGCTGAGGAACAGGATCGCTTCGAAACCTTGTTGCAGCAGGTGTTCGGTGGCGACGGTGGCGGCTTCGCGGTTGTTCAGGCCCACCACGTCGCAGGCGAAGTCGGGGATTTTGCGGTCGATCAGCACCATTGGCAGCATCGACTGTTGCAGTGTGGATAACGCTTCCTCGCGCATGCCGACCGCGTTGACCACGATGCCTTCCACCCGGTAACTGCTGAGCAGCTGCAGGTAGTGCTGTTCCTGATTGACTTCGTTGTTGGTGTTACACACCAGCAAGGTAAAGCCGTGCTGGCGGCAGGCGGCCTCGATGCCGCGCATCACGTCCACCGAATAGGGGTTGGTGATATCGGCGAGGATCAGGCCGATCAGGCGGGTCTGGCCGCCCTTCAGGCTGCGCGCCATTTGGCTTGGCCGGTAGTCGAGCTGCTGGATCGCCTGTTCGATGCGCTGTTTGAGATCGTCGGAAAGCAGGTGTTGTTCACCATTCAGATAGCGCGACACGCTGGTCTTGCCGGTTTTGGCGATGCTGGCCACATCGCTGATGGTGGCGCGCCCTGAGGCGCGCGTTGCCTTGCCTGTGCTCACAGCCGATCCCTCCTGCGGTTAATTGCCAAGGAGACTACCATACCCGATGTGCGGGCGGGAGTGTTGAAGGGTAAGGAGAAAATCGCAGGGAGGCGGCGGGGCGCCGGTGGCGCCCCGCACGGGATTACTGCAGCGGGCTGAGAGTGATCTCGACGCGGCGGTTTTGCGCCTTGCCTTCCGCGGTGCTGTTGGAGGCGATCGGGTTGTCCGGGCCGGCACCGGTGGTGCGGATACGGTTCGCCGCCACGCCCTGGGTGATCAGCGCGCTGGCTACGCCGTCGGCGCGCTGCTGCGACAGGTTCATGTTGAGCGAGCGGGAGCCGGTGCTGTCGGTGTAGCCGACAACGTTGACCGCGGTTTTCGGATACTCTTTCAGCACCATGGCGACGCCGGTCAAGGTGTTGGCGCCCGCCGGTTTCAACGTGGCGCTGCTGCTGTCGAAGGTCACGTTGTTCGGCATGTTCAGCACGATGTTGTCGCCCTGACGGGTGACGCTGACGCCGGTGCCTTTCATCTTGTCGCGCAGTTTGGCTTCCTGCACGTCCATGTAATAGCCTGCGCCGCCGCCGAGGGCTGCACCGGCCGCTGCGCCGATCAGCGCGCCTTTGCCGCGATCTTTCTTGGAAGAGGACAGCACGCCGACACCGGCGCCCAGTGCGGCGCCGAGGCCCGCGCCGATGCCGGATTTGCCGGCTTCGGATTCACCGGTGTAAGGGTTGGTGGTACAGGCCGACAGCGCGAGCGTGAGGCTCACGGCGCCGGCAATAATTGCAATGCGTTTTTTCATGTTCTTGTCCTTAATGGCATCAGAATCTGTACGCGCCGGCCCAAAACGGGGACGCAAAAAAAGTGGGTGACGCAGGGAGCCTGCGTCGCCGCGCTACCTATGACGCGCGCTTTCGCCGGCAGTTCCGGAGAAAAACGTGACAAATGATGAGCGCGGGAAAAGCTGGGGGAGTTATGCGGCAAAACGCCGGGCGGCGCTATGCAGCGGATTCCGAATTGTGCGCATCCGGGGTGCGGATGCGCCTTTTTTAAGCCTAATGGGTTGAATTTTCGACTGCCGACCAGTTCATGATCAGCGTATAGGCCTGGGTTTCTTCATTGAACAGGCGCTGTGTTATCTGAAAGCCGCGCCTGTGGTAAAACGCGCAGGCGCGCAGGTTCTGCTGGTACACCTCCAGGCTGAGCCGGCGGTAGCGCTGCTGCACGTGCGTCATCAGCGCCTGGGCGACGCCGCGACCGTGAAACGCCCGATCGACAAACAGGGCGCCGATGAACTGCTCATCCAACACGCTGATAAAGCCGACGATCTCGTCGTCATGCCAGCAGGCCCAGCTTTGTGCGCGCGGCAGGTAGTTTTCCCGCACCAGCGCGGCGCTCTCACGCCAGTACTTTTCCGCCACGAACGGATGGGCGGCGATGGTGCTGGGCAGCCACAGCGCCATCAGCCGTTCGATATCCTCCGGGCCACAGGGGCGGATCACCGTGGCTTTGGGTAGCACATGCACCCCGTCAGATGATCGTTCACCAGCCCGCTGGCCTGCATGAAGGCGTAACAAATGGTGGAGCCGATAAACTTGAAGCCGCGCTTCTTCAGCGCTTTGGACATGGCGTCGGACTGCTCGGTTTTGGCCGGCACCTGGTTCAGCGCCTGCCAGCGGTTGAGCTGCGGTTGGCCGCCGACGAAGTCCCAAATGAAGGTAACGAAATTCTCACCGGCCGCCTCCATCGCCAGATAGGCTTTGGCGTTGGTGATGATGGCTTCTATCTTGCCGCGGTGGCGGATGATGCCGCTGTCCTGCAGCAGGTTTTCCACGTCCTGTTCGGTCATGGCGGCGACCCGCTGCGGATCGAAACCGTGGAAAGCGCGGCGGTAGTTCTCGCGCTTTTTCAGAACGGTGATCCAGGAAAGGCCCGCTTGCTGCCCTTCGAGGCACAGCATTTCAAACAGCTCGCGCGCGTCGGTGGTGGGCGCGCCCCATTCCTTGTCGTGATACTCGAGATACAACGGATCGGCCGTCACCCAACCGCAACGTTCGTCTGCCATCCTGACTGTCCTTATGCTGTATTTATGAACAGTAATCATCGCTCGAAGCGCCGAACTTGGCAAGCCTCTGATTGTTTTGTCATCAGCCCGCTTGACGTGACGAAAAAGCCGACAATAGTTACTACATGGCCGGTGGAAAACCGGCCAACGATAAAAACGACATTGCCTTCATTTGCAGGCTCTCAGGAGTCGATTCATGCCTCTAAAAATAACGTGCATGCCCCGCCCGGCGGCGCTTGCAGTGGCGTTGCTTTGCAGTGTGACCCTTCCGGCTCAGGCGTACGATCAACTCTACGTCTTTGGCGACAGCCTGAGCGATACCGGCAACAACGGCCGGTTCACCTATGACGGCAGCCAGCACCTGCTGTACGACGAAGCGTTGGCGCAACGCATCGGGGCGGCGCTGGTGGCTTCGGACAACGGCGGTGAGAACTATGCCGCCGGCGGCGCCGTGGCGGTGCCGGGCCTGAACCCGGCCGGCAACACCCAGGACCAGGTGCAGAGTTACCTGAACCGGGTCAACGGCCAGGCCGACGGCGACGGTTTGTATATTCATTGGATCGGCGGCAACGATCTGGCGGCGGCGGCACTGAATGCCGCTACCGCGCCCGGCGTGGCCTATAACAGCGCCGCCGCGGCTGCCGCGCAGGTGCATTCGCTGCTGAACGCCGGCGCCGGCACGGTGATCGTGCCGACGGTACCGAATATCGGTTCCACGCCGCAGCTGATGGAATTGATCATTCAACAGGCGCTGTCACCGGTGCAGGGGGCGGCGATTCAGGCGGCGTATGCCACGCTTAATTCGGTGGCGACACCGGACAACGCTTCACGCACGCAGGCGATCCATGCGGCATTGGCCGCTGCGGCGAAGCAGGGCAGCGCCATTCCTCAGGTGCAGCAGGCGATCGCCACGCAGCTTATCGCGGCGTATGACAGCCTGAGCGCGCAGGCCGCCCAGTTGACCGATTTCTATAATCAAAGTGAAGACCGTTTGTTGGCGCAGAGCGGCGGTAATATCGTGCGGGTGGACGTCAACAAGCTGTTCGCCGAAGCGATCGCCAATCCGGCGCAGTTCGGCTTCGCCAACACCGCCGGCATGGCTTGCCCGCCGGGCATTTCCTCGGCGGTCTGCCGCTCCGATATGCCCGGCTTCGACGCCAGCCAGTCCTATCTGTTCTCCGATCACTTCCACCCGAGCCCGCAGGCGCACCTGCTGATTGCGGATTATATCCAGGCGGTGTTGGATGGCCCGGCGCAGGTGGTGGCGCTGAATCAGGCGACGGCGGCGATGGCGCGCGACAGCCGCGCCACGCTCGACAGCCGCTTTCAGCAGCTGCGCCACGGCGACAACCCGCAGGGCTCGCTGGGCGTGTTCGGCGGTTATGCCGGCCAGCACTACGACTATGCCGATAACCGGGCGGCGGGGGACGGCAACGCCACTACCCACAACCTGACCGTCGGCGTGGACTATCAGTTGACCGACGGCTGGCTGATCGGCGCGTTGATCGCCGGTTCCAACGACGATCAGCATCCTTCCAGCCGCTTTGATTACAAGGCGCGCGGGCTGCTGCTGTCGGCTTTCAGTTCACTGGCGCTATTCGAGCATGGCTGGGTTAACGCCGATCTACACTATGCGACGATGGATTATGACGACATCCGCCGCAGCATGCGGCTGGGGCCGCTGACGCGCACCGAAACCGGTTCGACCACCGGCAAGCAGTGGGGCGCACGCGTGACCGCCGGCTATGACTTCCCGATCGCTTCTTACCTGACTACCGGGCCGGTGGCGCAGTTCGCCTGGGATTACAGCCGCGTTTCCGGCTACAGCGAAGACGGCGATGACAGCACCGCCATGCGCTTCAACGATCAAACCTACCACTCGCAGATCGGCGCGTTGGGCTGGCGGCTGGATACGCAATTCGGCGTGTTTAACCCTTATGCGGAAGTGAGTTATCAGCACCAGTTCGGCGACGACGTCTACCGCGCCGGTGGCGGCCTGAAATCGACGCAAACCTCGTTCACCCGCGACAGTGCGGGCCAGGACAAAAACTGGGTGGATGTCACGCTGGGGGCCAACATGCCGTTGACGGACAGGGTATCGGCCTTCGCCACCGTCTCGCAAACCGGCGGGCTGAGCAGCGGCGAGCAGTTTATGTATAACGTCGGCGTCAGCGCGCGTTTTTGAACGACTCGGACAGAGAATGGGGCTAATGGAAGGCGGGGTGGCAAGGCGGTGCCTGTGAGTGAGACTGTACTTTAGTACAACTATCATTTGTCGCTAAAAGCTCTTATCGTTGTTGCATAACGATAAATTATAGCGCCACAAAAAAAAACTGATCCTATAAAGGATCAGGTAGCCACTTGGCCAACACCAGGGAAAATTTTGGTTATTATTGTATATCCAAATCTCCACTGTCAATGGCTTTCTCCCTTCATCCTTGGATGAGGGGCGTTTTCGCCTGCCTGCCTTATCCCCCCATCCTCAACTCGACAGAGCACTTTTTGTCAGATTCATGTCATGATGCGGAGTTGTTATGGCTTTGTTTTGTTTATGTTTATTCGCTGTACCATGCCTTCTATCGGCCCTTCTTCAGTGAAGCGCTTATTTTACGATTAAATTAATTTCCCCTCCGAAATTATTTAAATTTACTCTTTAAGACGTATGGCCATTATTAACGCTTCCTATTATGCCTGCCAGATTAATTTACTTGGCAGCGCAACCGGGTTATACTCTTCTCCGTTTTATAGTATTGTTATTTCTTGAAGAGGATGGGTGAGTGTCTAACTTTTTTTTCAATAATGAAACCATTAATGCCTCTATAAAAGAAGAGTTAGAACGTGGTCTGAGTAAATACAATAATATAAAATATGCCTATGCTATAATGAATAAAAGAAATCCGGCTAGTTTCTCAATCATTTCCAATAGAACGGAGTGGTTTGAGTTTTATATTAAGAATAACTATCAGTTTATTGATCCTGTTTTGATTACCGCCTCACATAGAATTACCCCGTTTACCTGGGATAAAGATTTGGAAATAGGCGCAGGATTAAAGTTGCCAAAGATTTTTGATATGGCTAAGAACTACAATATTATTAATGGATATACTTTTGTCTTGCACGATCATCATCATAATCTGGTGGTGTTATCCATTATGCTAGATAAGCATTGCGATGCAGATGTTGAACAGCAGATTGACAATAATAAGGCCGAAATTCAAATGCTGCTGATCACCATGCACGGAAAAATGACGACGCTCTACCAGGAAATGAGCACGCCTGCTGACTTTGAAAAGATGAATCAGCGGGAGTTTTTCTCCAAGCGTGAAAATGAGATTATTTACTGGGCGAGCTTAGGTAAGTCCTACCAAGAAATTGCGCTTATCCTGGGAATAAAACTCACCACTGTAAAATATCACATTGGCAACGCCGTCAAAAAGCTTGGCGTCACCAATGCCAAACATGCCATCAGGTTAGGTGTGGAGCTGCAACTCATCCGGCCGCTTCTCGCTGACACGGAAGGATAATGGCCATGAATCCAAAGGGTTATCCCATTTTGTGGCGTGTTGATTGATGCGTGCTAGCAATCTGTTTCGGTTGGCATCGTCTATCGGCATGTAGATCAGGTAAATATTTTTATTCTTTTCGGAACATCCGGTTTTTACCACCGAGATATGCCAACCGGAACGTTGGAAAATGATGCGCATCGGGTGACTGATAATGGCGTAAATGCCTTCGTAGCCGCAGTTTCTTGCATAATTTATCATCGACAGAAAAAGCATGGCGCTAATCGGCGCTTGATGGAGTTGAAGTGCTTGAATGCGCGCCTTATCTATAAATAATCTGCTGGCTTCAACGTAATTTCCATCGGGGAGCTTTATATCGTTAAAATAAGTGTCGAACACGCCATCGCTGATCATGTTTGGGTATTTCGTTTCAATAAATCGCAAACTGCAAATGACGTGATTTTGGTAGGTGCCGAAAATATAGGTGGCGTGACGATTATCGTATTCGTCAAACTCCATGTTATTTTCACAATTAACGAGCCAGTCTAAACGGTCTTTAAACGTTTTTTTTCTTAAAGAGAACAGTTCTTTCGATCTGTTATCTGGCAGCAAATTATAGTCTACGTCAAAGAGCTCTATCATTTTCAATCTTTTTCCTAAGCGACTTAAATGGTTTTTTAGCTGCGGCTGTCATTTGTTCTCATTATACTACCAGAGTCACTATGGCAAGTAAATTTCAGCCGGTGCGGCATCGGCGAAAACAAAGTAAATATATAACACTGAATTATGTTTTTTTTCATTCCATTCACTTATTTGAATGTTTTTCAACACGTCTGTTGTATGGCGAAGAGGCGTTAAGCTGCCGGTAGTTAAAGCATGCAGGGTATGAAGCGGCATCTCTCTCAAGCAAGCCGATACCCGAGTCTGCCTCGCCCTCTGAGGACGGTGGCGGCGGTGCCGGGGATTTACCGCACTGATGTCGCCGGCGGTTTCCGTGGCTGAAGGGTAAAAATTCAGCGCTTCTCGCCCCGATTCGCACTTGTTGCCGGATTCTGGCTGTATATCTTACGGTCAAAGGGTATACTGGCGCATTCCATCTAAATCCACTTGTATCGCGTGCGAATTCAACATGCAAAAGTTTGATACCAAGACCTTCCAGGGCCTGATCCTGACACTGCAGGATTATTGGGCGCGCCAGGGCTGCACCATCGTTCAACCATTGGACATGGAAGTCGGCGCGGGAACCTCACACCCGATGACGTGCCTGCGCGCACTGGGGCCGGAGCCGATGGCTACCGCCTATGTGCAGCCATCCCGTCGCCCGACCGACGGCCGCTACGGTGAAAACCCGAACCGTCTGCAGCACTACTACCAGTTCCAGGTGGTGATTAAGCCATCGCCGGACAATATTCAAGAACTCTACCTGGGCTCGTTGAAAGAGCTGGGTCTGGATCCGACCATCCACGACATTCGCTTCGTGGAAGACAACTGGGAAAACCCGACGCTCGGCGCCTGGGGCCTGGGTTGGGAAGTGTGGCTGAACGGCATGGAAGTGACGCAGTTCACCTACTTCCAGCAGGTCGGCGGCCTGGAGTGCAAGCCGGTAACCGGTGAGATCACCTACGGTCTGGAGCGTCTGGCGATGTACATCCAGGGCGTGGACAGCGTATATGATCTGGTGTGGAGCAACGGCCCGCTGGGCGTTACCACCTACGGCGACGTGTTCCACCAGAACGAAGTGGAGCAGTCCACCTACAACTTCGAATACGCCGACGTCGACTTCCTGTTCTCCTGCTTCGAGCAGTACGAGAAAGAAGCCCAATCGCTGCTGGCGCTGGAAAAACCGCTGCCGCTGCCGGCTTACGAACGCATCCTGAAGGCGGGCCATACCTTCAACCTGCTGGATGCGCGCAAGGCGATTTCGGTGACCGAGCGTCAACGCTACATTCTGCGCATCCGCACGCTGACCAAAGCCGTTGCCGAGGCCTACTACGCTTCCCGCGAAGCGCTGGGCTTCCCGATGTGCAACAAGAAGAACGAGAACTAAGAGGCAGCCATGACTCAACAGACTTTCCTGGTGGAAATCGGCACGGAAGAGCTGCCGCCGAAGGCGCTTCGTTCCCTGGCGGAATCTTTCGCCGCCAACTTCACCGCCGAGCTGGACAACGCCGGCCTGGAACACGGTGACGTGAGCTGGTTCGCCGCACCGCGCCGCCTGGCGCTGAAAGTGGCCAACCTGAGCGCGGCGCAGGCCGATCGCGAAATTGAAAAACGCGGCCCGGCGATCGCCCAGGCGTTCGACGCCGAAGGCAAACCGAGCAAAGCGGCCGAAGGCTGGGCGCGCGGCTGCGGCATCACCGTCGATCAGGCTGAACGCCTGGTGACCGACAAGGGCGAGTGGTTGATGTATCGCGCCCACGTCAAAGGCCAGTCGGCGCAGCAACTGCTGGCTGGCATGGTCAGCACCGCGCTGGCTAAACTGCCGATCCCGAAACTGATGCGTTGGGGCGACTCCGACGTGCAGTTCGTGCGTCCGGTGCACACCGTCACGATGCTGCTGGGCGCCGATCTGATCCCGGGCACCGTGCTGGGCATCGACTCTGCGCGCACCGTGCGCGGCCACCGCTTCATGGGCGAAGCCGAGTTCACCCTCGACAACGCCGACCAATACCCGCAGATCCTGCTGGAGCGCGGCAAAGTAGTCGCCGACTATGAAGCGCGTAAGGCCCTTATCAAACGCGATGCCGAACTGGCGGCGCAGAAGATTGGCGGCAAGGCCGATCTGAGTGAAAGCCTGTTGGAAGAAGTGGCTTCGCTGGTGGAATGGCCGGTGGTGCTGACCGCCAAATTCGAAGAGAAATTCCTGGCGGTGCCGGCGGAAGCGCTGGTGTACACCATGAAGGGCGACCAGAAGTATTTCCCGGTGTACGACGCCGCGGGCAAACTGCTGCCGAACTTTATCTTCGTGGCCAACATCGAGTCGAAAGACCCGCAGCAGATCATCTCCGGTAATGAGAAGGTGGTGCGCCCACGTCTGGCTGACGCCGAGTTCTTCTTCAACACCGACCGCAAGAAACGCCTGGAAGACAATCTGCCGCGCCTGGAAACCGTGCTGTTCCAACAGCAGCTGGGCACCCTGCGCGACAAGACCGATCGTATTCAGGCGCTGGCGGGCTGGGTTGCCGGCCAGATCGGCGCCGACGTCAACCACGCCACCCGCGCGGGCCTGCTGTCGAAGTGCGACCTGATGACCAACATGGTGTTCGAATTCACCGACACCCAGGGCGTGATGGGCATGCACTACGCGCGCCACGACGGTGAGGCGGAAGACGTCGCCGTTGCGCTGAACGAGCAGTATCAGCCGCGCTACGCCGGCGATGCGCTGCCGCAGTCGCTGGTGGCCTGTTCCCTCGCGATCGCCGACAAGATGGACACCCTGGCCGGCATCTTCGGCATCGGTCAGCATCCGAAAGGCGATAAAGACCCGTTCGCGCTGCGCCGCGCCGCGCTGGGCGTATTGCGCATCATCGTCGAGAAAAACCTGCCGCTGGATCTGCAGACCCTGACCGAAGAGGCCGTGCGCCTGTACGGCAGCAAGCTGACCAACGCCAAGGTGGTCGACGAGGTGGTGGAATTCATGCTGGGCCGCTTCCGCGCCTGGTATCAGGAAGAAGGCCACGCGGTCGATACCATTCAGGCGGTGCTGGCGCGCCGTCCGACCAAGCCGGCCGACTTCGACGCGCGCGTCAAGGCGGTGTCTCACTTCCGTACGCTGGAAGCGGCGGCGGCGCTGGCTGCGGCCAACAAACGCGTCTCCAACATTCTGGCCAAGTCAACCGAAACGCTGAACGACAGCGTGCGCGCCTCGGTGCTGAAGGACGCAGCGGAAATTCAGCTGGCGACTCACCTGGTGGTGCTACGCGACAAGCTGCAGCCGTACTTCGCGGCGGGCAACTACCAGGAAGCGCTGGTGGAGCTGGCTGCGCTGCGCGAGCCGGTGGATGCGTTCTTCGATAACGTAATGGTGATGGCGGACGATGCGGAAGTGCGCGTGAACCGTCTGACGCTGCTGAGCAAGCTGCGCGAACTGTTCCTGCAGGTGGCGGATATCTCCGTGCTGCAGTAAGCGATTAACCGCTGTGAAAAGGCGCCTGCGGGCGCCTTTTTTTATTTCCGTTTCCTGGGTGCGAAGGCAAGGTCGCCTGGCGACTTGGGGGGCGACTTGGGGGGCGACTTGGGGAAATTGAAGCGTCCGGTCGCCGACGGCAATGAACCTCAGTGCGTTTTGCGCACGATTTTCAACCGCATCCGGCCGGGGCAATGCTCATCGCAAGCGGAATCGCGTATCGGAACGCCGCCAGTTGATCTATTCTTATAGGCGCACGGAGTGCGGAAAAAGGGGCGGAGTCCAATGAAAAAGCAGGTTTATAACAGGAGTTATGTCACATGGCGGTAGGGATCCAGAGCAGAGGTTTCGCGCGTTGGTTGGCACCGGTATTGGCATTGTTGGTGGTCATGCAATTGACCGCCTGCGGCGATAAAGAGCCGGAACAGCGCAAAGCATTTATCGATTACTTACAGAATACCGTGATGCGCAGCGGGGCGAACATCCCCACGCTGAGCGAAGATCAGAAGCAGAAGTTCGGCAACTATGCCGGTGACTACGCGATTTTGGTCGGTTTTTCTCAGCAGCTGTCCAAATCGGTCGGCGCCAGCCTGACCCCGGCGCTGGATCAGATTAATCAGATCCGCACCGCGCAGGACTACCTGAACAAACGCGACGCGCTGCAGCAATCGGTTGGGGCGTTGAACCTGCTGGGCCAGCAGATCCAGTCCGCCAAATCGCAGGCGGATACTGCCCACGCGGCGCTGAAGCAGCCCGACGATCTGAAAGCGGTGTACAACCAGGCCTACGACAAGATCGTTACCGCACCGGCCAACGCCTTGATGCCGGCGATCCCGACCACTGCCAGCTTCGTGCAGGATCTGGTGCAGGTCGGCGATTTCCTGCAGAGCCAGGGCAATCAGGTCAGCTTCAACAACAACGGCGTGCAGTTCCGCACCGCGCAGCAGGTGGCGCAGTACAACACCATGATGTCGAATCTGGTGGCCAAACAGCAGAACCTGGTAAACGCGCAGAAAACCATTCAAAGCGTGACGCAATAACGCCTCCACGCACGCAGCAGGCCGGCATTGCCGGCCTGTTTTATTTCCCCTCAGCGTTTCCAATAGCTTGCTGGTTTATTGCTCAGGCTTCTGTACTACACTTCAATTAATCCATTCATTCGGCAATGTAGTTTTCTTTCATTCATCACTTCGCTAGTTCCCGGCGGGATGAGTGCTCACAGGGAAGATCAAACAGAGCGCCGCGATCGGGCGCTGCAGCCAAAAATAAATTGTGATGTTTATCACAATTTAAAAATAAACCACCAAGTTAAAATTGTGATGTTTGTCACGTTATTGTGGGTTTTGAGGCGGTTTTTTTCTCACTGTGCTTTTTTTACACGCCATAAATGTGATCTTAATCACTATAAAGGGTGGTTTGTTGGGGTGTTGTGTGTGATTTGTATCACAAAAAATTCGTGAAGTTCGCGTGACAAAAACAGCGTGATAGAGTCCGTTTCGCATACAGCGGCAACACGGCTGGATCGTCACAACAATAATCACGCGCTCTATTGTCAGCGCGTAACAATAGGGGTGTGTTTTATGTTTTCACCAGACATCAAGGTTAAAGTGCAAAACTTTGGCCGCTTCCTGAGCAACATGGTGATGCCCAACATCGGCGCCTTTATCGCCTGGGGGATTATCACCGCGCTATTCATTCCAACCGGCTGGCTACCGAATGAAACCTTAGCCAAGCTGGTCGGCCCGATGATCACCTACCTGCTGCCGCTGCTGATCGGTTATACCGGTGGGCGGCTGGTGGGCGGCGATCGCGGCGGCGTGGTCGGCGCCATTACCACCATGGGCGTCATCGTCGGCGCCGACATGCCGATGTTCCTCGGCGCGATGATCGCCGGCCCGTTGGGCGGCTGGGCTATCAAGCACTTTGACCGCTGGGTAGACGGCAAGATCAAAAGCGGCTTTGAAATGCTGGTGAACAACTTCTCCGCCGGCATCATCGGCATGCTGCTGGCGATCCTGGCCTTCCTCGGCATCGGGCCGCTGGTGGAGGTGCTCTCCAAGCTGCTGGCGGCGGGCGTACACGTCATGGTGACGAACAACCTGCTGCCACTGGCGTCCATCTTCGTTGAGCCGGCGAAAATCCTGTTCCTGAACAACGCCATCAACCACGGCATCTTCTCGCCGCTGGGTATCCAGCAGGCCACGGAAGCCGGCAAGTCGGTGTTCTTCCTGATCGAAGCCAACCCAGGCCCGGGCATGGGCGTGCTGATGGCCTACATGTTCTTTGGCCGCGGCAGCGCCAAGCAATCCGCCGGCGGTGCGGCAATCATTCACTTCCTGGGCGGCATCCACGAAATCTACTTCCCTTACGTGCTGATGAATCCACGCCTGCTGCTGGCGGTGATCCTGGGCGGCATGACCGGCGTCTTCACCCTGACGATGCTGAACGGCGGCCTGGTTTCTCCGGCTTCTCCGGGTTCGATCCTGGCGGTGCTGGCGATGACGCCGAAAGGCGCCTACTTCGCCAACATTGCGGCGGTGTGCGCAGCCTTTGCCGTCTCCTTCGTGGTGTCCGCTTTCCTGCTGAAAACCTCCAAGGTGAAAGAGGATGACGATCTGGAAGCCGCAACCCGTCGCATGCAAGAGATGAAATCGCAGTCCAAAGGCGGCGCAGCGGCGCCGGCATCGGTCGATGGCGATCTGAGCACCGTGCGCAAAATCATCGTCGCCTGTGACGCGGGCATGGGCTCCAGCGCCATGGGCGCGGGGGTGCTGCGCAAGAAAGTGGCCGACGCCGGGCTGAAGAACATCTCGGTGACCAACAGCGCCATCAACAGCCTGCCGGACGACGTGGATCTGGTGATCACCCACCGCGATCTGACCGAGCGCGCGATGCGCCACGCGCCGCAGGCCCAGCACATCTCGCTGACCAACTTCCTCGACAGCAAGCTGTACAGCGATCTGGTCGACCGTTTGCTGGCGGCCAACAAAACCAGCGACAACCAACAGAAGGTGCTGGGCGCGCTGGACGACAGTTTCGAAGCCTGTGAGCCTAACCTGTTCAAGCTGAGTGAGAGCAACGTGTTCCTCAACCTGCAGGCCAGCGACAAAGAGCAGGCGATCCGCTTCGCCGGCGAGCAGCTGGTGAAAGGCGGCTACGTCGAGGCGGAATACGTGCCGGCGATGCTGGAGCGCGAGAAACTCACCTCCACCTACCTGGGCGAGTCTATCGCCGTGCCGCACGGCACTATCGAGGCCAAAGACCGGGTGCTGCGCACCGGCGTGGTGTTCTGCCAGTACCCGCAGGGCGTGCGCTTCGGCGAGGAAGAGGATGAAGTGGCCCGCCTGGTGATCGGCATCGCCGCGCGCAACAACGAGCATATTCAGGTGATCACCAGCCTGACCAACGCGCTGGATGACGAGAGCGTGATTGAGCGGCTGGCGAATACCACCAGCGTCCAGGAAGTGCTGGACCTGCTCGGCGGCAAAAAAGCCGGATAACAGAATCATTTTAAAGGGTGCAGCTTGCTGCACCCTTCGACATTAAGAAGGTAGAGTTATGAAAGTATTACATTTTGGCGCAGGGAACATCGGCCGCGGTTTTATCGGCAAGTTGCTGGCGGACGCAGGGGCTGCGCTGACCTTCGCCGACGTCAATCAAACGGTGCTGGATTTGCTGAACAGCCGTAAAAGCTACGCGGTGCACGTGGTGGGTGAGCAAGAACGCGTGGAGAGCGTCAACAACGTCAGCGCCGTCAACAGCGGCAGCGAGGCGGCGGTGGCGCTGATCGCCGAGGCGGATCTGGTGACCACCGCCGTTGGCCCGCAAATTCTCGCCAAAATCGCCGGCACGATCGCTAAAGGGCTGGTGCTGCGTCATCAGCAGGGCAATGTGCAGCCGCTGAACATCATCGCCTGCGAGAACATGGTGCGCGGCACCAGCCAGCTGAAACAGCATGTGTTCGCCGCGCTGCCGCAGGACGAGCAGGCATGGGTTGAGCAGCACGTCGGCTTCGTCGATTCGGCGGTCGACCGCATCGTGCCGCCGGCGGACAGTAACGACCCGTTGGAAGTGACGGTGGAAACCTTTAGCGAATGGATCGTCGATCAGACCCAGTTCAAAGGCCAGCCTCCGGCGATCGCCGGCATGGAGCTGACCGATAACCTGATGGCGTTCGTCGAGCGCAAGCTGTTCACCCTCAATACCGGCCACGCCATCACCGCCTACCTCGGCCAACAGGCCGGGCTGCAAACCATTCGCGACGCCATTCTCGACCCGGCGATCCGCCGCGTAGTGAAAGGGGCGATGGAAGAGAGCGGCGCGGTGTTGATCAAGCGCTACGGCTTCGACGCCGACAAGCACGCCGCCTACATCAACAAAATCCTCGGCCGCTTCGAAAACCCGTATCTGCACGACGACGTCGAGCGCGTAGGGCGCCAGCCGCTGCGCAAACTGAGCGCCGGCGATCGCCTGATCAAACCGCTGCTGGGCACGCTGGAATACGGCCTGCCGCACGCCAACCTGATCCAGGGCATCGCCGCCGCCATGAGCTACCGCAGCGAACAGGATCCGCAGGCGCTGGAGTTGGCGGAATTGCTGAACACGCTCGGGCCGAAAGCCGCGCTGGCGCAAATTTCCGGCCTGCCGGCGGAAAGCGAGGTTGTAGAAGAGGCCGTTGCTGTGTATAACGCCATGCACAAGTAGAATCGTGATGATGAACACCCGAGCGCAGCTTGCTGCGCTCCTGCAACCCGAGTTCGGCATCGACGGCCCTCCCCACGCCTTTCGAAAAGCGACGATGGAAGAAGCACAGGCATTTGAAAACCAGGTTCTGGAAAAGCTGAACGCGGGCAAAACGGTGCGCAGCTTCCTGATTGCGGCGGTAGAGCTGCTGGCGGAAGCGCTCAACGTGCTGGTGGTGCAGGTATTCCGCAAGGACGACTATGCGGTGAAATATGCCGTCGAACCGCTATTGTCCGGCAGCGGCCCGCTCGGGGAGCTGTCGGTGCGCCTGAAGCTGATGTACGGGCTGGGGGTGATCTCCCGCCACGAATATGAAGATGCCGAGCTGCTGATGGCGATGCGCGAAGAGCTGAACCACGACGGCTCGGAATACCGCTTCGTCGACGACGAAATCCTCGGGCCGTTCGGCGAGCTGCACTGCGTGGCCGCGCTGCCGCCGGTGCCGACCTTCCTGCAGCCGGGCGAAGCGGATGAAGCGCTGATCGCCATGCAGCGCCAGCGCTATCAGCAGATGGTGCGCTCCACCATGGTGCTGTCCATTACCGATCTGATCGCCGGTATCGGCGCCAAACAACCTTCCCGACTCTCTCCTCTCGGTCGCGGCTAAGCAAAGGCCGCGCGCCACTCGTCGAACAACAACCACAGCGCGGTGGCGGCCATCAGGCCGGACATCACGCCGTTGAAGGCGCGCAGCTTCCAGGTGACCCGCAGCGCGTTGCGCAACCGGTCGCCCAGCACCGCCCACAGCAGCACGCACGGCAGGTTCAGCAGCGCGAAGCCGGCGATGACCGACAGCGTATGGACGAAAGTGGCGCCTTCGCGCGGGGTGAACAGGATCGCCACGTTGATCACCATCAGCCAGGCCTTGGGATTGACCGCCTGAAACAGCGCGCCGTTGAGCAGGCTCATCGGCCGCGCCTGCTCTTTGGCGTCCGGCGAGGCCGCCTGGAACAGTTTCCACGACAGCCACAGCAGATAAGCGCAGCCGATCACCGCCAGCGGGAGGCGGATAACGCCGGCCCAGCTCAGCGCCAGCGCCAGCAGCGGAATAATGATCGCCAGCTGCACCGCACAGCCGACGCAGATGCCAAGCAGCATCGGCAGGGTGCGGCGCAGGCCGAAGTTGACGCCCGACGAGGCCAGCAGCAGGTTGTTGGGGCCGGGGGTAATCGACATGACGGTGACGTAGCTGACAAAGGCGGAGTCCAGCATGGCAGGTTCCTTGAAAATGACGGTGATAACGAGAGGATCAGCTTAATCGCTGCGATGGGATGGTGACAGAACCACAAATCGGATATTGTCATGGTTACAGTTTCGCAAAATGTGAACTGTACCCATTGCCTGGAGAGAAATTGTGACCCTGCTCGATGAAACCCCGGATACCCGTTACCTGCAGCTGGCGGATACGCTGGCCGAGGCCATTCGCCGCGGCACGCTGCGGCCCGGCGACCGCTTGCCGTCGGTGCGGCGCTGTGCGCAAACCCATCGCGTCAGCATCAATACCGTGGTGTCGGCTTACCGCACGCTGGAGGATCGCGGGCTGATCGAAGCGCGGCCGCAGTCGGGGTTTTACGTTCGCAGCACGCTGCCGGCGCTGAAGATGGCCTCGGCGCCCAGCGGGCGCATCGAACCGCCGGCGGACGATGTGCTGGCGCTGATCGACACCGTGTTTGCCGCCCAGCAAAACCCGGCTTTCACCAACATTGCGCTGGCCTGCCCGCAGACCAGCGATTTTTATCCCGGCGGCAAGCTGGGGCGCATGCTGTCCTCTCAGCTGCGCCGTCAGCCGGATCTGATCGGGCAGTATCCGTTGCCGCCCGGCAGCCTTCGGCTGCGTCAGCAGATCGCCCGCCGCTCGATGACGCTGGGCATGCTGCTGGAGCCGGGCGACGTGGTGTTGACCCACGGCTGCATGGAAGCGCTGCAGCTGGCGCTGCGCGTCACCACCAAACCGGGCGACTGCGTCGGGCTGGAGTCACCGACCTACTTCTACCTGCTGCCGCTGCTGGCCAGCCTGGGGCTGAAAGCGCTGGAAATTCCCACCGACCCGCAGCTGGGGCTGTCACTGGACGCGCTCGAGTTGCTATTGAACGAGAAACGGCTGAACGCGGTGATCGCCATGCCGACGGTGCAAAACCCGCTGGGCTGCACCATGCCGCTGGCGGCGAAAAAGCGGCTGGCGCGGCTGATGAACGATCATCAGGTGCCGTTGATTGAAGACGGGCTGTATGCCGAGATCCAGTTCGGCGGCGCGTTGTCGCCGGCGGTGAAGGCGTTCGATCGCGACGGCTGGGTGCTGTTTTGCTCCAGCTTTACCAAAACGCTGGCGCCGGATTTTCGCGTCGGCTGGATCTGCGGCGGCCGCTTTCACGAGGCGTTGCGCAAGCTGAAAGCGGTGTCGTCGATGTCCGAGTCGCAGCTGCTGTCGGAAACGCTGGCGACCTTCCTGGAGAGCGGCGGCTACGATCACCATTTGCGCAACCTGCGCAAGCGCTATGCGGCGCAGGTGGACGAGGCGCGGGCGCTGATCGCCCGGCATTTTCCGCGCGGCACGCTGGCTACGCAGCCGGCGGGCGGGTTCGTGTTTTGGGTCGAATTCCCCCCCGGCGTGGACAGCGTGGCGCTGTTCCATCAGCTGCTGGAGGAGCAGATCTGTTTGACGCCGGGCACCCTGTATTCCCCCAGCGGGCGTTACCGCAATGCGCTGCGGCTCTCCTGCTGCTACCCGTTCAACGCACGCTACACCCAGGCGCTGGCCCGGCTCGGCGCCAGGGCCTGCGAGATGAGCGGCCTGCCGCCCGGTATTGCGCAGGACGGGTAACGGCGCGCGCCTTTTGCTACAATGCCGGTATCATTGATTAGCGTGCCATTTTGGGCACAACGGGCCAGAGACCATGAAAGAGAAAGAAAAGGCAGAGATCAAGCGCCTGAGCGACCTGCTGGACGCCTTGAACCACAAAGATGCGACCGTGATCCAACAGGGCAATCCTGAGTTGATCGCGCAGCACACCAAAGAAAAAGAGAAACTGGCGACGGAGATCGAGCGCCTGAAAGACGTGCGTGGCGAGAAGCTGAGCGCCGAAGCGCAGAAGCTGAGCAAACTGCCGTTCAGCCGCGAGATCACCAAGAAAGAGCAGGCCGATATGGGCGCGCTGAAGAAAAGCGCGCGCGGGCTGATCGTTGTGCACCCGATGACCGCGCTGGGCCGCGAGATGGGCCTGAAAGCGGTCACCGGTTACGCCAAGAAAGCGTTCTGAACCCCCGGGCGTCAGACCTTGGTGGTGAAATACGCCTTGGTCTGATAGGGCACGGTGACCGTGTCCTGGCCCCGCAGTTCCTCTTCTTCCTCCACCAGCTGGCGCAACCGCTTGATAACCTGCTCTTGTTGCGGCTGCGGCAGCGCGGCGATAAAACTGGTTGAACGCACCCGGTTGTAGATCACGTCCTCCACCGCGCCGCGGTGACCCAGCATAAACACCTGCTCCTGCAGCGGTTCAAATCCTTTGAACGGGAAGAACTTGCGCCATTCGCCGGTATAGAAACGCGGCGCATCGCCTTCGTGGCGATCGACGATCTGATTCAGTTTACGCACCCAGCCGACGCGCGCATCGCGCATGTTCCACACCAGACCGAGTTTGCCGCCGGGCTTGAGGATGCGCTGGATTTCCGCCAGCGCCTGCGGCGTGGCGAACCAGTGGAAGGATTGGGCGCACACCACCGCATCGACCGACTCGTCCGGCAACGGGATCGCCTCGGCGGTGCCCGCCAGCGTTTTCACCTGTGGCAGCGCCGCCGACAGTTTTTCCAGCATTTGCGGCACCGGTTCGACGGCGATCACCTGCGCGCCGGTTTCCAGCAGGCGCGGGGTGAACTTGCCGGTGCCGGCGCCGAGATCGATGACCGTCATGCCGGGGTGCAGGCCGATAGTCTCACGCAGCCAGGCGGCGATTTCCGGCGGGTAATCCGGCCGGCCCTTCACATAGCGATCGGCATTGGCCTGATAGCCTTCGGCGGCGGCGTGATGAATCGAATGGGTCGGGGTGGTCATATTACCTGGCTCCTGGCTGAAAAACACGCGGCTACAGTATATACCCGTCATACTTGAAGCTGCATCTGTGTTGACTGCGCAGTTACTCGGCCCATCCGTGGGCCTCACCCCTTCGGGGCCGCTGCAAGCAGCGTTTAAATCTGCTCCCGGCAGATTTTTCACCCCAGTCACTTACTTGAGTAAGCTCCTGGGGACTCCCGCTCTTGCCGCCGTGATGCAACTCCAATTATTTAGGGTAACAGGCGGAAGAAAATGTTTGGCGCGGCATTCGACGCACGTTTTTCATCTTTTCCGCCCGCGATTTCAACGGCCGAGCAGGCGGCGGTTGAAGTCTTCGAGGCGCCCTTCGGCAAGCCGCGTGAGCATGGTCTTGCTCCAGCTGGCGGAGAGGCCGGCCACCGCCAACAGGCGGCGATACTGTTCCGCGTCGAACGGCATATGCCAGGCGATGGCGATGGCTTCGGCGACCGACACGTCGCTGTTGCGCGCCGCCAGCTCCAGCGGACGATCGCCGCTGACCGCGCCCGGCGACACCACCCGATACAGCCAGCCGCAGCGGCCGCTTTGCTGCATCAGCACCGAAATATCCTCGATGGCGAAGTGATAATTGAGCTTGAAGCACGGTGAGCGCGGCTGGGTGACCTGGATCAGCGCCTCGCCCCAGCGGAAGATGTCGCCCATAAACACATTGTGTTCGGCCAGCCCTTCGGTGGAGATGTTCTCGCCGAAGGCCGGGGCGCAAAACTGCTCTGCCTGTGCCGGAAACTGCTCGCGCCAGTGGGCGTAATGCTCGCGCGGGTAGTGGCACAGCGCGCGGTCCGGCCCGCCGTGGTAGCTTTTCTCGGCCTGTTCGTCGCCCTCCAGGCCGAGCGGCGTGAGCAGGATGGCGCCATCCACCTGGCGTTTGGCGATGGCGCTGGGGCGCCCGCCCTCATAGGGTTGAATATTGCCGATGTAAACGTCTGGGTGATGCATGTGCGCCTCCGTGTCTCGCGTCGAGGGCTCAGCATAGCCTGAGTTGTGCCGGGGGGACATAACAACCCGCCCGAAAACCCTCGGGCGGGCGGCGGGACATCAGAAGGTGGTCCAGTTCTCTTCCGCTGCGGCGTTGGCGGCCGCGGGTTTTACGGCAGGGGCTTTCGGCGCGGCGGCTTTCACCGCGGCGGGTTCGGTCTGCTCCGCCAAACGGAACACCGAGACGCTCTGCAGCAGCATGTCGGCCTGTTCTTCCAGCGAGTCGGCGGCGGCGGCGGACTCTTCCACCAGCGCGGCGTTCTGCTGGGTGGTGTGGTCCATCTCGACGATCGCCTGGCCAATCTGGGCGATGCCGCGCGTCTGCTCATCGGAAGCGGCGGCGATCTCGGCCATGATGTCGCGCACGTGGGTGACCGAGCGGACAATCTGTTCCATGGTGTTGCCGGTGCTTTCCACCAGTTCGGTGCCGGTTTTCACCCGGCTGACCGATTCGGCGATCAGCCCTTCGATCTCCTTGGCCGCCTGGGCGCTGCGGCTCGCCAGGCTGCGCACTTCGCTGGCAACCACCGAGAAGCCCCGGCCCTGTTCGCCGGCGCGCGCCGCTTCGACCGCGGCGTTGAGCGCCAGGATGTTGGTCTGGAAGGCAATGCCGTTGATCAGGGTGGTAATTTCGGCGATACGCTGCGAACTGCTGGAGATATCGCGCATGGTACTGACCACGTTTTCCACCAGCTTGCCGCCCTGCTGCGCGGTCTGCGAAGCGTCGGTGGCCAGCTGATTGGCGTGGTGGGCGTTGTCGGCGTTCTGTTTCACCGTGGCGGTCAGCTGTTCCATGCTGGCGGCGGTTTCCTCGACCGCCGCCGCCTGCTGCTCGGTGCGGGAAGAGAGATCGGTGTTGCCGGCGGCGATTTCCGCAGAGGCGGTGGAGACCTGGCTGACCCCCATCTGGATCTTCTCAATCATGGTGCGCAGGTTTTGGCTCATGGCCGCCACCGCGTTCAGCAACTGCCCCAGCTCGTCGCGGCGGGTGCTGGTCTGCGCCTGGCGCAGGTCACCGCCGGCGATGCGCTCCGCCATCGCCAGGGTGCTGTGCAGCGGACGGGTGATCTGCAGCGTGATGCGCCAGGCGATAAGCACCCCGGCGATGATGGCGATCAGGGTGGTGATGCCCATTTGCAGCTGCGCCAGATTGATGTTGTTGCGCGTCTGCACCAGCTCGTCCTGCATAAAGGCGTTGACCAGCATGCCGATCGCTTGCGCGCGTTCGCCGAGCTGCCGGCTGATCTGCTGCTCGTGCTCATAGGCCGGCAGGTAAGCCGCGATGCGGTTTTTGTAATCGTCCAGGGCGGCCAGCAGCGGCTGCAGCTGCGGGCGCTGCGCGTCGCTGACCCGGCGGCTCAGCGCGTTGGCCGCGTCGCGGGCGTCGTCGATGGCCGCCATCAGCGGGGCTTCGGTTTCCTTGTTCAGGCTCAGCAGCAGGCCGCGCGCGCCGTAGCGCACCTGGGTCAGCTTCTGGTTCAGTTGGATAAAGGCCAGCTGCAGATCGCCGTTGGTCAGTTGGCGTTCCACCTGGCTCAGGCTGGCCTGCACTTCCGACATGTTCCAGCTCTGGCGCACCGCGTCTTTCGCCGTGACCGCCTGCTCAAAGACTTTTTGCTGCTGTTGATATTCCCCGATCAGCGTCACCAGACGCTGCAGATCCTTGCGGCTTTGGGCGTCCCAGTCCAGCGCCTGCCCCTGGTCTATCAGTTTGACGGCGTTCTCAATATTGGCGCGGTTGTTCTGAATGTACTCCGGCCGGTAGGTCTGGCCGTACATGGCGCGGTTGTATTTGGCCTGGTTGATCTCCTCGTTCAGCCGGTTGCTGAAGTCGATGCGATCGGCGCGGGATTCGATGATGTGCAGATATTGCGCCCCGGTGCCGGCGATGACCACCGCCAACAGCAGCAACAACGCGAAGCCGAGACCGAGCTTTTTACCTACGGTGAGATGAGTGAACTTTCCTGCCAATGCTTGCAATGCCGCCATAGCGTTTTTCCTTCTCCGGGCGAACGTCAATTGAACAAACCATCGGCAAGAAGTGGTCAAACTTTAGCGGATTTCAGGCAAAAAAATACCCGCCGGTGGCGGGCATCTTCATCAACGGGGGCGAATTACTTCTTCGCGGCGAAGCGTGCGGCGGCTTCGTCCCAGTTGACCACGTTCCAGAACGCCTTGATGTAGTCAGGACGTTTGTTCTGATATTTCAGGTAGTAAGCGTGTTCCCACACGTCCAGGCCGATGATTGGGAAACCGGAAGCACCGGCAACGGCTTCGCCCATCAGCGGGCTGTCCTGGTTAGCGGTAGACACCACGGCCAGTTTACCGTCTTTCAGCACCAGCCAGGCCCAACCGGAACCGAAGCGGGTGGCTGCGGCTTTCTCGAACTCTTCCTGGAATTTCTCAACGCTGCCGAAATCGCGCTCGATGGCCGCTTTCAGATCGCCGCCCAGCGTGGTGCCGGTTTTCAGGTTTTTCCAGAAGAAGCTGTGGTTGGCGTGGCCGCCGGCGTTGTTGCGCATGAAGGTGCGTTTGTCGGCAGGCACTTTATCCAGATCCTGGATCAGCTCTTCAACGCTGTATTTGGCCAGCTCAGGGTAGGCTTCCAGCACGGTGTTGGCGTTGTTGACGTAGGTCTGGTGGTGTTTGGTGTGATGGATTTCCATCGTCTGCTTGTCGAAATGCGGTTCCAGTGCGTCGTAAGCGTACGGCAGGGATGGCAGTGAATAACTCATAATCATCATCTCCAGTGGTGTATGGGCGGCGCAAAGGGCGAGCACCGCGTAAGCAGTCGGATCATTATAGTTAATTAAATGATATTGAAAATGATTATCAATGCCCTGTGAACTGTGTGGTTAATGAGCGGGTCGCTGCGCTAACATACTGATAGAAGAGGGCGGCGGGGGGCCGTGTCAAGCCGTCGATCCGGCGCGTGGGTTACTCTCTATACTGTAGGGAGCGCCAACGCCGAAATGTATCGAAATGTGCCAATGCGTTCACTGAATGAGCACGAGTGTGTAACAACCACAAGCACGCTGTGGTAATATGGCCGGCGTTCGTAGCAAGCATAACAACAGTGACATTCGCGTTTGCCGCGCTAGCGGGCAGGCGCATTTGAACAATGTGACAATCGAGAGTAAAGGAGACCCCCATGCAGGTCAGCAGAAGGCAGTTCTTTAAGATCTGCGCTGGCGGTATGGCAGGAACGACGGTGGCCGCGCTGGGCTTTGCCCCCGACGTGGCGTTGGCGGAAACCCGGCAGTACAAACTGCTGCGCGCCCGCGAGACCCGTAATACCTGTACGTATTGTTCCGTCGGCTGTGGGCTGTTGATGTACAGCCTTGGTGATGGCGCCAAGAACGCCAAAGAAAGCATTTTCCATATCGAAGGGGACCCGGATCATCCGGTAAACCGCGGCGCGCTTTGCCCGAAAGGCGCCGGTCTGGTTGACTTCATCCACAGCGAAAGCCGCCTCAAGTACCCGGAATACCGGGCACCAGGGTCGGACAAATGGCAACGCATCAGCTGGGACGACGCCTTCACCCGCATCGCCAAGCTGGTGAAAGAAGACCGCGACGCCAACTTCATCAAAACCAACGATCAGGGCGTTACCGTCAACCGTTGGCTGACCACCGGCATGCTGTGCGCCTCGGCCGCCAGCAACGAAACCGGTTTTCTGTCGCAAAAATTTAGTCGCGCTCTCGGCATGCTTGCCGTAGACAACCAGGCGCGTGTCTGACACGGACCAACGGTAGCAAGTCTTGCTCCAACATTTGGTCGCGGTGCGATGACCAACCACTGGGTTGATATCAAGAACGCGAATTTGATTATCGTCATGGGCGGTAATGCGGCGGAAGCGCATCCGGTGGGGTTCCGCTGGGCGATGGAAGCCAAAATACACAACAATGCCAAGCTGATCGTGATCGATCCGCGCTTTACCCGAACCGCATCGGTGGCGGACTTCTACACGCCGATCCGCTCCGGGACCGACATCGCTTTCCTGTCGGGCGTGTTGCTGTATCTGATGACCAACAACAAGTTCAACCGCGAATACGTCGAGGCCTACACCAACGCCAGCCTGCTGGTGCGGGAAGATTTTGCCTTCGAAGACGGCTTGTTCAGCGGCTACGACGCGGAAAACCGCAAGTACGACAAAACCACCTGGAATTACCAGTTCGACGAGAACGGCTTCGCCAAGCGCGACGTCACGCTGCAGGATCCGCGCTGCGTGTGGAACATGCTGAAGCAGCACGTGAGCCGCTACACGCCTGACGTGGTGACCAACATCTGCGGCACGCCGAAGGACGATTTCCTCAAGGTGTGCGAATACATCGCCGAAACCTGCGTCGCGGATAAAACCGCTTCGTTCCTGTACGCCCTGGGCTGGACTCAGCACTCGGTCGGCGCGCAGAACATCCGCACCATGGCGATGATCCAGCTGCTGCTCGGCAACATGGGCATGGCGGGCGGCGGCGTCAACGCGCTGCGCGGCCACTCCAACATCCAGGGTCTGACCGATCTCGGCCTGCTGTCGCAGAGCCTGCCGGGCTACATGACGCTGCCGTCGGAGAAACAGACCGATCTCGAGACCTACCTGAAGGCCAACACGCCGAAGGCGCTGCTGCCGGGCCAGGTGAACTACTGGGGCAACTACCCGAAATTCTTCGTCAGCATGATGAAGACTTTCTACGGCGACAAGGCGCAGAAGGACAACAGCTGGGGCTTTGACTGGTTGCCGAAGTGGGACAAAGGCTACGACGTGCTGCAGTACTTCGAGATGATGGCGCAGGGCAAGGTCAACGGCTACTTCTGCCAGGGCTTTAACCCGGTGGCGTCGTTCCCGAACAAAAACAAGGTAGTGGCTTCGCTGTCCAAGCTGAAGTTCCTGGTGACCATCGATCCGTTGAACACCGAGACCTCCAACTTCTGGCAGAACCACGGCGAGTTTAACGAGGTAGACCCTTCGCAGATCCAGACCGAAGTGTTCCGCCTGCCGTCTACCTGCTTCGCCGAAGAAAACGGCTCGATCGTCAACTCCGGCCGCTGGCTGCAGTGGCACTGGAAAGGCGCGGACGCCCCGGGCGAAGCGCTGAACGACGGCGAGATCCTGGCGGGCATCTTCAGCCGCCTGCGCGAGATGTATGCGCGCGACGGCGGTGCGGTGCCAGAACAGGTGCTGAACATGACCTGGGACTACCTGACGCCGGACAACCCGGCGCCGGAAGAGGTGGCGCAGGAAAACAACGGCAAGGCGCTGGCGGATCTACTGGATGCCGACGGCAAAGTGCTGGTGAAAAAAGGCGAGCTGCTCAGCTCGTTCGCGCAGCTGCGTGACGACGGCACCACCGCCAGCGGCTGCTGGATCTTCGCCGGCAGCTGGACGCCGGCCGGCAACCAGATGGCGCGGCGTGACAACGCCGATCCGTCCGGCCTCGGCAATACGCTGGGCTGGGCCTGGGCATGGCCGCTCAACCGCCGCATCCTGTACAACCGCGCCTCGGCGGACCCGCAGGGTAAACCGTGGGATCCGAAACGCCAACTGCTGGAGTGGGACGGCGCCAAGTGGGTCGGGGCCGATATCCCGGACTACAGCACCGCCGCGCCGGGCAGCGACGTCGGGCCGTTCATCATGCAGCCGGAAGGCATGGGCCGCCTGTTCGCCACCGACAAGATGGCGGAAGGGCCGTTCCCTGAACACTACGAGCCGTTCGAAACGCCGCTCGGCACCAACCCGCTGCACCCGAACGTGGTGTCCAACCCGGCGGCGCGCGTGTTCAAGGACGATCTGGCGGCGATGGGCAAATCCGACAAGTTCCCTTACGTCGGCACCACCTATCGTCTGACCGAGCACTTCCACTACTGGACCAAGCACGCGCGGCTGAACGCCATCGCGCAGCCGGAGCAGTTCGTGGAGATCGGCGAAAAGCTGGCGGAGAAGAAGGGCATCAAGCAGGGCGACACCGTGAAAGTCAGCTCCAACCGCGGCTACATCAAGGCCAAGGCGGTGGTGACCAAGCGTATTCGCACACTGCAGGTGCACGGCCAGGAAGTCGACACCATCGGCATCCCGATCCACTGGGGTTACGAAGGGGTGGCGAAGAAAGGCTTTATCGCCAACACGCTGACGCCGTTCGTCGGCGACGCCAATACGCAAACGCCGGAGTTCAAGGCGTTCCTGGTCAACGTGGAAAAGGTGTAACGGAGACGAATTATGGCCATGCAATCTCAAGACATCATTCGTAAATCCGCCACCAATGGTTTCACGCCGGCGCCGCGCGCCCGTGACCACCAGGAAGAAGTGGCCAAGCTGATCGATGTCACCACCTGTATCGGCTGCAAGGCCTGTCAGGTGGCCTGTTCCGAATGGAACGACATCCGCGACGAAGTGGGGCACAACGTCGGGGTGTACGATAACCCCGCCGATCTGACCGCCAAGTCGTGGACGGTGATGCGCTTCTCCGAGGTGGAGGAAAACGGCAAGCTGGAATGGCTGATCCGCAAGGATGGCTGCATGCACTGCGCCGATCCGGGCTGCCTGAAGGCCTGCCCGTCGGAAGGCGCGATCATTCAGTACGCCAACGGCATCGTCGACTTCCAGTCCGAGCACTGCATCGGCTGCGGCTACTGCATCGCCGGCTGCCCGTTCGACGTGCCGCGCATGAACAAGGACGACAACAGGGTGTACAAGTGCACCCTGTGCGTCGACCGCGTGGACGTCGGCCAGGAACCGGCCTGCGTGAAAACCTGCCCGACCGGCGCCATTCACTTCGGCACCAAGGAAGCGATGAAGCAGGTGGCGGCGGATCGCGTCAGCGAGCTGAACACCCGCGGCTACCAGAACGCCGGTTTGTACGATCCGGCGGGGGTGGGTGGCACGCACGTGATGTATGTGCTGCACCACGCCGACAAACCGCAGCTGTACCACGGTTTGCCGGACAACCCGAGCATCAGCCCGGCGGTGACCTTCTGGAAGGGCGTGTGGAAACCCCTGGCGGCCATCGGCTTTGCCGCCACCTTCGCGGCCAGCGTGTTCCACTATGTCGGCGTCGGGCCTAACCGCGTCGACGATGAGGACGAGCACGACGAGTCGCATGACGAGGAGACGCGCAAATGAGAAAGGAAAAGCCCATTCAGCGTTACAGCGCACCGGAGCGCATCAACCACTGGATCGTGGCGTTCTGCTTCGTGTTCGCCGCCATCAGCGGGCTGGGGTTCTTCTTCCCCTCCTTCAACTGGCTGATGAACATCTTCGGGACGCCGCAGCTGGCGCGCATTCTGCACCCGTTTGTCGGGGTGATCATGTTTGCCGCGTTCCTGCTGATGTTCCTGCGCTACTGGAAGCATAACCTGATCAACCGGGAAGATATCGTCTGGGCCAAGAACATCCACAAAATCGCCATGAACGAGGAAGTGGGTGACACCGGGCGCTATAATTTCGGCCAGAAGTGCGTGTTCTGGGCGGCGATTATCAGCCTGGTGCTGTTGCTGGCCAGCGGCGTGGTGATCTGGCGGCCGTATTTTGCGCCGTCGTTCTCCATCCCGCTGATCCGCATCGCGCTGCTGGTGCATTCGCTGGCCGCGGTCGGCCTGATTATCGTGATTATGGTGCACATTTACGCCGCATTGTGGGTAAAAGGCACCATTACCGCGATGGTGGAAGGCTGGGTGCCGGCGGCCTGGGCCAAGAAACATCATCCGCGCTGGTACCGTGAGGTCCGCGAGAAACGACAGGAAGATAAACCCTGATGAGTATCCGCATCGTTCCTAAAGAGCAGTTAGGGGCACAGCGTGAGAAGTCCACAACGGCGGAGAACATCCCGCCGTTACTTTTCGCCAACCTGAAAAGCCTGTACAGCCGCCGCGCCGATCGTCTGCGTCAGCTGGCGGTCGACAATCCGCTGGGCGACTACCTGAACTTCGCCGCCGAGCTGGCGCAGGCGCAGCAGCATGCGCTGCACGATAACCCGTTGCAGCTCGATCTGAGCGAAGCGCTGGCGCAGGGCGCCGCCAGCGGCAAACCGCCGCTCGATCTGAGCGTGTTCCCGCGCAGCGAGCACTGGCGCAAGCTGCTGACGTCGCTGATCGCCGAGCTGCGCCCGCAGGCGCCGGAGCATATCCTGGCGGTGCTGGACAACCTGGAGAAAGCCTCGGCGCACGAGCTGGAGCTGATGGCCGACGCCTTGCTCAACCGCGAGTTCGGCAAGGTGGGCAGCGAGAAGGCGCCGTTTCTCTGGGCCGCGCTGTCGCTCTATTGGGCGCAGATGGCCAGCCTGATCCCCGGCAAGGCGCGCGCCGAATACGGCGAGCAGCGCCAATTCTGCCCGGTGTGCGGCAGCATCCCGGTCTCCAGCATGGTGCACATCGGCACCGTCAACGGCCTGCGCTACCTGCACTGCAACCTGTGCGAAAGCGAATGGCACGTGGTGCGGGTGAAGTGCAGCAACTGCGAGCAGACCCGCGATCTCAACTACTGGTCGCTGGACAGCGAGCAGGCGGCGGTGAAGGCGGAGAGCTGCGGCGACTGCGGCACTTACCTGAAGATCCTCTATCAGGAAAAAGACCCGCAGGTCGAAGCGGTGGCCGACGATCTGGCTTCGCTGGTGCTGGACGCCCGCATGGAAGAAGAAGGCTTCGGCCGCAGCAGCATCAATCCGTTCCTGTTCCCGGCGGAGTAACCGCCCGGCCCCGTTCGCGCGGGGCCGGACCAGCAATTTCAGCACGGGCTTCTGGCATTCGCCCGGGCGAGTTGCTACGTTTAGGCCATAACGCGCCAAGCGAAAGGAACCACGATGTTAAACACCCTGGCAAAACTGACCGCGGTCGCCGTGTTGGCGGTTGGACTGGCGGCCTGCGACAACAAGGACGACACCAAACCGGCGGTGCCGCCACCGGACACCAAGCCGACCGTGACGCAGCCCGCGCCACCGCCGCCGCCTGCGCCGGTAGAAACCCCGCCCGCGCCACCGGGGCTGAACGTCTCGCTGCAGAAGGGCAAAATCACCTTCGAGCTGCCGCCGGGCTTTAGCGATCAGACGCTGAACAGCGGCATCATCAACGACAGCACCTCCACCATTCAGCGCTTTCTCGACGGCAAGTCGCGCCAGAGCGCGGTCTCGTCCGAAGTGATCCCGCCGGACGGCATGAAGCTCAACACCAGCGACAAAATGCTGAAAGAGCTGGCGCAGAGCGCCATCACGGTGCTGGCCGAACGCTATCAGAATATCCAGACCACCAAAGAAGAGAACTTCAGCGTCGGCAAACAGAAGTTTCGCCGGGTGGATACCGAGCAGACCGTCAACGGGCAAAAGGTGGTCTCCACCCTGGTGTTGACGGTGTTCAACAAGCGGGTAGTGACGCTGCAAATGCTGTCGCCGGCCAAAACGCCGGAAGTGCATCAGGCGCTGGTGCAGCGGATTATCGATACCCTGGCGGTGAAGTAAGCGCATTGCGCCGTGGCCAGGACGAAGCGGAGGAGATCGGATGAAGCTTATCGGCAGTTACACCAGTCCCTTTGTGCGCAAGATTTCCGTGATGCTGCTGGAGAAGGGGATCGCGTTCGAATTCGTCAACGATCCGCCGTATGAGCCCGGCAGCCGGGTGAAGGAGCTGAACCCGCTCGCCAAGGTGCCGGTGCTGATCGCCGATGACGGCGAGGTGTTTTACGACTCGCCGGTGGTGGCCGAATACCTTGAGCTGCTGGCGGTGGAGCCGGCGTTTTTGCCGGCTGAACGCGCCGCCGCGCTGCGCGTTCGCCAGGTGGCGGCGCTGGCGGACGGCGTGACCGACGCGGCGGCGACCCTGTTTCGCGAAAGCCGGCGCGCGCCGGAAAAACAGGACGAAAACTGGATGCTGCGCCAGCGTGACAAGCTGACGCAGGGGTTGGATGCGCTCGAGGCGCTGGCGCGGGAAAAAACGTGGCTCAATGCCGAGCGGCTGACGCTGGCGGATATCGCCACCGGCTGCGCGCTGGGCTACCTCAATTTCCGCCGCATCCTGCCCAACTGGTGCGTCGAGCGCCCGGCGCTGGTCAAGCTGGCTGAACGCCTGTTCGCTCGCGAAAGCTTCGCCCGCACTGCGCCGCCCTGAACGTTCTTTTCTCCCCGCCGCGGCGGGGTTTTGCTATGCCGATACGTCTAAACTGAAAACCGAGCGACCATGAGCACTGAATCCCACCTTCTTTACAGCCAACTGCCCGCCATTGACCGCCTGCTGCGAGAACCCGCGATTGAACCGCTGGTGGCGCAGCATGGCCAGACGCTGATCGGCGAACTGCTGCGCCGGCTGCAGGCCGAGGCGCGCGCCGCTATCAAGCAACAGCAACGTTTACCCGCCTGGTGCGACGACTGGCCGCAGGCGCTGCGGGCGGAGCTGGCCCGGCAGCAACGCCCGGCTTTGCTGCCGGTGTTCAACCTCAGCGGCACCGTATTGCACACCAACCTCGGGCGCGCCCTGCTGGCGCAGCCGGTGAAGGAGGCGGTGAGCGCGGTGATGGGAGAGGCGGTGACGCTGGAGTACGATCTGGACGGCGCCGGGCGCGGCCATCGCGATCGGGCGGTGGCAGATCTGCTGTGCCGGCTGACCGGCGCGGAAGACGCCTGCATCGTCAATAACAACGCGGCGGCGGTGCTGCTGATGCTGGCGGCGATCGCCCCCGGCAAAGAGGTGGTGGTGTCGCGCGGCGAGCTGGTGGAAATCGGCGGTGCGTTCCGCATTCCCGACGTGATGCGCCAGGCCGGCTGCCAACTGGTGGAAGTCGGCACCACCAACCGCACCCATCTGAAGGATTACCGCCAGGCCATCAACGAGCAGACCGGCCTGTTGATGAAGGTGCACACCAGCAACTACAGCATTCAGGGCTTTACCGCGGCGGTCGACGAGGCCGAATTGGCGCAGCTCGGGGCCGAACAGGGCGTGCCGACCGCCACCGATCTGGGCAGCGGCTCGCTGATTGACATGGCGCAGTACGGCCTGCCCGCCGAGCCGATGCCGCAGAGGCTGCTGGCCGCCGGTATCGATCTGGTGACGTTCTCCGGCGATAAGCTGTTGGGCGGCCCGCAGGCCGGCATCATCGTCGGCAAAAAGGCGCTGATCGCTCGCCTGCAGCAGCATCCGCTCAAACGCGCGCTGCGCGTCGGTAAGCTGACGTTGGCGGCCCTGGAGGCCACGCTGCGGCTCTATCTGCAGCCGGAAAAACTGGCTGAGCAGCTGCCGACGCTGCGGCTGCTGACCCGCCCGCAGCAGGAGATGCAACAGGCGGCCGAGCGGCTGCTGGTGGCGCTGACGCCACGGTTCACCGCCGATTTCGAGCTGCGTGCCGAACCGTGCTGGTCGCAGATTGGCAGCGGTTCACTGCCGGTGGATCGCCTGCCCAGCTATGCGCTGACCTTCACGCCGCGCGACGGCCGTGGCGCCACGCTGGAGGCGTTGGCTGAACGCTGGCGCCGCCTGCCGCAGCCGGTGATCGGCCGCCTCGGCGACGGCCGGCTGTGGCTGGATCTGCGCTGTCTGGAACAGGAAGGGGCGCTGATCGACGCGCTGAGCGCCTCATGATCATCGCCACCGCCGGCCATGTCGATCATGGCAAAACCACCCTGCTGCAGGCGATCTCCGGGATCAATGCGGATCGCCTGCCGGAAGAGAAGCGCCGCGGCATGACCATCGATCTGGGCTACGCCTATTGGCCGCAGCCGGACGGCCGGGTGCTGGGCTTTATCGACGTGCCCGGCCACGAGAAATTCCTCGCCAATATGCTGGCGGGCGTCGGCGGTATCGACCATGCGTTGCTGGTGGTGGCCTGCGACGACGGCGTGATGGCGCAGACCCGCGAGCATTTGGCGATCCTGCGCCTGAGCGGTCGCCCGGCGCTGACGGTGGCGCTGACCAAGGCCGACCGGGTGGAGGCCGCGCGTGTCGACGAGGTACGCCGCCAGGTGCGCGACGAGCTGGCGCGCCAGGGCTGGCCCGATGCGCCGCTGTTTGTTACCGCGGCGGCGGCGGGAGAGGGCATCGAGGCGCTGCGCGCGCATTTGCTGGCGCTGCCCTCCGGCGAGCACGCGCTGACGCGCCGTTTTCGCCTGGCGGTAGACCGTGCGTTCAGCGTCAAAGGGGCGGGGCTGGTGGTGACCGGCACCGCGCTCGGCGGGCGGGTGCAGGTAGGAGATACGCTGTGGCTGACCGGCGCCGACGCGCCGGTGCGGGTGCGTGGCCTGCATGCCCAAAATCAGACCGTGGAGCAGGCGCAGGCCGGGCAACGCATCGCGTTGAACATCAGCGGCGATGTCGATAAAGACCGGATCGCGCGCGGCGACTGGCTGCTGGCGCAGCGTCCGCCGGAGGCGGCGGAACGCATTCTGGTGGCGCTGGAGACGGATCGGCCGATCCGCCATTGGCAGCCGCTGCATCTGCACCATGCCGCCAGCCACATCACCGGGCGCATTTCGCTGCTGAACGACGGGCTGGCGGAACTGATCCTCGATCGCCCGCTGTGGCTGGCGGAGAACGATCGGCTGGTGCTGCGCGATATCGGTGCGCGGCAAACGCTGGGCGCGGCCCGGGTGCTCAGGCTGAGCGCGCCCAAGCGCGGCAAGCGCCAGCCGGACTACCTGGCATGGCTGCAGGCCCTGGCGCAGGCGCAAGACGACGCGCAGGCGCTGGCGCTTGAGCTGCCGCACGGCGCGCTGTCGCTGCCGGCGTTCGCCTGGGCACGTCAGTTGACCGACGACGGCCTGGCGGCACTGCTGGCGGACCGCGATCTGCTGATCGTCGGTGACCGGGCGCTGGCGCAGGAGCAGGTGCAACAGGCGGAGAGCCGCCTGTTGCAGGTGCTGGCGGAGTATCACCAACAGCACGCCGATCAGCTGGGACTGGGGCGCGCCCGCCTGCGGCGCATGGCGCTGCCTCAGCAACCTGAGGCGCTGGTGTTTATGATGATCGATCGGCTGCTGAAGGGCGGGGCGCTGCGCAATACGCGCGGCTGGCTGCACCTGCCGGAACACGGCCTGGCGTTCAGCGCCGACGAGGCGCCGCTGTGGGCGCGCATCGAACCGCTGTTTGGTGACGAGCCGTGGTGGGTGCGCGATCTGGCCAGCGAGCTGGGCGAAGAGGAGAGCCGGGTGCGAGCGCTGCTGCGCAAGGCGGCCCAGCTGGGCCATGTGACGGCGGTGGTGGTGGATCGCTACTACCTCAGCCGACGCATCGATCAGTTTGCAGCGCTGATCCGCGAGCTGGATGCGGAGCGGGGCGGCGCCAACGCCGCTGATTTCCGCGATCGGCTCGGCGTCGGGCGCAAGCTGGCGATCCAGGTGCTGGAGTTTTTCGATCGCAGCGGCTTTACCCGCCGCAAGGGCAACGAGCATCCGCTGCGCGACGGTGGGTTGTTCGGCAGCGAGTCCCCTAGCCGATAAATCTGACGGCGGCCCGGCTGACGTCGGGCGTTTGGGCGGCGAGAAACGCCTGTAAACGTTCGATCAGCGGCCGTTTCGCCGACTCCGCCGGCCAAACCAGATAGTAACCGTCGCCGGTGCGTACGGCGGCGTCACAAGGCAGCGCCAACACCCCTTCCTCAATGGTCCGCAGGCTCAGCGCCAGATCGCCGATCGAGATGCCGTGCCCGGCGATGGCCGCCGTATTGCCCTGTTCCAGCGAATCGAACACCTGGCCGCGCATGAGATCGATCGGGACTGCGGAACCGCTTTTTTGCAGCCAGCGCCGCCAGTCGCGCCGATCGGGCGAAGGATGGATCAGCGGGCAGGCGGCGAGATCGCACTGCCCGTCGGCGAGCAGCGCGGGGGCGCAAATTGGGATCAGCCATTCGTCGAACAGCTTGGCGGCGGCGGTGTTGGCGCCGAAATGGCCGTTGCCGAGCAGGATGGCGCAGTCGTAGGGTTCGCTGAAAAAATCCACGCTGTCGATGTCCATCCAGACGCTGGCTGCCTGCACCTCGAACGCCTGCGCCGTTTGCCGGAACCGGCTCAGGCAGTCCAGCAGCCAGCGCAGGGTCAGGGTGGAGGGCGCCTTCAGCCGCAGCAGATCGCGGTGGCTTCTGAACAGCTCGCAGGCTTGCTCGATGCGGCCAAACCCTTGCTGCAGCTCGGCGGCGAAGATTTTCCCCTGCGGCGTGACCTCGATACGCGGGCCGTTGCGCTGGAACAGCCGGCAGCCGAAGTGCTGCTCCAGCGTTTTAATGTGCTTGCTGACGGCGCTGGGGGTGAGATGCAGCTCGTCGGCGGCCAGCGTGAACGAGCCGGTGCGGGCGGCGCTCTTGAAGGCGCGCAGGGCGTAAAGCGGCGGAAGGGAACTGGCCATCGCGGCGTCTCTAATAATGAGTCTGATTCACAGTAAACGACAGGATTACTCCTTTTTCAAGGCGGGGGCGGCGGCATGATAATAGTGCGACGCCAACTGACTGAATGTGAGTGAAAAAAGATGAATCTGTCGTTACTGGCGGCGTATTTCGCCGCCATTTTTTTGCTGATCGCCACGCCGGGGCCGGTGGTGGCGATGGTGGCCAACACCGCGGCGCGCTTTGGCGCCCGGCGTGCGCTGTTGACCGCGCTGGGCAGCAACGGGGCCTCCTTGTTGCTGATCGGCACCGCCGCGCTGATTGTCACCGGGCTGTTCGCGGTGGATATGCGCATGCTGCAGTGGGTAGGCCTGCTGGGCTGCCTGTATATCGGCCGCTTGGCGATCGTCTCGCTGTATGAGGATTTATCCGCGCGAACCCCCGATGCGCAGCCCGTTGCGCCGCCGCAAAAACGCTCGGCGATCCTGAACGGTTTTCTGGTGGGCATCGCCAACCCCAAAGACATTATCTTCTTCGTCGCCTTTTTCCCGCAGTTCATTGCCGTCACCCCTTCGGTCGGCGCCAGCCTGACGCTGCTGACCGCACTGTGGGTGCTGGCGGACTTCGCCATTTTGCTGGCCTATATCACCCTGCTGTCGGGAACGGCGCTGCAGCGCGCGCGGCGGGCGATCTCTGTCCTGTCGGCGTCGCTGCTGTTGGGGGTGGCGGTGATAGGGGTAGGATATGCGTTGTGGGCACTGTTTGGCTGAAGCCGCATAAAAAACGCCGGTCGGGAAACCGGACCGGCGTTTTATCGTGGCATTTAAGCCGCGCCGGTCGGCTGCGGCGTGGGGTCGCCGTTGCGGCGTTTGCCGATAAACAGCGCCACCAGCGTCAGCCAGCACAGGCCGCTGATGAGGTTGAACAGGTTGAACAGCCCGCTGCCGCCCCAGACGTAGGCGACCTTGGCCAGTTCGATGCCGACGGTGAACACCATCATGCTCAGCATGCCCATGGTGGCCGACACGGTGCCCTTGCTGACATTGCTGGAGAACAGCGTCAGGCGGTACAGGCCGGCGTTGGCGAGGCCAATGCCGAAGGCGTACAGGCTCAGGCCGGCGGTCATCCACAGGTAGGCATGGCTGGAAAACTGGGTCGCCAGCGCGGCGATCAGCAGCCCCAGCAGCATCGGGCCTGCACCCAGCTTGATCAGGCGCTCCACGCTGTTTTTGCCGGTCAGGCGCGCCAGCGTCAGGTTGCCGAGGATCAGCGCGCCGAATACCGGGATTTGCAGCAGGCCGTAATCCAGCGTCGACAGCGACTCACCGCTGATCAGGATCACCGGCGACTGGGCGATCCAGGCCAGCAGCGGCAGGCTGGCGAAACCGATCGCCAGCGCGCCGCACAGGAAGCGGCGGTTGCCCAACACCTGGCGGTAGTCGCGCCACAGGTTGGCGGCGGAAAACGCCTCGCCCTGCAGCGTGGCGGTTTCCGGCATCGCTTTCCACAGGCCATAGAAGGCGATGGCCGCCAGCGCGGCGAACAGCACGAACATGCTCTGCCACGGCGCGACGTGGATCAGCGCCGCGCCGGCCAGCGGCCCGAGCAGCGGGGCGATCAGCGCCACGTTGGCCATCAGTGCGGTGATCTTGATGCACACCGATTCTTCAAACGACTCCTGAATGGTGGCGTAGCCGACGGCGCCGATAAAGCACAGGCCGATGCCCTGCAGGAAACGCATGGCGATGAACTGTTCGATGGTGGTGACCAGCAGGATCGCCAGGCAGGCGACGATAAAGAACGCCACCCCGGCCAGCATCACCGGGCGACGGCCGCGGCGATCCGATAGCGGCCCGAGCAGCCACTGCAGGAAGATGCCGCCGGCCAGATAGGCGGTCATCGAGGTGGGTACCCACTCTTCGCCGGCGTTGAAATCCGCCACGACGGCCAGCATGCCCGGCTGAATCATATCGTTGCCGATATAGGTGGCGAACTCGAACAGCACCAGACAAAGAGGGAATAAAAGCGCCTGTCGGCCCAAACGTGCCGCAGGTGGTAATGTTATTTTCATTTTATTGTACTGATAGTAAAAGAGAAAAAGTAACTGCCAGGGCGGGAGGCGCAAACTGAGCGAGTTGTGGCGGCTATTTTGCCGCCAATTGTTCACCTTCGCAATCATAAGGTGTTGTTTAAGTGCATTCTGATATTTCGCTTTTGGGTTGTCGCCGAACGCCGTGCCCGATAACCTCTTCTTAACCTATCAATATGACACAAGATCGGGCGAGCGTTTGAGCGAGAAAATCGGTTGGATAGACAATCTGCGGGCGATGGCGTGCATGATGGTGGTGATGATCCACGCCACCACCTATTACGTCACCAACGGCGCGGCGATAGGGCTGCACAACTGGGATATCGCCAACGTGCTGAACTCGTTGTCGCGCGTGTCGGTGCCGCTGTTTTTCATGATTTCCGGCTACCTGTTCTTCGGCGACAAGAGCGCCGGCCGGCGGCATTTCACCCGTATCGCCTGCTGCATTCTGTTCTACAGCGCCATCGCGCTGATCTATATCGCGGCCTTTACCAAGATCGGCTTCTGGCCGTCGCTGCGCGCCATCCTGCAAAAGCCGGTGTTCTACCATCTGTGGTTTTTCTATGCCATTGCGGTGATTTACCTGCTGTCGCCGCTGATCAGCGTCAAGCCGGTATCGCGCCGTTACCTGGCCGCCGCGCTGGTGGTGTTGGCGGCGATCGCCAACCCGAATACCGACAAGCTGACCTTCGGCAACGTGCACCTGCTGCCGGTTAACCTGTATATCTACGGCGATACCTTCTACTACCTGCTGTATGCGCTGGCCGGGCGGGCGATTGGCATGATGGAGGCGCGCGGGCGCGCCGTGGGCTGGCTGGCGGCGCTGGGATTTGTGCTGTGCGTAGCGCTGATCGCGCGCGGCACCAAACACCAGCTGTTCATCAACGGCAATTTCGCCGATACCTACTACATCTACAGCGGTCCGCTGGTGTTTATGGCGGCGGTGGCGCTGCTGGTGTGGGTGAAACACTGTTTGCCGCAGCCGATCGGCTGGCTGAGCGCGTTCTCCCGCCATTCGCTGGCGATCTACGGTTTTCACGCCCTGATCGTCAACGTGATGCGCAGCCGGCACCTGGATTTCACCGGCCACCCGCTGCTGGATATCTTCTGGGTGTTCGGCGTGGCGTTGGGTCTCAGCCTGCTGCTGTCTGTCGGCCTGCAGCGGCTGGATACCCGCCGGCTGGTGTCATAGTGGCGAGCGCTGACGCTGCTGGGCGCGGCGCAACTGCCGCCCGGAAGAAAAACCGGCCGCCAGCGCGGCCTTCTCCAACCCATATCCTTGCTGCAGGCGCTGTTGCGCCACCGCCAACCGCAGCTGCTCATGATATTCCCGCACGCTGATGCCGACGTGGCTGCGAAACAGCCGCGCCAGGTGGCGGCTGCTGACGTGCGCTTTTTCCGCCACCTGTGGCACCGACCAGTCGGCCTCCGGCTCGGCGGCCATCACGTCCTGCGCGCGGTGCACCGCCGGGTGCAGATGGTTGCGGTAGCGCAGCCAGGGCGACAGCTGCGGATCGTCGCCGGCGCGGCGGAAATAGACCACCATATCGCGGGCGACGTCGCGCGCCCGGCCGGAGCCGCAGTGGCGGTGCACCAGGTGCAGCGCCAAATCGATGCCGGTGGTGATGCCCGCGCTGGTGTAGACGCCGCGATCTTCGACGAAGATACGGTTCTCTTTCACCTGCGCCGCCGGCGCCTGCCGGCGGATACGTTCGATGACGTCGTGGTGGGTGGTGCACTGATAGCCGTCGAGCAGCCCGGCCTGCGCCGCCAGCAGCGCGCCGGAACAGATGCACACCAGGGTGATGCGCTGTCGCTGCAGATCGGGCTGCAGCGTTGCCAGCCAGCGGCGCGCCTGCTCGGCCTCTTCCCCGGCGAAATAGCGCTGCGAATCGCCGACGCCCGGCAGCACCAGGATGGCGCCGTCTTCCAGGCGTTCGGGCAACGGCTGCAGGCCGCTCAGCGTCATGCCGATGGAGCAGACGATCTGCGGCGCCGGGCTGAGATAACGCAGGCTGAACTGCCCCGCGAGACGCAGGGTTTCCGCCGGGCCGCTGACGTCCAGCGACAGCACGTTGGGCAACAGCAGAAAATAGACGGCCTGCGACATGGTTACTCCTGTGCGAGTTGCGCCAGCGCCTCATCCACGCTGGCGATGCGGGCGAAACGATCGACCAGTACGGTTTCAGTATGCCGCTTCAGCTGCGCGGGGGTAAAGACTTCACCGTCGGGATGGCGCATCGGGAAGGTCAGCGTCGCCTCGGTGACGAAGGTCACCCGATAACCGAGATCGGACGCCACCCGGGTGGTGGTTTCGCAGCACTGCTCGGTGCGGATGCCGGAGACGATCAGGTGGTTGATATCCCGCTCGCGCAGCCAGGCGTCGAGGCCGGATTCGGTCAGCGCATTGTGCACATGCTTATGCACGGTGATATCCGCCTGGTGGGTGAGGAACGGCAGGCGCTGCACGTGGCCTGATGCCAGCGAGAACGGCCCCTGCGGCGAAACGTGCAGCACGTCGACCAGTGCCGCGCCGCGTTGTTGGCAGCCCGCGATCAGGCGGGTCAGCGCCTGCTGAAACGCCGGCAGATCGTCCTCCTGCCAGAATGGACGGTGCTGGAATGATTGCTGGACATCGATGATCAATAACGCGCTCTGTGACATTTTCGGCCCTCCGCCAGTGTGTGTAGCGACCATCTTGCGCCGCGCCTTACTCTGGCAGAAGGCCAAAAACGGCCATCATGATGACAACAGCGGACCGACCTTAGGCTTTGCTCACCTGGCCGGCCACCAGACGCCCCTGATGGAAGGTGGCGCTGCGCGCCGGCAGGCGGGCGACCGCCTCGGCGGAACAGCTGGCGTTGACCAGCACGAACTCGGCGGCGTCGCCGGCTTTCGGCCAGGCGCGCTGGCCCTTATCGTCCAGCGGCAGCACGCCGCCGGTGGAGATGGCCATGGCGCGCGACAGGTGATACTCGTCGGAGCCGCGGTACAGCTGGGCATACAGGTTAGCCTTCTCCAGAATGTCGCCGGTGCCGAACGGCGACCAGTGGTCGATCACGCTGTCGGTGCCGGTCATCACGAACACCCCTTTCTCGCTGAGCTGCGGCAGCGGCATCATCAGGCCGCCGATCGGCACCGTGGAGGCGATGGTGATCTGCTGCGCCGCCAGCCGGGTGGCGGTTTCCGCCAGTTCGCCCGGCGTCAGCGTGGTCAGGGCGAAAGCGTGGCTGATGGTGACTTTGCCGCGCAGCGCCGGGTTTTGCTCCACGGTGGCGATCATATAGTTGATGGCGGCGACCCCGGCCGGGCTGGTCTCATGCAGGTGGATATCCACGCCTTTGCCGGTATCGAGGGCGATCTGGAACATGGCGTCGAGCGATTTCTCCATCGCGCCGTCGACGTTGGTCGGATCCAGCCCGCCGACGTACTGCACGCCCATCTGCATCGCTTCGCGCATCAGCGCATCGACCTTGGAGTGCAACAGCCCGTGCTGCGGGAAGGCGACGATTTCACAGCTGAAGTCCGCCCGGTGGTTTTCCAGCGCGCGCTGCAGGTGTTCCAGGCTTTTCAGGCCGCTGACCGGATCGATATTGCAGTGGCTGCGCGCCACGGTGCTGCCTTTGGACTGTAGCAGGGCGATCAGATTTTCCGCCCGCTGCTGCGAGGTGGGCAGCAGTTTCGGGATCAGCGTCTGCTCCAGCGCGATCATGTCCATGATGGTCTTGCCCTGGCGCGGGCGCGGCGCCTGCCACGGGCCGCTGTAGAAGGTTTTGTCCAGGTGGATGTGCATATCACGGAACGCCGGCAGCAGCAGCTGGCCCTGCGCCTGATAGCGGGGCACGCCGGCGGGCAGGGGGGCGTTGGCGGCGTGAATGGCGGCGATCTTGCCGTCTTTGATCTCCAGTGTGTACAGCGCGGTGCGGGTGCCGATCACCGTTTCGCCGTCGTATTCAAAGCCGTCTTCCAGCCGCACCTCACTCAGGCAGTAGTGGCGATCGGTTAGGGTCATCGGTGCCGGTGCGCACTGCCCGTCGCCCGGTGACGCGGCCTGCGCCATGCCGCCCGTCAGGCCGATCACCGCGCAGGCGGTGGTGAGTTTGCCGGTTTGGCTGAGGAAGGCTCTGCGGCCCGGTTGTTGAGGGTTTTCCACGTTCGGTTCCTTAATCCAGAGGTGAGGGGTGAAAACATCCCCCAATTTAGGAGAGGAACCGGCCGGTTGGCAGCGACATTTGCCACTGGTGACTATTCGATTTGGTAATGATCGGCGTCTGCCGGCGTTTATTTCAACCCGCAAAACACCGCCAGCCGCTGGGCCAGCGCCAGCGTGGCGGCGGGGGCGCCGTCGCGGTAGTAGAGCGCCAGTTCGAAGCTGTCTATCGGCGGCAATCCTTCGGCCTCGCCCAGCACCCGATGCGTGGGCAGACGGCAGCCGGCCGGCAGCAGGGTGACGCCCAGCCCGGCGGCGGAAGCGGCGGTCAGCGCCGCCAGGCTGGCGCTGCTGTAGCCGATGCGCCAGCGTTTGCCGAGGTTGTCCAGCGCCTGGCACAGCTCGTCGCGGTACAGGCCGCTGAGCGGAAATACCGCCAGCGGCACCGGCGATTGCTCGATGGCCGGGAAGGCCAGGCTGTCCAGCCACAGCAGCGGTTCCGGCCGCGCGGCGCGCGGCGGTTGCTGGCGGCGCTGCTTCACCAGGATCAGATCCAGCTCTTCACGCGCGTAGGCACTGTGCAGATCGGCGCTCAGGCCGCTGGCGACGTCCAGCCGCAGGTGCGGGTGCTCGCGGCTGAAGTCGGCCAGCAGCTCGGTGGTGGGTACGGCGAAATCCTCCGGCATGCCGATCCGCAGCACGCCGTCGCGCCAGATGCCGGTCAGCGCGTCGTGGGCTTCTTCATTCAGCGCGATGATGCGGCGTGCGTAGCTCAACAGCTTGACGCCTTCTTCGGTCAGCAGCACCTGATGCGAGGAGCGCTCAAACAGCGGCTTGCCCAGCATCTCTTCCAGCCGGCGCACCTGCTGGCTAACGGTGGACTGCGACAAAAACACCCGCTCTGCGGCGCGGGTGAAGCTGTTGCTGTCGCATACGGCGACGAAGCTGAGCAGCAGCTGCGGATTGAACATCGGGTAGCGATTCATTTTCCCACTGTTGGCTATTTTATTATTTAATTTCCCAATACTAGCGGCGTTGCCTACAGTAACGCAACGCTGCGGCGATCGCGCTGTGACGCCGCACTCTTCATTTTGCAGTACCAGGAATATACCGTGTTAAATCATTCTGTTAATTCATCCTCTTCGCGCCGCTGGTTCAATCCCCTGCTGCTGGCGCTGGTGTTGATCGGCCTGAACATGCGGCCGCTGTTGACCTCGATTGGCCCGTTGCTGCCGACGCTGCGCCAGGCTACCGGGCTGAGCTTTGGCGGCGCGGCGCTGCTGACCACGCTGCCGGTGTTGATGATGGGCCTGATGGCGTTGGCGGGTGGCGCCATCAACCGGCTGTTCAGCGAACGCAGCGCCGTGGCGTTAAGTTTGTTGGCGATCGGGCTGGGCGCGCTCTGGCGCGAACTGGCCCCCGGCAGCGTGCAACTGCTGATGAGCGCGGTGCTGGGCGGGCTCGGCATCGGGGTGATCCAGGCGGTCATGCCCGGCATCATCAAGCATCATTTCCTCAAAAGCATGGCGCTAGTGGCCGGGCTGTGGTCGGCGGCGCTGATGGGCGGCGGCGGGCTGGGCGCGGCGATCACCCCGTGGTTGATGAGTGCGGGGCACGACTGGCACAGCGCGCTGGCCTGGTGGGCATTGCCGGCGCTGGTGGCGCTGCTGGCCTGGTGGCCGGTCAGCCGCGGGTTGTCGCGCCTGAGCGCGGCGGGTGAAAACCGCGGGCCAAGCCTGCTGCGCAACCGGCGCGCCTGGCTGCTCGGCGCCTATTTCGGCCTGATCAACGGCGGCTATACCAGCCTGATTGCGTGGCTGCCGCCATATTACATGCAGCTCGGTTGGCAGCCGCAGGCCAGCGGTTCGCTGCTGGCGCTGATGACCTTCGGCCAGGTCGTGGGCGCGCTGCTGCTGCCGGCGCTGGCGCGCAATCATGACCGGCGGCCGCTGCTGCTGCTGGCGCTGATGATGCAACTGATCGGCTTTATCGGCCTGATTTACCTGCCGCAGACGCTGCCGTGGCTGTGGGTGCTGCTCTCCGGGCTGGGGCTGGGCGGCGCGTTCCCGCTGTGCCTGGTGCTGGCGCTCGATCACCTGCATCAGCCGGCGGCGGCCGGGCGACTGGTGGCCTTTATGCAGGGCGTCGGCTTCCTGCTGGCGGGCGTGACACCCTACCTTTCCGGCCTGCTGCGCGACTACAGCGGTGGCTTCGTGCTGGACTGGCAGATCCATGCGCTGCTGGTGGTGGTGCTGATCGCCATCACCTGGCGCTTCCACCCGCACAGCTACCGGCGGGCGTTCGCCGAATAATATTTCTGTCATTGCCGCTCCCTATAGTGACGTTGCTTTTACTTCTGGGCGATAACAACGAAAAGGGACAATGACATGCACAACACCAAAACCCGGCTGGCGCTGCTGGTCGGCTGCATGGCGCTGAGCGCCAACCTGTGGGCCGACGCGCAGCCGGTGCAAGCGACGCTGGCCGGGCATGCGCTGCTGCCGGTGAAATCCGCCGTTTCCACACCGAAGGACGCGCCGAGCGATCTGCAGCAGAGCGGCAAGTACACCAGCGGCAAACGCGTCACCGAGCTGGGCAGCGTGGCGGGCAAATCCGCCGATCGCCTGACCGGCCTCGGCCTGCCGATCGACGGTCAGCCGCTGCAGGGCCACTCCGGCATCAAACACATGCCCGACGGCACCTACTGGGTGCTGACCGACAACGGCTTCGGCAGCAAGGCCAACTCGCCGGACGCCATGCTGTACCTCAATCACTACAAGATCGATTTTAAAGACGGCACGGTCGCGCCGCTGAAGACGGTGTTCCTGCACGATCCGGATAAAAAGGTGCCGTTCCACATTATTAACGAGAGCACCGAGAAGCGTTATCTGACCGGCAGCGATTTCGATCCGGAAAGCTTCCAGTTTGCCGACGATGCCTTGTGGATCGGCGAAGAGTTCGGGCCTTACCTGATCAAGGCCGACCTGAACGGCAAGGTGCTGGCGGTGTTCGACACCCAGGTGGACGGCAAGGTGGTGAAATCGCCGGACAACCCGACGCTGACACTGCCGGGCGCGCCGGACGGCAAGCAGAACTTCCAGGTGGCGCGCTCCAAAGGCTTTGAAGGCATGGCCGCCTCGCCGGACGGCAGCAAGCTGTACCCGCTGCTGGAAGGGGCGCTGTGGGACGGCGAGCAGTTCGAGAACGTCGGCGGTAAACGCTACCTGCGGGTGCTGGAGTTCGACGTGAAACAGCAGGCCTGGACCGGCCGCAGCTGGCAGTACGTGCTGGAAGACAACCAGAACGCCATCGGCGACTTCAACATGATCGACGCCACCCACGGGCTGGTGATCGAGCGCGACAACGGCGAAGGCACGCCGGATAAAGCCTGCGCCGCCGGTGCGCCGACCGACAACTGCTTCAGCCAGGTAGCCAAGTTCAAGCGAGTGTATAAAATCGCTTTCTCGGACGCCAACGTCGGCAAACCGGTCGAGAAACTGGGCTATATCGACCTGCTGAACATTCAGGATCCGAACAAGCTGGCGCGCAAGCCGCTGAACGACGGCGTGCTGACTTTCCCGTTCTTCACCATCGAGAATGTGGACGTGGTGGATGCCAACCACATCATCGTCGGCAACGACAACAACTTCCCGTTCTCTTCCAGCCGCCAACCCAATATGGCGGATGACAACGAGTTCATCCTGCTGGACGTGAAGGATTTCCTGAAGTAGCGCTCCGCGGCCGCCGAATCGCCGGCGGCCGCCATTTCCCGCTTAGCGCAGCGAACAAACTGCGCTATAATCAGCGCCTTGCTTCTTCTCTTCTCCAAGGAAGATCCTCGTCCCCGGTGGGGCGGCCGGACTTCAAATCCGGTTGGGGCCGCCAGCGGTCCTGGGCAGGTTCGACTCCTGTGATCTTCCGCCAAAGCTTGTCCGGGTAGTTCCTGAAAAGTCCATTAAAATGCATAAAATCAATTAATTATGTGATTTTATTGTCCACTGGTGTCCGTGCATTACCGCCTGAATCCGAGAAAAATGTGTATAATGGTGCGTATAATTTTTTTATACACAGAATCCACTTATACACATGCTCCTAACTGACATACAAATTCGACGCTCCAAACCGCAGGAAAAACCCTACACCCTCAACGACGGCCAAGGCCTGTCGCTTCTTATCAATACTGATGGGAGTAAAGGTTGGCGTTTTCGCTATCGCTATGCCGGAAAAGCCAAGCTGATGTCCTTTGGCACCTACCCCTTGGTAACGCTGGCCGACGCGCGAGAAAAGCGCGGAGAGGCCCGTAAGCAGGTTGCGAATGGTATTGACCCAGTAGCCGAGAAAAAGGCGCAAAAGCTCGCTCAGAAGCTTTCTGTCGAGAACTCTTTTGAAGCCATTAGCCGCGAGTGGCACGCGAACAAGGCTGACCGATGGACTCTAGCCTACAGGGAAGAAATCATGCGCACTTTTGAGCAGGATGTGTTTCCGTATATTGGTCAACGCCCCATTGCCGAAATTAAGCCCTTAGAGCTACTGGAAGTACTACGGCGCATTGAGAAGCGTGGGGCATTGGAGAAGACCCGTAAGGTACGCCAGCGCTGCGGAGAGGTCTTCCGCTACGCCATTATTACCGGTAGGGCGGAATATAACCCAGCCCCAGATCTTGCCAGCGCGTTAGCCGTGCCCAAGCAAAAGCACCATCCGTTCCTTTCGGCTGAAGAGCTGCCTTATTTTGTTAAGGACTTGGAAGGATATACCGGCAGTATCATCACCAAGAATGCAGCGAAGATCGTTATGCTGACCGGCGTACGCACGCAAGAAATGCGCTTTGCTACGTGGGAAGAGATCGATCTTGAGCGTGCCATCTGGGAGATCCCCGCCGAACGTATGAAAATGCGCCGCCCGCACATTGTGCCGCTCTCTACTCAGGTGGTTGAACTGTTTAAACAGCTACAACCGATCACAGGTCACTATCCTTACATTTTCATTGGACGAAACAACCGCAGAAAGCCTATAAGTAAGGAAAGTGTGAATCAGGTAATAGAGCTGCTGGGATATAAGGGGCGAGCCACCGGTCACGGTTTCAGGCATACGATGTCTACTATCCTACATGAGCAAGGGTTTGATTCTGCATGGATTGAGATGCAGCTAGCGCATGTGGATAAAAATGGTATTCGAGGTACTTATAATCATGCTCAGTATTTGGAAAAACGCAGGGATATGTTGCAATGGTATTCCGATATAATCATTTGAGGTGTTATGAGCGCATCTAAGTTAGATACAGTTGATTTTAATTTTATTATGGCTGAATGTTTGCGTGTCGGCAAAAGATTATCAGGCGATAATATTATGGAGGAACATAAGTTAGAATATAATGGGCCGCATGGTGGCCTCGGCATGATGATTACTGCCCCTGCACGAATTCAACTAAAAAACAAAGAGGGTAATTATCCTCAATTGCATTTATCCTATGCGGCGCATGACAGATTTTTTGATATTGCACGTAGGCAGATAAATTCTAAACGATTAGGTAGTCATATTACAGTTAGTGAGTTTGTCAGTTTTTTGATGGATGAGTTTTACATCTATGTGATAATAGATGACGAAACTGACGATCAGAGAGGGTACTCTCGATTAGTTGATAGGACTATAAAGAATGCATTTAAAAAAATGGATTCGGAGCGTTTTTATTTTCCAATGCTTGCATTAGGTCTGGATCATGACATTGAAATAGGTAGTGCAAAAATAGTCTGTAGAAATACTATTTTTAATATGGCAAAGCCTTTTTTTGATAAAGAAATAATAAATGGAGCTGATGACTTTTGTGATTCTGGAGAGTTTCCTTATAATCATTTTTTAATTGTTAATGTTACCAAAAGATCAAATAAGCTAAGAGCGAGGGTGGCAAAAAATATCGCTGAATTTATAGTTGGAATATTTCATGTTTTTAGTGAACATTATAACATATCACATGAATTTATTTCTTTGTCATTTAACTCCGTGCCTAGATATAATGGTTTTTATTTTACTAATAAGAATGAAAAATTAGACTATAATTTTTCAAGTAAAGGCAAGGTGCTATGGAGTGATGTTTTTTGGAGTAAATTTCAATCTGACTTTAAAGATGATTTAAAAAATATTATCTCAAAGTTAATTGAAATGGCTCTTGACCCATCGAGTGATAATCTAATTTCTGATAGATTAGTTGATTCAATATATATGTTTAGTAGTTCCTTGTATGATAAAGATAAGGCCTTCCGTGTGGTAAAGTTAACAGCTGCTCTAGAAAGGCTTGTTAGTTTAACTACGGATAAAAATAGTGGGATAACTACTCTGAATTTTAAAAATAGGGTGGCATCTTTGGCTGCGGTGTATTATGGTGACCTTGATAAGTGGATGATAATAGCGCAGAAAATGTATGATATGAGATCTGGTATAGTTCATGGAAGTTCGTCTATATATAGGGGAGGTAACGAAATCAACACTAATGAGTATAGCAAATTAGCAGCTAGGGCGATTATTTCTGCTTGTTTTGGCTTTTCCAGTTTAGGTTTGGATACGCCAGATAAGGATAAGATATTATCTGATTTTTACAAAAGTTTAGAATATCATTGCGGTGCAAATACTAAAGAAAAATAACCATTAATCTGCCCTGTTTCCCATTCATATATCAAAAATAATCGCGTTCAACGACCTGTCACAGTGCGATAGTGCCAGCACCCTACTGAGTTAAATAGCAACAAATAGATACCTCAGCGACACGCTGACGCACTAAACGAAAAGTTGCTCAAACCTCTGCGCGCGCAATACTCCCTCGCCTACGCGCTCTGACTTTATCATGCACATTTCATGCATGACTCAGAGGCCCTGTAAGCCCTTGTGGCACGGGGTTTCAGCTGTTTTGAGAGGCTGGGGATTAATGCAAAATCATGCACCCTATGCATGCACGTGCAGTTTAAGGCAGGCTAGCCAGAAAAAAGGCTGTTTTTGGACTTGGGGAACGGTAAACGCCCCGCAGCAAAATCAGTATTGCAGCGGGGTCAGTTCAATCAATGAAGTGTTTGGTTTCGGCTATAACGGCGGTAACGGTTTAATGTCCTTTTTTCCGGCGGCGGTAAATATTCGCTGGTCACAGTTTCCGCTTGAATGGGCTGACATAAAATCTTATCGATGCTCTCCACCGTCTTGAATGTGCAAGAACAGGTCAGGCTCTGACATTGGTAATACGCCTCTTTCGTCCGCTCCGTGATATAGCGACTGGTGCGAGTATAGGACGCATGAGTGCACAGCGGGCAGCGCATCATGATTTGGCCCCCTTCTGCTCCAAGTGTTGACGTTTTTTCTTCAGTTCTGCGATAACCTGCATACGCTTGGCAAGACTGCTTTGCAGTTCCGGCAATGCGCCGGTTTCTTGCGGTATCGTCAGGCCAATCTCATTCAGCACCGGGTGGTCGATATTTTGCGTAGCCATAGTAGCGCGAATGCGGCCTTGTAGCGTGCCCAGTACCTGTTGCTCAATCATCCTCATCGGATTGTCCGCATAGACGCCGTAAGCCCGTGAAGCCAGTGCACAAGCCTTGATAACGTCAGGGCTGATAAGCGCCTTGCTCAGCGCATCCACCGCCTGATGCATCGCGTGAGCTGCAAAGGTCGTGAGGGCGTCTTTGTGCGCGTTCACCACCTTCGGGGCTGTGCCGCCGCAGTTGAGGTGAAGCTGCATTTTGTCCAGCTCCATCTCCTCAATCAGTCCGTCGAACTCTTTCGCCAGCTCCCGCTTGGAAATCCGGCTGTGGTGCTGCGCTTGCAGTTCCGGCGTCATCTCCCCGCGCAGTTTGCGAAACAGGGTGCGCCACTGGCTTTCTGCCTCATGGCTTTGCACTTCGGTGTCTTTCTTCTGTTGGTGGCAGCGAGCAATGCCTGTCACGACATCAGTCAACGCCTGATAGTTTTTTTCGTGGGCGGCGCGAGCGTCACGCAGGGCTTGCAGTTTATCGGTGATGTATTTCGGTAAGGTGGTGGTGCTCATGGGGTTATCTCCGGTGTCAGTCAATGTGAGGCTATTCTGCTGACCGCCGTACAACATCGCCATTCATCCCAGTTGGACTGTCCGCAGGACAACAGTCTCGAAAAATGACGATAAAACCATCAAAGCGTTTTTAGTTTTATATAAAACTATTCACAACTGTTCACTCTAATAAAAAACATAGATAAATCAGTCAATAAATCAGTGAATAGTTTCACTAAAACTCGTCACCCAGTGTTCACTACTGTTCACTTTTCTAAAAAAGACCTTTTCTCTGGCTAGCCGTGGTTAGATTTATTTTTGATGTTCCTGTCTATTTATAAATCGATTATTGATTGCTGAAAGCTATGAATTAAAAGTGAGGAAGGGTGAGGAGCGGTGGGCTAATGCAACTTAGTGCAATTCGTTGTTTTTACGTGCAATTCCTTAGCCCATCACACAACATCCCCTTGTTGCCACCCCGCAAAATATTCTCATAATAGGGCGCTACCAGACGAACCCACACAGCGCCGGTGAAATCCCACCGGGTATAAACGAGGTAGCATTCCATGTTTGCAGTTGCCACACAGACCCCTTCCACATTCCCGACCGTCCCGGTCGATTACATGCCCCGTGAGCGTTTCATTCGCCTGCCCGAAGTGCTTTACACCACCGGGCTGTCACGCTCTACCGTCTACGAAATGATGACCCGCAAGCAGTTCCCGGCCCAAGTTTCCCTTGGCGGTAAAACCGTCGCGTGGCTCGAATCAGAAGTCGAAAGCTGGATGGCTGAACGTATCGCCAACCGTCATCAGGGGGCCGCAGCATGATGCGGTTAACCTTTGGTCGCCAGCACTTTACCCTGAGCGACAACGACGCACTGTTTGTGGCAGAAGCCATCCTGTTGCAACGCAAACAGCCGGATATTGTCTTACCGGAGCACCGCAGCGAAAAACACGGCGTTATTCGTCTGGCGAGTCGCCAGGCTGAGCCGCGTCTGTTCAGTGCCGGGCCAGTACCGCTGACCTGCGCCGCCGCTGAGACCCGCAACGACCAGCTTACAGACTGTTGATCACTATGCGATCGATTGAACGTCCGGGGGCGTCTTACGGCTTGCCCCCGCGTCCGGCACTGCGCTATAGTCCCTCCGCTGTCGCACAATCGGCAGCCGGGCGTGGAAACCCGTGTAACTCAATGGCGACACCACACGCGCCTAGCGTGTTTTTTTATGTCGCGGCCTTAGTGCGCTCATTTTTTGCACAGTGGTTTTTATGCTACTGTGGCTGTCAAACAATGGTGGCTCAGGCGGGGCTGACTTCGGTCAGGCCGGTATCCATTGAGGCCGGTATTTCCACCCCCGTCTGGGCTACCACCCATAAGCGTGGAAACTTCGGTGGTAGCAATAACCATTACTCAATGGAGGCTGCCACCATGGCTACGACCCTCACCCCGACTCACCCTACATTCTGCTTTCTGTTTGCGGCCGTGCGCCGTTCTGCGCTGACGGCTTCACCGCGTATCGTGCGCACCGTGGCGGATTCTGAACACAGCGCCCGCCGCCTACTGGCGCGTGACTACATTCTGTCGTTTGCGGGCCGTCTGCCTGTTCAGGGGGTGGCATGAATACGCTGGCCGCCCGTTTCCACAGTGAAACCTTCTATCCTATTCCGCATGCTGATTTCCTGCGTCTTCAGCACGCGCATTCTACCGGCGTGCTGTTCCTCGACATGCTGGATACCCTTGAATCGACCGGTCAGCGCCCTGACGCCGCTCAAAAAGCCGCCTTTGCGTCTGTCATAGCGGTACTCACTGACCAGCTTGGACAGGTCGTCAAAACCTGTGACTCCCACATCATCGCCAGCATGGAGGCTTCCGCCGCATGAACACCCCACAGTCTTGTTTACCCGTTGAAGTCCGTACCGCCGTTTACCGTCGCGCTTTGGCCCATGCCTATCTCGATACCTGCGCCTTTTACCGGGTGAACCCCGGCTACACGCTGGATGAACTGCAAATGGCGATTGCGATGGACATTGAAGGCTACTTTGTCCGCCAGCACGGCGCAGAGGTGGGCATGGACATGGCCTGTACCATGCTCAGTGACATGGTGCAGCCGGATATTCTGGTGGCGCCGCCGCGTCTGACCACGCTCGGGCAGAAGATGATGGATGAGCTGTGCTGTGGCCGGATGGCCGTCACCTGCAACACCACCGTGCACTGAGGGAGCAAAACAATGACCGCAACAAGCGTTTCTCACACCTCACGTGCAGCGACCGGCCACTGGCCGGTCTTACTCACCGCGCTGGGCATTCACATTACTGCAGGGGGCCGGGCGCAGCCCTGCCCGGTCTGCGGCGGCAAAGACCGTTTTCGCTTTGATAATCTGCAGGGCCGTGGCACATGGTTCTGTAACCAGTGCGGCGGTGGCGACGGCCTGAATCTGGTCGAAAAAGCACTGGCCGTGACCACCAAAGAGGCCGCCGTAAAGGTGGCCGGGGTATTGGGTGAGCCATTAGGCAACGCCTTGCCCGAATACAATTCCCAGCAGGAACTGCAGGACAAAGCGCAGGCGCGAAATAACGCGACTCAGCAGGCCAGACAGCTACTTGCCAGCGCCCAGCAACAGGCCGGGAATAGCTATCTGACCGCCAAGGGCTGGCCGGATAGCGACACCCTGACATTACAGGGGCCGTCGCTGCGCGTGGGCGGTATCACTTATCAGCCCGGCGACTTGCTGCTCCCCCTGACTGACAGCGCCGGGGAGGTGGTTAACGTCCAGTTAATCAACGCCGCAGGCGACAAGCGCACGCTGGCCGGAGGACAGGTGAAAAACACCTGCCATTTCCTGCCGGGGCAGGATAATGCCGTTATCTGGCTGACCGAGGGTTACGCCACCGGCCTGACCGTGCACCACCTGACCGGGGAAAGCGTCTGCGTTGCGCTCAGCGCCAATAACCTGCCCGCGATGGCGCAGCAGTTGCGCACTCATTATCCTGATGCGCTGTTGTTGCTGGCGGCCGACAATGACGAGAACGGCACCGGGCAGGCCCGCGCCGCCGAGGCCGCGCAACTGAGCGGCGGTAAACCGGCGTTGCCGTCAGAAACCGGCGACTGGAACGACATTTACCTGCAACAGGGCAAGCTGGCCGCGCTTGCACAATTGACTGCCTTTAGCCAGCCCAAGCAACCCAGTCCGTTTGATACGCTCAGCGATGCCGACCTGAAAGCCATGAGCGCGAGTGAAAAGGCCGAACTGCTGGCGGAGCACTACCAGCACCTGCTGGCCGTGCCACAGGTCGGTGAAGACCTGTGCCGCTATGAAAACGGCGCATGGCAGGTGTTGCCGTACCGGGTGTTCAGCCGCGAGATTGCCGCCCTGTTTCAGAAAATCCGCGCGCCGTTCTCGGCGGCGGGTATCAACAGCATTCTGGACACACTCAGGCTGATGGTGTCGCAAATGGGCACGCCGGCACGACACCTGATTGGCTTTCGTAACGGGGTGTTTGATACCACCACAGGGCAATTCAGTGCGCACCAGAAAACGCACTGGCTGCGCACCGTCAACAGCGTGGATTACACGCCGCCCAAGACCGGGGAAAATCTGGCCGACCACGCCCCGCACTTCTGGCGCTGGCTGACCCGCGCTGCCGGGCAGCAATCCGACAAGCAGGCGCGCATTCTTGCTGCGCTGTTTATGGTGCTGGCGAACCGTTATGACTGGCAACTGTTCCTTGAGGTCACCGGTCCCGGCGGCAGCGGCAAAAGCGTGATGGCCGCGATAGCCAGTCTGCTGGCGGGGAAAGACAACACCACATCAGCCACCATCGATAACCTCGAGTCGGCACGCGAGCGTGCATTGGTGGTTGGCTTTTCGTTGATTATTCTGCCTGACCAAGAAAGGTGGAGCGGTGACGGGGCAGGCATCAAGGCGATCACCGGTGGCGATGCGGTGGCTATCGATCCGAAACACCGTGCCCCTTACGCGGCGCACATTCCGGCAGTGATTCTGGCGGTGAATAACAACCCGATGCAGTTCAGTGACCGCAGCGGCGGCGTGTCTCGTCGCCGGGTGATCCTGCCGTTCCCGGAGGTGATACCGGCCAGCGAGCGTGACCCGCAGTTGCTGGCAAAAATCACCGGCGAGCTGGCGGTGATCGTGCGCCACCTGATGCAGCGTTTTGCCGTGCCCGATGACGCCCGCACATTGCTCGAAGCGCAACAGAACTCCGATGAAGCGCTGGAGATTAAACGCAGTGCCGATCCGCTGGTCGATTTTTGCGGCTACCTGCTGGCAGTCAATGCGCCTGACGGTCTGTATATCGGCAATGCCAACATTACCCCGGCGAACCCACGTAAATACCTGTATCACGCGTACCTCTCTTACATGGAGGCCCGGGGACACAAGTACCCATTGAATCTGACCGCGTTCGGGCGCGCCGTGCCACAAACCCTGCGAGAGTATGAAATAGCGCTGTTGAAGCGCAAGACCAATCAGGGGATGCAGACTAACCTGATATTAAACGAAGACTGTGAAGCCGACTGGCTCCCAAAGTGTGAAATGCGCTAAGCGAATAGCATCACGATCGTTTCTGCCGATCAATAGGATTTTATTGATCTGCCGAACCCATTGGACGCTGCTGCGCGGGTGCGCTTATAGTCGAGCAGTACAAACCGCATATACCCAACACCGGGGAACCCCGTAGCGGTGACTACTCAGGCCTGCATTGCAGGCCTTTTCTCTGCCTGAAATCCCTTCCTGCCCTTCACCCACAGCGCAATAAATCACCGGTTCGGGCCAGTATTTTGCATTTTTGGGCTGACTGTTCACTGTAAGTGACCAGTCAGGACAAACTCATCACCAACCAATCACCGGTTAATTTATTGTTTTTAAACAACTAAAAACAAAAGTGAACACTGTGACCAGTTTTTCTATAAATCTTTTTTTTGGGAACATTTAGAGTATTTGGTTGTTGTGTTTGCAAAAACTCTATGGTTAATTAGTAATCACAAGTATCTCATTACTTATGCCGTATGCTGTTGCCAATTATTATTTAGAGAATAATTAAAAAGGTGAGGATATGAGCAATAAACTAAATGGATTCTATGCTTACCCTTCAATACCAAGTGAAGTAGGATTATGTATTGACTCGGCGTCTGCGAAAGTAAATAGTTCTAATGGTAGAGTTACAATAAAAACATGGAAGCAGCTAGATATAATAGGGCACTTTATATCTGGAGAGGTATTATCCGGAATTAATGAAGCGGATTTTTTAATAGCGGATATAACTGAACTGAATTTTAACGTCACATATGAGATAGGATATGCAATAGGACGGCTAAAAAGGGTTTATTTGACAAGAAATTCAAGTGTCAACCAAAAAGGAATAAAGATATCTGATGTGGGTATTTTTGATACATTAGGTTATAAAACGTATCAAAACTCCCAAGAGTTGCAGAAAATAATTAGTGATTTTGTTGACTTTAATGCTATTGATGTTAATGGTGACTTAAATATAAAGTCGCCAGTTTATATAATAAATACACCATTTAAAACAGACTGGTCTGGTAGGATTATATCCAGAATAAAGAAATCTGGTTATATTTATAGAGAGTTTAATCCAAGTGAACAACCTCGCTTGTCAGCTTTTGAAGCAATAAAGCAAGTGTCATCATCATATGGAATTGTGGTCCCCTTGCTTTCTGATTCATCTGAGGGATTTGAGATTCATAATATTAGGGCTGCCTTTATTGCAGGCTTAGCGCATGGAATGAATAAAGCTGTATGTCTTATTCAAAATGGAGATGGACCCGTCCCTCTTGACTATAGAGATCTAGTAAATGTCACCTATCACCCTGGAGACGTAAATGAGGTGATTGGAGGTTTTGCTATTGAGGTGGCTAAAGCGTTCCAAGAAGGTGATAATGATAAATCGCATAGAGAGAAATCATTTCTGAAGAGATTGGATTTGGGTGCTACATCTGCTGAGAATGAGATGCGGTATCTCGAATCGTATTATTTAGAAACAGATCAATACCTAAAAGCACTTAGGGGAGAGGCACATCTTATTGTTGGTAGGAAAGGCTCAGGAAAGTCCGCTATATTTCTCCAGATAAGAGATCATGAACGCGAAAGAAATAGAAGTAAAAATATAGTGTTAGATTTAAAACCAGATGGTTATAAATTGATAAAATTTAAGGAGAGAATGCTAGAGCATTTAGAGGAGGGAACCTATCTACATACCATTACAGCTTTTTGGGAATATGTTCTTTTGCTTGAGATTTGTTATAAAATAATAGAAAAAGATAGAAAGAGACATGTTACTGATCATACCCTTTATGACGGGTATCGAGAGCTGGTAGAGTTATATAATGTCGATGAGTATGATTCTGAAGGTGATTTTTCTGAAAGAATGTCGGTATTAATGGAGAAGATTTACTCTCAATATGATGCTGTTTATGGAGATAAAAAACATGTGAGTTTAAATGCTGCAAAGATAACAGAACTCATCCATAAGCATGATGTGAAAAAACTTAGAGAGAAATTAATTGGATACATGGGGAATAAACTATCTCTATGGCTTTTATTTGATAATATAGATAATGGTTGGCCGACGTCAGGACTTGAACATGGCGATTTAATGATAATAAGAGCCTTAATTGATGCGACGCGGAAAATAGAAAGGGAATTTAACCGTAATGAGCTGGATGTGAATACTGTAGTTTTCCTCAGGAATGATGTTTACGAACTCTTGGTCAGAGAGACTTCAGATAGAGGGAAAGAAGCCAGTGTTTTATTAGATTGGACTGATTCTGATTTATTGCGAGAGTTAGTTAGGTTAAGAATAATTTCAAATAATCTCCCAGAGGAAATGGATTTCATTACTGCTTGGCGTAAAGTTTTTATTAGTCATTATAAGGGAGAGGAAACATCGCAATATTTAATTGATCGCTCATTAATGAGACCAAGATTTTTATTAAATCTAATTAACCACTGCAAAAGCTTCTCGATCAATCTAAATCATGAAATTATCGAAGAGACAGATATTGAAAAAGGTATTTCAGCTTATTCTTCAGATCTTTTACAGGATATTGGCTATGAACTTCGTGATGTATCAAAAGACTCAGAAGATATTTTGTATTCATTTATAGGATGTAATGCTACTCTTTCTTATATGGACGTCATTGGAATAATAAGCACTCAGCAATCTGATATTGATGTTTCAGAGAAAATAATGGGCCTCTTACTTTGGTATGGGTTCTTAGGAATTAAAACAAGCTCCGGAGATGTCAAGTTTATTTATAACTTTAATTATAATAAAAATCTCTTGGATGGGGTGATAAAAAAAGAAAATGGTAATTTGAGCTATGTCATTCATGAAGCTTTTTGGCCTGTACTAATGATCACTGGAGATTTATAAGGCGTGGATATAGGCTTTGTGAGCTGCTTACGCCGTAAGCAGCTCTCCTTTTGTATAACCATATGTATATTTTTTCTTTTTATTGGATTTTTTGTATTAAATATCAGTAAGTTGATGTGATTTTATCACTCCTGTGATCTTCCGCCAAATTACTGTTTCCCTCACTTTCTTAAATTCAACAAAATCCTATCCAAGCGAGTCAGCTTGCAGATATTTTTTTGGGAAAATAACCGTTGTTCGAGTAATGAGCTTTGATGTGGTTCTCTGGCATACTGAGCGAACTACAGCGTTGTAAGTCAGATTTCAGATTAAAGCGGAGGCGACATGGCAGACAAGCACTTACCCCAATCACCGGCAGGTGAGTTTGTTATGTTTGCCAGCGATGACGGCAAAGTGCGCGTTGAATGTCGTTTTGAGCAAGAAACGCTGTGGCTGCCCCAGGCGACCATCGCGAATCTTTATCAAGTGACTCCCCAGGCGATTACGCAGCACATCAAAGCGATCTACGAAGAAGCGGAACTTGAACAAAACGCAACCTGTAAGTCTTACTTACAGGTTCAGCAGGAAGGGGGCCGTCACGTCAGGTAAGTCGCAATATCCTGCACTATAGTCTGCCCGTTATTCTTGCCGTTGGTTATCGTGTTCGTTCGCCTCGAGGAACTCAGTTCCGGCAGTGGGCAACCCAAACGCTTCAGGAATACCTGATAAAAGACTTCGTGATGGATGACGAGCGGCTTAAAAATCCGCCCGTGGGTTCATCCGCAGTGCCTGATTACTTTGATGAGATGCTGGAGCGCATCCGTGATATCCGTGCCAGTGAGCGTCAGGTTTATTTGCGGGTTAGGGAGATCTTCGCATTAGCCGCCGACTATCAGCCGTCACTTAAAGAGACAACGTTGTTTTTCCAAACTATCCAAAACAAGCTGCATTTTGCCTGCACCGGCCACACCGCTGCCGAACTCATCCATCAGCGGGCTGACGCCAGCCAGCCCCATATGGGCTTAAGCAGCTATAAGGGGGAGGAGGTGCGCAAAAGCGACGTGACGGTGGCGAAAAATTACCTCAATCAGGACGAAGTCAGTGAACTCAATCGCGTGGTCAACATGTGGTCAGATTTCGCTGAAGATCAGGCGCGGCGTCGTCAACAGGTGTTCCTGCGTGACTGGCAGGATAAGCTGGATCAGTTTCTGTAATTTAACGACCGTGACGTTCTACAAGGTGCTGGCACGGTCAGTAAGAAAGCGGCAGATGAAAAAGCGCAGGCTGAATATGTCCAGTATGCCGAGCAGCAGCGCCGCTTAAAAGAAGCGGCGGGGGAACAGGATATTGCCGGTTTACTGCAGTGGAAAACAGACACCAAAAAGCGTCCATAAAGCCCCTTAAAGGGGGGAGTTTGGAGATCGGAAATTATTGTACGGTAAGGATGTTTTTTAAACATAATCCGTTATCGCAATAGGGGCACTCCTGCACTATACGGTATTCTTAGGGGATTGATATTAATAACAAAAAACCCAACAATATTGCAATTGTTGGGCGTTATTTGTTATGGGTAAAATGTCAGATTACCAATTGCCATCCTGATAATCGAACGAGATCTGGTAGGCAAATTTTTCAGGGGAAATTTTTGTCTTGAAATACGGTTGAAGCAATGGAATCCAACCACGTTCAACATTGAACCCACCATTATTAATATTATCTTCCAATGGCAACCCTAAGCCTTCGATAACTGAGCCATCATCCCCAAAGTCCTTAGAGTATTCTTCCCCTGCAAATTGACGTGAATCAATTTCAAACCAAACAAGATTTAATTTTAGTCCCATGATGACTATCTCCTTACAGATATTTCTTTTTGAGGTTACGTTCAGGTTTCGGCTCTTCAGTTCGTTCACCGGTGGTGGGATCAAATGCGCCTAGGTGCGTACCGTCGCTGGCTCGATATCCCTCCAGCTCACCGTGCCGTGAATCCCATTCATAGATTTTACGTCCCTTGTCGCCATACCAGCGTGCTCGAAGGCCTCCTCCCCCCTGAACAGGATTCTTCGACTCCCCTTTTTTGAGTTCACCCAGCCCGTGTATATCCTCTGTTTTTGGAGGCCGATGATATCCATGCCCAAATTCTGTCAACCCTTTCCGGGGTTTGACAAGCTCAGGCTTATCCTCCTTGGCCGGTTTTTTTCGTGGTTTGTTGAACATGACATAAATCGGATCAAGACCACTTTCAACCGGTGGAACCAAAATATAGTCATGGATCTGCTGAACATCACCATTGGGCAATGCAGTCAGCGTTCCTTTCCCTGACACATCGACACTGCCCCCCGTCGTAAGCTTGCCTGCAGGCGCACCAACCGGCGTGATGGTAATAATATAACCGGATACGCCCTTGTCATTCGCCGGTGTCCAGGTCAGAGAGATAGCACCGTCATCAGTGGTAAAGCGTAACTCCCTTTTCACCGCATCCCATGATAGTGGCCTTAATGGCACCGCACCTTTTACATTCCGCTCATCAGGGCGAACGATATTGATGTGGATTTTCTCTTCCCCGACATCCCCCGTCTCACGAGAAACCAGTCGATAAGGTAACCGCACCGAATTATAGTTGCCGAGCGCATTCCTCACATCGTCTCGTGTCAATCCGAACCGACCGATACCCAGGGATGACATGACGCTCAATGCCGGCACGTCCAAACTCTCGGAAAAGACAAAAGAGAGCTGAGCAAACTCAGCCGTGGTGACCTGCCCGTTGGCATACAGTTTTTCCGCAGGTGTCTTCGTCAATGTCGTCGAGGCCCGGGCAAACGCGCCACGGATACCTGCTTCCAGTGTCTCCGTCGCCGCTACCGAATTATAGTTGCTGATAACAAATCCGCTTTCACGCCAGAAGTAGGCAGGCTGCTCCAGAAACAGCGAACTGGGTTTGCTGCCCATGACCGGCGGATATTTGGGCAAATCGCCATCGCCAACCGTAAGAACGAATTCTTTCTTCGCCTGGTTGCGCCAGAACGCCGCTTGCGCTTGCGGTGACAACGAAGCAATATCCGGATCGGTCGGCTGCCGAGCACGAATTTTGCTCATATTTTCTCGTGCTCTGCGCTCGAATTCGGCAATTTCTGCACGTTTGTCGGTTTCCGCCTGTCGTTGCGAGGCCAGCTGATTATTCAGTGCTTCCGTAGACGCATTGGTCCGGGTCAGCTCGCGGCGATACTGGTCAGCCTGAGCCGGTTGGCTCCGGGCTCTGGCATTCGATTCCTGAACCGACTGGCGTTGCGCGGTAGCCTGCCCGAGAACAATTTGCGCCTGCGTTTCCGCAATTTGCCGCTGTATGATTGCCAGATCTTCTGGCAACAGCCAACCAAATGTCTTGGATTTTTCCTCGCGCGCCTTTTGCATTGCTTCACGCTCCTGGCGGATTTCCTGATAACTCAGAAGCGCTTTGCGTTCGGTCTCGCGGGCATTGACTTCATTGAGCGGAATGATCTCCACCACGGCAACATAAGCCGGTGGTAAATTACTGCCTGGGGGGAACACCACGATACCATCGTGCGTATTGCCGCCCGGCTGCGTTGCTGGCAACGGTTTGGCTTCAGCATTATTTATCTCGGTAACACCGTCCACGGGTTTCGCCGTGGTTGGCGGTGCCGGCGCATTGACGCGAATATGAATATCAGGCATGCCTGGTACAATTCCCGCCGTATAGACGTCCGGTCGCTTGGTGGGCTTAGCCTCCACAACCGGAACGCTCATCGGCAAAGACGGTGAACGAACAATGGCCACTTTCTGCTGCCCCTCGTCAACGAGGTCAGCAATACGGGCGCTGACCAGGGTTGCCGGTTGAGTGGGCAGTTGGCCCGGTGGCGTCTGAGTGACCAAATCCGCAGGGAGCGTCGTCGTGATATGTCGCACCATCGACATATCATCAGGAGCGATTTTGGTTGGCGTAATGCCTTCCACGACCAATCCCCAAAGGCTACCGCGCCACAGTGTTCCAACCGTAGGGATGCCGAGTGTTTTCACTTTGGCTATTGATTTCGTGATAAACGATTGCACCGTTTGGGATTTCAGCAGACTGAATCCCCACGCACCGTCGATCAACGAAAGATTGAATTGTGTCCCCACCGCGACAGACGCTTGTGCTTCCGGAAACAGACTCAGGTTAATGTTGCTCCCGGTGTTGGCGGGATCCCTGTCCCCACCATTGTTGCCACCACCAGTATGCCCGCCAGTGTCCTTATCCTTACCTCCCCATGGGTTATTCTCCGAACTCCAGCCAGAGTGATCGGATGCATCCACACCCCCACCCAGCCCCGTCGGCCCACCATTCACCCCACCGCCAGGACCGCGGCTGTCTTTACCATCACCACCACTCATAACTCATCTCCTGTTGAAATCGCACACGAATACTGTATGTGCATCCAGTTTTTAGCGAGAGTTAAAGGAGTTTACAAGTCATTAACCCAGCTGGTTGTTGTGCTGTATATCAAACAAAAAAGAGAGGAAGTTTGGGGTGAATGGGGTTTGAGGACCAATGGAACGAAAACGTACGTTAAGTAGATAATTAATTGTTTAAGTTGAAATTTAATGCTCTCTACTCTCCCTTCAGAATATCCTCCGGGAGTATGACGGGTTGCAGAAGCTGGAGTGGGAACGGGCGTGCAGCCGGGATTAACCCACATTTGTCAGTGTGACAGCTGTCGCAGGCGGCTGCTTTTTGTGTCACGCTTGGCACAGACGAGAATGATTATCATTTAATTGACGAGCTTGAGAGGAGGGTTTAGCATCAAACACTATATATAAACACAGTGTTTGTGTGCAAAATGACAGATATCAAAAAGGAGATTTTATGGAGCATAAATGGGAAGTTAAATACGATCCGTATAATTATAATAACGGGGTGGCACCTGAACCCGGATTATATTGGCAAAACGGATCTTGGAATTGGGAAAATGGAGAGGAGACCCTGACGGTCACTGCAATTCCGATCCCTGGGTTGGATGAAAAAGTCAAAGAATGTCTGGCCAATAATATTTGTTTTATCTGCGGAAAGAAAAATTGCCCATATATAAAAAACGACAAGCATTATCGTGAATTGCTGGATGCCTGTCGTCGAGGCGATGGTGCGAACGCAAAAAGAATATACACGCAGCGGTTTGCGCCACTTCTCCATGTATTCAGCGGACAACGTAACGAAGGGTTACAACGGGAACTGGACGCGCAGGCAAGAGCGAAAGCCGAAGCGGAAGCCCGAAAGGCCGAGGAAGCCCGCAAGGCCGAGGAAGCCCGCAAGGCCGAGGAAGCCCGCAAGGCCGAGGAAGCCCGCAAGGCCGAGGAAGCCCGCAAGACCGAGGAAGCCCGTAAGGCCGAGGAAGCCCGTAAGGCCGAGGAAGCCCGCAAGGCCGAGGAAGCCCGCAAGGCCGAGGAAGCCCGCAAGGCCGAGGAAGCCCGTAAGACCGAGGAAGCCCGTAAGGCTTTGTTCGACAAAGCCGGGGTGAAACCCGCTCCCGTGTATACACCGGCGATGGTAGCAGAAGCGAATAAGGCGCTCAAAGCGCCGGGTGCTATGGTGCTGAATCAGACGCCGGGGACGGCGCAGATAGCGTTGGCCGGAGCTGGAGTGTGGACAGCTGCCGGTGATGTGGCAGGCAGTATTACCAACTGGTTCAGTAATGCGCTGTCCAAACTGTCCGTTCCGGCGGTCAGTCCGGGGCTTCTTAAGGCATCGATGGCGACTCTTTGGTTCCATTCAAAACCTGCTGGTCAGGGTAGTGATCAAGTTCCAGGGCGCGACGTTCCTGCGCTGTTTGCGTTTCCGGCGCGGGCTCTGGCGGATGCGAAGGCGATAGAGGCTGGGATGAAAACCGTGAATATGCCGGCGCGTGGGAGTCTGGTGAAGAGCAATGGGCAACTGGCGCTGCAGCTGCTGAAAACCGGTAACGGCGGTATTCCGGCGGCGGTGCAGGTGCTGACGGGGGTGCGTGATCCGAAAACAGGTCTGGACCGTATTACCGTTCCGGCAATTGCCGGTGCAGGCGTCCCTGCGCGGACCATCCTGATTAACCCGGCTCAGCCACCCTCAGCGCCGTCAAATACCGGCTCACCACCGCCTCCGGTCCCGGTGACCCCCGTCCATACTGGCACGGAAGTGAAACCGATGGACACCATCACGGTGACCACGACGCCGGTCGCAGACCACAACGGACTACAGGATTTTATCTACTGGCGTCCGGATGCGGCCGGGACAGGTGTAGAGCCGGTGTATGTGGTGCTGAGTGATCCGCTTGATTCTGGACGATTTACACGTAAACAATTGGATAGAAAATACCTCAAACATGCTAGTGATTTTGGGGTTAGTGACACGAAGAAAAATCGTGAAACGTTGACTAAGTTCAGGGATGCTATTGAGGCGCATTTGGCGGATAAAGGAACTGTGGAGAAAGGGACTTACCTTCATGAAAAAGGATCAAAAGTATTCTTTAATCCAAAAACAAATAACGTCGTTATTTTGAAGAAAAATGGTGATTTTATATCTGGGTGGCATTTAACTGTGGGAACACCGCAATATGAGGTTTACATTAAAACGGGGAGTTTGAAATGAGTATTAAATTAATTGATTTGACGAAAGATTTAGTGTCATCCAAGGTTTCACCTGAAGATTTTGAATCTCGCTTTTTTAAGTTATGGCGAGATGAGGGTAATTCAGGGGTACTGGCAAAGGATAGCAAGGAGATTAGTGGGTGTTTATACGAAATTTTTGATTTGGCTGAGCGGTACACATCAGATCCTGATCGTTCATCAATTGAAATTGATGAAAAAACGCTGAAAAAAGAAGCTGAAGTAACATTGAGAAAATTTAAATTCATCTGAGAATTCTTTGAATATGTTCTTTGCGCCATCCGAACGGGTGGCGTTTTTTATGCATGCAATTCGATGGGGGGACACGGGGCCTGATGCTCAGTGGAACGAAAACCCACGTTAAGATATTTTCTGCCTTTGACGCCGCTTTTAACGGCCTCAGATATCCTTGGGGTTTGAGGGGCAACCGTACGAAAACGTACGGCAGGCTAAAAATGAACGTCTGAAAAATCGATTGGCAGACAACGCTGTCCGTTAAATGCCAATTTTCGATTAAAAAGACACCATTTTAAGGGCATTTTTCTATGCCAATTATGTTTATATATCATACAGTTAATTCAATAACGTACAATCTCGTTCCATTGGCCCTCAAACCCCTGAATAAACTCGCCGACATGACAATAGATAGCATTAAATGTGCATATTAAAAAATTGTTACATTGACATTGTTGGTTTTTCTTCATAAGCCTCAAGCGCCTTTGAAACCGAAGAAGTTGTCGTCATAAGGTGAGGAATACAGACAAGAGAGAGGGCTGAAACCCAACAGGGGATTTATCACGCCTTCAATTAGCTAAAATCGAACGGTCAAAATATGAGCTTAACGTACAATAATTTTCGATATCCAAACTGACCCTTAAACCCCACAAGCAAAATCATTTGGGGGCATAATAGGGGGCATGGTTCAAAATCGAACGGGATAAAACTGAGTAAATTCAATAGAACTGGCTATCAAATGCGACTCCTGTGATGCTCCCAATCTCCTCTGTGATTGTCGTCTCCGGTAGAGTGAGTTTGCTTCTTTCGCTTTGTGATAGCGCAGCTTGCGTGGGTAGAAGAAACGTTCATGAAGAAGGACGACGAGGCAGTAACCCGTTGACATAAAAACCGCTTACGCGGCCTTTTTATTCCTGAGGAATAGGGCAAGCAGATACAGGGTGCCCAGCGGCAGGGCCATGACATAACAGAATGCATAATACAGGATCAGCACGCCATTTTTGCCTATGGTATCGGCGAACAACCCACGGTGCCAGAATGCTTCACTGGTGAACTGCAGGGCGGCCGTTTCAATGGCTTTTTTGGCGAAGGGATACAGCAACAGACTCAGGATGGCGGCGACCAGAGAGAGCGGGACATTCACGCTGGGCTGGAAGAGATGGATATAATAGAGCGCGATAAAAAAGTACGTCACGCCCCACACCTGACTTTTCCAATAATACGCTTTGGTCATTTGTGCCTCCCTGGACATGAGTTCCTTTCTGTTTCGTGCTTGGCGAAATGGAATACCGATGCCATTGCCCGCGTCGCGCGGTTTACCCAAGACGTCTGAGTATGCGCAGGGCTTCGGCAAAATGCCATATTACCGGCTTATCTGGCAGGCGTATTTGGGTTCTGCCGCGAGCATCTCTTCTCCCCAACCCCTAACCCCCTCACTCCCTTTGCAAAAAGAACTGCTTGATGGTCTGCCGCAGCCAGCGGTGCGCCGGGTCGCGATCCAGGCGCGGGTGCCAGGCCTGCACGATAAACACCGATTCCAGCTCGAGCGGCAGCTCGATCTCCGCCAACGGCAGATGAATGTTGCTCACCCCCTGCAGCACGTGGCGCGGCAGCGGCAGGATAAAGTCCGATTTCATGGTCAACATCATCGCCGAATGAAAGCCCGGCAGGGTCAGGGCGACGTTGCGCTGCAGGCCGAGATCGCGCAGCGCGTCGTCGATCGGCCCCTGCGTGCGCCCGCGGCGCGAGACGCTGATATGCGGGTAATGGGTCAGGGTTTCGGGCGTTACCCGGCCGATGATCGGGTGCCCAGGGCGCACCAGCGCCTGAAAGGTGCTGGTGAACAGGCTCTGCGTCTTAATTTCCGGGTGCCAGTCGCGCGAGGAACCGATCACCAGATCCACCTTGCCGCTGCGCAGCGCATCATCCTCGCCGTCGCTTTCGGCGATAAACTTCAGGCCGCTTAGCGGCGCCATGTCCCGCAGCGTTTCCAGCAAGCCGCCCGCTAGCGCGCCGATAAAAATGTCGTTGGCACGAATGGTGAAGGTTCGGGTCAGCTTGCCGGGCTCGAAGGACTCATTCGGCGCGATCAGCGCGGCGGCCTGCTCGATGATGTCGCCGAGCTGGCGTTTCAACTCCAGCGCGCGCGGCGTCGGCACCAGATGCTTGCCGGCTCTGACCATGATCGGGTCGTCGAACTGCCGGCGGATGCGTCCCAGAATGCGGCTCATTGCCGGCGCGCTCAGGTTCATTTTTTCGGCGGCGCCGCTCACGCTCCCTTCTTCCAGCAGCAGATTCAGCGCATAGATCAGATTGAAATCAATTTTTTGCGGCATGGCCTCTCCGGTGGTGGTGCGCTCAATGGATTGCGTTTTGTGCAACTAGTTAATTACATCATTTCATTTTAAACAATCGAAATAAGCCCGGATACTGCCCACGACAACAAAGATTGAGGCTGAAACAGCAGGAGTGGGGAATGGTTGAGGTGTCTGTTACGCCGCACCACAAAAATCGATGGCTCGCCAGCGCCGGCGAAATCAACGGCCGCACCTGGCTGGGGTTGTTCGGCGTGTTTTTGGCGGTGATGGCCAGCGGCGTGGGGGAAAACGCCAGCAAGTTCGCGCTGGCGGATATACAGGGCGGCATGCTGCTGAGCTTCGATGCCGGCAGTTGGCTGACCACCTGTTACGTCACCGGCTTTGTGATCGGTTCCGGGTTCACGCCCTGTTTTTGGCCGACCTTTTCGCTGCGCCGGGTGGCGTTGACGATGTGCGGCATTTACCTGGCCGGTGGACTGCTGACGCCCTGGTTGGGAGAACAGTATGGCGTGCTGCTGGCGGTGCGCAGCCTGCAGGGCTTCGCCGGCGGCGCGTTGCCGCCGATGCTGATGACGGTGGTGCTGCGTTTTATGCCGCCGCTGATCAAGGTGCTGGGGCTTGGCGCCTACGGCTGGGTCTCCGCCTGGAGCGCCACGCTGGGCGCCAGCGCCGCCGCCTTTGCCTTTCACTGGGGCTGGAGCGGATATTTCTACTGGAACCTGCCGCTGATGGCGATCGCCGCCGTGTGCATCGGCTACGGTCTGCCGCAGGATCCGCTGCGGCTGGAGCGCCTGCGGCAGTTCAACTGGCGCGGCCTGCTGCTTGGCGGCGTGGCGCTCGGCATGCTGACAGTGGGCATTTCTCAGGGGGAGCGCCTCGACTGGCTGAACTCGCCGCTGATCTACGTTTTATTATTGGGCGGCGGCGGATTATTGGCGTTATTTCTGATTAATGAATGGTATCACCCGCTGCCTTTTTTCAATTTGCAGCTATTAAGCAAAAGGAATTTGTCCTTCTCCTTAATTACGCTGGGTGGCGTACTGTTAATTATGGTGTCACTGGTTAATATCACGTCGGGATATTTATCCGCGATTCAGGGTTACCGTCAGGAACAAACCTCCGACTTAATGCTGTGGGTGGCGTTGCCGCAATTAATTACGCTGCCGATTGTCGCCATGATATGCAATACGCCGCGGGTGGATTGCCGCTGGGTACTGGCGATCAGCCTGCTGTTGATGGCCACCGCCTGCGTGCTGGCCGCCCAGCTGACGCCGGAATGGAACGGCGACACGTTTCGCGTCATCGCGCTGTTGCAGGCGATCGCTCAACCGATGGCGATCATCCCCCTGCTGATGCAGGCGACCGGTGGGCTGTTGCCGACCGACGGGCCGTTTGCGGCGGCCTGGTTCAACGCGGTGAAGGGTTTCGCCGCCACCGCGGCCGGCGGCGCCATCGCGCTGCTCAGCCGGCAGCGCGGGGACTATCACGCCGGCACGATCGCCGACGGTTTTGGCTCGGCCTACAGCCGCGCATCGGGGTCGGCGGAGCAGTTGGCGCAGCTTGCCGCTCGGCAGGGCCACGTGCTGGCCAGCGCCGATCTTTATCTGTTGGTTGCCGGCCTGGCGTTATTACTGACCGCGCTGATTTTAGTTATGCCGACCCGTATTTATCCGCCGCGTTCGGTCGCTGCCTGACATTTTATCATCAGAAATAAATATTAAGTGGAGTCACTTTTATGGCTAACAAGAAAGTCGCCGTCGCCGTATTGGCGGTTACCGTCATTACGCTGGGGTTATTAATGAATAAATTCCTTATTAAAGAGACACAGCAGAATACCAACGACGCCTATATTCGTGCCGATATCTCGCGTATTTCTCCGCAGATTGCCGGTGAAATTGCGCAGGTGTTGGTCAGGGACAACCAGTGGGTCAAACAGGGGGAGTTGCTGGCGGTGATCGACCCGCGTGAATTCAACGTCGCGCTGGCGCAGGCAACGGCGCAGGAGCAATCCGCCCGCGCCCGGCAGGACGACGCCAGGGCCAACCTCACCCGGCAGAACGCGCTGATCGCTGCCGCGCTGGCGGAGCGGCAGGCGGCGCAGGCGGAGCTGGCGTTTGCGCGCCAGGAGCAGAACCGCTATCAGAGAATGGCCAGCAGCGGCGCGGGTTCACAGCAGGCGGCGCAGCAGGCGACAACGCGGGTGCACACGCTTTCCGCCAATGTAGCGCAGGCGGAGGCGACGCTCAAAGCGGCGCGAAACATGGAGCAGGTGCTGCAAGCCAAGCTGGCGGACAGCGATGCCGAGCTGATGCTGGCGCAGGCGAAGAAAGCGATGGCTGAACTGAACCTGTCTTATACCCGCATCATCGCGCCGATCGGCGGCGTGGTCGGCAAGAAAAGCCTGCGGGTCGGGGAGTTCGTCAAACCGGGCGATGCGCTGCTGGCCATCGTGCCGCAGGACAAGCTGTACATCATCGCCAACTACCAGGAAACCCAGTTGGAAAACATTGCGCACGGGCAGTCGGTGGACATCCATATCGATACCTTTCCCGGACAAACGCTGAAAGGGCAGGTGGACAGCATTGCGCCTGCTTCCGGCGTCAGCTTCGCGGCCGTGGCGCCGGAGAACGCCACCGGCAACTTCACCAAGATCGTTCAACGCATCCCGGTGAAGATTGTGTTTGATATCAACAAAGAGCACGCCGCCTTGTTGAGCGCCCTGCGCGTCGGCATGTCCGCGGACGTCAGCATCAATACGCTGGACGGAGGCGTGCAATGAACAGGGCCGTGATCCCGCTGCTGTTGATGGCGCTGAGCGGCTGCCGGGCGGTAGGGCCGGACTACGCTCGGCCGCAGAACGCGTTGCCCGAGAGCTGGGGTGAGCAGGCCGGCGGCGGGGTGCTGCCGGTGGCTTGGTGGTCGATATTCAACGATGCGTCGCTGTCGCAACTGGTGCAGCGCGCGGCGGCCGGCAACCTGGATCTGCAGCTCGCCACGGCGCGCATGCAGCAAAGCCGCGCACTGCTGGGCGCGACAGAGGCGGCGCTGATGCCGGATCTGAGCCTGGACGGTGCCTATCAGCGCCAGCGTGCCACCTCGGTGGGCAGCATGGATCCGTCCGGCAACGGCGGAGAGGCGGATTATCATCTCTGGCGCGGCGGATTCAGCGCCACCTGGGAGCTGGACATGTGGGGCAAGCTGCGCCGCGCATCGGAAAGCGCGCGCGCCGGCTTCGCCGCTTCGCAGGAGAATCGGCGCGCGCTGCTGACGTCGGTGACGGCGGAGGTGGCGAGCGACTATCTGCGCCTGCGCGCCACGCAGCAGCAGCTGGCGGTAGCGCAGGAAAACCGCGCCACCGCGCTGCGTACGCTGCAACTGACGCAAAGCCGTTATCAAAGCGGTGCGGGCAACGAACTGGATATCGATCAGGCGCAGGTGCAATTGGCGCAGGTGGATGCCCTGCTGCCGGCGCTGTTCGGTAGGCAGGAACGCTTGATCAACGCCATCGGCCTGCTGCTGGGCGAGCGGCCGGGCGCGCTGAAAGCGATGTTGTCGCCAACGGGGCCGCTGCCGACGCTGGCGCACGCCGTGCCGATGGGCGTGCCGTCGGATCTGGCGCTGCGCAGGCCGGATATTCGCGAAGCGGCGGAGCGTTTGCATCAGGCGACCGCCGAGATTGGCGTCGCCACCGCCGACTACTATCCGCGCATCACGCTGACCGGCAACGCGGGCTATCAGGCGCTGGCGCTGGCGGATATGGGCAGTTGGTCCACGCATACCTTCGCCATCGGCCCCGCCCTGTATCTGCCGCTGTTCGACGGGGGGAAAATCACCCAGCGGGTGCGCCTGAGCGAATACCGGCAGCAGGAAATGGCCATCGCCTACCAGCAAACGGTGCTGCGCGCCTGGCATGAGATCGACGACGCGCTTTCCGGTTACCGCGCCCAGCAGCGCCGCCAGACGCACCTGGCCGAGGCGCTGGCCGCCAACCGACACGCGTTTGCGCTGGCGCGCGACAGCTATCTGAACGGCGCCAGCGATTTTATCCACGTTCTGAGCACGCAGCGCGCGCTGCTGGATCTGCAGTCCGCGCAAATTGTTGCTCAGGAGGAGACGGCGATCGCCGTGGTGAATATCTATCGAGCGCTGGGCGGCGGCTGGGAACACACCTACCCGTCTGCGGCGCCACAGGAGAAGGCTGATGCACAACACGCTGAATAAGATGGTCGACGAGATGCTGGAAAGGGATACCCGCCGCAAACGCGAGGCCAGGGTGAGCGCCGTGCGGCAAGTCACCGCCCGGATCCGCCGCATCACGTTGAGCGGCGACGATGTGGATAAGTTTATCGCCGATCCGCGCACGCAGGAGCCGGCCTGCTGGGTCAAGGTGTTCTTCCCGTGGCGCGACACGCTGGCCGGGCGGGCTTATACCCTGAGCGGCATCGACAAACTCGCCCGCACCTTCGATATCGATATGGTGCTGCACGGTGAAGGCCCGGCGTCGAACTGGGCGCGCGACGCGATGCCGGGCGACAAGCTGGGGTTCGCCGGCCCTTGCTCCGGCGGCTTCCGGTTGTTGCCGCAAACTCGCTGGCTGCTGTTGCTGGGCGATGAGACCGCGCTGCCCGCTATGCGCACCATTCTCGCCTCGCTGTCTGCCCCGCTGCCGGTGCTGTGGTTCGCCGAAGTGGGCGATGCGCAGGAGATTCAGGATGTCGATTGCTCCTTTTTGCAGATGAACAGCTGGCAAATACGCACCCGGCATTTCGACAGCGTGATGAACAGCCCGCTGGTGCAGGCCGTCAGCCACTGCGAGCTGCCGGCCGGCGAAGGGCAGGTGTGGCTGGCCTGCGAACACCAGGTCGCCGCCTATCTGAAGGCGCGTTTTATCAACGAAATGGGCATCTCCCGCGCCGCCTTGTTTGCCAAAGGTTATTGGAAAAAGGGCGAAGCCAATTTCAAGGGCGCGATTTAACTCGGGCGAATGAGGATGGTTATGATTGAGAGAGTGTTATTGGCGGTGGACTGCTTTGAACACAGCGGCAACGCGCTGGATTTTATGGCGCGCCTGCAAGGCAGCATCGGCGGCGTGATCGTACTGACGGTGGTAGACAATGCCTTCACGCTTAGCCGCAGCGGCCTGCGTTTCGACAGCGACGAGCGTGAAGAATATCCCGCCGCCCAGCGCGAAGAGGCGCTGGCGGAAAAGCAGGTCGGGCAGGTGACGCGGGCGTTGAAACAGATGGGCTTCAACGCCCAGGGCCTGCTGGCTGCGGGGGCGCCCATCGAGGTGATCCCGGAACAGATGGCGTTGTTCAACTGCGATTTGCTGATCATCTCGCACCGCCACCTGTCTTCGTTGGGGCGCTGGCTGAACGCCTCCGTCACGCGCGGCCTGCTGGATGAGATTGGCCAACCGGTCTTGGTGATCCCGCGCTAAGCTATGGGTAAGGGCAGCCGCATGCGGCGGCGCGCGTTCGGCGACGAAGGCCGTACATACCGGAGGTCAACATGCGAAATCTGGAAGATCAACTTGCCGCTTATGCCGCCTATCACCGCGATGCGCGCAATATCGCCACGCATTTTATCGGCATCCCGTTGATCGTCATCAGCCTGCTGGCGCTACTCTCCCGGCCGGCGTGGGGCGCGGGAGGGCTGCCGTTTTCGCCGGCCTGCGCGGTGGTTATTGTCGCGGCCCTCTATATACCTGCGGCTGAACCTGCGCCTTGGCATCATGATGCTGGCGTTGCTGCTGCTGTGCCTCGTGTTCGGCGCCTGGGTGGCGTCGCTGTCGACGGTGGCGTGGCTGAGCGTCGGTATCGGCGGCTTTGTCATCGGCTGGCTGTTTCAGTTTGTCGGGCATTTCTGGGAGGGGCGAAAACCGGCGTTTATGGACGACGTGACGGGCCTCATCATCGGCCCGCTGTTCGTGCTGGCGGAAGCGTGCTTCCTGGCCGGCGGGCTGCGCGAACTGCAGCGGAACATCGAAATGCGATCGGGCAAAGTGCGTAATGAAAAGCGCTAAGCGATGCGGTGCCGATAGTCAGATAAAGAGCCTCTTTCATAGAAAGAGGCTGGATGGGCTCAGATTAGGCGTGTTGGATCAATTTCCAGGTGACGCCTTTGCCGCCATAGGGAGGCATGATATTGCCTTTAGCGATTGGCGCTGTGGTTGAGGGTTTGCCAACCACTTCCCACACACCGCTTTCCGGGCATTTCTGCCCTGTCGTGGCTGTAGTGCCAATAGGTGATTTAGACATACGATCTTTCCTTAATCAAAGCGGCGCCACCATAGCGCCGCACATAAAGATATTTACATGTTCGCTTATATATTCAACCCATTGGCGTGAATATAGAGGATAGGTGTTTTTACCATTCTCTATTTGGATGTTTTGACTTTTTTATTTGTATTTTTGACTTTTAAATGTCAACTTATTTATAAACTTAATTCATTCTTGATAATTATTTTTAAATCTAATTGCTTTGATAATTTTCGATTAAATATCTTTTTATTTCATTATGTTGGTTTTATTTTCTGAGCTCTGGCATTAATGGTGTCTATTTTTTCTTTATAATTCATATCCGAAATATATAAAAATTAATTTGGTTGACTAATTTCATTACGCACTTCTTAGTCATGTAGTGAGAGCTGACGTTTTCCACGCTATCGCCGATAGCGCATAGTCAGTAAGTAATATCATAGGTTTTTCATTGGATTTACCCGAATATGGGATGCGGGGGATAAATAACCCAAGTGCGGAGTGACTTCCCTGGCGCTTACCATTTAGACATACGATCACCATCCTCCGCACGCATCGCCGCGATCGCGGTAAAGCAAGCCTGGTACCCTACGCCGATCTTGCCACGTACTTTTAACAAATTTGCAAAAGTCTTTTAGCCTCCCGCCTGCTTATCTTTGGTGTGATCAATGTCATACTTTCGGCATCTTAACTGTTCCCGCGCTTCGGCAGCGGTAAACCGGAGTTGTTGCATGAAAGTGAATTATCCCTTGTTAGCGCTGGCGGTAGGGGCGTTCGGCATCGGCACTACCGAATTCTCACCCATGGGCTTGCTGCCGACTATCGCCAAAGGGGTGGACGTCTCCATTCCGATGGCCGGCATGTTGATCAGCGCCTACGCCGTCGGCGTGATGGTCGGCGCGCCGCTGATGACGCTGCTGTTGTCGCACCGGGCGCGCAGAAGCGCGCTGATTTTCCTGATGGCGATCTTTACCCTGGGCAACGTGCTGTCGGCCATCGCGCCGGATTACACCACCCTGATGCTGTCGCGCATCATCACCAGCCTGAATCACGGCGCCTTCTTTGGCCTCGGATCGGTGGTGGCCGCCAGCGTGGTGCCGAAAGAGAAACAGGCCAGCGCCGTGGCGACCATGTTTATGGGGCTGACCATCGCCAATATCGGCGGGGTGCCCGCCGCGACCTGGCTGGGTGAAACCATCGGCTGGCGCATGTCGTTCCTGGCGACGGCCGGGCTGGGCGTGATCGCCATGCTGGGGCTGTGGTTCTCGTTGCCGAAAGGCAGCGCCGGCGCGCGCCCTGACGTGAAACGCGAGCTGTCGGTGCTGGTGCGGCCGCAGGTGCTGACCGCGCTGCTGACCACCGTGCTGGGGGCGGGCGCGATGTTCACGCTCTATACCTACATTTCGCCGGTATTGCAGCACATCACCGAGGCCACGCCGCTGTTCGTGACGACCATGCTGGTGCTGATCGGCGTCGGTTTCTCGATCGGCAACTACCTGGGCGGCAAGTTCGCCGACCGTTCCGAGAGCGCGACGCTGAAGGGCTTCCTGCTGTTGTTGGTGGCCATCATGCTGGTGATCCCGCTGCTGGCGCGCAGTGACATCGGCGCCGCGGTGAGCATGGTGATTTGGGGCGCGGCGACCTTTGCCGTGGTGCCGCCGCTGCAGATGCGCGTGATGCGCGTGGCCAGCGAAGCGCCGGGCCTGTCGTCTTCGGTCAACATCGGCGCTTTCAACCTGGGCAATGCGCTGGGCGCCGCCGCCGGTGGCGCGGTGGTCTCCGCCGGTTTGGGCTACAGCTTCGTGCCGGTGATGGGGGCGATTATCGCCGGGTTGGCGCTGCTGTTGGTGTTGTTCACCAGCCGCACCGCCGCAAAAGTCGCTTACGCCAACGGCTAAATACGCAGGTGCGGCGGGCCTGCTCGCCGCACCTACGCAAAGCCGAGCAGGCTGAACGCATCGTCCTGCGGGGCGTAACCCAGCAGGCGGCGGGTTTCTTCCAGCGATAAACGCGTGTAGCGGTTGTTGGAAACCCCGTGCACCACCGCATATTGCACCCCTTCGACGCGAATGCAGCGCTCCAGCAGATCGGCGGCGTCGCGATGGCTGAGAAACGCGCTCATGTCGCGGGCACTGAGCCGATCGTCCGGGCTGAGGGTGGTGAAGTTGGCGATACGCACCGACAGGGCGGAAAGCCCTTCCTGATGGGCGAAGTAGGCGGCAATGCCTTCGCCGAAGGCTTTGCTGGCGCCGTACAGATTCTTCGGCTTCGGCGCGTCGTCCGGGCGGATTTGATAATCGAGCGGATAGCCTTCCACCGCCTGTGCGCTGCTGGCGAACACCACCCGGCGGCAACCGGCGTCTTTCGCCGCGCGGAAGATATTGAAGGTGCCGAGAATGTTGTTGTCCATCAACGAGCCGCAGAAGTCGGCGTCGGGGGAGGGATCGGCCGCCAGGTGCAACACGGTGTCGATATTGGCGCAGGCCGCGCGGCAGGCGTCGAGATCGGCGATGTTGAAGCTGATGACTTCGTCGCCGGGCTGCAGATCGCGCAGCAGGCTGATATCCCGTTCCGCCAATCGTAGCGGGTAGCGATCGCCCATTGCCTGACGAAACGCCGTGGCTACCCGGCCGCCAGCGCCAGTGATCAGAATCCGTCCTACATCAGTACGCAACACCATGGTGACTGCCATCCCTACTTTCGATTAAGCGTTGACCAGTAATAATCCCCCGCGTGACTTTTGTCCAGTATTTATATTAGTCATGCTGATGCTTTATGCCGGCAATGGGCACGTTTTGCCGAGCGTTTCGACCAGGAAATTCATCACCGCGCGCACGGCGGCGGTGCGCGCCAAATCGGGATACGTCACCAGCCAAAGCTCGCGCGTTGGCGCGGCGCTCGCCGTGGGCAACGGGACCAGATCCGGATCGCCATCGGCGACAAACGTCGGTAAAACGGCGGCGCCTAACCCCGATCGTGCCGCTTGCTGCAGCGAAAACAGATCGCTGGCCTGAAAGACCACGGGCCGCCCCTGTAACAGCTGTTGCAGCCATTGCTGATGCGGCTGCTGTTGGTAGTGATGGTCATAGGCGAGAAAGCGGCGCGCCGCATCGGGCAGTGCGGCGTGCTCTGGCGCGGCGTACAGCGCGTAGCGCATCATGCCGATGCGTTGCGTCAGCAGCTCCGGTTGCTGCGGGCGCACCATGCGCACGGCGATGTCCGCTTCGCCGCGATCCAGCTCGGCGAGCGCGGACTCACCCGCCAGCGTCACGACGATTTGTGGGAAAGCCTGATTAAATTCGGTGATGCGCGGCGCGAGAATATGCGCGGCGATCGACGGCGGCGCACTGATGCGCACGCCGGCCTGGGGCATTGTGCCGGCGCTGCGCGCATGGCGGGCGATAGCCTGACTTTGCGCCTCGATCTCCGCCGCCAGCCCGGCAATCGCCTGCCCGTCCTGGGTCAACGGTGTGCTGCGCGGCAGCCGTACGATCAAACGCAGGCCGAGCGCCTGTTCCAGCGCCGCTACGCGTCGCCCGACGGTGGCGTGATCGCAACCCAACTCCCGCGATGCCGCCGACAACGAACCGGTGCGCGCCAGCGCCACGAAGTATTTTAAATCCTGCCAGTCAAACATCGGTGAATTCCTGCACATTGATGATGCGATTTTCGGGAATATTCACACGAATAACGGCGTGATTCAATGTGTGAACGTTTCCTTTTAAATTGAATTATTCAATTAGGGTTTCTTATGAATTTGCAATTGCAGCAACGCACGGCATTGGTCACGGGCGCCAGCGAAGGGATCGGTGCCGGCATGGTCAGGGTATTGGCCGCTCAAGGGGTCAAGGTAGTGGCCACCGCACGACGCGGTGACCGGCTGCAGGTCTTGGCGGATGAGGTGGAACGGCAAGGGGCGGCGCGTCCGCTGGTGATCGTTGCCGATGTGACCGAGCCTGAGGCTCTCGCCCGTTTGGCGGCGCAGGCGCTGCGCCAGGTGGGGACCGTCGATATTCTGATCAACGCGGTCGGCGCGTTTCACCCCACGACGCTGAACGACAGCGATCGCAGCTGGGATGACGCCTTTGCTTTGAACTTCACGCCGGCTCGGCGGTTAACTCAGGCGCTGTTGCCGGCCATGCAGGCGCAAGGCTGGGGCCGGATTATCAACATCAGCGGCTCGATGGAGCCGCGCAACCTGAGCGCCGCCAGCGCCGCCAAGGGCGCATTGCATCTGTGGGCCAAAGGATTGGCCGGTGATGTGGCTGCGCAGGGGATTACCGTCAATACGTTACAGCCGGGGCGCATCAACAGTGAACAGATCCGCGAGCGCTTATACGCTTGTGATGAAGCGCGCCAGGCGTTCATTGCGCAACATATCCCGATTGGCTACTTCGGCGAACCGGAAGACATGGCCTATCTGGCGGCGTTTCTTTGTTCCCCGCTCGCGCGATATATCACCGGTGCGGTGATCCCGGTAGATGGTGGCATGCATTATTTCGCGCATTGAGGCCATTTTGTATAAGCGATCACAGTTCGGCAATTTGCCGGCGCAAAGCCTTGCCCCGGCAAAATCCGCGGTGTTAACGTCATAACTCAACCGATTTAGGGTTGTTACTGCTACGGCAGGCAAAACCTAAACCTCGCGTTTCTGTTCCCCGATGGGGCAGAGGCCGCGAGGTTTAGGTTTTTTTTTGCGCCGAATTCCGCCTCAGCGCCAGGCCAGCGCGGGGAGGGGAGCGGCAGAACGCGAAGTCTAAGGATAACCGTATGAAATATGACACATTAGCCAGTGAGATTTTGGCCGGCGTCGGTGGCCGCGACAATGTGAAAAGCCTGGTGCACTGCGCCACCCGCCTGCGTTTCAAGCTGCGTGACGACAGCCGCGCCAACGCGGCAGCGCTGAAGAAAAACCCCGGTGTCATCATGGTGGTGGAGAGCGGCGGCCAGTTCCAGGTGGTGGTGGGCAACCACGTGGCGGAGGTGTTCGACGCGGTCAATCGGGTCGGCGGGTTGGCCGAAGGTGCGTCGAACGGCAGCGATGCGGACGGTAAAAAAGACAACCTGCTCAGCCGCTTTATCGATCTGGTGTCCGGCATTTTTACTCCGCTGCTCGGAGTGATGGCCGCTTCGGGGATCCTGAAAGGTTTCCTGGCGCTGAGCCTGGCCTGCGGCTGGCTGCTGGAGAGCGGCGGCACCTTCAAAATGCTGTTCGCCGCCAGCGACTCGCTGTTCTACTTCTTCCCGATCATGCTCGGCTACACCGCCGGGAAAAAATTCGGCGGCAACCCCTTCGTCACCATGGCGATCGGCGGCGCGTTGACGCACCCGCTGATGATGGCGGCGTTCGAAGCGGCGCAGCAGCCGGGGGCGGTGCGCGAATACTTCTTCGGCATTCCGCTGACCTTCATCAACTACAGCTCGTCGGTGATCCCGATCATTTTCGCGGCCTGGGTATCCTGCCGCCTGGAGCCGCTGTTTAACCGGGTGATCCACAGCGCGCTGCGCAATTTCATCACGCCGCTGCTGTGCCTGGCGATCACCGTGCCGTTGACCTTCCTGCTGATCGGCCCGGCGGCGACCTGGCTCAGCCACCTGCTGGCCAACGGCTATCAGAGCATTTACGCCTTCAACCCGATCATCGCCGGCGCCTTTATGGGGGCGATGTGGCAGGTGTGCGTGATCTTCGGCCTGCATTGGGGGTTGGTGCCGTTGATGATCAATAACCTGAGCGTGCTGGGGCGCGACACCATGGTGCCGCTGCTGTTGCCGGCGGTGATGGGGCAGGTCGGCGCCACGCTGGGCGTGATGCTGCGCACCCGCGACGCCAAGCTGCGGGCGCTGTCCGCTTCGGCCATCGGCGCCGGGATCTTCGGCATCACCGAACCGGCGGTGTACGGCGTCACGCTGCCGAACAAACGCCCGTTCATCTTCGGCTGCATCGGCGGCGCGCTGGGCGGTGCGGTGATCGGCTACTTCCATACCTCGGTCTACTCGTTCGGCCTGGTGAGCGTATTCACCTTCGCGCAGATTATCCCCGGCGGCGGCATCGACGCCACGGTATGGGGCGCGATCGGCGGCACCCTACTGTCGTTCGTGTTTGCCGCGCTGGCCAGCTACCTGTTCGGCGTTGCGCCGGCGGAAGACGCGGCGCAGCCTGAAGCCGCCGCGCCGCTTAACCGCAAACAGGCCATTCTCAGCCCGATCGCCGGCGACATTGTGCCGCTGGATCAGGTGAACGACGCGACCTTCGCCAGCGGCCTGCTGGGGAAAGGGGTGGCGATCGCGCCGCAGCAGGGGCGCGTGGTGGCGCCGGTCAGCGGCAGCGTGGCGTCGCTGTTCAAAACCAAACACGCCATCGGCATCGAATCAGACGACGGCGCGGAGATTCTTATCCACGTCGGCATCGATACCGTGAAGCTGGACGGGGCGCATTTCACCGCCCACGTGCGGGAAGGTGAGCGGATCGCTCCAGGAGATCTGCTGATTGAGTTCGACCAGGCGGCGATCCATGCCGCCGGCTATGACACCACCACGCCGATCATCATCAGCAACAGCGATGACTACGTGGACGTGTTGACCAGCGGCCTGTCTCCGGTGCAGGAACAGGCGCCGCTGCTGACTTTATTACGCTAATTGAGGAGCAAGCGATGAACGGCAAGTTTCCGCAACATTTTCTGTGGGGCGGCGCGGTAGCGGCGAACCAGGTAGAAGGCGCGTATCAGGCCGACGGCAAGGGGCTGTCGACCTCCGATCTGCAGCCGCAGGGCATCTTCGGCGCCATTACGCCGCGCACGGCGGGCGACAGCGGCATCAAGGACGTGGCGATCGATTTCTATCACCGCTATCCGGAGGACATCGCGCTGTTCGCCGAAATGGGCTTCAAGTGCCTGCGCACCTCGATCGCCTGGACGCGCATTTTCCCGCAGGGCGACGAAGAGACGCCGAACGAAGCCGGGCTGGCGTTTTACGATCGGCTGTTCGACGAGATGGCGAAGTACGGCATTCAGCCGCTGATCACGCTGTCGCACTATGAAATGCCTTACGGCCTGGTGAAGCACTACGGCGGCTGGGGCGATCGCCGCACCATCGATTTCTTCGAGCGCTATGCGCGCACCGTGTTCGAACGCTACAAGCACAAGGTCAAACACTGGCTGACCTTCAACGAGATCAACATGTCGCTGCACGCGCCCTTCACCGGCGTCGGCCTGCCGCAGGAGAGCGACAAGAGCGCCATCTACCAGGCGATCCACCATCAGCTGGTGGCCAGCGCCAGAGCGGTGAAGGCCTGCCACGAGATCGTGCCGGAGGGCAAAATCGGCAACATGCTGCTGGGCGGCATTCTGTATCCGCTGAGCTGCAAGCCGGAAGATCTGCTGGAAACCCAGCGGCAAAACCGCGACTGGCTGTTCTTCGGCGACGTGCAGGCGCGCGGCTATTACCCGGCCTATATGCAGCGCTTCTTCCGTGAAAACGGCATTCAGGTGGCGATCACCGAGGAAGATCGGCAAACGCTGCGCGAAACCATCGATTTCATCTCGTTCAGCTATTACATGAGCGGCTGCGTCACCGCCGATCCGGCGCAGTACGAGACGGCGCGCGGCAACATTCTCGATATGGTGCCGAACCCGCATCTGGCCAGCTCGGAGTGGGGGTGGCAAATCGACCCGATCGGGCTGCGCTACCTGCTCAACGTGCTGTACGACCGCTATCAGAAACCGCTGTTCATCGTCGAGAACGGGCTGGGCGCCAAAGACCGCGTCGAAGCCGACGGCAGCATCCACGACGACTACCGCATCAACTACCTCAATGACCATCTGGTGCAGGTGGCGGAAGCGATCGACGACGGCGTCGAGGTGATGGGCTACACCAGCTGGGGGCCGATCGATCTGGTCAGCGCCTCGAAGGCGGAAATGTCGAAGCGCTACGGCTTCATTCACGTCGACAGGGACGATGCCGGCAACGGCAGCCTCGAGCGCCGCCGCAAGAAGAGTTTCTATTGGTATCGCGATGTGATCCACAGCAACGGCGCCAGCCTGAAAGACCGGCGCTAGCCTCTAAGCCCGGCGGCAAGCGCCGGGCGTTAACCTAACGTTATTCGCTGCTGTTCATGATGGGAAATTCTCTCCCAGGGAATGCTGTTGCCCGCAGTCAGCCGTTATGCGGAGAAATATAATAATGATGAAAAGCTTATTACCTCGTTCCATGACCCTGGCGGCGCTGGCGCTGCTCTGTAGCCAGGCGCAGGCGGAAACGCTGCAAACCGGCAAGGACGTCGAAGCCCCCACCGCCAAATGGGAAGGGGTGGCGCTCGGCTTTGAGCCGCCACAGCCCGGGCTGTTGGGGGATATGCTGGGGATCAGGCCGATCCTGGAGGATCACGGCTTCCACTATAACCTCGGCTACCTCAGCCAGCTGTCGTATAACGCCGGCGGCGGTTACAACCACGACAAACAGGCGTCGTACATCGACCAGTTCTCGCTGACCTTCAGCCAGGATTTGCAGGCGCTGACCGGCATTCCGGACGCGGCGATCGAAGGCAATATCGTCAACCGCAACCATGATAACAACCTGACCCGCGATCGCTTGCAGGATCCGCGCGTCGGCCTGACCGATCTGTCGCAGGAGAGCTTTGGCGGGCAGTCGATTACCCGACTGGGCTGGTTGACCTTCAGCCGTTCCTTCCTCGATCGCCGGCTGCAGTGGCGCATCGGCATGATGAACAAGGTGCAGGATTTCGATCAGATCATTCCCTGCGATTTTCAGACGCTGACGCTGTGCGGCGGCAAGTCCGCCAACTCGTTGACCTGGTACAACTGGAACGTGCATTACTGGGGCACCACGCTGCAATACAAGCTGACCGACGGCCTGACCCTCAAGGGCGGCGTGATGGAGCAGAACCCGAGCGCCCCCAGCCGCAGCCACGCCTGGAGCTGGTCCACCAAGGGCAGCAAAGGCTTCCTGTTGCCGATGGAGCTGGAGCTGAAAACCCACGCCGTCAACCAGCTGCCGGGGGTGTATAACCTGGGCGTGCTGTTCACCAACGCGCGCCAGAGCGATCTCTATGAAGGGGTGTCCGGCGGGCCGGGCGCCAGCGATCCGCAGGGCTATCGCAGCCACGATCGCACCTGGTTCCTGTATACCGGTTTCAACCAGCAGGTGACGCGCCATGCGGATGACGTCAACCGCGGTCTGAGCGTGTTTTACAGCCTGGGGCTGGGAGATCAGCGCAGCAACTACCTGCACTGGTCTACCTCGACCGGCATTCGCTATCGCGGGCTGTTCGATGCGCGGCCGGACGACTGGTTGGGGCTCGGCGTGTCGGTGGTGAAACTGAGCGACCGCTATAAAGACAATCAGCGTTATCTCAACCAGATGAGCGGCATCAGCGATTATCACGATCCGAACTACCGGCCGGTACCGGGCCACTCGGTGACGGCGGAGCTGTATTACCGGGTTAACGTCACGCCGTGGCTGCAGCTGCAGCCGGGCCTGCAGTACTGGCATCACCCGGCGGGCGTCAGCGAGACGCAGGACGCTTGGGTGACGGCGTTGAAAACGGTGGTGACCTTCTGATCAGGCCGCGTCGCTCTCGCGGTAGCGCCGGCGTGCGTGCTCGAACCAGCTGGCGGGCACGTTGTGCGGCGGCTGCTGCAACCTGAGCAGCCCCTGTTCAACGATATGGCTGGCCTGGCGCCACAGCGTCGGGTCACCTTCGGTCAGCACCTCCAGCAGGCGCTGTTTCTCGATCAGGTAGGTCTGGGCGAAGTGGCTGTCGTAGTCCAGCAGCGAGCGGGTGTTGTCGATAAGATCCGCCAGCTTGATGGTTTTGGCCTGCGGCGATGCGCCGGCGCTGTGGCGCCGATCGCGGTTTTTGCGCTCGAAGCGGTTGCCGTCCTCGGCGTGGCTGACGTTGGTTAGCATCCGCACCAGCTCTGCCACCTTCGGCCCGAAATGGCTGTCGATATCGCCGAGGGTGGTGGGCGTGTCTTCTACCGTATCATGCAGCCAGGCGGCGGCCAGCATCTCTTCGGTGTGCGGTACGCTGCGCACCAGCTCCATCACCGCCTGCGGGTGGACGATGTACGGATCGTCGGTGTATTTGCGGCGCTGATCGATGGCCGCATGCGCCTTGGTGGCGTAGCGGCGCGCGCGTTCTGCAAGCGTGTTCGTCATTTCCTTTCCCTCCGAGCATCCTCTGCATGAAAAAAATGTAGCATACCTCACAAGAGATAGCTTGCGATTACATCGTGCGCTATCTATATTCACACACATGAAAAGCACCGAGACCGAACAACCCAAGGCGAAGAACCTGCTGCAGCTCGATCAGCAGCTCTGTTTCGCGCTGTACTCCGCCAATCTGGCGCTGCACAAAGTTTATCGCAAGCTGTTGAGTCAGCTTGAACTCACCTACCCGCAATACCTGGTGATGATGGTGCTATGGGAGCGCGATCGGGTGACGGTATCCGATATCGGCGAGCGGCTGTTCCTCGATTCCGCCACGCTGACGCCGCTGCTGAAGCGGCTGGAAACCGCCGGTTTGCTGGTGCGTTATCGCGCCACCACCGACGAGCGGCAGGTGATCATCGCCCTGACCGAAGCCGGCCGCGCGCTGCGCGAGCGGGCGCAATCGGTGCCCGAGGCGGTGATGTGCGCCACCGACTGCAGCCTGGACGAGATCGTCTCGCTCAAACAGCAACTGGAAAAGCTGCGCGGCAGCCTGATCGATCAGATTTGACCCGCCGCCGCCGGACGCAAGAACGGCGAGGGTGGTCTACACTGGTTAATAAGTGCCTAAAATAAGTAGTGCGCGATTTAATCGCAAAAGATAAATATGTGACCGGCTTTACCTCGTGGAAGCCGTAGTCATCTCGCCAACCAGCAAGAAGGAATGAACGATGTCTATTGAGAAAGTGGTTTACCGCGCTCACGCCACCGCAACCGGCGGCCGCGACGGCCGTGCGACCTCCTCCGACGGCGTGTTGGACGTGAAACTGGGCGTGCCGAAAGAGATGGGCGGCGCCGGCGGCGAAGTCACCAACCCCGAGCAGCTGTTCGCCGCCGGTTACTCGGCCTGTTTCCTCGGCGCGCTGAAGTTTGTCGCGGCGAAAGAAAAGGTCAAAATCCCGGCCGAAGCCAAGATCGACGGCACCGTCGGCATCGGTGAAATCCCGAACGGTTTCGGCATCGAAGTGCAGCTGGATATCTCGCTGCCGGGCATCGAGCGCAGCGTGGCGGAAGATTTAGTGAAAAAGGCGCACGTGGTGTGCCCATACTCCAACGCCACCCGTGGAAATATCGATGTGACTCTGAACGTTAAGTAAGATTTTTGCCGAAATCTGGAAAAAATGGAGGGTTTATCCCTCCATTTTCTTGCGTGCCCTGCCTGAAAATCGCTCAAAAAAACGGTAAATTTTGTCCGTTTTGTGAGAATTCTCTTGATTATTACCCGCAAAATAACGCTTATTGCCGGTTGGCTGAACCAGAAGCCGCAATCAGTGTCTGACTGAGTCAGAACCGCTACACCGTCCCCGGAGCCACCGCGTTACATGAACAAAGTTAAATCGCTATCACAGCAGAATTTATCGTTATTGTTAGCGATCTATATCGGCATATTTCTAAACCTGTCCGTTTTCTATCGCCGTTTTGATTCGCTGGCGCACGGCATTCAGGGCATTAAGCTTATTTCGGCGGTGACGGAAGTCATCGCTATCGTCCTGTTTACGTTCTTCATCATGCGGCTGGTATCGCTCGGCGGCCGGCTGTTTTATCGCATCGTCGCCTCGCTGCTGGTGTTGATTTCTGTTGCCGCCAGCTACTACATGACGTTTTTCAACGTGGTGATCGGTTACGGCATCGTGGTGTCGGTGATGACCACCGACATCGATCTGTCGAAAGAGGTGGTTGGTCTGCATTTCGTGCTGTGGATGGTGGCGCTCAGCGCCTTGCCGCTGCTGCTGATCTGGAAAAACGGCCTGCGTTACACCCTGATCGAACAGCTGAAAACCCCTGGTCATCGCATCAAGCCGCTGCTGGTCTTGCTGGCGGTGGTGGCACTGGTCTGGCTGCCGCTGCGCATGCTGGACGACGAGCAAAGCGTGCAAGAGAAGCTCTCCAACGTCGATCTGCCGAGCTACGGCGGCGTGGTGGCGCACTCGTATCTGCCGTCCAACTGGCTGTCGGCGCTGGGGCTGTTTGCCTACACCCGTTATGACGAAAGTCAGGACCAGAGCACGATGTTCGATCCGGGCAAACACTTCACTTACGTACCGCCGGCGGATATCGACGATACCTACGTGGTGTTCATCATCGGCGAGACCACGCGCTGGGATCATATGGGCATGCTGGGCTATGAGCGCGATACTACGCCGCGGCTGTCTAAAGAGAAGAATCTGGTGGCGTTTCGCGGCGAGTCGTGCGACACCGCCACCAAGCTGTCGCTGCGCTGTATGTTCGTGCGCGAAGGCGGCACCGAAGATAATCCGCAGCGCACGTTGAAAGAGCAGAACGTGTTCGCGGTGCTGAAGGATCTGGGCTTCTCTTCCGAGCTGTTCGCCATGCAGAGCGAGGTGTGGTTCTACAACAACACCGAGGTGAACAACTATTCGTTCCGCGAGATGATCGCGTCCGAGAAGCGCAACGACGGCAAGGCGGTCGACGATATGCTGTTGGTGGATGAAATGAAGGAGTCGCTGGCGCGCTATCCGAAGGGCAAGCACCTGGTGATCCTGCATACCAAAGGCTCGCACTACCTGTACTCGCAGCGTTATCCGCGCAGCTATGCGCGCTATCAGCCGGAGTGTATGGGGGTGGATGATTCCTGCACCAAGGCGCAGCTGATCAATGCGTTCGACAATACGGTGCTGTATACCGACAGCTTTATCAGTAATGTGATCGACCAGGTGCGCGACAAGAAGGCGATCGTGTTCTATGCCGCCGATCACGGCGAATCGATCGGCGAGAACACGCACCTGCATGGTACGCCGCGCGAAATGGCGCCGCCGGAGCAGTTCCGCGTGCCGATGATCGTATGGGCGTCGGACAAGTTCCTCGAGAACCCGCAGCACCTCAGCGCCTTTGAGCAACTGCAGGCGCAGCAACGCATCGGCAAAACGCATCGCCACGTCGAGCTGTTTGACACTATCCTCGGCTGTCTCGGCTACACGTCTCCCGATGGCGGCATCGTGGATAAAAACAACTGGTGCCATCTGCCGCAGGATAAAACGGCGCCTGCCCGCCTGTAACCTCTCCCGCCGGGTGCCTGCCTTGCGCACCCGGTAATTTCACCCAATACATTCTCTTCATCAATTATTCCGGTGTGTGCATACGGTATACTTGCGCACTTCCCCTTCTAACCGGAGATTTCCATGACCCTGCGCGTGGCGTTTATCGACGATCATGACATTGTGCGTTCGGGCTTTGTGCAGCTGCTGTCGCTGGAGGCCGATATTCAGGTGGTGGGCGAGTTCAGCAGCGCAGCGCAGGCGCGCGCCGGCCTGCCGGGGCTGGAGGCGGAAATCTGCATCTGCGACATTTCGATGCCGGACGGCAGCGGGCTGGATCTGCTGGCGGACATTCCCTCCGGCATCCGCGTGGTGATGCTGTCGATGCACGATAACCCGGCGCTGGTGGAAATGGCGCTGGATCGCGGCGCCAGCGGCTTCCTCTCCAAGCGCTGCAAGCCGGAAGATCTGATCACCGCGGTGCGCACCGTCGCGGGCGGCGGCGTCTACCTGATGCCGGAAATCGCGCAGCAGCTGGCGCGGGTGAGGGTCGATCCGTTGACCCGCCGCGAGCGCGAGATCGCGCTATTGCTGGCGCAGGGCCAGGAGGTGCGCGAGATCGCCGCCGCCTTGGGGCTGTCGCCGAAGACGGTGCATGTGCACCGTGCCAATCTGTTCGCCAAGCTGGGCATCAACAACAACGTCGAGCTGGCCAGACGGATGCTGAACCTGTGACGCAGCGCCTGATCACCCAGCTGGCGCTGTTTTTCATCTACGCCGCCAGCGCGTTTTGCCTATGGGGCATCGGCACCGCGCTGATCGACCCGCCCTGGCAGGCGCTGCTGCTGTTCCCGTTCGGCCTGCGCATGGGCATTTTGCTGCAGAGCCCGTACCGTTTTTGGCCGGGGATCCTGCTGGCCGATCTGCTGCTGATGGCGCTGCTGGCGGATCAGTTCGGTTACGGCCCGGCGCTGTGGGCGTCGGTGGCGGTGCTGGTGTTGACGGTGCTGCTCAGCCTGCTGGCCTCGCCGTGGCTGTTGCGCCATCAACAGAGCGACAGCGAATGGCGTTGGCCGCTGTTGCAGGGCGCGGTGGTCGCCGCCGCCGCCTTGCTGCAGGCGTTGGTATGGCAGCTGGTGAGCGGCGAAGGCGCCCGCGCGCTGCTGCTCGGCCTGACCGGCGGTTTCACCATCGCGCCGACCTGCCTGCTGTTGTGGCACTATCTGGCGCGCCAAATCTGGGTGCCGCTGGAACCGGGGCTGATCCACAAGCCGGTGGAGCTGCGTTTGGGCCACCTGGCCAGCTATCTGCTGCTGTTTGCGTTCAGCATCTGGCTGCAGCAACAGGTGAACGCCGCCGAGCTGCGGCGTTTCGCGCCGTTCTGCCTGGCCATTCCTATCGTGTTCATGTCTTACCGCTACGGCTGGCAGGGCGCGCTGTTGGCGACGCTGCTCAACGGCGTGGCGCTGATGGTCAACGAGCCGCCGCAGCCGGAGTCGCACCGCGATCTGCTGTTGTCGCTGCTGGCCCAAAGCCTGACCGGGCTGCTGCTGGGCGCCGGCATTCAGCGCCAGCGCGAACTGAATCAACAGCTGCGGCTGCGGCTGGCGGAGAATCGGCAGCTGGCGCGGGCGCTGGTGACGGCGGAGGAGCAAACCCGGCGCGAGGTGGCGCGCGAGCTGCACGATGAAGTGGGGCAGACCATCACCGTGATCCGCACCCAGGCCAGCATCGTCAAGCGCCTGGCGCCGGAACCGGCGGTGATCGGCTGCGCCGACACCATCGATGCGTTGGCGCTGCGGGTCTACGACGGGGTGCACGACGTGCTCACCCAGCTGTGGCCGGCGGCGCTGAACAACCTGCCGCTGTCGGCGGCGGTGGCGGCGATGCTGCGGGAGTCGCTGCCGCAGGACGCATCGCTGGTGAGCAGCCTGCAATGGCAGGTGCCGGACGAGCTGCTGGATGAAACGTTGAAAATCACGCTGTACCGGGTGTGCCAGGAGGGGGTGACCAATGTGTGCCGCCACGCCGGCGCCAGCCGCCTGGAGCTGGACGCGCGCCTGCAGCCGCGCAAAGGCGCCGCGCCGCTGATCGCCCTGACCATCCGCGACAACGGCGTGGGCTTCGAGGCGGAAAACCATCAGCCGGGGTATGGCCTGCGCGGCATGCAGGAGCGCATCAGCGCCCTCGGCGGCAGCCTGCGGTTCACCGCTGAACGGGGCGCCTGTTTGAGTGTGATCTTGCCCACAGTTTCACCGGCGCAAGCGCAAAACTAGGAAAAACTCCTAACCGCGTCGGGAATCCGGCGTAAGCCGCCCGCGCGCGCGAGGAGCATCATAGCGGCACTTTATTCAATCCTCTGAGGTTCCACATGTGGTCTTTCCTTAAAAGCCGCTCGGACGCGCCGCAGGTCACCGATCAACGGCAGATCGACGCCAGCTACAAATATTGGCGCATCCAGCTGATGTGCACCATGTACATCGGCTACGCCGCGTTTTACTTCACGCGCAAAAGCTTCAACTTCATCATGCCGGCGATGCTGAGCGATCTGGGCCTGACGATGTCCGACGTCGGCATCCTCGGCACGTTGTTCTACATCACCTACGGCTGCTCGAAATTCATTTCCGGCATGATCAGCGATCGCTCCAATCCGCGTTACTTTATGGGGCTGGGCCTGATCATGACCGGGGTGCTGAATATCTTCTTCGGCCTCAGCTCGTCGCTGCTGATGCTGGGCACGCTGTGGATCCTCAACGCCTTCTTCCAGGGCTGGGGCTGGCCGCCGTGCTCCAAAATCCTCACCAGTTGGTATTCGCGCTCCGAGCGTGGCGGCTGGTGGGCGATCTGGAACACCTCGCACAACGTCGGCGGCGCGCTGATCCCGCTGCTGGTGGGCTTTATCTCGCTGCACTTCAGCTGGCGTTACGGCATGATCATTCCCGGCATCATCGGCGTGGTGTTGGGGCTGCTGATGTGCTGGCGCCTGCGCGACAAGCCATCCACCCTGGGGCTGCCGAGCGTCGGCAAATGGCGCAACGACGCCATGGAGCTGGTGCAGGAATCGGAAGGCCAGGGGCTGAGCAACCGCGAGATCATCAAACGCTACGTGCTGACCAACAAGTACATCTGGCTGCTGGCGGTCTCTTACGTGCTGGTGTACATCGTGCGCACCGCGATCAACGACTGGGGCAACCTCTACCTGACGCAGGAAAAGGGCTATTCGCTGATGACCGCCAACTCGGCCATTTCGCTGTTTGAAGTGGGCGGTTTTATCGGTTCGCTGGTGGCCGGTTGGGGCTCCGACAAACTGTTCCGCGGCAACCGTGGCCCGATGAACCTGATCTTCGCCATCGGTATCTTCCTGTCGGTGGCGGCGCTGTGGCTGATGCCGGGCGTGACCTACCTGCTGCAGGCCTGCTGCTTCTTCGCCATCGGTTTCTTCATCTTCGGCCCGCAGATGCTGATCGGCATGGCGGCGGCGGAGTGCTCGCACAAGGATGCGGCGGGCGCGGCGACCGGTTTCGTCGGCCTGTTCGCCTACCTGGGCGCGGCGCTGTCCGGCTACCCGATTGCGCGGGTGATGGAGATCTGGCACTGGAACGGTTTCTTCGTGGTGATTTCCATCGCCGCCTGCCTGTCGGCGCTGTTCCTGCTGCCGTTCCTGCGTGCGCAGACGCCGGCGCTGAAACCGGCCAACGCCTGAGTAAAATACGCTGCGCAGCCCCCGGCGCAGCGCATTATGGCGCTTTTATCACCACTTGAAATGCAGGGGCAAAAAAGTGATTGACGCCTATAACCGCCAGCAGTAAGATGCGCCCCGCATCGGCGAGTAGCGCAGCTTGGTAGCGCAACTGGTTTGGGACCAGTGGGTCGGAGGTTCGAATCCTCTCTCGCCGACCACCATTCGAAAAACCTGCTTTTAAAGCAGGTTTTTTTTCGCCTGTCGTTTATGAGGATGAGTACCTCCGCAGGAGGTTCGAGCCTCGCGAAGCGAGACAACGTTGCTTTGGCAACGGCCCGCAGGGCGCGCATCAACGATGCGCGTAATCCTCTCTCGCCGACCACCATTCGAAAAACCTGCTTTTAAAGCAGGTTTTTTTTCGTCCGTCGTTTATGAGGATGAGCACCTCCTCCGACATTGCCGGCCTCGCTTTGTGGCGCGCGTCAATCCACCGTCCTCGTGAAATATATTTATCCTTTACGCTTAATTAATTCACACTCCTTATTCCCATTAGGTTCTTTTTCTCATATTTAAATAAATTCATGCTTGCAGAATAAAACCCGGTTGATAGCGCTCTTGTTTTCACGTTTTTTTTACCTATAGTCTGAATGGACAACGCGGGATATGTTATTCCCGCCGCGTGGAAAATACCGTGACTATTTATTAACGTTAATCTTCGTGGATTATTGCGGAATCATTTCGCTCCGGCAATGCGTGGCGTCGATTAACTCTTTTATGTTTATCCTCTCGGAATAAAGGAATCAGTTATGCGCAAATTTAATAAACCGCTGTTGGCGTTGTTGATCGGCAGCACGCTGTGTTCCGCGGCGCAGGCCGCTGCGCCGGGCAAGCCGACCATCGCCTGGGGCAACACCAAGTTCGCCATCGTCGAAGTCGATCAGGCGGCCACCGCTTATAATAATCTGGTGAAGGTAAAAAATGCCGCCGACGTTTCGGTCTCCTGGAATTTATGGAATGGCGACACCGGCACGACGGCAAAAATTTTATTAAATGGCAAAGAGGCGTGGAGTGGTCCTTCAACCGGTTCTTCCGGTACGGCGAATTTTAAAGTCAATAAAGGCGGCCGTTATCAAATGCAGGTGGCACTGTGCAATGCCGACGGCTGCACCGCCAGCGACGCCACCGAAATTGTGGTGGCCGACACCGACGGCAGCCATTTGGCGCCGTTGAAAGAGCCGCTGCTGGAAAAGAATAAACCGTATAAACAGAACTCCGGCAAAGTGGTCGGTTCTTATTTCGTCGAGTGGGGCGTTTACGGGCGCAATTTCACCGTCGACAAGATCCCGGCGCAAAACCTGACCCACCTGCTGTACGGCTTTATCCCGATCTGCGGCGGCAACGGCATCAACGACAGCCTGAAAGAGATCGAAGGCAGCTTCCAGGCATTGCAGCGCTCCTGCCAGGGCCGCGAGGACTTCAAAGTCTCGATCCACGATCCGTTCGCCGCGCTGCAAAAAGCGCAGAAGGGCGTGACCGCCTGGGATGACCCCTACAAGGGCAACTTCGGCCAGCTGATGGCGCTGAAGCAGGCGCATCCTGACCTGAAAATCCTGCCGTCGATCGGCGGCTGGACGCTGTCCGACCCGTTCTTCTTCATGGGCGACAAGGTGAAGCGCGATCGCTTCGTCGGTTCGGTGAAAGAGTTCCTGCAGACCTGGAAGTTCTTCGATGGCGTGGATATCGACTGGGAGTTCCCGGGCGGCAACGGCGCCAACCCGAACCTGGGCAGCCCACAGGACGGGGAAACCTATGTGCTGTTGATGAAGGAGCTGCGGGCGATGCTGGATCAGCTGTCGGCGGAAACCGGCCGCAAGTATGAGCTGACCTCCGCCATCAGCGCCGGTAAGGACAAGATCGACAAGGTGGCTTACAACGTCGCGCAGAACTCGATGGATCACATCTTCCTGATGAGCTACGACTTCTATGGCGCCTTCGATCTGAAGAACCTGGGGCATCAGACCGCGCTGAATGCGCCGGCCTGGAAACCGGACACCGCCTACACCACGGTGAACGGCGTGAATGCGCTGCTGACGCAGGGCGTCAAGCCGGGCAAAATCGTCGTCGGCACCGCCATGTATGGCCGTGGCTGGACCGGGGTGAACGGCTACCAGAACAACATTCCGTTCACCGGCACCGCCACCGGGCCGGTTAAAGGCACCTGGGAGAACGGCATCGTGGACTACCGCCAAATCGCCAGCCAGTTCATGAGCGGCGAGTGGCAGTACACCTACGACGCCACGGCGGAAGCGCCTTACGTGTTCAAACCGTCCACCGGCGATCTGATCACCTTCGACGATGCCCGCTCGGTGCAGGCCAAAGGCAAGTACGTGTTGGATAAGCAGTTGGGCGGCCTGTTCTCCTGGGAGATCGACGCGGACAACGGCGATATTCTCAACAGCATGAACGCCAGCCTGGGTAACAGCGCCGGCGTTCAATAATCGGTTGCGGTGCGTTGCCGGGGGATATCCTTTCGCCCCCGGCTTTTTCGCCGCCGAAAGTTTTTTTACGCCGCACAGATTGTGGGCCTGCCCGGCGCAAAACGCGCTCATCGGACTCACCCTTTTGGGTAATCCCTCAGCATTTCCTCCTGTCTTTAACGGCGATCACAAAAATAACCGTTCAGATATTCATCATTCAGCAACAAAGTTTTGGCGTTTTTTAACGGAGTTAAAAACCAGTAAGTTTGTGAGGGTCAGACCAATGCGCTAAAAATGACCGCTTAGCATAAATTTTCATGCTGTAACTGTTAACAAAAGGTTTTTTTTATGTTTGTTTGCTGTTTCTCACAGTCTGCGTAAATCCCCACTGGTTATATTGACGACACCCCAAACAGTTGGCAACTTGATAGCCTCAGGGGTAAGAGCGAGAGTTGTTTGAGTGAATTCCACGCGCTCAGACGTCCCCGCCGCGATGCGTTCCATCCGGCATTCTCTCCTCGTACGCCTTCTGCCTTCGGGCGCCGATCGCACAGGCCACGCAATAAAAAATACAGGTCTGGCGGCAATTACACACATCACATCACACAATGGAGCACTAACGATGACACGTTCCTTGGGTAAATCGGGGATTCTGAAATTCGGTATTGGGCTGATCGCGTTGACCGTAGCGGCCAGCGTACAGGCCAAGACGTTGGTTTACTGTTCTGAAGGTTCCCCGGAAGGGTTCAACCCGCAGCTGTTTACCTCCGGCACCACCTATGACGCCAGCTCGGTACCGATCTACAACCGCCTGGTCGAATTCAAAATCGGCACCACCGAACTGCAGCCGGGCCTGGCTGAGAAGTGGGACGTCAGCGAAGACGGCAAAACCTACACCTTCCACCTGCGCAAAGGCGTGAAGTGGCAGAGCAACAAAGACTTCAAACCGACGCGCGATTTCAACGCCGACGACGTGGTGTTCTCCTTTGAGCGCCAGTTGGATGCGAACAACGCTTACCACAAAGTGTCCGGCGGCAGCTACGAATACTTTGAAGGCATGGACATGCCTAAGCTGATCGCCAAGATTGAAAAAGTGGACGACAACACCGTGCGCTTCGTGCTGAACCGCCCGGAGGCGCCGTTCCTGGCTGACCTGGGTATGGACTTCGCGTCCATCCTGTCCGCCGAATACGCCGACGTGATGATGAAAGCCGGCACGCCGGAGAAAGTCGACCTGAACCCGATCGGCACCGGCCCGTTCCAGCTGCTGCAATACCAGAAAGACTCCAAGATCCTGTACAAGGCATTCGACGGTTTCTGGGGCACCAAGCCGAAGATCGATCGCCTGGTGTTCTCCATCACGCCTGACGCCTCCGTGCGCTACGCCAAACTGCAGAAAAATGAATGCCAGGTGATGCCGTACCCGAACCCGGCCGATATCGCCCGCATGAAGCAAGACAAGTCCATCAACCTGATGGAACAGCCGGGCCTGAACGTGGGCTACCTGTCGTTCAACGTCGAGAAAAAGCCGCTGGATAACCTGAAGGTGCGCCAGGCGTTGACCATGGCGGTCAACAAGCAGGCGATCATCGACGCGGTTTATCAGGGCGCGGGCCAGGCGGCCAAGAACCTGATCCCGCCGACCATGTGGGGCTATAACGACGCGGTGCAGGATTACGCTTACGATCCGGCCAAGGCGAAAGCACTGCTGAAAGAAGCGGGCATGGCCGACGGTTTCAGCATCGACCTGTGGGCGATGCCGGTACAGCGCCCATACAACCCGAACGCGCGCCGCATGGCGGAAATGATCCAGGCCGACTGGGCCAAGATCGGCGTGAAAGCCAAAATCGTGACCTATGAGTGGGGTGAATACCTCAAGCGCGCCAAAGCGGGCGAGCACCAGACGGTGATGATGGGCTGGACCGGCGACAACGGGGATCCGGATAACTTCTTCGCCACGCTGTTCAGCTGCGCGGCGGCGAAAGACGGCTCCAACTACTCCCGCTGGTGCTACAAGCCGTTCGAAGATCTGATTCAACCGGCGCGCGCCGAATCCAACCACGACAAGCGTATCGAACTGTACAAGCAGGCGCAGGTGGTGATGCACGATCAGGCTCCGGCTCTGATTGTCGCACACTCCACCGTGTACGAGCCTGTGCGTAAGGAAGTGAAAGGCTACGTCGTGGATCCACTCGGTAAGCATCACTTCGAGAATGTCTCTGTAGACTGATTTCGACCGCTTTACCGGAGACGCACGAATGGACTTGCAGGGGCGCAACAGGTTTGCGCCCCTGCTGACCAGTCTCCGGCGTATGGCCGTCGAATCGTTCAAAGGCATGTGAGCGTTAATAAGCCTGGCGGACGATGAGCTGCCGGGCATTGATACAGAGAGTTCGGGATATGTTGCAGTTCATACTCCGACGTTTGGGGTTAGTTATCCCAACGTTTATCGGCATTACATTGCTGACTTTTGCATTCGTCCATATGATCCCCGGCGACCCGGTGACCATCATGGCCGGGGAACGCGGTATCTCCGCCGAGCGCCACGCGCAGCTGATGGCGGAAATGGGGCTGGACAAGCCGCTCTATCAACAATATTTCTCCTATGTGTCCAACGTGCTGCACGGCGATCTGGGCACCTCACTCAAAAGCCGCATCTCCGTCTGGAGCGAGTTCGTTCCGCGCTTTCAGGCCACGCTGGAGCTGGGCTTCTGCGCGATGCTTTTCGCGGTGCTGGTAGGCATCCCGGTCGGAGTGCTGGCGGCGGTCAAACGCGGCTCGGTCTTCGATCATACCGCGGTGGGCATCTCGCTGACCGGCTATTCGATGCCGATTTTCTGGTGGGGCATGATGCTGATCATGCTGGTGTCGGTGCAGCTTAACCTGACGCCGGTGTCGGGGCGCATCAGCGACACGGTATTCCTCGACGACAGCCAGCCGCTGACCGGCTTTATGCTGATAGACACCCTGATCTGGGGCGAGCCGGGCGACTTTATCGACGCGGTGATGCACATGATCCTGCCGGCCATCGTACTGGGCACCATTCCGCTGGCGGTGATCGTGCGCATGACCCGCTCCTCGATGCTGGAGGTGTTGGGTGAAGACTACATCCGCACCGCCCGCGCCAAGGGCGTGAGCCGCATGCGGGTGATCGTCGTTCACGCGCTGCGCAACGCGCTGCTGCCGGTAGTGACGGTGATCGGGCTGCAGGTCGGCACCATGCTGGCCGGCGCCATTCTGACCGAAACCATCTTCTCCTGGCCGGGACTGGGCCGCTGGCTGATCGACGCGCTGCAGCGCCGCGATTACCCGGTGGTGCAGGGCGGGGTGTTGCTGGTCGCCTGTATGATCATTCTGGTTAACCTGCTGGTAGACGTGCTCTACGGCGTGGTCAACCCGCGTATTCGCCACAAGAAATAAGGGGCGCTCTCATGTCTCAAATCACTGAGTCTGCAGTTAAAGGTGCGCCGAAGCCGATGACCCCGTTTCAGGAGTTCTGGCACTATTTCAAGCGCAATAAAGGGGCCGTGGTCGGCCTGGTGTATATCGTTCTGATGCTGGTGATCGCGCTCGGCGCCGGGGTGCTGGCGCCGCATGCGCCGGCGGACCAGTTCCGCGACGCGCTGCTCAAGCCGCCGGTGTGGCAAGAGGGCGGCAGCTGGCAATATCTTCTCGGCACCGACGACGTGGGCCGCGACGTGCTGTCGCGCCTGATGTACGGTGCGCGCCTGTCGCTGCTGGTCGGCTGCCTGGTGGTGGTGCTGTCGCTGATCATGGGCGTGATATTCGGCCTGCTGGCCGGTTACTTCGGCGGCGTGGTGGACGCGATTATCATGCGCGTCGTCGACATCATGCTGGCCCTGCCGAGCCTGCTGCTGGCGCTGGTGCTGGTGGCGGTGTTCGGGCCGTCGATCGTCAACGCCTCGCTGGCGCTGACCTTCGTCGCCCTGCCGCACTATGTGCGTCTGACGCGCGCAGCGGTGCTGGTGGAGGTGAACCGCGACTACGTCACCGCTTCGCGGGTGGCGGGTGCCGGCGCGCTGCGCCAGATGTTCGTCAATATTCTGCCTAACTGCCTGGCGCCTTTGATCGTGCAGGCTTCTCTCGGTTTCTCGAACGCCATTCTGGACATGGCCGCTCTCGGCTTTCTGGGCATGGGCGCGCAGCCGCCGACGCCGGAGTGGGGCACCATGCTCTCCGACGTGCTGCAGTTCGCGCAAAGCGCCTGGTGGGTGGTGACCTTCCCCGGCGTGGCGATCCTGCTGACGGTGCTGGCATTCAACCTGATGGGGGACGGTTTGCGTGACGCTCTCGACCCCAAACTCAAGCAGTAACAGAGGACGAGAGAGATGGCGTTATTGAATGTAGACAAGCTTTCGGTGCACTTCGGTGACGAAGGCACCCCGTTCCGCGCGGTAGACCGTATCAGTTACAGCGTGGAGCAAGGTCAGGTGGTCGGCATTGTCGGTGAATCCGGCTCCGGCAAATCCGTCAGCTCGCTGGCGATCATGGGCCTGATCGATTTCCCTGGCAAGGTGATGGCCGACAAACTGGAGTTCAACGGCCAGGATCTGCGCAAGATCTCCGAAAAAGAGCGCCGCCAGCTGGTGGGCTCCGAAGTGGCGATGATCTTCCAGGATCCGATGACCAGCCTGAACCCGTGCTATACCGTCGGTTACCAGATCATGGAGGCGCTGAAGGTGCATCAGGGCGGCAACCGCCGCACTCGCCGCCAGCGCGCTATCGACCTGCTGACCCAGGTGGGCATTCCCGATCCGGCCTCGCGGCTGGACGTGTACCCGCACCAGCTTTCCGGCGGCATGAGCCAGCGCGTGATGATCGCCATGGCCATCGCCTGTCGGCCGAAGCTGTTGATCGCCGATGAGCCGACGACCGCGCTCGACGTGACCATCCAGGCGCAGATCATCGAACTGCTGCTGGACCTGCAGCAGCGTGAAAACATGGCGCTGTTGCTGATCACTCACGATCTGGCGCTGGTGGCGGAAGCCGCACACCACATCATCGTGATGTACGCCGGCCAGGTGGTGGAATCCGGCAAGGCGGCGGAGATTTTCCGCGCGCCGCGCCACCCGTACACCCAGGCGCTGCTGCGCGCGCTGCCGGAGTTCGCCGCCGACAAGGCGCGGCTGGCTTCGCTGCCGGGCGTGGTGCCGGGCAAATACGATCGCCCGACCGGCTGCCTGCTCAACCCGCGTTGTCCCTACGCCAACGAGCGCTGCCGCAACGAGGAGCCGGAACTGCGCAGCATTCCCGGCCGTCAGGTTAAATGTCACACACCGCTGGATGATGCGGGGAGGCCGACCGTATGAGCCAGAATCAACCTTTACTGCAGGCGATTGACCTGAAGAAGCATTACCCGGTGAAAAAGGGCCTGTTCGCGCCGGAGCGGCTGGTCAAGGCGCTGGACGGCGTCTCCTTCACCCTGGAGCGTGGCAAAACGCTGGCGGTGGTCGGCGAGTCGGGCTGTGGCAAATCGACGCTCGGCCGTCTGCTGACGATGATCGAAGTGCCGACCGGCGGCGAGCTGTACTATCAGGGGCAAGATCTGCTGAAGCCGGACGTCTCAGCCGAGAAACTGCGCCGCCAGAAGATCCAAATCGTGTTCCAGAATCCTTACGGTTCGCTCAACCCGCGCAAGAAGGTCGGGCAGATCCTCGAGGAGCCGCTGTTGATCAATACCTCGCTCAGCGCCGCCGAACGGCGGGAAAAAGCGCTGGAGATGATGGCGAAGGTCGGCCTGAAGACCGAGCATTACGACCGCTACCCGCACATGTTTTCCGGCGGCCAGCGTCAGCGTATCGCCATCGCCCGCGGGCTGATGCTGAACCCGGACGTGGTGATCGCCGATGAGCCGGTGTCGGCGTTGGACGTGTCGGTGCGCGCTCAGGTGCTGAACCTGATGATGGATCTGCAGCAGGAGCTGGGGCTGTCCTATGTGTTCATCTCGCACGATCTGTCGGTGGTGGAGCACATCGCCGACGAGGTGATGGTGATGTACCTCGGCCGCTGTGTGGAAAAGGGCAGCAAAGAGGCGATCTTCAACAATCCGCGCCATCCGTACACTCAGGCACTGCTGTCGGCAACGCCGCGATTGAACCCGGATATGCGCCGCGAGCGTATCAAGCTGACCGGCGAACTGCCCAGCCCGATGAACCCGCCGCCGGGCTGTGCGTTCAACGCCCGCTGCCGCCGCGCCTTCGGCACCTGCGTGCAGCTGCAGCCGCAGCTGAAACAGTACGGCGAGCAGATGGTGGCCTGCTTTGCGGTCGATCAGGACGAACATCCGGGGGCGTAAGGTGCCGAACGTCACCGCTTAAATTCACGCCGGCTTCACGCCGGCGTTTTTTATTATTCAATCAAAGGGTTAATAAGTAGAGGGCGCCATAGTCCGTTGTTTTAATTAATTCCCTAATTAAATCCTGATAAATGTTATTTTTTTAAGAATCTTCGCATGAGAATAATAATCGAATAATAGAATTTAACGACTTGTTGTTAATAGCATTCTATCGGTCGAGCGGCTTCACTGTTTTATTATAAATAACCCAATAAAAAAGCACGCCGCCGGCGTGCTTTGGGTGGATGAGGCCGCGTTTATTGCGGATAAGGCACCCAGTCGCCGCCGTTCAGGCGAATGTAGGGCTTGCCCTGATACTGCATCACGATGGCGTTGTCGTTTTCGGAGATGACCGGGGTCTGCGGCAGCCCCTGGGTCAGCGCCTGCCAGTCGACGCTGGATTCGCTGAAGACCTTGCCGTCCACCAGGCGCGACACCAGTTCAGACAGCGCCAGATAGCTGCTCGGCGTTTTGATCTGCAGAGGGCTGCCCTGATGCGGCGCCTTCATGCCCACCAGTTTGATGCCGACCGGCGTATGGGTGATGTTCGGGCTGGGAATATCGCGCAGGCCAGACATCTGCATCTTGTCGCCCACCAACGCCGCGCCGTGTTCCGGCACGATCACCACCACCACTTTGCGGCCGGATTTCTCCAGTTGCTCGAGGAAGGTGTTCAGCTGATCGAACAGCTTCTGGGCGCGCGGCCGATAGTCGGCGCTCTTGTTGGAGCCGACGAAGCGGTTGCCGTCGTGCAGCGGAATGATGTTGAAGAAGGTGGCTGTGCGGCCGTCACCGCCTTTTTGCTGCTGATCCAGCCAGCGGGTCAGCAATTCGAGATCGTTATAAATCGGCTCGCCGTCGAACGACGTCAGCTCGTTGCCGACGCCGGCCTGCGACATCAGCGGCGCCTGCATGTCGCCCTGTTCACGCAGTTCTTTCAGGAAGTTGCCGAATACCCCGGAGTGATCGAGCATCAGCTGTTCCTTGAAGCCGAGCTTCGCCAGGTTGTCGAACAGGTAACACTGCTGGTTCACCGGCTGATACAGATCGTGATGCGAAAGCTGGCCGCAGCTGGCGCGCAGCAAACGGATGGCCGCCGGGCCGCTGTAGGCGGTGGCCGAGTTGAAGCTGTCGAACATGATGTCCATTTTCGACCACAGCGGGTGATTCTGCAGGTTGACCGAGTCCATATCGGCCCAGGCCAGCGAACAGATGTTGATCACCAGCAGATCGAACGGCTGGGCGTCGGCGGGCAAGGTGGCCGGGAAAGCGGTAGCGCGACCTTTTTCCCGCTCGTAGAACTGATTCAGGTAGGCCGTCAGGTTGGCGCTGGTCGGCGGCAGGCTGTCTGCCGGCGCAGCGTCTCCCGCCGCCGGCGCCGACGTGGCCGGCGTATTGGCGCCGCCGGCTGAGGCCGTGGAGGGGGCGGGCAGCAGTGAGACCGCCGGCCCGGCGATGTTGACGATATTGAGCCACACCAGCGCCGCCACGGTGAACACCGTGACGCGCACCCACTGCGCGACGAACAGGTAGGCGATAAGCAGCACGAAGGCGGCGCCGACCATCTGCCAGTTGATAAAGCGGTTGATCAGCTCCAGCAGATATTGGGCGCTGAAGCCGGCCAGCTGCGAACCCTGGCTGAGAATGCTGTTGATGCCCGGCAGCCAGGTGTCGTGGTAGAACAGCGCGATGCCGATCGGGATAGCGAGGTAGTGACGCCAGCGGTGCAGGCGCTGCGACGGGATCGGCATCAGCAGAAACGCCATGAACACCAGGTTCGGCAGCGCGTGGAAGTTCAGGTAGCCGAACCACAGCAGGCCGAATTTGGCCAGAAAATAGAGGTTCCAACCGCCCAGCCCACGCCAGTAGCGCCACAGAGCGTTATCGGGTTGCGTCTTCGAGTTTGGATTCATGGCTGCTTCTTACGTTTAATCTGAGATGAGGAGCCTGTGCGCACCCATAAACCGGCGGATTTCAAATAGCGCGGCGATAACAACAGGTTTTGCCAGTATTGACGCAAATGCGGAAAACGCCGGTGAAAGGCGTAGCCCAGCGGAATGAAGATCAGCGCGCACAGCAGGATCAGTTGCACGATGTCGTTAAGGTTCAGCATGCGGGGTCTCCTGCGGGCCGAGCGGCAGCGTGAGGGCGACCGGCTGCCGCCGTTCTGCGGGCACCTCGGCCGCTTTCACGCTGGGGCGCGGCGTGGCGCCGGCGGTGCCGGTGGCCGAAATCTGCCAGCGGCCCTGGGCCATGCGTTTGATTTCCGAAATGATATCGACGTCCTGGTGCCATACCACCCGGTTGCTGAAGGCTTCATCCACCGGCAGGCGGAAAATGAACTTCAGCGCGGTATCCAAATCGTTGATGCGGCAGGTGGAGAGGAACAGCACCAGCCGCCCCTGCACCACGGTCATCACGTCGCCGAAACGCCGCAGGTGGCACAGGGTCATCGCCTGTTCGGCGCGCAGGCCGGTGGCCGGCCGCAGCGCCACCATCACCCCTTTGCCGTCCTCGGGCAGCAGCGTGTTGCCCATCAGCGACAGCACCGCCTGACTGAACGGTTCCGGCCGCATATAGCCTTTGAGCTGCAGCGGGCGCAAGCCGGCCAGCAGCGCATCGATGTCGGCGGGCACATGGCGTGAGAAGCGCTGCCCCTGAATGCCCTCGAGCATGGTCAGAAAACGCGACAGCGGCGCAACGTGCGGCACGATAAGGTTGGCGCCGCAGGCCAGCAGCAGGCGTTCGTCGCTGTAGCGCAGGCTGGCGCTCATCTCGCGCACCGCGATTTTCAGGCCACTCCCGCGGCTGCGGCGCAGGGTGTGGATCTGGTGCGCCAGGTGATCGATTTGGTCGCTTTGGTACAACGCGAAAATCAACGTCGCCGAGAGCCTCAACATGCCGTGTTGCGCCAGTTCGTCGTTGTTCTCCAGCAGCTGCCAGTTGGCGGACAGCGGCGGCGCGCCTTCCAGGATGCTGCGCTCGGCCAGATACAGGCCTTCGTCGCTGCGCAAGGCGGTGGGGGAGGGTTGGCTATTTTCATCCTCGCCCTGCCAAACGCCTGCTGCGGCGTACAGCGTCAGCAGCTGATTGGCGTTGATGCCGTTTTCGGTGCTCCACCAGTTCACCAGGTATTGCGCGCTGTCCTGCTGCCATTGCAGGCTGGACAGGCCGTTCAGGATGCGATGCTGCGCGCTGAGCTGCCCCTTGAGCTTATTGATGCCGCCGCCGTGGCTGAGGATCAACAGCGTACACCCTTGCCGCCGCAGCCACGCGGCGAGGGCGCGGGTCCACTCGCGCAGCTCTTCGGTGGTGAAGGTTTGCCACAGGCTGGCGTGGGCCAGCAGGATAAGTAAGCGATTTTGCGGCCGCAGGGCGCGCATCAGATCGTCGCTCAGCTGCGTCAGCGCGGCTTTTTTCTCCGGTAATTGATACAGCGGCAGTTTCTGCAAAGCAGGCGAAGCCAGCTCGGCCAGCAAGCGATCGGGTTTATCGCCGCTGCAGATCAGGGCGACTTTGTGGGTGGCCGGCTGGGCGGCGATGACCTGGCGACACAGCAGCGCGGCGTCGCTTTGCCTGTCGATATTGATCCAATACAGCCCGGGGGCCTGCATCACCGACAGCTCTTCCCAAATCTGCCGAATGCCTAGAGAAAAAGAGTGCGCCATAGGATGTGTTCTACTTTCGTTGAAAGCCGACTAAAGGCGTTTATATTTAAAGATAGTCATTTTTGCTCTGGCAATAACAAATCTCCGACGCTCCACAACAATATTTGTTGAGAATCATCTTATTGCCTCTCTCTTTTTGTATCGTTGCTATAGTTAATTAACATAGCCTATTTTCGCCAAGGCGGAAAAATGAATAACGCATCCACCCATTTTCGTGCAGCGGCGCCTGGGGAGAGCCAGGATGACCTGCAGGCGCTCAGTCAGGCTTTTTCATTGCCGAAATTAAGCTATGTCGATATTTCGCGGCAGGAGCGGTTAACGCAAATGATGACGCGCTGGCCACTGTTGGCCGAATTGGCGCAGACCACGGGGAGCCACTGATCTATGCCGGTGATCGCGCTGCAAGGGTTGCGGGGTGGAATGGGGACGACGTCGGTCACGGCGGCGCTCGCCTGGGCGTTGCAGCAGCTGGGCGAGTCGGTGTTGGCGATCGATTTCACGTCGGACAATCTGCTGCGCCTGCATTTCAACACGCCGTTCGAGCTGGCGCGCGGCTGGGCCCGCGCAGAGCGGGACGGCGGGCGCTGGCAGGAAGGGGCGCTGCGTTATTGTGAAAACCTCGACTTTCTGCCCTTTGGCCGCCTGAATGCGCTGGAACGGCTGGAAGTGCAGAGTCAGTGTCGGGAGCAGCCGGAACGCTGGCGCGACAACGTGCGCCAACTGATCGCCGGCGATCCGCAGCGCTGGATCCTGCTGGATGTCCCGGTCGGGGACGGCGTTCTGGCGCAGCAGGCGCTGCAGCTTGCCGACAGCGTGTTCGTGCTGTTGAACCCCGACGCCAACTGCCAGGTGCGGCTCCATCAGCAGACGCTGCCGAACGACTGCCGTTTCCTGGTCAATCACTACTCCTCCGCCAGCCAGCTGCAGCAGGATCTGCATCAGCTGTGGCTGCAAACCCTGAGCGGTCTGCTGCCGGTGGTGATCCACCGCGACGAAGCGTTGGCGGAAGCGCTGGCGGTCAAACAGCCGTTGGGCGAGTACCGCCCCGAGAGCCTGGCGGCGGATGAAGTGCTGACGCTGGCCAACTGGTGCCTGATCAACCTCAAACGGGGCGTTGCGCCATGAGCCGGGTGCTGAGCCTGCTGCTGGTGCCGCCGGTGCGTCAGACGGTGCAGACTCGCTACCGCGGCTATCGGCGCAACGGCGCGTCGGCGCTGACCGCCTTTTTCGCCACGCTGCTGGTGGCGTTGGGCTGGCTGCTGCTGCGCTTCGAATCGCCGGCCTGGCAGCGCGTGCGTGCCGGCCGCGCTTATTGGTTCCCGCATCTGTCCGCCGATCGCCCGCGCCCGGCGGATGCGCTGCGTTATCTGCTGCAGGGGCTGTGGCTGCTGCTGTTTCGCAGCGGCCGCGCGCCGGTGCAGCGCGACTATTTCGCCGGTTGGCGGCGGCTGCAGCAGCGCTACGCCGACGGGCTGCAAGGCCTGCCGCAACGGCTGAAGAACGCCGGCGTGGAGCAGCGCTCGGTGGAGCGCCTCGGCCGCATGAGCCGCGGTATGCGGCGCGCGCTGTTTATCCTGGTCAGCGTGCTGGCGGCGATCCTCGCCATGCTGTGCATCTCGCAGCCGTTCGATCTGCCGGCGCAGTTCGTGTTCGTTCTGCTGCTGTGGGGGATCGCGATGGTGGTGCGCCGGGTGCCGGGGCGCTTGCCGGGATTGATGCTGATCGTGCTGTCGCTGACTGTATCCTGTCGCTACCTGTGGTGGCGCTATACCGCCACCCTGAACTGGGACGATCCGCTCAGCCTGGTCTGCGGCCTATTGCTGCTGGTGGCGGAAACCTACGCCTGGGTGGTGTTGGTGCTGGGCTATTTCCAGACCGTCTGGCCGCTTAACCGCCAGCCGGTGCCGCTGCCCGCCGATAGCGCCACCTGGCCGACCATCGATCTGATGGTGCCGACTTACAACGAAGATCTCGGGGTGGTGAAGCCCACCATCTACGCGGCGCTAGGCATCGACTGGCCGAAAGAGAAGGTGAACATCTATATCCTCGACGACGGCAACCGCCCTGAATTCCGGGCGTTCGCTGACGAAGTGGGGGTGAAATACATCGCCAGGCCGACCCACGAACACGCCAAGGCCGGCAACATCAACAATGCGCTGAAGCAGGCCACCGGCGAGTTCGTGGCGATCTTCGACTGCGACCACGTGCCGACGCGCTCCTTCCTCCAACTGACCATGGGCTGGTTCTTCAAAGACAAAAAGCTGGCGATGCTGCAAACCCCGCACCACTTCTTCTCGCCGGATCCGTTCGAGCGCAACCTGGGCCGTTTCCGCCAGACGCCCAACGAGGGCACCTTGTTCTACGGGCTGGTGCAGGACGGCAACGACATGTGGGACGCCACCTTCTTCTGCGGCTCTTGCGCCATTCTGCGCCGCAGCGCGCTGGACGAGATCGGCGGCATCGCGGTGGAAACTGTCACCGAAGACGCCCACACCTCGCTGCGCCTGCACCGGCGCGGGCACACCTCGGCCTATATTCGCATTCCGCAGGCCGCTGGGCTGGCGACCGAGAGCCTGTCGGCGCACATCGGCCAGCGCATTCGTTGGGCGCGCGGCATGGTGCAGATCTTCCGGCTGGACAACCCGCTGCTGGGCAAGGGGCTGAAACTGGCGCAGCGCCTGTGCTACGCCAACGCCATGCTGCACTTCCTGTCGGGCATTCCGCGACTGATCTTCCTCACCGCGCCGCTGGCGTTTTTGCTGCTGCACGCCTACATCATCTTCGCGCCGGCGCTGGCGATCGCGCTTTATGTGCTGCCGCACATGATCCACGCCAGCCTGACCAACTCGCGTATCCAGGGGAAATACCGCCATTCGTTCTGGAGCGAAATCTATGAAACCGTGCTGGCCTGGTATATCGCGCGGCCGACGACGGTGGCGCTGTTCAATCCGCACAAGGGCAAATTCAACGTCACCGCCAAGGGCGGGCTGGTGGAGGAGGAGCACGTCGACTGGGTGATCACCCGGCCTTACATGTTCCTGGTGATCCTGAACCTGGCCGGGCTGGCATTCGGCGTCTGGCGGTTGGCCTATGGCCCGACGGACGAGGTGATGACGGTGTTCATCAGCCTGGTGTGGGTGCTGTACAACATGACGATTCTCGGCGGCGCGGTGGCGGTGGCGGTAGAGGCCAAGCAGGTGCGTCAGGCACACCGCGTGGAAATCGCCATGCCGGCGGCGATCGCGCGCGCCGACGGCCATCTGTATCCCTGCACGCTGCGCGATTACTCCGACGGTGGCGTGGGCATTGAGATGCGGGTGGAAAACGCGTTGAAAGACGGCGACAAAGTCTCGCTGCTGCTCAAGCGCGGCCAGCAGGAGTACAGCTTCCCCTGCGTGGTGACGCGCGCCTTCGGCAACAAGGTGGGGGTGCGCCTGATCGACCTCTCCACCCGTGAACACATCGATTTCATTCAGTGCACCTTCGCCCGCGCCGATACCTGGGCGCTGTGGCAGGACGGGTTCCCTGAAGACCGGCCGATCGAAAGTCTGCGCGACGTGCTGGCGCTGGGCTTCCGGGGGTATGTACGCATGGCGGACTACGCGCCGCCGCTGGTGCGCGGTCTGCTGGTCGGGGTCACGTCGCTGACCGCCTGGGTAGTGTCGTTTATTCCGCGCGGCGTCGGCAGGGATCCGACCTTGGGTCAACAAGAAACAGTGGGTTAGCTGCGAGTTCAACCGCCCGCTCACTCGCCCGGTGAACAGGCTCCAACATTGATGATGATACGATGACGAGAAAAATAACCTGGTTAACTGCTCTGGCCTTAGGCATCAGTACCCTGTCGCAGGCCGAAACCGCCACCGCGCCGACCGTGGCGGCCCAGCCGCCGATCGCCGCGGCGGCCGATACGACAGCCCCGCCACCGCCGGCCGCCGCGCCGCAAGATCCGAATGCGCCGGTGCGCGACGTGTCGCTGTCGTTTGCGCAGATAGCGCCGCCGCCGGGCACCTTTATCCTGCGCGGCACCCGGCCGGACGGACAGATCGAATTCGGCGTGCGCAGCGATGAAGTGGTCTCGCAGGCGATGCTCGATATGGAGTTTACGCCGTCGCCGGCGCTGATCCCGGTGGAGTCGCACGTCAAGGTCTACCTGAACGACGAACTGATGGGTGTGACCACCCTCGCCAAAGAGCAGCTGGGCAAGCCCAATCGCATCCAGATGGCGATCGATCCGCGCTATATCACCGATTTTAACCGCGTCCGGTTGGTGTTCGTCGGCCATTATCAGAACATCTGCGAAAACCCGGCCAGCACCTCGCTGTGGCTAGACGTCAGCAAATCCAGCGCGCTGAAGCTGCGTTTCCAGACGCTGCCGGTGAAAAACGAGCTGTCGCACTTCCCTGAGCCGTTCTTCGACAGCCGCGATAATCGGCCGCTGACGTTGCCGATGGTGTTCGCCGGCCAGCCGGATCTGGCCCAGCAGCGCGCGGCGGGCATTCTGGCGTCCTGGTTTGGCAGCAAGGCACAGTGGCGCGGGCAATCCTTCCCGACGCTGTACAACGCGCTGCCGACGCAGCACGCGGTGGTGTTCGCTACCAACTCGCAGCGCCCGGATTTCCTGCGCGATTATCCGGCGGTCAACGGCCCGACGGTGGAGATGATCAGCCACCCGGACAATCCGTACGTCAAACTGCTGCTGATTCAGGGACGTGACGACAACGATTTGATCACCGCGGTGAAGGGCATCGCGCAGGGCAACATCCTGTTCCGCGGCCAGAATGTGACGGTGGACAAGGTGGAGCAGCTCGCGCCGCGCCAGCCTTACGACGCGCCGAACTGGGTGCGCACCGATCGGCCGATGACCTTCGCCGAGCTGCAGCAATACGCCGAACAGTTGCAAACCAGCGGCATCGAGCCCGGCCCGATTTCGCTGACCATGAACCTGCCGCCGGATCTGTTCCTGATCCGCAGCACCGGCATCGACATGCACCTGAAATACCGTTACACCGCGCCGCGCATTCAGGACGGTTCGCGGCTGAGCGTCAGCCTGAACAACCAGTTCGTGCAGGCGTACTCGCTGGTGCCGGAACACGAGCAGGGCGCGCAGCTGCTGCGCCTGCCGCTGACGCAGGGGCTGCTCGACTCCGACAAGAACGTCAGTATTCCGGCGCTGCGGCTGGGCGCCACCAACCAGCTGCGCTTTGACTTCGATTACACCACGCTGCTGGCCAGCGGCGCGGAAGGGCGCTGCGAAACCTACTCCTTCACGCAAAACCATGCGGTGATCGACGGCGCGTCTACCATCGATTTCTCCGGCTACCGCCACTTTATGGCGATGCCGGACCTGCGCGCCTTCGCCAACGCCGGCTTCCCGTTCAGCCGCCTGGCGGATCTGTCGCAAACGCTGGTGTTGGTGAACCAGAAACCGCAGCCGGCGCAGGTCAGCGCGCTGCTGAACGCGCTGGGGGTGATCGGCGCGCAAACCGGCTACCCGGCGCTGGCCTTCACGCTCAGCGACGACTGGTCGCAGGCCAAGGATCGCGACGACGATATCCTGATGGTCGGCACCATCCCGCCGGAGCTGCGCGACGACAAGAAAATCAGCCTGCTGGTGGACGCGACCCAAAGCTGGGTGAAACAGCCGACGCGGCAGCCGCCGCTGCCTAGCGCGGAAGTGCTGGCAGAAGATACCAAACCGGACAGCAAGACCACCGTCAGCTCCGAGGGGGCGATGTCGGCGATCATCGGCGTGCAGTCGCCGTTTAACGACCAGCGCAGCATCGTGGCGCTGCTGGCGGACAGCCCGCGCGGCTATGAGCTGCTGAACAATGCCTTGCTGGACAGCGGCAAGCGCGCCGCGGTGTTCGGCTCGGTGGCGGTGATCCGCGAATCGGGGGTCAACAGCCTGCGCGTCGGCGATATTTACTATGTCGGCCACCTGCCGTGGTGGGAGCGGCTGTGGTATGCCCTCTCCACCCATCCGGTGCTGCTGGCGGTGATCGCGGTGGTGCTGGTGGTGATCCTGGGGCTGATGCTGTGGCGCGGCCTGAAGGCCTTCAGCCGGCGTCGTCTGGCGCCTGAAGATCGGGATTGACGGCGGTGAGCGCGATGTTGCAACGCCTGTCGCTCGGCATGCTGCTGCTGTGCGCGTTCAGCGCGGTGGCGGCCTGCGAGTGGCCGGGCTGGCAACAGTACAAGCAGTACTACATCAGCCCGCAGGGGCGGGTGATCGATCCGAGCAGCCCGAACAAAATCACCACCTCCGAGGGGCAGAGTTACGGCCTGTTCTTCGCCCTGGTGGCCAACGACCGGCCGACCTTCGATCGGCTGCTGGCCTGGACGGAGAACAACCTGGCGGCGGGCGATCTCAGCGCCCGTTTGCCTGCCTGGCTGTGGGGCGAGAGCGACGACAAGCAGTGGAAGGTGCTGGACGCCAACTCGGCGTCGGACGCCGATCTGTGGATTGCTTACAACCTGCTCGAGGCTGGCCGCCTGTGGAAAAGCCGGCGTTATCAAACCCTGGGGACGCTGCTGCTGCAACGCATCGGCCGCGAGGAAGTGGCCGACATTCCCGGCCTGGGCCTGATGCTGTTGCCGGGCAAAGTCGGGTTCGTGGCGGAAGATCGCTGGCGGTTGAACCCCAGCTACCTGCCGCCGCAGCTGCTGGCGCGTTTTGCGGCGTTGAACGGCCCGTGGCGCGCGATGCGCCAGGTCAACCAACGGCTGTGGCTGGACACCGCGCCGCACGGTTTCTCACCGGACTGGGTGGTGTGGCGGGTCGGCGCCGGCTGGCAGCCGGATACCGTCAAGCCGAACGTCGGCAGCTACGACGCCATTCGGGTTTATCTGTGGGCCGGCATGCTGGCGGACGACGATGAGTACAAGGCGGCGCTGCTCGAACGCTTCCAGCCGATGGCGCAGCTCACCGCCAAACAGGGCGTGCCGCCGGAAAAAACCGATACCGCCAGCGGCAAAACCACCGGCACCGGCCCGGTCGGCTTTTCTGCCTCGATGCTGCCGATGTTGGTGACGCAGGCCGAGGCGCTGGCGACACAGCGGCAACGCATCAGCGAACATCCGCCGGGTGACGACGCCTATTTCAGCGCCTCGCTGACGCTGTTCGGTCAGGGGTGGGATCAACAACGTTATCGCTTTAATCGTCAGGGTGAATTGCAACCCTCGTGGGACGGCCAATGCACAACTTCAAAATAAACTGGCTGAATTTGATTCCGCTGAGCCTGGCGATGTTGCCGCAGGCGCGCGCTGCGGAGGCTGTGGCGCCGGAACAGTGGTTGCTGGAACAGGTGCGTATTGGCGAGGCCGGCAACAAGGACGATCTGGTGCGCCAGTCGCTGTACCGGCTCGAGCTGATGGATCCGAACAACCCGGACGTGATCGCCGCGCGCATGCGTTTGGCGCTGCGGCAGGGCAACATGGCGCTGGCGCAGCAGCAATTGGACAAGCTGAAAACCCTCGCGCCGCAGTCCAGCGCCTATCGCCAGGCGCAAATGAATATGCTGCTGACGCAGCCGGAAACCCGGCAAAAGCTGCAGCAGGCTCGCCTGATGGCGACCGCCGGCCGGTTGCCGGAGGCCAAGGCGCAGTACGATGCGCTGTTCCACGGCGAGCCGCCGACGCTCGAGTTGGCGGTGGAGTATTGGCGGCTGGTGGCGCGCTTGCCGGGGCAGGAAGCGAAGGCGTTGAAGCAGCTGCAGGCACTGGACCAGCAATATTCCGGCAACGTGGCGCTGCGCATGTCGCTGGCGCGCATGCTGTTCAGTCAGAACCAGGACGCGCAGGCCTATGAGCTGCTGCAGAAGATCGCCGCCGATCCGGCCGGACGCGGCGATGCCGCCGATCTGTGGCTGGATAAGGTCAAAGCGATACCGGTCAGCGCGCAAAGCGTGGCGGCGCTCAACCGTTTCCTCGGCGTGTTCGACACCGGCGATCAGGCGACCAGCGCCCGTGAAGAGCTGGCCAGGCAGCAGAAACTGTTGGCCGATCCGGCGTATCAGGCACGGGTGCGCGGCCTGGCGCAGGTGGATAAAGGCGGCAGCCGGGCGGCTATTCCGGCGTTGCAAACGGCGTTGGCGGCGACGCCGAACGACGCCGAGGTGCTGGGCGCGCTCGGCCAGGCTTATTCGCGCGCCGGCAACCGTCCGCAGGCGCTGAAACTGTTCCGACAGGCGCTGGCCGCCGACAAGAACGGCTACGACAGCGGCAAGTGGCAAAGCCTGATCAAGAGCACCGGTTACTGGCTGGCGATCGACGAGGGCGACAAAGCGCTGAAGGCTGGCAATCTCGCGCTGGCCCGGCAGAAATATCAGCAGGCGCGCCAGCTCGACGACAGCGACGGCGATGCGTTTATCGGCCTGGGCGATGTGGCGGTGGCGAGCAAGGATGACGCCGCGGCGGAAGGATTTTATCAGCAGGCGCTGCGGCGCGACCCCGGCAACGGCAGCGCGCTGCGCGGCCTGGTGAATCTCTATCAACGGCAGTCGCCGGAAAAGGCGCTGGCCTACCTCAACGGCCTGCCGCGTAGCCAACAGGCCAAGCTGCGCAGCACCCTCGATGGACTGCGGCTCGATATGTTGAAGCAGCAGGCGGAGACGCTGGCGGCGCAGCAGCAGTGGCAGCAGGCGGCGGACATCTACCGCCGTGCTCAGTCGATGGATCCCGACGACGTCTGGCTGACCTATCGCTATGCGCAGGCGCTGCGTCAGGCCGGGCAGCCGCAGCAGGCGGACGCTCTGTTCCGGCAGCTGGCGCAGCGTCAGCGTGCCAATCCGCAGCTGACCTACGCCTATGCGCTCTACCTTTCCGGCAGCGATCGCGACGACCAGGCGCTGGCGCAGCTCAATACGCTGCCCGCCGCGCAGTGGAACGACAACATGCGCGAACTGGCGCAGCGGCTGAAAATGCAGGCGGTGATCGCGCAGGCCGAACGGCTGCGGGCGGCCGGTGACGAACCGGCGGCGGAAGCCTATCTGCGCCGTCAGCCGGCGGACACCCGCCTCGATTTGCTGCTGGCCGACTGGGCGCTGGCGCGCGGGGAGTATGCGGCGGCGCTGGATGACTATCAGCGGGTGAAACGGCGTGAGCCGAACAACCCGGATGCACAGCTGGGCGAGATCGAAGCTTATGTGGCGCAAGGGGATCTGGACGCGGCGCGCCAGCGGCTGAAAACCGAACCGCAGCCGCAGGACGCTTCGCTCAACAGCCAACGTCGTGTCGCCAACGCCTGGGGCGCGGTCGGCGATCCGCAGCAGGCCGAAGCTATCTTCGACCGACTGAAAACGGCGGCGGCTTCGGAGCCCGTCGGGCAGACCAAGGCGCTTGTTTACCGTGACGCCGCCCGGCTGGAAAGGGCTCAGCAACAGCCTGAGCGGGCACAGCAGGATTATCGCCAGGCGATGGTAGCCGGCGGCATCACGCCGACGCTGCCGCAGGACAATGACAGCTACACCTATTTGACGCGCAATAATCCGAACGACGACTGGCTGAAACGCGGCATTCGTTCCGACGCCGCGGATCTGTACCGGCAGCAAGACGTGAACGTCACGCTCGATCACGATTACTGGCGCTCGAGCGGCACCGGCGGCATTTCCGACTTCAATGCACACGACACCATGCTGCAGGTGGACATGCCGCTGTATGACGGACGCGCCTTCTTGCGTACCGACACCGTACAGCTGGATGCCGGGCGTTTCTCGACCGACGGCAGCGGCCACTATTACGAGACTTTCGGTACCTGCAACACGCAAGGGTGCCGCGGCGATGAACACCAGAAAACCACCGGCACCAGCGTGGCGGCCGGCTGGAAAAACGATCGCTGGGCCGCCGATATCGGCACGACGCCGATGGGCTTCGAGGTGGTCGACTGGACCGGCGGCCTGGCCTACAGCGGCGACTGGAACCACATCGGCTGGACGCTGGCGGCTTCGCGGCGGCCGATCTCCAGCTCGCTGCTGGCATTTGGCGGCGCCAAAGACCCGAATACCGGCATTACCTGGGGCGGCGTGCGCGCCACCGGCGTCAGCCTGAGCGCCAGCTACGATCGCGGCGAGGCGAACGGCGTGTGGGCCGATCTCAGCGCGCACCAGATTACCGGCAAGAACGTGGCGGACAACCAGCGACAGCGGTTGATGGCCGGCTACTACTACAAGCTGATCAACGAAGACAATCGTCGTCTGAGCGTCGGGCTCAATACCATGCTGTGGCACTACCAGAAGGATTTGAGCGGCTATTCGCTGGGACAGGGCGGCTATTACAGCCCGCAGCAATATCTGTCGCTGTCGCTGCCGGTTAACTATCGCCAGCGCACCGAGAACTGGTCGTGGGAGCTGGGCGGTTCGGTTTCGCTGTCCCATTCGAAAACCGACAGCCAGCGCCGCTATCCGCTGCAGGGGCTGATCCCGGATTCACTGCCCGATAAGTTCGCCGTTGAGGACGGCGGCGCCTCGAGCGGCGTCGGTTATACCCTGCGGGCGATCGTCGAACGCCGTCTCAGTTCGCACTGGACGCTCGGCGCCGGTATCGACATTCAACAGGCGAAGGACTATACGCCGAGCCATGCGTTGATTTATCTGCGCTATTCCCTGGCCGGTTGGCAGGGTGATCTCGATTTGCCGCCGCAGCCGCTGACGCCTTACGCCGACTTCAAGTAACCGGGAGGGGAAAGATTCGGAGTGTCGGACGCCGGGGAGTTTTGTTACCCTGTGTCCGGGTCGCGTTTGTTCGCTTTAGGAAAAGACTGAAACCCGCGATTTTCTTGGTTTTGCCTGCGGCATAGCCAGATAAAAACAGCCGATGATCGAGTATACTCAGCCCGGTTCGAGGGGGCGGGTGAGAGTCAGCCCCCTTTTTTGTTTCAGCCCGATTTCACGGAGAGCAGGTTTGCGGGTCAGGCGTTCGTTAACGATTAAGCAGATGGCGACGGTGTCCGGTGTGGCGCTGGTCACGATCTGCATCTTTATCGTGATCCAGTTATTCCACTTTGTGCAGCAGCGCAGGGATGACTACGCCCAGCAACTGGAGAATATCGCTCACTCCGTGCGCCAGCCGCTGGCGGAAGCGGTGCTGCGCATGGACGTGCCGGAAGCCAAAAGGGTGCTGAACACGCTGTTGCCGGTCGGCATTCTCAGCCGGGCGGATATCGTCTTGCCGAACGAGTTTCAGGCGCTGCACGCCAATTTCCCGCCGGAGCGGCCGGTGCCGACGCTGATCGCCCGGCTGTTTGAGCTGCCGATCCAAATTTCCGTGCCGCTCTATTCGCTGGAGCGGGTGCCGGCCAATCAGCAGCCGCTGGCCTATCTGGTGCTGCAGGCCGACTCGTTCCGCATGTACCAGTTTATCCTCAGCATTTTGTCGACCATGCTCTCGACCTACCTGCTGCTGGCGCTGATCCTGTCGGTGGCCATCACCTGGTGCATGAACCGGCTGATGGTGCACCCGCTGCGCGCGATGGCCAAGGAGCTGGAAAACATCTCGCAGGACGAAGCGCCCTATCACCAGCTGATGCTGCCGGCGCTGCACCAGGACGACGAGCTTGGCCTGCTGGTGCGCAACTACAATCGCAATCAACAGACGCTGGCCAAGGCGCATGCCGACATGAGCCGCCTCAGCACCCGCCATCCGGTGACCGAACTGCCGAATCCGGCGTTGCTGAATGCGTTGCTGGAACAGCATATCGCTTCCAGCCTGCGCCCCGAGCGTTTTAACCTGCTGGTGATCGGCATCGAGACGCTGCATGAAGCCTCTGGGGTGATGAGCCCGGCGATGCGTGAAGCGCTGCTGTTGGCGCTGGCGAAGAAGCTGCGCGGCTGCATCGACGAAAACGGCGTGCTGGCACAGCTGAGCAATACCGAATTCGCCATTCTGGCCAAGGGCATCGAGCGGCCGTTCCACGCCATGCAGCTGGCGCGGCGCATCATGGCGGAGATCAACGCGCCGTTGACGCTGGAAGGTCTGGCGCTGCGGCCCAACGCCAGCATCGGCATCGCGCACTACCTCAATCAGGGGGAGAGTGCGGAACAGCTGCTGCGCAGCGCCACCTCGGCGATGATGTCCGCGCACCGCGAAGGAAAAAATCAGATCCTGTTCTTCGAGCCCAGCCTGACGGAACGCACGCAGAAGCGGCTGACGCAGGAGAGCGAGATCCTGCACGCCATCGAACAGCGGCATTTCACGCTGTTCCTGCAGCCGCAGATCGACATGCAGTCCAACGAGGTAATCGGCGCCGAAGCGCTGCTGCGTTGGCAGCAGTATGACGGCAGTTATACCTTGCCGGCCGACGTCATCCCGCTCGCGGAAGAGCTGGGCGTGATTGTGCCTCTCGGCAACTGGGTGCTGGAAGAATCCTGCCGTATCCTGGCGGACTGGCAGCAACGTGGCATTGCGCTGCCGCTGGCGGTCAACGTTTCCGGTATTCAGATGCAGGATGAAGCGTTCGTCCCGCATCTGAAAAACCTGCTGGCGCAGTATCAGATAGACCCGCGCAAGCTGCTGCTGGAGATCACCGAGACGGTACGCATCGACGATCTCGACCGCGCGCTGGCGCTGCTGCGCGAGCTGCACGATCTGGGGCTGTCGATCGCGCTGGACGACTTCGGCATGGGCTACTCCAGCCTGGAGTATCTCAACCGCTTGAAATCCCTGCCGATCGATTTGATTAAAATCGACCGCAGCTTCATTCAGGGGCTGCCGGCTGACGATGCGATGGTGCGCATCGTCAGTTCGATCTCCGAAGTGCTGGCGTTGCCGGTGATGGCCGAAGGCGTGGAAAACGCCGAGCAGCGCGATTGGTTGCTGCAGCACGGCATTCGCAGCGGGCAAGGATTCCTGTTCGCCCGTCCGTTGCCGCGCGAAGCGTTCGAAGCCGAGTTTTGCCGCGCGGCGCCATAAGCGCCGCGTTTACCTTTCCGGTACTTTTCCCCGTCCGAAAATCGCTATTTCTCCTCTACCTCTTTTGCGTTAGTGCAAACAAAGGCTTACGCAATTTTCAGCTTTGCACCCGGACTGACGCGTTTCAGCTCTTAAATTCACATCAACTCCCAGGGGCGGGTGCAACAAATTATTTCCATGTTGTTAAGTGGGTGTTATTTTCCGCGCAAGCAATGAACAGGCTGGATTTTTAGACTGCTGCCTGGTGCGTGTCTTCCCCCCATAGGATGTTCATATGAAAACAACGATCTTTAAGAGCCTCTATTTTCAGGTGCTGACGGCGATTACGCTGGGTATCCTGCTTGGCCATTTCTACCCTGACCTCGGCGCCGAGATGAAACCTCTGGGCGATGGCTTCGTCAAACTGATCAAGATGATTATCGCCCCGGTGATTTTCTGCACCGTGGTAACCGGCATCGCCGGCATGGAAAGCATGAAGGCGGTGGGCCGCACCGGCGCCATCGCGCTGCTGTATTTTGAAATCGTCAGTACTATCGCGCTGATTATCGGCCTGGTGATCGTCAACCTGGTGCAACCGGGCGCCGGCATGAACGTCGATCCCGGCACGCTGGACGCCAAGGCGGTTGCAGTCTACGCCGAGCAGGCGCAGCAGCAGGGCATCATTCCGTTCCTGCTGGACATCATCCCCGGCAGCGTGATCGGCGCGTTTGCCAGCGGCAACATTCTGCAGGTGCTGCTGTTCGCGGTGCTGTTCGGCTTCGCCCTGCATCGTCTGGGTGATAAGGGGCAGCTGATCTACAACGTGATCGACAGCTTCTCGCGGGTGATTTTCGGCATCATCAACATGATCATGCGCCTGGCGCCGCTCGGGGCCTTCGGTGCGATGGCGTTTACCATCGGTAAATACGGCGTCGGCACCCTGGTGCAACTCGGCCAGCTGATCGTGTGCTTCTACATTACCTGTATCCTGTTCGTGGTGGTGGTGTTGGGCAGCATCGCCCGCGCCAACGGCTTCAGCATCTTCAAATTCGTCAACTACATCAAAGAAGAGCTGTTGATCGTGCTGGGGACCTCGTCGTCCGAGTCCGCGCTGCCACGCATGCTGGATAAAATGGAGAAGCTGGGCTGTAAGAAATCGGTGGTGGGCCTGGTGATCCCGACCGGGTACTCCTTTAACCTGGACGGCACGTCTATCTACCTGACCATGGCCGCGGTGTTTATCGCGCAGGCGACCAACACCCACATGGATATCATGCACCAGATTACTCTGCTGGTGGTGCTGCTGCTTTCCTCCAAAGGCGCGGCGGGCGTGACCGGCAGCGGCTTTATCGTGTTGGCCGCCACCATCTCCGCCGTTGGCCACCTGCCGTTGGCCGGGCTGGCGCTGATCCTCGGCATCGATCGCTTCATGTCGGAAGCCCGCGCGCTGACCAACCTGGTGGGTAACGGAGTGGCGACCGTGGTGGTCGCGAAATGGTGTAACCAACTGGATGAGAAACAGCTGAAAGACACGCTGAACAACAAAAACGCCGGCGCGGACAAAACGCAGCCTTCCGCCTGATATTGGCGGCAAATCACCGGCCGCAGCCGCGGCCGGTGAGGTACAACCCCTGCCTCGTAACGATTTCTTGCATTAAAAAACCCGCTATCTATTATTTTTCACTCTAATGAGTGACATCCGCAAAGGCGCGCGGTCTAACACGATGGTACACTTTCTGCTTTCCGCCCCACTGTGAAACTCAGGGCGTATTTTTATGATTCCATTGAATGGAATACACGCATTTGCATAAGAAATTGGATAGTCATTAAGTAGGGGTTCACATGCAGGGCACCAGAATTCATCTTATAGTTGGTGGGCTGCTATTGGCTGCCGCCAGTAGCAGCGTGCAGGCTGAAGCACTACAACCCGATCCTGCCTGGCAGCAGGGGGCGCTGGCCAACGGGTTTTCATGGCAGATTCTCGATACGCCGCAGCGGCCAAGCGACCGCGTGGAACTGCGGCTGATCGTCAATACCGGCTCTCTGGTGGAGTCTTCGCAGCAGACCGGCTTCGCCCATCTGCTGCCGCGGCTGGCATTGGCGCGAAGCGAAAGCTTTACCGCGCCGCAGCTGCGCGCCCTGTGGCAACAGAGCGTAGATAACGAGCGGCCGCTGCCGCCGGCGATCGTCTCGTATGATTTCACCATGTATAACCTCAGCCTGCCGAACAACCGGCCCGACCTGCTGAAAGAAGCGCTGGCCTGGCTGGCGGACACCACCGGCAAACTGGCGATCGACGAGCATACGGTGCACGCGGTGATGAATTCCACCATCAATCCGGTCGGCACTTTCCCGCCCAATACCCAAGACGTCTGGTGGCGTTACCGCCTGAAAGGCTCGACGCTGCTGGCGCACGATCCTGCGCAGCCGGCGAAACGGCCGGTGAACCTCGAGCAGCTGAAGAAATTCTATCAACAGTGGTATACCCCGGACGCCATGACGCTGTTCGTGGTCGGTAAGATTGACAGCCGCAGCTTGGGCGAGCAGATCAACAAGGCGTTCTCGCCGCTGCAAGGCAAACGTGAAACCCCGGCCCCGATGCCGACGCTGACACCGCTGCCGCAGCAGCCGGTGAGCCTGATCAGCGAGCAGGTGAAACAGGATACGCTGTCGATCATGTGGGATTCGCCGTGGCACCCGATTCGCGATTCACAGAGCCTGCTCCGTTACTGGCGTGGCGATCTCGCCCGCGAGGCGCTGTTCTGGCATCTTCAGCAGACGCTGGAAAAAAGCGACCAGAAGAGCCTGCATCTGGGCTTTGACTGTCGAGTGCAGTACCAGCGCGGGCAGTGCGCCATCCATCTGGATACGCCGAACAACAACCTGAACGGCAGCCTGGGCTTTATCGCCCGCGAGCTGGCCAACGTGCGTGATAACGGCCTGTCCAAAGAGGAATTCGATGCGTTGCTGGCGCAGAAAAACGATCAGCTGAGCAAGTTGTTCGCCACCTACGCCCGCACCGATACCGACGTGCTGATGAGCCAGCGCCTGCGTTCGCAGCAGAGCGGGGTGGTGGATATCGCACCGGAGTTGTATCAGAAGCTGCGCCAGGAGTTCCTGTCCAGCCTGACGCTGGAGACGCTGAATCAGGCGCTGAAGCTGCAGCTTTCTCAGGAGGCGACGCTGGTGCTGATGCAGCCGAAAGGCGAGCCGGAAATGAGCATGAAGCAGCTGCAGGAAACCTATGACGGCATCATGATGCCGGCGCCGGCGGTGGTGACGGAAGAAGCCAAACCGGCCGACACCGCGGTGGCAGCGCCGGCGACGGACGCCAGCGCGCAATAATTAGCCGCAGGCAGGGGGCTCAGGCCCCCTCAGTTGCGGTATAGCACCTTGATGATGTGGTAACCGAACTGGGTTTTGACCGGGCCGTAAGGTTTGAGCAGCGGGATGCTGAACACCGCTTTATCGAACGCCGGCACCATCGCGCCTTTGTTGAATTCGCCCAGCGAGCCGCCGTTGCGTTTTGACGGGCAGCTCGAGTATTTGCGCGCCAGCGTGTCGAAGCTGACGCCGCGCTTCAGCTTGGCCAGCAGCTCGTTGGCCAGCTTTTCATTGTCTACCAGAATGTGCAGGGCGCACGCCGTTTTTGCCATGGTATTGCCTTTGTCGATGCGAAAATTGCGCTGATTATACCCGCTAAATCTCATCGGCGCTTTCTGCTACAATTCCCTTCCACGTTTTACAGCCGAGCAAGCCAGCACCATGCGATTAAACCCCAGCCAACAACAAGCCGTCGAATTCGTTACCGGGCCCTGCCTGGTGTTGGCCGGTGCCGGTTCCGGCAAGACGCGCGTTATCACCAACAAGATAGCCCACCTGATCCACCATTGCGGCTATCAGGCGCGGCACATCGCCGCCGTAACCTTTACCAACAAGGCCGCGCGCGAGATGAAAGAGCGCGTGTCGCAAACCCTGGGGCGCAAAGAGGCGCGCGGGCTGATGATTTCCACCTTCCATACGCTGGGGCTGGAGATCATCAAGCGGGAATATGTGGCGCTGGGGATGAAGTCCAACTTCTCGCTGTTCGACGATAGAGATCAATTTGCCTTACTGAAAGAATTGACTAAGCAATGGTTAGAAGAAGATAAAACATTACTTAGCCAACTGATTACGACCATTTCGAATTGGAAAAATGATCTCATTGATCCTCCTAAAGCGATGGAGATAGCTCGTTCGCAGCGTGATAAGCATTTTGCCCACTGCTACGGCCTGTACCACGCCCATATGCGGGCGTGCAACGTGCTGGACTTTGACGATCTGATCCTGTTGCCGACGCTATTGCTGCAACGCAACGAAGAGGTGCGCGAACGCTGGCAGCAGCGCATCCGCTACCTGCTGGTGGATGAGTACCAGGATACCAACACCAGCCAGTACGAGCTGGTGAAGCTGCTGGTGGGCAACCGCGCGCGCTTTACCGTGGTGGGTGACGACGACCAGTCGATCTACTCCTGGCGCGGTGCGCGGCCGCAGAACCTGGTGCTGCTGAAGGACGATTTCCCGGCGCTGCAGGTGATCAAGCTGGAGCAAAACTACCGTTCCAGCGAGCGCATTCTGAAGGCGGCCAACATTCTGATCGCCAATAACCCACACGTGTTTGAAAAACGGCTGTTTTCAGAATTGGGTTATGGCGAGGAATTGAAACTAATTACTGCTAATAACGAGGATCACGAAGCCGAGCGGGTGGTGGGGGAACTGATCGCCCACCACTTCGTGAAAAAGACCCACTACGGCGACTACGCGATCCTGTACCGCGGTAACCACCAGTCGCGGGTGTTTGAAAAGATGCTGATGCAGAACCGCATCCCGTACAAGATTTCCGGCGGCGATTCATTTTTCTCGCGCCCCGAGATCAAGGATCTGCTGGCCTATCTGCGCGTGCTGACCAACCCGGACGACGACAGCGCCTTCCTGCGCATTGTCAATATCCCCAAACGTGAGATAGGTCCTACAACACGACAGAAATTGGGCGAATGGGCCAACCAGCGCAACAAGAGTTTATTCCACGCCAGTTTCGATCTGGGTCTGAGCCAGCATTTGACCGGGCGCGGGCTGGAGTCATTGCAGCGCTTTACCCACTGGCTGAGCGGCATCGCCCAACAGGTGGAGCGTGAGCCAGTGGCGGCGGTGCGCGATCTGATCCGCGGCATTGATTACGAAAGCTGGCTGTTCGAAACAGCAAGCAGCCCGAAGGCCGCCGAAATGCAGATGAAGAACGTCAATACGCTGTTCGGCTGGATGACGGAGATGTTGGAAGGCAACGATCTGGACGAGCCGATGACGCTGGCCCAGGTGGTGACGCGCTTCACCCTGCGCGACATGATGGAGCGCGGTGAAAGCGAAGAAGAGCTGGATCAGGTACAGCTGATGACGCTACACGCCTCCAAGGGGCTGGAGTTCCCTTACGTGTTTCTGGTGGGCATGGAAGAGGGCCTGCTGCCGCACCAGAGCAGCATCGATGAAGACAATGTCGATGAAGAGCGGCGTCTGGCCTATGTAGGGATCACCCGCGCCCAAAAAGAGCTGATTTTCAGCCATTGTCGGGAGCGCCGCCAATATGGTGAGCTGATGCGCCCAGAACTAAGTAGGTTTTTAGATGAGTTGCCGCAGGATGATCTAAAGAGAGAAACAGAACGTAAGGTCGTCACTCCGCAGGAAAGAATGCAAAAAGGGAGAGCCGGTGTCGCGAATCTTTGGGCTCAGTTGGAAAAGGCAAAAGAGAAAAAGTAACAAGGGCGCTCATCGCACCCTGGTCATTTTAACGTTGTTCTTCCAACCGCAGCGTCCAGTGGACGTAGCTCTGCCAGTGGCTTTCCTGCTCCAGCGCCTCGGCGCGCAGCGGATGCTGTTCCAACCAACCCGGCGGCAAGATCACCGTCAGTTCATCGTCCTGATTGGCGCGTAAACGCACCGCCGGCAGCGTGTCGTCGCGGCGGCGGCTGGCGAAGATGATCGCCAGGCGCAAAATGCGGCACAGACGCTGCGCAGTACGCGGCGGCAGGGCGTTTTGCTGGTTCAACAGCGACAGGTCGAGAGGGTTGCTCTGGTTTTGCAGCAGGGTGGCCAGCAGTTTTTTCTGCGCCGGGGTAAAGCCGGGTAAGTCCAGGTGGCGGATCAGGTAGGCAGCGTGTTGCGGCGCCTGCTTGAAATCGACGCTAAGGCCGAGTTCGTGGATCAGGCTGGCGCTGTGCAACAGCTCGCGACATCGTGCGTCCAGCTGCCACTCGTTGGCGACCTGCTGCGAGAAATTGGCGGCGAGCTGGCTGACGCGCTCGGCTTGCTCGGTGTCGATCAGGTAACGGCGCTGCAGGTTGCGGATGGTGCGGATGCGAATATCCTGCTCCACCGGCAGATGCAGCATGCCGTAAACCAGGCCTTCACGCAGCGCCCCGCCGGCCAGCATCATGCTCTCGATGCCCAGCTCCTGGAAGATGGCCAACAGAATGGACAGGCCGCTCGGGAAGACCAGCGCGCGCTCCAGCGTCAACCCTTCGATCTCCAACTCTTCCAGCTTGCCGCACTGAATGGCGCGCTGTTTCAGCTGGCGCAGCTTGGGCAGGGTGATGCGTTCGTCCATGCCTTGCGCCACCATGATCTCCTGCAGCGCCTGCACGGTGCCGGAAGCGCCGACGCAGATCTGCCAACCTTGCTGGCGCAGCTGCGGTGCGATCGGCCGCACCATTTCGCGTGCGGCCTGTTCGGCGCGCTCGAAGTTTTCTTGCCCAAGATTGCGATCGCTGAAGTAGCGCTCCAGCCAGGTGACGCAGCCCATCGACAGACTATACAGCTGCGATGCCTGTGCGCCGGTGCCGGTGACCAGTTCGGTGCTGCCACCGCCGATGTCGACGACCAGCCGCTGCTCCGGCCCGCCGGTAGTGTGCGCGACGCCGTGATAAATCAGCCGCGCCTCTTCTTCGCCGCTGATCACCTGCACCGGGCAGCCGAGGATTTGCTCGGCGACCTGCAGGAACTCATTGGCGTTAGACGCCAGGCGCAGCGTGGCGGTAGCGACGACGCGGATCTGCTCGCGCGGGATGTCCTGCAGGCGTTCGGAGAACAGCCGCAGGCACTGCCAGCCGCGCTGCATGGCCTCATGCGACAGGTGATTGTTCTGATCCAGCCCGGCCGCCAGGCGCACCTTGCGCTTGATCCGCGCCAGAGTCTGAATGCTGCCGGCCACCTCGCGCACCACCAACATGTGGAAGCTGTTGGAGCCGAGATCGATGGCAGCATAAAGCGTGCTGGAGCTGAGCATGGCAATCAGCTCGGGCGTTTACGGTTGTTGCGCGGCGCGCCGCCGCGACGAGGCGCGGAGTTGCGACGTGGGCCGTTGCCGCCGCGCGGGCGCGACAGGCGCTTCGGCGCCGGCAAATCGGTCAGCAGCGCATCGCTGTTGTACTTGCTCACCGGAATGCTGTGATCGATATAGGTCTCGATCGCCGGCAGGTTGAGCGCGTACTCTTCACATGCCAGGCTGATGGAGTGGCCGCTGGCGCCTGCACGGCCGGTACGGCCAATGCGGTGCACGTAATCTTCGCAATCGTCAGGCAGATCGTAGTTGAAGACGTGGGTGACGGCAGGAATGTGCAGACCGCGCGCGGCGACGTCGGTGGCGACCAGAATATCGAGGTTGCCTTTGGTGAAGTCGTCGAGGATGCGCAGGCGTTTTTTCTGCGCCACGTCACCGGTCAGCAGGCCGACGCGGTGACCGTCGGCGGCCAGATGGCCCCAGATGTCTTCGCAGCGGTGCTTGGTGTTGGCGAAGATGATGGCGCGATCCGGCCACTCTTCTTCGATCAGCGTCTGCAGCAGACGCATTTTTTCTTCGTTGGACGGGTAGAACAGCTCTTCTTTAATGCGGTGGCCGGTTTTCTGTTCCGGTTCCACTTCAACATATTCGGCGTTGTTCATCTGCTCGAAGGCCAGTTCGCGTACGCGATAGGACAGAGTGGCGGAGAACAGCATGTTCAGGCGTTGATCGGCCGTAGGCATACGGCGGAACAGCCAACGGATGTCTTTGATAAAGCCGAGATCGTACATGCGATCGGCTTCATCCAGCACGACGACCTGCATCGCGCCGAGATCGACATAGTTCTGCTTGGTGTAATCGATTAAACGGCCGGTGGTGCCAATCAGAATGTCCACGCCGCTTTCCAGCACTTTCAGCTGTTTGTCATAGCCGTCGCCGCCGTAGGCCAGGCCCAGTTTCAGGCCGGTGCTCTGGGAGAGCGCTTCTGCATCGGAGTGGATTTGCACCGCCAGTTCACGCGTAGGCGCCATGATCAAGGCGCGCGGCTGATTGGTCTGGCGATCCTGTTTCGCCGGGTGAGTCAGCAAATAGTGAAAAGTAGACGCCAAAAACGCCAGCGTCTTTCCGGTACCGGTTTGCGCCTGACCTGCAACGTCACGCCCGGAGAGCGTGAGCGGCAATGCTAACGCCTGGATGGGCGTGCAATTGTGAAACCCTTTTTTCTCAAGGGCTTCAAGGACTAACGGGTGCAGGGCGAAGTCGGAAAACTTCTGTTCGGTCAAGTGTGTTTTGCTCATAGTGTGGTAGAATATCAGCTAACTATTGCTTTACGAAAGCACATCCGTTGAAATAAACGCGGTGCATTAAAATCACCTTGAGTTGGTTAATGCTACACCAACAAGGTAGACATAATCCTGTGGAGTAGAACATGAGCGATAAAATTATTCACCTGACTGACAGCAGCTTCGAAGCTGACGTGCTGAAAGCGGAAGGGCCGATCCTGGTCGATTTCTGGGCTGAATGGTGTGGGCCGTGCAAGATGATTGCTCCGATTCTGGATGAGATTGCCGAAGAGTTCGAAGGCAAACTGACCATCACCAAGCTGAATATCGATCAGAACCCGGCTACCGCGCCTAAGTACGGTATCCGTGGCATCCCTACGCTGTTGCTGTTCAAGAACGGTGAAGTGGCCGCGACCAAGGTTGGCGCGTTGTCCAAAGGTCAGCTCAAAGATTTCCTGAACGCGAATCTGTAATCGGGCGGGAAGCCCCGTATCAGGCGCCTGGCGGTGATGTTCAATTCACCGCTAGACGCCTGCCAAGAAGCGTGTTAAGTTTAACCACACTGCATATAGAACTTGCCCGAAGTTTTAAATCTAAAGAGTTTGAATCTAAAGCTATACTCTGTGTCGAACCACTGGCGTTGAAAGTAAACTGAACTCAGCCCGTGTTTTGGCAATCAAACGGTTTTGCAAAAATCATTTTTAAGGTACCTTCGATCTTCAACCGTCAATGCGTGCGCCCGATGTAAGCCATTTCTTACCGCGACGGCTCTGCGCCCGGTGATCGAACGTCCAGTAAACAGGCACGCATTTCGCTGCCATACCATTCACGATACAAGTTCGAGACATACCCCGAGTTTAAGAACCCACCACTATGAATCTTACCGAATTAAAGAATACGCCGGTTTCTGAGCTGATTACTCTCGGCGAAAATATGGGGCTGGAAAACCTTGCCCGCATGCGCAAGCAGGACATTATCTTCTCCATTCTGAAGCAACATGCGAAAAGCGGGGAAGATATCTTCGGCGACGGCGTGCTCGAGATATTGCAGGATGGATTCGGTTTCCTCCGCTCTGGAGACAGTTCCTACCTCGCCGGTCCCGACGACATCTATGTATCCCCTAGCCAAATCCGCCGTTTCAACCTCCGCACAGGTGACACCATTTCCGGTAAGATTCGTCCGCCAAAAGAAGGCGAGCGCTATTTTGCCCTGTTGAAAGTCAACGAAGTCAACTACGACAAGCCGGAAAACGCCCGCAGCAAGATCCTGTTCGAGAACTTGACGCCGCTGCACGCCAATTCCCGTCTGCGGATGGAGCGCGGCAACGGCTCGACCGAAGACCTGACGGCGCGCGTACTGGACCTGGCGGCACCGATTGGCCGCGGCCAGCGCGGCCTGATCGTGGCACCGCCGAAAGCCGGTAAAACCATGCTGCTGCAGAACATTGCGCAGAGCATCGCTTACAACCACCCAGACTGCGTGCTGATGGTGCTGCTGATCGACGAACGTCCGGAAGAAGTGACCGAGATGCAGCGCCTGGTGAAAGGCGAAGTGATCGCATCGACCTTCGACGAACCGGCTTCGCGCCACGTGCAAGTGGCCGAAATGGTAATCGAGAAGGCCAAGCGCCTGGTTGAGCACAAGAAAGACGTGATCATTCTGCTCGACTCCATCACCCGTCTGGCGCGTGCCTACAACACCGTGGTACCGGCTTCCGGCAAGGTGCTGACCGGTGGTGTGGACGCCAACGCCCTGCATCGTCCGAAGCGTTTCTTCGGTGCGGCACGTAACGTGGAAGAGGGCGGCAGCCTGACCATCATCGCGACCGCGCTGGTTGATACCGGTTCGAAGATGGACGAAGTGATCTACGAAGAATTTAAAGGTACCGGCAACATGGAATTGCACCTGGCGCGTAAAATCGCCGAGAAACGCGTATTCCCTGCGATCGATTACAACCGCTCCGGTACCCGTAAAGAAGAGCTGCTCACCACCTCCGAAGAGCTGCAAAAAATGTGGATCCTGCGCAAGATCATTCACCCGATGGGTGAGATTGACGCGATGGAGTTCCTCATTAATAAGTTGGCGATGACTAAAACCAACGATGAATTCTTCGATATGATGAAACGCTCATAATTCGTTAAAAAATTCGCTGAACGCCACGCCTAGTCGTGGCGTTTTTTGCTTTTGGCGGATACGATAAGTAGCAGTAATGGAAAAGTAAGTTGTTTCCTCGACTTATTGAGAATTCATCTTGTTTGTCGGTCGGCTCTGCGCCGGTCGGCTTTGCTGCTGTCGTTTTGTCAGCTGATGCGAAGAAAATAGGCATGAATCACCGTTGTCATAGGAAATGACCGAAAGGTGGCGGGGGCCGATGGCACAAGCTATTGCCCGTGGTAAGCTGCCTTATCTTCTACAGAGATCTGTTAACTGTGAACTTACTCACTATGAGTACTGAAATTCTATTTGTTTTCCTGTTTTCTTTGGCTTTTCTCTTTGTTGCCCGCAAGGCGGCAAAACGTATTGGTCTGGTAGATAAACCCAATTATCGCAAACGCCATCAGGGGCTGATTCCGCTGGTCGGCGGTATTTCCGTTTATGCCGGATTGTGCTTCGCGTTTTGGATTTCGGAACAACCTATCGCGCACGCCAAGCTTTATCTTACCTGCGCCGGCATTCTGGTGTTTGTGGGCGCGCTCGACGATCGTTTCGACATCAGCGTTAAAATCCGCGCCTTGGTGCAGGCGTTGGTCGGCATTGCCATGATGGTGTTCGCCGGTCTGTATCTGCGCAGCTTCGGCCATGTGCTGGGCGACTGGGAGATGTTGCTGGGGCCGTTCGGCTATCTGGTGACGCTGTTCGCGGTATGGGCGGCGATCAACGCCTTCAACATGGTCGACGGCATTGATGGCTTGCTGGGTGGGCTGTCGTGCGTCTCCTTCGGCGCGCTGGGTCTGTTGCTGTACCTGAGTGGCCACCATGAGATGGCCTTCTGGTGCTTTGCGATGATCGCCACCATCGTTCCCTATATTTTGCTCAACCTCGGCATCCTCGGCCGCCGTTATAAGGTCTTCATGGGGGACGCCGGCAGTACCCTGATCGGCTTTACCGCCATTTGGCTGCTGCTGCAAAGCTCGCAGGGTAAGGCACACTCGATTAACCCGGTGACCGCGCTGTGGATCATCGCTATTCCGCTGATGGACATGATAGCAATCATGTATCGTCGTTTACGCAAGGGGATGAGCCCCTTCTCTCCCGATCGTCAACATATTCACCACCTGATCATGCGCGCCGGCTTTACGCCGCGGCAGGCTTTCGTGTTGATCACCCTGGCGGCCGCATTGCTGGCGGCGGTTGGCGTGATCGGCGAACGCCTGACTTTTATCCCAGAGTGGGTTATGTTGGCATTATTCTTGCTTGCTTTCTTCCTGTACGGTTACTGCATCAAGCGCGCCTGGCGGGTTGCGCGGTACATTAAGCGTATCAAGCGTCGCCTGCGGCGTTCGAGCGATAACAAGCAAGTATCTTAACCAGAGGCTTTTTGGCTGTGATGAATCCAGAAACAACGTCTGACAAGCATATCCCGACGGTGGATAACGAACTCGATATCCGCGGCCTGTGCTGCACCCTGTGGCGTGGCAAACCGTGGATTATCGGCATTGCGGTGCTGTTCGCGGCGGTCGCGTTGATCGTCTCTTATCTGGTTAAGCAAGAGTGGAGCGCGACCGCAATCACCGATAAGCCCAGGGTGAATGCGTTGGGCGGTTACTACTCCCAGCAGCAGTTCCTGCGTAATCTGGACGTGCGCACGCTGCCGGCGACGGCCGGCGATCAGCCGAGCATCGCGGATGAAGCTTACAATGAGTTCATCATGCAGCTGGCGGCTTACGATACGCGTCGCGATTTCTGGCTGCAGAGCGATTACTACAAGCAACGTCAGGAAGGGGATGCCCGCGCCGATGCGGCGCTGCTCGACGAGCTGATCAACAACATCCTGTTCACGCCGCGCGACGACAAAAAAGTGCCGAACGACGGCGTGAAGCTGACGGCGGAAACCGCTGCGGACGCCAACCGCCTGCTGCGTCAATACGTGGCCTTCGCCAGCCACCGCGCTGCCCTGCACCTGAATGAAGAGATTCAGGGGGCGTGGGCCGCTCGCACCACCTCGATGAAAGCGCAGGTTAAGCGCCAGGAAGCGGTGGCGGAGTCGGTTTACAAGCGCGAGCTGAACACCACGCAGCAGGCGCTGAAAATCGCCGAAAGCCAAGGGATCAGCCGCACGCAAACCGACACTCCGGCCGAGCAACTGCCGGATTCGGATCTGTTCCTGCTGGGCCGGTCAATGCTGCAGGCGCGTCTGGAAGGCCTGCAGGCCTCCGGCCCGACCTATGACCTGGATTACGATCAGAACCGTGCGATGCTGGCGACGCTGAACGTTGGCCCGACCTTGGATGAGAAGTTCCAGACCTATCGTTATTTGCGCACGCCGGAAGAGCCGGTAAAACGCGACAGCCCGCGCCGGGTCTTCTGGCTGATTTTGTGGGGCGCGATGGGCGCTTTGGTTGGCGCGGGTGTTGCCTTGGCGCGTCGGCCGCGTAGTTAAAAATAATATAATAATCTGATGCAGGGCGCGTGAGCGCCCCATTCGCAGGCGGGGCCTGCGATTAACCGACCAAAAGAGATTCGCTGTGAAAGTGTTGACTGTTTTCGGCACCAGACCTGAAGCCATTAAAATGGCGCCGCTGGTACATGCACTGGCCCAGGATGAGGCCTTTGACGCAAGAGTCTGCGTAACGGCACAGCATCGTGAGATGTTGGATCAGGTATTGCGGTTGTTTGAGATCACGCCGGATTACGACCTGAACATCATGAAACCCGGCCAGGGGTTAACGGAAATCACCTGTCGCATCCTGGAAGGGCTGAAAGGGGTGTTGGAAGACTTCAAACCGGACGTGGTGCTGGTGCACGGCGATACCACTACCACGCTGGCGACCAGCCTGGCGGCGTTCTATCAACGCATTCCCGTTGGGCATGTCGAGGCCGGGCTGCGCACCGGCAATCTGTATTCTCCGTGGCCGGAAGAGGCCAACCGCAAACTGACCGGCCATCTGGCGATGTACCATTTCGCGCCAACCGAAAACTCGCGACAAAATCTGTTGCGCGAGCTGCTGCCGGACAACCGTATTTTCGTGACCGGCAATACGGTGATCGATGCGCTGTTCTGGGTGCGTGACCGTGTGATGAGCGATGCCGCGCTGCGAGCTGACCTGGCGCAGCGTTACCCGTTCCTCGATGCCGACAAGAAACTGATTCTGGTCACCGGCCATCGCCGCGAAAGCTTTGGCGGCGGCTTTGAGCGAATTTGCAGCGCGCTGGCGGAGATTGCCCGCAACCACCCGGAAGTGCAGGTAGTGTATCCGGTGCATCTCAATCCGAACGTCAGTGAGCCGGTGAATCGCATCTTGAAAGGTATCGACAACGTCATGCTGATCGAGCCGCAGGATTATCTGCCGTTTGTCTATTTGATGACTCAAGCCTATATGATCCTGACCGATTCCGGCGGTATTCAGGAAGAGGCACCATCGTTAGGCAAACCGGTGCTGGTGATGCGCGACACCACCGAACGCCCGGAAGCGATAGATGCGGGCACGGTACGCCTGGTCGGCACCGATGTAGCCAAAATTGTTGAAGCGGTGACCCGGCTGTTGACGGACGAAAGCGAATATCACGCGATGAGTCGGGCGCATAACCCATACGGTGACGGACATGCCTGTCAGCGTATCCTCGAAGCTTTAAAGAATCATCAGGTGACACTATGAGTTTTGACACTATTTCGGTTATCGGCCTGGGTTATATCGGCTTGCCAACGGCGGCGGCGTTCGCTTCCCGCAAGAAAAAAGTGGTGGGTGTAGATGTTAACCAACATGCGGTAGATACCATTAACCGCGGTGCGATCCACATCGTCGAGCCGGATCTGGACAAAGTGGTCAAGGACGCCGTCGACGGCGGTTTCCTGCAAGCGGTGACCAAACCGCTGGCGGCCGATGCGTTCCTGATCGCGGTGCCTACGCCGTTCAAGGGCGATCACGAGCCGGATCTGGCCTATGTCGAAACGGCGGCGAAATCGCTGGCGCCGGTGCTGAAAAAAGGCGATCTGGTGATCCTGGAGTCCACCTCGCCGGTAGGTGCCACCGAACAGATGGCGGAATGGCTGGCGCAGGCGCGCAGCGATCTTAGCTTCCCGCAACAAGCGGGCGAAGCGGCGGACGTGAATATCGCCTACTGCCCAGAGCGCGTACTGCCGGGGCAGGTGATGGTGGAACTGATTCAAAACGACCGGGTGATCGGTGGCATGACGCCGAAGTGCTCGGAACGTGCCAGCGCGCTGTACAAGATTTTCCTCGAGGGCGAATGCGTGATCACCAACTCGCGCACTGCCGAGATGTGCAAGCTGACGGAAAACAGCTTCCGCGACGTGAATATCGCCTTTGCCAACGAATTGTCGTTGATTTGCGCCGAACAGGGGATCAACGTCTGGGAACTGATCCGCCTGGCGAATCGCCATCCACGGGTGAATATTCTGCAGCCGGGGCCGGGCGTCGGCGGTCACTGTATCGCCGTCGATCCGTGGTTTATCGTGGCGCAGAACCCGCAGCAGGCGCGCCTGATCCACACCGCTCGCCTGGTGAACGACGGTAAACCGTTGTGGGTGGTCGACCGGGTGAAAGCGGCGGTGGCCGATTGCCTGGCCGCCACCGACAAGCGCGCGTCCGAGGTGAAAATTGCCTGCTTCGGCCTGGCCTTCAAGCCGAATATCGACGATCTGCGTGAAAGCCCTGCGGTGGAAGTTGCCCATTTGATCGCTGAATGGCACGTCGGCGAAACGCTGGCGGTGGAACCGAACGTCGAACAGTTGCCGACTTCGTTGGCGGGTCATGTGACGTTGACGCCAATCGCTGAGGCGTTGCAGCAGGCCGATGTGATCGTGATGTTGGTCGATCACCAACAGTTCAAGGCCATCCGGCCGGAAGATGTAAAACAAACATGGGTTGTTGATACCAAAGGAGTATGGCGTTGAAACGTATTTTAGTTACCGGTGGTGCCGGTTTCATTGGCTCCGCAGTTGTGCGGCACATCATCGAGGCCACCGGCGATAGTGTGGTGGTGGTGGATAAGCTGACCTATGCCGGTAACCTCGAGTCGCTGGCGGTGGTGGCCGAGAGCGAGCGCTATGCTTTCGAGCGGGTCGACATCTGCGATCGCGCCGAGCTGGATCGGGTATTTGCCCAGTATCAGCCGGACGTAGTGATGCACCTGGCGGCGGAAAGCCACGTCGATCGCTCTATCGACGGCCCGGCGGCCTTTATCGAGACCAACGTGGTTGGCACTTACACTATGCTGGAAGCGGCGCGCCATTACTGGCAGCCGTTGGCGGCGGAGAAGAAGCTGGCTTTCCGTTTCCATCATATCTCCACCGACGAAGTGTATGGCGACCTGCACGGCACCGACGATCTGTTTACCGAAACCACACCGTATGCGCCGAGCAGTCCGTATTCCGCCTCCAAAGCGTCGAGCGATCATTTGGTGCGTGCCTGGTTGCGCACCTACGGTCTGCCGACCCTTGTGACCAACTGTTCGAACAACTACGGCCCTTATCACTTCCCGGAGAAGTTGATTCCGTTGGTGATTCTGAATGCGGTAGCCGGCAAACCGCTGCCGGTATACGGCAACGGCGCGCAGGTGCGCGACTGGCTGTATGTCGAGGATCACGCGCGCGCGCTCTATCAGGTTGTGACCGAAGGCGTGGTGGGCGAAACTTACAATATCGGTGGCCATAACGAGCGCAAGAATATCGAAGTGGTGCAGACCATTTGCGATCTGCTGGAAGAACTCGCGCCGAATAAGCCGCAGGGCGTGGCGAACTACCGCGATCTGATCACTTACGTGAAGGATCGCCCTGGCCACGATATGCGTTATGCCATCGACGCCGGCAAAATCGATCGTGAGTTGGGCTGGCGGCCGCAGGAAACCTTCGAAAGCGGCATTCGCAAGACGGTGGCCTGGTATCTGGCTAACGAAACCTGGTGGCGCCGGGTGCAAGACGGTTCTTATGCCGGTGAGCGTTTGGGGCTGTCAGATTAATTTAACGCCGCGTCGCTTTGCGCCGGCGCGGCGGGTTTTGGAGTAAGTATGAAAGGTATTATTCTGGCTGGCGGTTCCGGTACGCGTCTGCATCCGATTACTCGTGGCGTGTCCAAGCAACTGCTGCCGATTTATGACAAGCCGATGATCTATTACCCGATGTCGGTACTGATGTTGGCGGGGATCCGCGACATTTTGATCATCTCGACTCCGGAAGATCTGCCGTCCTTCGAGCGTTTGTTGGGTAACGGCGAACAGTTCGGCGTCAATCTCAGCTACGCTGCGCAGCCTAAGCCGGAAGGTCTGGCGCAGGCGTTTCTGATCGGCGAGGAGTTTATCAACGGCGATTCTTGCTGCCTGGTGTTGGGAGATAACATCTTCTTCGGCCAATCTTTCAGCCCGAAATTAAAAACCGTCGCGGCTCGCACCGAAGGTGCCACCGTGTTCGGTTATCAGGTGATGGATCCCGAACGCTTTGGCGTCGTGGAGTTTGACGAAAATTTCCGCGCGCTGTCGATCGAAGAAAAGCCGAAGAAACCGAAATCCGATTGGGCGGTGACCGGCCTGTACTTCTACGATAGCCAGGTGGTGGAGTTTGCCAAGCAGGTGAAGCCTTCCGAACGCGGCGAGCTGGAAATCACCAGCATCAACCAGATGTATCTGGAGCGTGGTGAACTGACCGTCGAGCTGTTGGGGCGTGGTTTCGCCTGGCTGGACACCGGGACTCACGACAGCCTGCTGGAAGCCAGCAGCTTCGTGCAGACGGTAGAAAAGCGTCAGGGCTTTAAAATCGCCTGTCTGGAAGAGATCGCCTGGCGTAACGGCTGGCTGGATGACAAGGGGTTGAAACGCGCCGCCACCTCATTGTCCAAAACGGGCTACGGCAAGTATTTGCTGGATCTGCTGCATGCGCGTCCACGCCACTATTGAGCCTTTGTCATGGGAAAGCGAGTTTTTCGCACTAGACAGCGCGAAACTCGGCTTCTCCTCCTCGGCTCCGGTGCTTGTCGAAGCCGATCTGGCGGCTTATGCCCTGGTGCAGGCAAAAATTCCCGCGCAGCAACTGGCATTGGCGGATAGTCTCGCCGGCTTGGGATTTCGTCTGGTTGAGGGTGAGGTCGATCTGGTCCTGGCTCTTGAGCGTGAACGAGCGGCGGAACCCGGCGACGGAGCCCAGACTTCCCGTCTGGCAACCGAGTCCGATATCCCGGCATTGCGTGCCGCGGCGGCTCAGGCGTTCACCGTCAGCCGCTTTCGCGCACCTTGGTATCAACCTGATGACAGCGGCCGGTTTTATGCTTTGTGGATTGAAAAGGCCGTTTTAGGCACGTTCGATCATCAGTGCCTGTTGGCTCTGGACAACCAGGGGCAACCCGAAGGCTTTGTCAGCCTGCGTGACATTGGCGGTCAGGAAATGCGTATCGGCCTGCTGGCGGCTTTCCCTGGCGCATCCGGCCGGGGCGTGGGCGCCAGGCTGATGGCCGCGGCGATCGCCGAATGTCGGCAGCAGGGGATGCAGCGCCTGCGGGTTGCGACCCAGATAAGCAATATCGCCGCATTACGACTCTATCAACGACAGGGTGCCGTGATTGAAAGCACCGCGTATTGGTTATACAGAGGTAGACATGATTCCATTTAACGCTCCACCGGTTGTTGGCACTGAACTGGAATATATGCAGGCTGCCATGGGCAGCGGCAAATTGTGCGGCGACGGCGGTTTCACCCGTCGCTGCCAGCAGTGGATGGAACAGCGTTTCGGCAGCGCGAAAGTGTTGTTGACGCCTTCCTGCACCGCGTCGTTGGAAATGGCCGCCATCTTGCTGGATATTCAGCCGGGTGACGAAGTGATCATGCCGAGCTTTACCTTCGTTTCTACCGCCAACGCCTTTGTGCTGCGCGGCGCTAAAGTGGTATTCGTCGACCTGCGTCCGGACACCATGAACATCGACGAAACCAAAATCGAAGCGGCGATCACCGATAAAACCCGCGCGATTGTGCCAGTGCACTATGCCGGCGTTGCCTGCGAGATGGATACCATCATGGCGCTGGCGAAGAAATATAACCTGTTCGTGGTGGAAGACGCCGCGCAGGGCGTGATGTCGACCTACAAAGGCAAGGCATTGGGCACCATTGGCCATATCGGTTGTTTCAGCTTCCATGAAACCAAAAACTACACCGCCGGCGGCGAAGGCGGCGCGACGCTGGTGAACGATCCGGCCTTGATCGATCGGGCGGAAGTCATCCGCGAAAAAGGCACCAACCGCAGCCAGTTCTTCCGTGGCCAGGTCGATAAATATACCTGGCGCGACATCGGTTCCAGCTATCTGATGTCTGACCTGCAGGCCGCCTACCTGTGGGGCCAGTTGGAAGTGGCGGAACGCATCAACCAGCGCCGTTTGGCACTGTGGCAGAAGTACTACGACAGCTTCCTGCCGTTGGCGCAGTCAGGGCGCATCGAGTTGCCGATCGTGCCGGCGGACTGCGTGCATAACGCGCATATGTTCTATATCAAGCTGCGTGATATCGAAGAGCGCACGGCCTTTATCGACTACCTGAAGGAAGCCGAAATCATGGCGGTGTTCCACTATATCCCGCTGCATGATTGCCCGGCCGGTGAACAGTTCGGTCGCTTTGCCGGTGAAGATCGTTACACCACACAGGAAAGCGCGCGCCTGGTGCGTTTGCCGCTGTTCTACAATATGTCTGATGTCAATCAGCGTACGGTAATCAATACCATTCTGAGCTTCTTCGCCTGATATGTCGTTGGCAAAAGCATCGATATGGACCGCCGGCTCCACGCTGATCAAAATCGGCGTGGGGCTGTTGGTAGTGAAACTGCTGGCGGTGGCGTTTGGCCCCAGCGGGGTGGGGCAGGCGGGTAACTTCCGCCAGTTGATTACCGTGCTGGGCGTGCTGTCCGGCGCGGGCATTTTTAACGGCATCACCAAATACGTGGCGGAGTACCACCAGGATCCGCAGCGTCTGCGTCTGGCGGTGGGCACCGCGTCGAGCATCGTGCTGGTTTTTTCGACCTTGCTGGCGCTGGTGTTTCTGTTCGCTGCCGAACCGATCAGCATTGGGTTGTTCGGGCATGCCGATTACGTCGATGTAGTGCGCGCCGTCGCCTTCATTCAGATGGGCATCGCCTACGCCAACCTGTTCATGGCGGTGCTGAAAGGCTATCGCGATGCGATGGGCAATGCGCTGGCGGTGATCGGCGGCAGCCTGATTGGCGTGGTAGCTTATTACCTGTGCTTCAAGCTGGGGGGCTATGAAGGCGCGCTGGCGGGGCTGGCGCTGGTGCCGGCGTTGGTGGTGTTGCCTGCCGGGCTGATGCTGTGGCGGCGCAAAACGCTGCCGCTGCGCTATCTGGCGCCGCGTTGGGACAAACTCGTGGCCGGCAACCTCGGCAAATTCACCCTCATGGCGTTGATCACCTCGGTGACGCTGCCGGTGGCCTACGTGATGATGCGTAACCTGTTGGCTGCCCATTACGGCTGGGATGAGGTGGGGATTTGGCAGGGCGTCAGCAGCATTTCCGATGCCTATCTGCAGTTCATCACCGCTTCGTTTACCGTCTATCTGCTGCCGACGCTGTCGCGGCTTACGGACAAGGGCGCTATCTCGCGGGAGATCGTGCGCTCGCTGAAATTCGTGCTGCCGGCGGTAGCGGTGGCGAGCTTTACGGTTTGGGTGCTGCGCGATTTCGCTATTTGGCTGCTGTTCTCGGACAAGTTTGTTGCCATGCGCGATCTGTTTGCCTGGCAGCTGGTGGGCGACGTGCTGAAAGTCGGGGCCTATGTGTTCGGCTATCTGGTGATCGCCAAAGCGTCGCTGCGCTTCTATATCCTGACGGAAGTCAGCCAGTTTCTGCTGCTGACGCTGTTCTCGCACTGGCTGATCCCGCTGCATGGCGCGCTGGGGGCGGCTCAGGCCTATATGGCAACCTACATCGTGTATTTCGCGCTCTGTAGCTGCGTGTTTCTTATTTATCGTAGACGAGTATGACCACACTGATTCACGTTCTGGGATCCGATATCCCGCATCATAACCAGACGGTGCTGCGCTTCTTCAACGACGTGCTGGTGCCGCGTCTGCCTGCTGAGCAAACGCGGCATTTTATGGTGGCGGCCAAGGATGTGGCGGCGCTGGGAGATTTCCCCGCCCTGAACATTGAGCCCTACGCAGACAAGAAAAGCCTGGCGGCAGCGGTCATCGCCCGTGCCCAGGCCGATCGCGATGCGCGCTTCTTCCTGCACGGCCAGTTCAATCCGGGGCTGTGGCTGGCGCTGTTGAGCGGCAAGATCAAGGCGCGTCAGGTCAGTTGGCATATCTGGGGCGCCGATCTGTATGAAGACGCCACCAGCTGGAAATTCCGTCTGTTCTATCTGCTGCGCCGCATTGCGCAGGGGCGAGTAGGGAATGTGTTTGCCACTCGCGGCGACGTGATTCACTACCAGCAGCGCCATGCGCGGGTGCCAGCCTCGCTGCTGTACTTCCCGACCCGCATGGATCCGGCGCTGACCGACGTTCACGTCGAGAAAAACCTGGCCGGGCCGATGACGATTCTGGTGGGTAACTCTGGCGATCGCAGCAATCGGCATATCGAAGCGCTGCGGGCGATTCATCAGCAGTTCGGCGCCGACGTGCGCGTGATCCTGCCGATGGGTTATCCGGCCAACAACGATGCCTACATCGAGCAGGTACGCGCCGCCGGGTTGCCGCTGTTCGGCGAGAAAAACCTGCAGCTGCTCACGCAGCAGGTGGCGTTCGAGGACTACCTCAATATTCTGCGCGCCTGCGATCTGGGCTATTTCATTTTCAATCGCCAGCAGGGGATTGGCACCCTGTGCCTGCTGATTCAGTTCGGCGTGCCTTTTGTGCTCAGCCGGCAAAACCCGTTCTGGCAGGATTTGGCGGAACAGCATCTGCCGGTGCTGTTCTACGGCGATTCGCTGGACGAGGCGGTGGTGCGTGAAGCGCAGCGTCAGCTGGCGGCGGTGGATAAACAGGCGATCGCCTTCTTCAATCCGAACTATGTCGACGGCTGGCAGCAAGCCCTGGCGTTGGCGGCGGGAGAAAGCTCATGACGTTGGCGCAATTCGGCGGCCTGTTTGTCGTCTACCTGGTCAGCCTGACGTTTATCCTGACGCTGACCTACCAGGAGTTTCGGCGCGTGCGCTTTAACTTCAACGTCTTCTTCTCGCTGCTGTATTTGCTGACGTTCTATTTCGGTTTTCCTTTGACCTGCTTGCTGGTGTTTCAGTTTGACGTCGAGGTGGTGCCGGTGGAGTTCCTGTTGTACGCCCTGCTGTCGGCGACGGCGTTTTACGCCATCTATTACGTCACTTACAAGACCCGGCTGCGCAAGCGCCGCGCCCAGCCGCGCGCGGCGCTGTTTACCATGAACCGGGTAGAGACTCATATGACCTGGGTGCTGCTGGCATTGGTGGCGATCGGTACCGTTGGGATCTTCTTCATGCAGAACGGCTTCTTGCTGTTCAAGCTCAATTCCTACAGCCAGATCTTCTCCAGCGACGTGTCTGGCGTGGCGCTCAAGCGGTTCTTCTACTTCTTCATTCCGGCGATGCTGGTGGTCTATTTCCTGCGGCAGGATCTGCGTGCCTGGTTCTTGTTCCTGGTGGCGACGGTGGCATTCGGTATTCTGACCTACGTGATCGTCGGCGGCACCCGCGCCAACATCATCATCGCCTTCGCGCTGTTCCTGTTTATCGGCATCGTGCGCGGCTGGATCACGCTGTGGATGCTGGCGGCGGCGGGCATATTCGGCGTGGTCGGCATGTTCTGGCTGGCGTTGAAGCGCTATAGCCTGGATGTCAGCGGCGCGGAAGCGTTCTATACCTTCCTCTACCTGACCCGCGATACCTTCTCGCCGTGGGAAAACCTGGCGTTGCTGCTGCAAAATTACGACAAGATCGATTTCCAGGGCCTGGCACCGATCTTGCGTGATTTCTACGTCTTTATCCCAACCTGGCTATGGCCGGGCCGGCCGGACGTGGTGCTGAACTCGGCCAACTATTTCACCTGGGAAGTGCTGAACAACCACTCCGGGCTGGCGATTTCGCCGACGTTGATCGGTTCGCTGGTGGTGATGGGCGGCGCGCTGTTTATCCCGCTCGGCGCGATTCTGGTGGGCATGATCATCAAGTGGTTCGACTGGTTGTATGAGTTGGGCAAAACCGAGCCGAACCGCTATAAGGCGGCCATTCTGCAGGGGTTCTGCTTCGGCGCGGTGTTCAACATCATCGTGTTGGCGCGCGAAGGGGTGGATTCATTCGTGTCGCGCGTGGTGTTCTTCTGCATTATTTTCGGCGCCTGTCTGGTGCTGGCGAAGTTGCTGTATTGGCTGTTCGATACCGCCGGGTTGATCAAGGCCAGAGTGACGCGCACTCGCGCGCTGGCGTCTCCGCCTCGGGCCAACGGTCTTTTGTAAGGGTAATGAGAACGATGGAAGCAAAGATTTCGGTGCCGCAGTATGAGCTGCGCGGTTTCAGCCTGTGGGGCTTTCGCGATATGGCGCACTGCATGGACTTTTTGTTCGACGGCGGCCGGGTAAAACAGGGCACGCTGGTGGCCATGAACGCGGAAAAGATCCTGAAGGCGGAAGAGGACCAGGCGCTGCACGCGTTGCTGGATGAGGCGGAGTACAAGTACGCCGACGGCATCAGCATGGTGCGTTCGATTCGTCGCAAATACCCGGCGGCGGACGTTTCGCGCGTTGCGGGCGCCGATCTGTGGGAAGCCTTGATGCAACGCGCCGGCCGTGAAGGTACGCCGGTCTTCCTGGTCGGCGGCAAGCCCGAAGTCTTGGCGGAAACCGAGCAAAAGCTGCGCAACCAGTGGAATGTTAACCTGGTGGGCAGCCAGGACGGCTATTTTAAACCGGAGCAGCGAGAGGCGCTGTTCGAGCGTATTCGCGCCAGTGGCGCCGCTATCGTGACGGTGGCGATGGGATCGCCGAAGCAGGAGATCCTGATGCGCGACTGCCGCACAGTGCATCCGCAGGCGCTGTATATGGGCGTGGGCGGCACCTACGACGTCTTTACCGGCCATGTGAAGCGTGCGCCCAAGGTATGGCAGAACCTCGGTCTGGAATGGCTCTACCGCCTGCTCAGCCAGCCAAGCCGCATCGGCCGGCAGTTGAAGCTGTTGAAGTTTGTCGGCTACTACTACAGCGGCAAGATGTAACCCCTCATCCGGGGCGGAAAGTGCTGTTCCGCTCCGGTCTGCTGTACCAATAATCTGCTTTTGCGCGTTTCTCCCGCATATCTATAACCCTCGGCCCTAAACGCCGTCGCATTTATTCCATAAAGTTTTAAATTGCGGTTTGCTTATAGCGGCGAAATGCGAAACGATACCGCCCGGAAATTATCCCTGGCCGCTGAAGCCTGATGCGACAGCGCTGAACGATGTCCTTCTCACGGTAACTTCGCTCCGACTACCCGTTGATGCCAACCCGATCGGCAGGGGATGATTTATTCTTTTAATAATGACAATAACGACCGGCAGCAGCCGGCAGGCAAACACAACCCGAGAAAAATTATTGAGGATTTATGGCACACAAAGAGAAACCGCAAGGGCTACACCGGGGCCTTGAGGCCCGGCATATCGAGCTTATCGCTCTGGGGGGCACCATCGGTGTCGGCCTGTTTATGGGATCAGCCAGTACGCTGAAATGGGCGGGGCCGTCGGTACTGCTGGCTTACATCATCGCCGGGCTGTTCGTGTTCTTCATTATGCGTTCGATGGGGGAGATGCTGTTCCTTGAGCCGGTCGCCGGGTCGTTTGCCGTTTACGCGCATAAGTACATGAATCCCTATTTCGGTTATCTGACCGCCTGGGGCTACTGGTTTATGTGGATTGCCGTCGGTATTTCTGAGATCACCGCCATCGGGGTGTATGTGCAGTTCTGGTTCCCGGAAATACCGCAGTGGGTGCCGGCGCTGATTGCCGTGGCGATGGTAGCGCTGGCCAACCTGGCGGCGGTGCGCCTGTATGGGGAGCTGGAGTTCTGGTTCGCCATGATCAAGGTCACCACCATCATCGTGATGATTCTGGTGGGGTTGGGGGTGATCTTCTTCGGTTTCGGCAACGGCGGTGAACCTATCGGTTTCGCCAATTTGACGGCGCACGGCGGTTTCTTTGCCGGTGGCTGGAAAGGCTTCCTGTTTGCGCTGTGCATCGTGGTGGCGTCCTATCAGGGGGTTGAGCTGGTGGGCATTACCGCCGGGGAAGCCAAGAATCCGCAGGTGACGCTGAAACGCGCGATCAACAATATCCTGTGGCGCATCCTGATCTTCTATGTCGGCGCGATCTTCGTCATCGTTACCATCTTCCCGTGGAACGGCATCGGCACTACCGGCAGCCCGTTCGTGCTGACCTTCGCCAAGATCGGCATCGTCGCTGCCGCCGGCATCATCAACTTCGTGGTGTTGACCGCCGCGCTCTCCGGCTGCAACAGCGGCATGTACAGCGGTGGCCGCATGCTGTACGCCCTGGCCAAGAACCGCCAACTGCCGGCGGCGCTGACCAAGCTTTCCGCCAGCGGCGTGCCGGTGAACTGCATCGCCGTCACCATCGCCTGTCTGTTGGTGGGTTCCGCGCTGAACTACATCATCCCTAATCCGGAGCAGGTGTTCGTGTATGTCTACAGCGCCAGCGTGCTGCCGGGCATGGTGCCGTGGTTCGTGGTGCTGATAAGCCAGCTCTATTTCCGCCGCGCCCATAAGGAAGCGATCAAAACCCACAGCTTTAAGTCGATCATGTTCCCGTATGTGAACTATCTGACTATCGCTTTTCTGGTTTGCGTGCTGGTCGGCATGGGAATCAACCCGGATACGCGAATTTCCCTGTTGGTCGGGGCGATTTTCTTAGCGGGCGTCAGCCTGTGTTACTTCGCTTTCGGCATGCACAAGAAACATCATCCGGCTGAAAATCGGGTAGAAACGCGGCAATAAACGGTGAAAAGGGGCTACGGAGTGCGCTTTCCTGCGCGGGAGTGAGCAAAGCGTAATCAAACGCAACATTTCTGCGAAAAAGCACTAGACAGAATTGGCGTAAATCCGTAGTATCCCCTCCCGCAACGGCGCTACGCGCCCGTAGCTCAGCTGGATAGAGCGCTGCCCTCCGGAGGCAGAGGTCTCAGGTTCGAATCCTGTCGGGCGCGCCATTAAGTTTGTGCGCAGGAGCTGCGGTGGTAACATCGTGAGTAAGAAGTAGTAATGGTGGCTATAGCTCAGTTGGTAGAGCCCTGGATTGTGATTCCAGTTGTCGTGGGTTCGAGTCCCATTAGCCACCCCACTTCCTAAGAAGTGAAGATTTAGCAGTATTTTGTGACAGTGCGAAGGTGGCGGAATTGGTAGACGCGCTAGCTTCAGGTGTTAGTGTTCTTACGGACGTGAGGGTTCAAGTCCCTCTCTTCGCACCACGCAAAATATCTGATAAATATAAGATTTATATGGACAACGGTCTGATAAATCGGGTAGTATGAGCAACACAAATCGGCGAGTAGCGCAGCTTGGTAGCGCAACTGGTTTGGGACCAGTGGGTCGGAGGTTCGAATCCTCTCTCGCCGACCACTTTCAAAGAAACCGACGCAAGTCGGTTTTTTTACGCCTGTAGTTTATGAGGATGAGTACCTCCGCAGGAGGTTCGAGCCTCGCGAAGCGAGACAACGTTGCTTTAGCAACGGCCCGCAGGGCGCGCATCAACGATGCGCGTAATCCTCTCTCGCCGACCACTTTCGAAAAACCTGCTTTTTAAAGCAGGTTTTTTTCGTCTGTCGTTTATGAGGATGAGCACCTCCGTAGGAGGTTCGAGCCTCGCGAAGCGAGACGAGAAGGCAGGCCCGCGCAGCAATGCGCGGGCTTTTTGCGTATCTAAGGATGAGCATGTTGCCTCTGCCGACAAACGTGTTGGTTTTCAGCGACAACGGCATCCCGCGCTGTCGTCAGGTTGAGACAAATAATTCATTGATTTAAAAAGATAAAATTGGCTTTGGCTTAAGTCGTCGTTTTGAGGCGACAACTTGATAAAGGCCGTTAACAAGGAACGCCAGAGAGTCGTTTTTGACGGGAAAGGAAGAGTTAAATAAAAAATCAATATTTTCAATATATTGAGCTCTATTTTCCTATGAGGGAGCCTCAATTTTAAAGTTGGCACGCTAAATGCAATATCTATAGCGTAGATGCTCATTCCACCTCTTATGTTCGCCTTAGGCCTCATAAACCCTGGGAATGACGCAGAGCCGATTTAGGGTGCCTATCGCCCACGAGAACGATGACTAACCCGTCATCACGCTCAGGGCAGAACGTTGAGTGAGGCACCGCCCCTGTTGTCCTAGACCTGATTGCTTCTTTATACACTTGCCCTACGGCAAGTGTTTTTTTTGCGCCACAGAAAACCCCGGGGCAAAAAAAAGCGCGGCATCGGGGCCGCGCTTTTCTCACTCACTCGGGCAGGGCGTTATTCGCCGCCGTTCTGTTTCAGCGTCAACATCAGCCCCTCACGGCGCATCTGCGCCGCCTCATCCGAACGATGCAGTTTCTCCAGCGTATCGGCTAACCAGGCGTAGTCGTAAGCATCCGGGCGCTGTTTCAGCGCTTCACGGAAGGCGTCGGCCGCTTGCTGCCACTCGCCGTGCTTCATCAACAGCTGCCCCAGCGTGCTGTTCAACAGCGGCGTCGCGCCGTGTTGTTTCATCTGCTGACGCAGCGCTCTTTCCAACTGTTCGGGGTTGCCGGATTTGAGCCGCGGCAGCAACAGCACCAGGCGCTCGTCGTATTGGCGCTTCAGGCTGTCGAGCACAATCTCCTGCGCCAGTTCGTGGTCGTTGCATTCGATCAGGTGTTCCACCATCGCGATTTGCAGCGGCACCTCGTGACGCGTCTTGCGGCTCTGATCTTTCCACCAGCGCTTCAGGCCTTCACTGCCTTCGTCCGCCATCGCCTGATTCATCAGACCGATGTAAGCCTGCTGCTGCAACGCCAGTAGTTGTTCTTCGCTGTGCAGTTCGATTTTACGCATCGACGGCAGCACTTCCAGCAGTGACGCGTAGGCGCCGGTGCGCAGATAGGCTTGTTCCGCCAGACGCAACACTTCCGGATGACGTGGCGCCTGATTCAGCAGGCGATCGACACCGTGGCGCGCGGCGTGGTTCTCGCCCTGCGCCAGCTGGATGCGAACCCGGGTGATGTCCACCGGCAGTTGATCGGTGTCGGCCGCTTCGGCAGCGCGCTCCAGATACTGATTGGTGCGGAAGTCGTCGCCGCGTTGCTGTGCGGCCTCGGCGGCCAGCAGGTAGTTCACCACCGGCTGTTCGGCGTGGTCGGCGTTGCGCGTCATTAGCTTCTCAACCTGCTTGTAGTCGCCTTCCGCCAGCTTGATCAGCGCGGCTTTGGTTTGCTGGCGTGCGCGGGTGCGCTTGCGGCCGATAAACCAACCGCGCGTGCGGGCGCCGGTACGGAAGAGACGGCGCAGGATCCACTCGATCGCCAGCAGCACCACGAACAGCAGCACCAGCATAATCACCAGGCCGGTGACGCTGGTTTCGATATTGTAATTGTCGGTCTGGATCAGCACATAGCCCTGATGCCCGGCCAACATCGGTCCGAGCACCACGCTGGCGATCACCACCAGGAACAGAAATAACACGCGTAACATGGCTTAACCCTCCTGGTGAGCGGCAGGGGACTGGGTCATCAGGTTGCGCACCCGGGTCTGCATCACTTTTTCCAGCAGCGGCTGGCTTTTCAGCTGATCCGGCACGTCCATCGAGATCGACTGTTGGCTCAGGCTGTCCAGCTCTTCCAGGAAGGCTTTGGTCGCTGGATCGGTGGTGTCGAAGTAAGCGCGCACCCAGGTAGAGACAGTTTCCAGAGACTGCTTGTAGGTCTCGTTCTGGTGGCGCGGGATGGCCTGCGCGGCCACCAGCAGGCGCGAACGGATATTTTCGCGCAGGTAGATGTCCTGGTTCGGCGCCAGCAGCGGCTCGGCGCTGGTATCGCGGCGGCGGATGGTAATGAAGTCGGCCATGAAATTGCGCCAGCTCTTGGCCAGGTTCTGCCGCCATTCGCCGATCGAACCGGAGAGCTCGCTGCTGTTTTGATCCATCGGCGCTTCGTCGGTGTCGTTGTCCGCCAGACGCAGGTTATCCACCTGATTGGACAGCTGATTGACCTTGAGGATGATGCCGTCGTAATCGACCTGGGTCAGTGTAGCAAGTGTGCTGATGTCTTCGGTAATGGCGCGGCGTACCTCGAGCAGGCTCGGATCGTTCATGTCCGCCAGGCTGGCGTCGGCGCTTTTCAGCAGCGCGGCGGCGCTGGTCACGTCCTGATCGCTCCACAGCTTGCGGCCGGCCATTTTCACCAGAAAATCGGCCTGCGCCAGCAGCCAGGTTTTGGCGTCGCTGCCGGAGATGGTCGCTACTTTTTCCTGCAGTTCGCTCAGTTGGCGCGCCAGGTTCGCCTGCTCGCGATCGGCGGCGTCCAGGGTTTTACCCTGCTGCTGCAACAGGCCTTCCAGCGCATTTCTTTCCTGCTGCTGGCTCTGTTTCACGCCTTCAAGCTGCTGCTGCAGCGCCTGATTGGCGGCGATCAGCTGTTGCGCTTGCTTGTGCGTGTGGTAATAGCCGCCCGCGCCGAGGGCGATGACCAGCACGATAGCGATCGCGCCGAGCACCGGGCCGGTATTCTTGCCTTTGCGGCTGGCAGCGGCTGGCTGCTGGGAGCTCTCAACCGCGTTGGTTGGCTCTTCAACCGGGGCGGATGGGGTATTTTGTTCCGTCATAGTGGCACATCCCATAGTCAGATTATTGTAGCGCGCGGATCAGCGCGTCATTATCGGCGTTGTCAGCTACCCGAATCGTACGCCAGCCCAAGTCCCGGGCGAGGGTAGCCAGGCGTTCGCTCACTACTACCAGGCGGCAACGCAGCAGCCATGAAGAACGATAGTAATCAGGAACTAAAGTATAGAGCTGTTGTAACATTTCACCGCTGGTCACCACCAGCGTATCCACACCGGCACGCTGCCAGTGGGCGCTTTGCTCGCTGCCGTCGTAGTGCACCGGGCTACGTTGATAGCATTCATAATAGCTGACGTCGGCGCCGCGCTCGCTCAGCGTCGTGCCCAGCAGCTCACGGCCGCCGTTGCCGCGCAAAATCAACGCGCGTTTGCCCGCCAATTTTTGCAGCGCCGGCAGCAGCAGCAGCGTTTCGCTGATCTCGCGTTCGCGCGGGTATTCCACCGGCAAACTGCTGATGCGGTGCAGCGCCAGCCCGGTGGTGCGGCCGATAGCGTAATAGGCCAGGTGCGCGGGCCAGCTCAGCCCGGCGCGGCCGATGACAGAATCGGCGTAGTTCACCGAATGCTGCGACAGCACGAACACCAGATCGCCTGCGCCAAGCTGCTGCAACGCCTGCGGCAGCTTAGGCAGATCGCCGCCGGGGGCGAAGTCGATCAGCGGTGCATGATAGGCAACCCGGCCGAGTGCGCGCAGCCGGCTCACTAACCGCTCGCCCGAAGGCGATGGACGGGTTACCAGGATCGTCATGCCGGCGGATTTCCCTGGTAAACCTCGCGCAGGATCTCGCGCGCGCCGCGCGCCAGCAGCTCTTCCGCCAGCTCAACGCCCATCCGTTCGGCCTCGGTGGCCGGCCCGCGGCGTTCGCCGCGCACCATCTGGCTGCCGTCCGGCGCACCAACCAAGGCACGCAGCCACAGGCTGTCGCCATCCAGTTCGGCATAGCTACCGATCGGCACCTGGCAACCGCCTTCCAGACGGGTGTTCATCGCCCGTTCGGCGCGCACGCGGGTTTCGGTAGCTGCATGGTTCAGCGGCGCCAGCAGCGCGCGGGTGACGCTGTCGTCGAGGCGGCATTCAATGCCGACCGCGCCCTGGCCGACCGCCGGCAGGCACTCTTCGGCGCTCAGCGGGCTGCGGATGCGTTGCTCCAGGCCCAGGCGTTTCAGACCGGCCACCGCCAGAATAATCGCGTCGTAGTCGCCGTTGTCCAGCTTGGCCAGGCGAGTGCCGACGTTGCCGCGCAGGTCGCGCACGATCAGATCCGGGCGGCGTTCACGCAGCTGGCACTGGCGGCGCAGGCTGGAGGTGCCGACCACGCTGCCCTGCGGCAGTTGATCGAGCGAGGCGAAACGATTGGAAACAAAAGCGTCGCGCGGATCTTCGCGTTCGCAAATGGTGGTCAAACCGAGGCCGGCAGGGAAATCGACCGGCACGTCTTTCATCGAGTGCACGGCGATGTCGGCGCGGCCTTCCAGCAGCGCCAGCTCGAGTTCTTTAACAAACAGGCCTTTACCGCCGACTTTCGCCAGCGGCGTATCCAGAATAACGTCGCCGCGCGTCACCATCGGCACCAACTCGACCTGCAGGCCGGGATGGCTGGCCATCAGACGTTGCTGCACATAATGTGCTTGCCAGAGTGCAAGCGGGCTTTGTCGGGTGGCAATTCGAATAATTTTGTCTAACATGCTTGTTACCGTTTTTATATTTCGCCATCCATCCTACCACTGAGAGCCAATACTGTCAGTGCAAGAAGCCGGAGGCGGAAAAAGGACAACGGAATCAAAGGGACGTGTGATGTGCTTTGGGGCAGTTAACACTGCGGGTAAATCGTTTAGGGAAGCGCTACAATAATTGTGAAGCGTTACCTCCTTTACGGTCAATCAGCAAGGTGTTAAATTGATCACGTTTCCAGCAATAAGTCGCCAAATATTCTTCTTACACTAACGGCGCTTATGGAATACGGGTTTTTTTCTAAACACCGGGATAATCAGGCGAGACGTCTTGTACCTCTACATCGAGACATTGAAGCAGAGACTGGATGCGATCAATCAGCTACGCGTCGATCGCGCCCTGGCGGCTATGAAGCCCGCGTTTCAACGGGTATACAGTCTGCTGCCCACCTTACTGCACCACCACCACCCGCTGATGCCGGGTTACCTGAACGGTAACGTTCCCCACGGCATTTGCCTCTACACGCCTGATGAAACTCAACAAGATTACCTGAACGATTTAGAAGACAAATGGGGTAGCCCGTTTGACAAACCGGCCAGCGGCGAGCTGCCGATCACCGGCGTCTATTCGATGGGCAGTACTTCGTCTATCGGCCAAAGCTGCAGCTCGGATCTCGACATCTGGGTCTGCCACCAGTCCTGGCTGGACAACGAAGAACGCACCCGCCTGCAACAAAAATGCAGCCTGCTTGAGAAGTGGGCCGCCTCGATGGGGGTGGAAGTCAGCTTCTTCCTGATCGACGAAAACCGCTTCCGCCATAATGAAAGCGGCAGCCTGGGCGGCGAAGACTGCGGCTCGACGCAGCATATCCTATTGCTCGACGAATTCTATCGCACCGCGGTGCGCCTGGCCGGCAAACGCATCCTGTGGAACATGGTGCCGGGCGAAGAAGAAGCGCACTACGATGAATACGTGCTGTCGCTGTACGCGCAAGGGGCGCTCACGCCGAACGAGTGGCTGGATCTCGGCGGCCTGAGTTCGCTGTCGGCGGAAGAGTACTTCGGCGCCAGCCTGTGGCAGCTGTACAAGAGCATCGATTCGCCTTACAAGGCGGTGCTGAAGACCCTGCTGCTGGAAGCCTATTCCTGGGAATACCCCAATACCCAGCTGCTGGCGACGGACATCAAACACCGGCTGCATCAGGGTGAGATCGTCAGCTTCGGGCTAGACGCCTACTGCATGATGCTTGAGCGCGTGACCCGCTACCTGACCGACATCAACGACACCACCCGCCTCGATCTGGCCCGCCGCTGCTTCTACCTGAAAGTGTGTGAAAAGCTGTCGCTGGCCAATGCCTGCGTCGGCTGGCGGCGCGAGATCCTCAGCCAACTGGTCAGCGAGTGGGGCTGGAGCGAAGAGCGTCTGGCGATGCTGGACAACCGCGCCAACTGGAAAATCGAGCGAGTGCGCGAAGCGCATAACGAGTTGCTCGACGCGATGATGCAGAGCTACCGCAACCTGATCCGTTTCGCCCGCCGCAACAACCTCAGCGTCAGCGCCAGCCCGCAGGATATCGGCGTGCTGACCCGCAAACTGTACGCGGCGTTCGAAGCGCTGCCCGGCAAGGTGACGCTGGTGAACCCGCAGATTTCGCCGGACCTGTCGGAAAACGATTTAACCTTTATTCACGTGCCGGTTGGCCGCGCCAACCGCACCGGCTGGTACCTGTATAATCAGGCGCCGGCTATGGATTCGATCGTCAGCCATCAACCGCTGGAATATAACCGCTACCTGAACAAGCTGGTGGCCTGGGCCTATTTCAACGGCCTGCTGACCCCGCAGACCCGCCTGCACATCAAGAGCGGCAACCTGTGCGACACCGCCAAGCTGCAGGAACTGGTGGCCGACGTTTCCCATCACTTCCCGCTGCGCCTGCCGGCGCCGACGCCGAAAGCGCTGTATAGCCCGTGCGAAATTCGCCATCTGGCGATCATCGTCAACCTGGAAAACGATCCGACCGCCGCCTTCCGCAATCAGGTGGTGCACTTCGATTTCCGCAAGCTGGACGTGTTCAGCTTCGGCCAGCAGCAACAGTGCCTGGTGGGGAGCATCGATCTGCTGTACCGCAACTCCTGGAACGAAGTGCGTACCCTGCATTTCAGCGGCGAGCAGTCGGTGCTGGAAGCGCTGAAAACCATTCTCGGCAAAATGCACCAGGACGCCGCGCCGCCGGAGTCGGTGGAAGTGTTCTGCTACAGCCAGCACCTGCGCGGCCTGATCCGCACCCGTATCCAGCAGCTGGTGTCGGAGTGCATCGAGCTGCGCCTGTCCAGCACCCGCCTGGAGCCCGGCCGCTTCAAGGCGGTACGCGTCGCCGGGCAGACCTGGGGGCTGTTCTTCGAGCGCCTGAGCGTATCGGTGCAAAAGCTGGAGAATGCGGTGGAGTTTTACGGCGCCATCTCCAATAACAAGCTGCACGGCCTGTCTATCAAGGTGGAAACCGATCAGGTGCATTTGCCGCCGGTGGTGGATGGCTTCGCCAGCGAGGGGATCATCCAGTTCTTCTTCGAAGACACCTCAGACGACAAGGGCTTCAACATCTATATTCTGGATGAGTCGAATCGGGTAGAGGTGTATCACCACTGCGAGGGCAGTAAAGAGGAGCTGGTGCGCGACGTCAGCCGCTTCTATTCCTCGTCGCACGATCGCTTCACCTACGGCTCCAGCTTCATCAACTTCAATCTGCCGCAGTTTTATCAGATCGTGCAACTCGATGGGCGCACGCAGGTAATCCCGTTCCGCAGCAATGTGCTGTCCAGCCTGTGCGTGACGGTGGCCGATGGCGCCGCTCAGCCGCTGAAACAGCAGTTCCAGCTGCATTGACGCCGCAAGGGCTCGGTTGCCGAGCCCTGCTTAGCCTCAGGAAAAACGCAGTTCCTCGCCGGCCTGCGCGCTGGCCGCTTCGCTGAGCAGCTGATAAAACGGCTGCCCGCTGCGATCGCATAGCCAAACGCCGTCGCGGTAGTTGAAGTGGTAACCGCCGGCCTTGGTGGCGAGCCACACCTGGTGCAGCGGCTCCTGGCGGTTGATGACGATTTTGGTGCCGTTTTCGAAGCTCAGCGTCATTACGCCGCCATTGGTTTCGTAATCGATATCCGCATCGCCGTCAAAATCGTCCAGTGTCTCTTCAATATTCAGCATCAGCTGGTCGGCCAACTGGTGAAACTCGCTGTCGTTCATATTCAATTCCTATTGCTTTTCATGATCCACCTGCGATTATAGAGACCTTGGACGCATGAATTACAGGCATTAATGCAAATGAAAAAACAACTACGCTATGCGCTGATGGCAGTTCTGGTTACCGGCCTCGTCGGCTGTGGTCTGAAAGGCCCGCTTTACTTCCCGCCTGCCGATCCCGCCAGCCAGAAACCGGCCAAGCCGCCGGTGCAAACGGGCGATCAGGTGCAAAAGAACCAGCAGGAGCAGTCTGGCTCTCAGCAAAAACCGTCGATGGTCGACCAGTAACACCCTGTTTGCGGTAGCGAGCGCCGCCGCAAAATCAAGACGGATAGCGCGTCCAGATAGCGGAGTATGATATGCAGTTCTCCAAAATGCACGGTCTGGGCAACGACTTTATGGTGGTCGATGCCGTTACACAGAATGTCTATTTTTCACCTGAGCTGATCCGCCGGCTGGCCGATCGGCACCTGGGCGTCGGCTTTGACCAGATGCTGGTGGTAGAACCGCCTTACGATCCCGAGCTGGATTTTCACTACCGAATTTTCAACGCCGACGGCAGCGAAGTGGCGCAGTGCGGCAACGGCGCGCGCTGCTTCGCGCGCTTTGTGCGGTTGAAAGGGCTGACCAACAAACGCGACATCCGCGTCAGCACCCAAACCGGGCGCATGGTGCTCAGCGTCACCGACGACGATCGGGTGTGCGTCAACATGGGTGAGCCGAACTTCGACCCGCAGGCGGTGCCGTTCCGCGCCGCCAAGGCTGAAAAGACCTACATCATGCGCGCGGCGGAACATACCGTGCTGTGCGGCGTGGTGTCGATGGGCAACCCGCATTGTGTTCTGCAGGTGGACGATGTAAAAACCGCCAAGGTGGAGCTGCTCGGCCCGGTGCTGGAAGGGCATGAGCGCTTCCCGGAACGAGCCAACATCGGTTTTATGCAAGTGGTCAGCCGCGATCACATCAAGCTGCGCGTTTACGAGCGCGGCGCCGGCGAAACGCAGGCCTGCGGCAGCGGCGCCTGTGCGGCGGTGGCGGTGGGGATCCAACAGGAATTGCTGTCAGAAGAGGTGCATGTAGAACTGCCGGGCGGCAGCCTGCATATTCGCTGGAAAGGGCCGGGCAACCCGCTGTTTATGACCGGCCCGGCAACCCATGTCTATGACGGATTTATTCATCTATGAAAAGCGTAGAAGAACAGAGCGTCGCCGGCCTGGCGCTGGATGACGACACCGTGATGCAGTATCTGCTGCAGAACCCGGATTTCTTTATTCGCAACGCGCGCCAGGTTGAGCAGATGCGCGTGCCACACCCGGTGCGCGGCACCGTTTCGCTGGTGGAATGGCATCTGGCCCGCCAGCGCAATCACATCGAACGGCTGGAAGAAGAGATCACGCTGTTGATGGAGCAGGCCAGCGCCAACGAAGGGCTGTTCGCCAGGCTGCTGCACCTGCAGGCCGATCTGGCCACCGCCGACAGCCTGCAGGACATGCTCAACCGGCTGCAGCGCTGGGCGCGCGGGTTCGGTTTGGCCGGCGCCACGGTGCGCCTGTTCGCCGAGCGCTGGAATATCGGCGCGCCTTCCGATTTTACCCACCTGGCGCTGACGCGCTCGGCGTTCGAGCCGTTCCGCATTCAGCGGCTGGGCAGCGAACAACACTACCTCGGCGGTCTGAACGGCCCCGAACTGCTGCTGCTGTTGCCGCAGGCCAAACAGATTGGCCAGATTGGCTCGGTGGCGCTGTCGATGTTGGGCGACGACGGCGAACTGGGCATGGTGATCTTCAGCAGCCGCGATACGCAACACTATCAGCAGGGCATGGGCACGGTGATGCTCAATCAACTGGCGCGCATGCTGCCGGAGCTGCTGGAACGCTGGGTCGAACGCGCATGACGCCGATTGCGCCCAGCCTGCAGCAGCCGGTGGACGCTTTTCTGCGTTATCTCAAGGTAGAACGGCAACTCAGCCCGCTGACGCAGCTCAGCTATTCGCGCCAGCTGGCGGCGCTGATGCGCCTGGCGCAGGAGATCGGCGTCACCGACTGGGCGGCGCTGGACGCCGCCCGGGTACGCATGCTGGCGGCGCGCAGCAAACGGGCCGGCCTGCAGTCCGCCAGCCTGGCGCTGCGGCTCTCTTCGCTGCGCAGTTTCCTCGACTGGCTGGTCAGCCAGGGCGTATTGCACGCCAACCCCGCCAAAGGCATCCGCACGCCGCGCAGCGGCCGCCATCTACCGAAAAACATCGACGTTGATGAAATGAACCAGCTGCTGGAGATCGATCTCAACGATCCGTTGGCGGTGCGCGATCGCGCCATGCTGGAGGTGATGTACGGCGCCGGTCTGCGCCTCTCCGAACTGGTGGGGCTGGATTGCCGCCATGTCGATATGGCCGCCGGCGAGGTGTGGGTGATGGGGAAAGGCAGCAAAGAGCGCAAATTGCCGATCGGACGCACCGCCGTCACCTGGCTGGAACACTGGCTGGCGATGCGCGATCTGTTCGGGCCGGAAGATGACGCGATGTTCCTGTCCAATCAGGGGCGGCGCATCTCGACGCGCAACGTGCAAAAGCGCTTCGCCGAATGGGGCGTGAAACAGGGCGTCAACAGCCATATCCACCCGCACAAGCTGCGTCACTCCTTCGCTACCCACATGCTGGAGTCCAGCGGCGATCTGCGCGCGGTGCAGGAGCTGCTCGGCCACGCCAACCTGACCACCACGCAAATTTATACCCACCTCGACTTTCAACATCTGGCGAACGTGTACGATGCCGCGCATCCGCGTGCCAAACGGGGGAAATCCTGATGCATTTTTATCGCCCGCTGCGCCCGCTGGCGGCGCTGACTTTCGATCTGGACGATACGCTGTATGACAATCGCCCGGTGATTAGACAGACCGAACAACAGTCGGTGGCCTTCCTGCAGAGCTACCATCCCGGCCTGAACAGCTTCCAGTCGGCGGATTTCCACCGCCTGCGCCAGGAACTGCGTGAGCAGGATCCGGAGATCTACCACGATGTCACCCAGTGGCGCTGGCGCGCCATTCATCTGGCGCTGAGCCGGCAGGGGCTGCGCGATGCCGACGCGGCGATCGGGGCCGATGCGGCGATGCAGAACTTTGCGCTGTGGCGCAGCCGCATCGAGGTGCCGGAAGCGACCCACGCCACGCTGAAGGCGCTGGCCGCGCGCTACCCGCTGGTGGCGATCACTAACGGCAACGCCGATCCGGCGCAGTGTGGCCTGGACGGTTACTTCCAGTTTGTATTGCGCTCCGGGCCGGATGGGCGCGCCAAACCGTATCAGGACATGTATCACCTGGCCGTCGAGCGGCTGGGCGTGGCGCCCGAGCAGATCCTGCACGTGGGCGACGATCTGACCACCGACGTCGCCGGCGCGCTGCGCGCGGGGCTGCAGGCCTGTTGGATCAACGATCGGCAACGCTGCCTGATGCAGGCCGCCGACAGCCGTCTGCTGCCGCATATTGAGATTTCGCAGTTGGCATCGCTGACAGCATTGTTATAATCCCTGCCAGAACTCTGTATAAATTTCCAGTGAAAAACCCGTCACCGGCGGGTTTTCCCTTAACCATTAGTGGTGCCTATGGACGTCTCCGATCTGCTCGACAGCCTGAATGAAAAACAACGTGAAGCCGTGGCGGCGCCGCGCAGCAACCTGTTGGTTCTGGCCGGGGCGGGCAGCGGCAAGACGCGGGTGCTGGTGCATCGCATCGCCTGGCTGCTGTCGGTGGAGAACTGTTCGCCGTATTCGATCATGGCGGTGACCTTCACCAACAAGGCGGCGGCGGAAATGCGCCACCGTATCGAACATCTGATCGGCACCAGCCAGGGCGGCATGTGGATCGGCACCTTCCACGGCCTGGCGCACCGTCTGTTGCGCGCCCACCACCTGGAAGCCAACCTGCCGCAAGATTTCCAGATCCTCGACAGCGACGACCAACTGCGGCTGCTCAAGCGTATCATCAAGGCGCTGAACGTTGACGAGAAGCAGTGGCCGCCGCGTCAGGCGATGTGGTACATCAACGGCAAGAAAGACGAGGGTCTGCGCCCGCAGCACGTCGAGACCTACAACAACCCGGTAGAGGCCACCTGGCTGCGCATCTACCAAGCCTACCAGGAAGCCTGCGATCGCGCGGGGCTGGTGGATTTCGCTGAGTTGCTGCTGCGCGCACACGAGCTGTGGCTGAACAAGCCGCATATCCTCAACCACTACCGCGAACGTTTCACCAACGTGCTGGTGGACGAATTCCAGGATACCAACAGCATCCAGTACGCCTGGATCCGCCTGCTGGCGGGCGGCAACAGCAACGTGATGATCGTCGGCGACGATGACCAGTCGATCTACGGCTGGCGCGGCGCGCAGGTGGAAAACATCCAGCGCTTCCTGAAGGACTTCCCCGGCGCGGAAACCATCCGCCTGGAGCAGAACTACCGTTCCACCAGCAACATCCTGAAAGCGGCTAACACCCTGATCGCCAACAACGACGGGCGCATGGGCAAAAACCTGTGGACCGAAGGCGGCGAAGGCGAGCCGATTTCCATCTACTGCGCCTTCAACGAACTCGACGAAGCGCGCTTCGTGGTCAACCGCATCAAGACCTGGCAGGACAACGGCGGTGCGCTGAACGACTGCGCCATCCTGTACCGCAGCAACGCCCAGTCGCGCGTGCTGGAAGAGGCGCTGCTGCAGACGGCGATGCCGTACCGCATCTACGGCGGCCAGCGCTTCTTCGAACGTCAGGAAATCAAGGATGCGCTGGCTTATCTGCGCCTCATTTCCAACCGCAACGACGATGCGGCCTTCGAGCGCGTGGTCAACACCCCGACGCGCGGCATCGGCGATCGCACCCTCGACGTGGTGCGCCAGGCGGCGCGCGATCGCCAGCTGACGCTGTGGCAGGCGACGCGCGAGCTGATGCAGGACAAGGTGTTGGCCGGCCGTGCCGCCTCGGCGCTGCAGCGTTTCATCGAACTGGTGGAGTCGCTGGCGCATGAAACCGCCGATATGCCGCTGCACGTGCAGACCGACCGGGTGATCCGCGATTCCGGGCTGTTCATCATGTATGAGCAGGAGAAGGGCGAAAAGGGGCAGGCACGTATCGAAAACCTTGAGGAGCTGGTGACGGCGACGCGTCAGTTCAGCTATCAGGACGAAGATCAGGATCTGATGCCGCTGCAGGCGTTCCTGTCGCATGCGGCGCTGGAGGCGGGCGAAGGCCAGGCCGACGCCTATCAGGACGCGGTGCAGCTGATGACCCTGCACTCCGCCAAGGGCCTGGAGTTCCCGCTGGTGTTTATCGTCGGTATGGAAGAAGGCATGTTCCCGAGCCAGATGTCGCTGGATGAAGGCGGCCGTCTGGAGGAGGAGCGCCGTCTGGCCTATGTGGGCGTAACGCGCGCCATGCAGAAGCTGACGCTGACCTACGCCGAAACGCGCCGTCTGTACGGCAAAGAGGTTTACCATCGGCCGTCGCGCTTTATCGGCGAACTGCCGGAAGAGTGCGTGGAAGAAGTGCGCCTGCGCGCCAGCGTATCGCGGCCGGTCAATCACCGCCGCATGGGCACGCCGATCAGCGAGAACGATACCGGCTACAAGCTGGGCCAGCGCGTGCGCCATCCCAAGTTTGGCGAAGGCACCATCGTCAATCTGGAAGGCAGCGGCGAGCACAGCCGGCTGCAGATCGCCTTCCCGGGCGAGGGCATCAAGTGGCTGGTGGCGGCCTACGCTCGCCTGGAAACGGTATAAAGAGAGGGGGGAGTTGCAGGGGCACGCCCCTGCAATCGTTCATTATCCGTGAGGGTAGCGATCGCCGACCTGCGCGGTGGCATACCAGCGCATCACCGTTTCGGTGCCTTCGCCGCCTTCCTGCGGCGCCCATTGCATGCAGTCCTCTTCGGTCAGCGCCTGATACGGGCCCTGCTTCACTTCGAACACCACGCCGCCGGCATCGACCGACAGCACCGCATGCCAGGTAAATGCCGGCATCTCCAGCACTTTGGTTTCTTCGCCGAGCAAGGTGCGCTGCGTCACCACGCCGTCATCGTTGAACTGCAACACGACAAAACGGCCGCGCAGCGGCGTCAGCAGCTCCCAGGTTTGCGGGTGGCGGTGTGGGCGGATATAGGTGCCGGGTTCCATGGCGATCGCCAGGCGTTGCACTGGGTCGCTCAGCTCTTCGTGTAAGGTGCGGTGCGCGCGCAGGCGGGCCACGCTGGCGGCCTGTTCGCTCATCGCGGTCAGTTCATGGGCGGTAATCTGTTTCATCGTTTAAATCCGCATGCTTGTCGTACCATCAGGGTGATGTCATCTTAGCAACATTCTTGGTGGCGGTAAGCGATCGCCGCGACTTTTTCAGTACGGTTTACGCGCCATTTCTGCCATTGATCATCGTGATGATTTGTTGCGCAATTATCCCGCCTAACGTGTTGACAGGCTTTTTCTTCTCGGCGTAACATGCGCGCACTATTATCATTGAGGACAGACGCCTTGGACACACCCAGTAGATACTGGCTCACTGACCTGCGCCGCAGGTATAACTTCTAAGGCTCTCCGTTTTTGCTGATAGCCTTCGTGGTTGTCGGCGACCCCGCAAAGCGTCGCTATGAGTCAGATCTCTTCATGGTCTGAAACAAATCGGTGATACGCATCCCCTCTGTTTCTGTGCTTCAACGCGTTGTCCGCACCCGTTACCTTCACGGAGTTTTGGCACATGCTGAGCGCTTTTAAATTAGATAACCGCCGCTTGTCCCGTCTGGAGCTGGACGACTCGGATGATCTCACGTCATCGCTGTGGGTTGACCTGGTCGAGCCGGAAGAGGGCGAGCGTGAGCGCGTGCAGAATGAGCTGGGACAAAGCCTGGCGACGCGTCCCGAACTGGACGACATCGAAGCCTCCGCCCGTTTCTTCGAAGACGAAGACGGTCTGCATATCCACTCCTTCTTCTACTTTGAAGATGCGGAAGATCACGCCGGCAACTCCACGGTGGCGTTCACCATCCGCGACGGCCGCCTGTATACCCTGCGCGAGCGTGAACTGCCGGCGTTTCGCCTGTACCGCATGCGCGCCCGCAACCAGACCATGCTCGAAGGCAACGCCTACGAACTGCTGCTGGATCTGTTCGAAACCAAGATTGAACAGCTGGCGGACGAGATAGAGAACATCTACAGCGATCTGGAACAGCTCAGCCGGGTGATCATGGAAGGGCATCAGGGCGACGAATACGACGCCGCGCTGTCGACGCTGGCGGAGCTGGAAGATATCGGCTGGAAGGTGCGTTTGTGTCTGATGGATACCCAGCGCGCGCTCAACTTCCTGGTGCGCAAGGCGCGTCTGCCAACCGGCCAGCTGGAGCAGGCGCGTGAAGTGCTGCGCGACATCGAATCCCTGCTACCGCACAACGAATCGCTGTTCCAAAAGGTGAACTTCCTGATGCAGGCGGCGATGGGCTTCATCAACATCGAACAGAACCGCATCATCAAGATCTTCTCGGTGGTGTCGGTGGTGTTCCTGCCGCCTACGCTGGTGGCTTCCAGCTACGGCATGAACTTCGAATTCATGCCGGAACTGAGGTGGTCATTCGGCTATCCGGGCGCCATCACCTTGATGATCCTGGCCGGTCTGGCCCCATACCTGTACTTCAAGCGCAAGAACTGGCTGTAACCCGGCGGCGCCGGGCTCAGCGCAGCTTGCGCTGGGTGTAGAGCGCGTCGAGGGTGAACAGGATCAGCGCCGCCCAGATAAAGCCGAAGGTCACCAGCTTATCCTGGCCGATGGTCTCACCGTAGAAGGTGACCGCCAGCAGGAACATCAACGTCGGGCCGAGATACTGGAAGAAACCCAGCGTCGACAGGCGCAACCGGGTAGCCGCCGCGGTGAAGCACAGCAGCGGTACGGTGGTGACGATGCCGGCGGCGACCAACAGCAGGTTCAGCGACCACGGGTTGGCGCTCAGGTGGCTGGTGGGGCTGTCGGCGAACAGGAACAGATAGGCCGCCGCCACCGGCAGCAGCCACAGCGTCTCAATCAGCATGCCGGTCTGGGCGTCGATGGCGATTTTCTTGCGCAGCAGGCCGTAGAAGGCGAAGCTGAACGCCAGCCCCAGACCGATGATCGGCAACGAGCCGAACTGCCAGAGCTGCACCAGCACCCCGGTGAACGCCAGCGCCACCGCCACCCACTGCATGCGGCGGAAGCGCTCGCCGAGAAACAGCATTCCCAACAGCACGTTAACCAGCGGGTTGATGAAATAGCCCAGGCTGGCTTCCAGCATATGGTGGTTGTTCACCGCCCAGATGAACAGCAGCCAGTTGCCGCCGATCAACAGCGCGGTGACTGCCAGCAGCAGCAGCCGTTTGCGGTTTTGGCAGGCGGCGCGCACTTTCGGCCAGTTGCGGCCCAGCGTGATCAGCGCCAGCATGAAGAAAAACGACCAGATGATCCGGTGGGTGAGGATCTCGTCCGCGGATACTTGCTGGATCAGTTTGAAATAGGCCGGGGCGATGCCCCACATAAAATAGGCGGCCAGGGCGAAGAAAATGCCCTGACGCGTTTGCTTTGCGTCCATGACGTCACTCGGGTGGGGAACGTAAGATGCGGTGAGTGTACTGAAGACGCTCACCGCACACAATCATCAGCCGACCAGATAGGTGGCGGTGGCGGTCGCGATATGCAGGCCGTCGTGGTTATGCAGTTCTACGCGCGCGACGGCGACCTTGTTGCCGCTGCGCAGCACGCTGGCGGAGGCGACGAAGTGCTCGCCGCGGCCGGGGCGCAGATAGTCGACGCGCAGATCGATGGTGCCCATGCGCGACAGCTTGGCGGCGATCTCTTCTTCGATCAGCGGCTCCATGCGCGTCAGCACGCCGCCGGCGCAGGCCAATCCGGCGGCGACGTCAAGCACCGCGGCGATCACGCCGCCGTGCAAAATCTCCTGTGCGGCGTTGCCCACCAGCTTGCGCTGGTTGGTGAAGCTCAACTCGACGTAATCATCGTCGAAGCGGCGCAGCTCCAGGCCAAGCTCGCGGTTGAACGGCATGTGGTAGACAAAGATTTCGCCGATCTTGCGGCGGGCGGCTTCCAGGGTCAGTGCTGTGGTCGACATAGCGGGTTTCCGTTTTTCTTTTGCGTTTTAAAGGAGCTAACTGGTCAGTCCAGGTTAATGGAATGTTGATTTTATGCTTAACCTTTGTTGCTTTCCAGACTATTCCAATAAAACCGGCCTGCGCTGCGGGAAAGCCTCCTTTGTGTGTAAAATGGCCTGATTTTTTCCGGGATTGCCCTTTTTCGTTGGAGTGAGGAGAGGTTATGCGCATTTTGTCAGGGATCGTTTCCGCCACGCTGCTGATGCCGGCGCTGGCATTGGCTGAGGAAGCCAAAGAGCAGCAGATTCACGATAAGCCGGCGGTGCGCGGCAGCATTATCGCCAACCTGCTGCAGGAGCACGATAATCCGTTCACGCTGTATCCTTACGATCCCAATTACCTGCTGTATACCGACACCAGCGATATCAACAAAGAAGCCATCAAGACGTACAACTGGGCCGACAAGGCGCGCAAGGACGAGGTGAAATACCAGCTTAGCCTGGCGTTTCCGCTGTGGCGGGGCATTGCCGGCGACAACTCGGTGCTCGGCGCGTCTTATACTCAGCGCTCCTGGTGGCAATTGTCCAACCGCGGCGAGTCTTCACCGTTCCGCGAGACCAACTACGAGCCGCAGCTGTTCGTAGGGTGGGCGACCGATTACCGCTTTGCTGGTTGGACGTTGCGCGATATTGAAATCGGCGTTAACCACCAGTCTAACGGCCGCTCTGATCCGACGTCGCGCAGCTGGAATCGCGGCTATGCGCGGCTGATGGCGCAAAACGGCAACTGGCAGGTGGATCTCAAGCCCTGGTTCCGCTTCTCGGAGAGCTCGAGCAACGATGACAACCCGGACATCACCAAATACATGGGATACTACCGGTTGAAGGTCGGTTACGCCTGGGGCGACAGCGTGTTCAGCGTCGACAGCCACTATAACTGGAACAGCGGCTACGGCGGCGCGGAGCTGGGCTGGAGCTATCCGATCACCCGCAACGTGCGTTTCTATACCCAGGTGTTCAGCGGCTACGGCGAATCGCTGATCGACTACAACTTCCGGCAGACACGGGTGGGCGTTGGTGTCATGCTGAACGATATTATGTAATCATACCCGGTGGGTGTGTACCGATGAAAAAATGGGGAAGTGTGTGTCAACCGCAGCAGTGATTAACAGAGAGTTGCTGGCCGAGCAGGTATTGCGCGATACCTTCGGCTACCAGCAATTCCGTCCGGGCCAACAAACGATTATCAACGCCGCGATCGGCGGGCAGGATTGCCTGGTGGTAATGCCGACCGGCGGCGGCAAGTCGTTGTGCTACCAAATCCCTGCGCTGGTGATGGACGGCCTGACGCTGGTGGTTTCCCCGCTGATCTCGCTGATGAAGGATCAGGTCGACCAACTGTTGGCCTACGGCGTTTCCGCCGCCTGCTATAACTCGACGCAAACCCGTGAGGAGCAGCTGGACGTCATGGCCGGCTGCCGCAACGGCACCATCAAGATGCTGTACATCGCGCCGGAACGGCTGATGATGGAAAGCTTCCTCAACCTGCTCGACCACTGCCCGCCGGCGATGCTGGCGGTGGATGAGGCGCACTGTATTTCGCAGTGGGGCCATGACTTCCGGCCGGAATATCGCGCGCTGGGTCAGCTGAAACAGCGCTTCCCGTCGATGCCGGTGATCGCGCTGACCGCCACCGCCGACGAGTCCACCCGCGGTGATATCGTGCGCCTGCTGTCGTTGCAGGATCCGCTGGTGCAGGTCAGCAGCTTCGACCGGCCGAACATCCGCTACACGCTGGTGGAAAAATTCAAACCGCTCGATCAGCTGTGGCGCTTCGTGCAGGATCAGCGCGGCAAGAGCGGCATTATCTATTGCAACAGCCGCGCCAAGGTGGAAGACACCGCCGCGCGCCTGCAAAGCCGCGGGCTGAGCGTCGGCGCCTACCACGCCGGGCTGGACAACGATCGCCGCGCGCAGGTGCAGGAAGCGTTCCAGCGTGACGATCTGCAGGTGGTGGTGGCCACCGTCGCCTTCGGCATGGGCATCAATAAACCTAACGTGCGCTTCGTGGTGCATTTCGACATCCCGCGCAATATCGAATCCTATTATCAGGAGACCGGCCGCGCCGGGCGCGATGGCCTGCCGGCCGAAGCCATCCTGCTGTACGATCCGGCCGACATGGCCTGGCTGCGCCGCTGCCTGGAGGAAAAACCCGCCGGGCAGCAGTTGGACATCGAGCGCCACAAGCTGAACGCCATGGGCGCGTTCGCCGAGGCGCAAACCTGCCGCCGCCTGGTGCTGCTCAACTACTTCGGCGAAGGCAAGCACGAGAACTGCGGCAACTGCGACATCTGCCTCGATCCCCCCAAACGTTACGACGGGCTGGAGGATGCGCGCAAAGCGCTGTCCTGCGTATACCGCGTCGGTCAGCGCTTCGGCCTAGGGTACATTGTGGAAGTGCTGCGCGGCTCCAACAACCAGCGCATTCGCGAATACGGTCACGACAAGCTGCCGGTGTACGGCATCGGCCGCGATCAAACCACCGAACACTGGACCAGCGTGCTGCGCCAGCTGATCCACCTGGGTTTTATCACCCAGAACATCGCCATGCACTCGGCGCTGCAATTGACCGAGGCGGCGCGTCCGGTGTTGCGCGGCGAGGTGGCGCTGCAGCTGGCGGTGCCGCGTATCCAGAGCCTGAAGTCGCGCGGCAGCGCCAACCAGAAATCCTACGGCGGCAATTACGATCGCAAGCTGTTCGCCAAGCTGCGCAAACTGCGCAAGTCGATCGCCGACGAAGAAAATATTCCGCCCTACGTGGTGTTCAACGACGCCACGCTGCTGGAAATGGCCGAACAGATGCCGATTAAGGCCGGCGATCTGCTGAGCGTCAACGGCGTCGGCCAGCGCAAACTGGAGCGTTTCGGCGCGCCCTTTATGGCGATGATCCGCGACCATCTCGACAATGATGAAGACTGAGGGCGATAAATCATGCTGATGCTGTTTCTCACCGTGGCGCTGGTGCATCTGATTGCGCTGATGAGCCCGGGGCCGGACTTCTTTTTCGTGTCGCAAACCGCCGCCAGCCGCTCGCGCCGCGAGGCGATGATGGGCGTAGTCGGCATTTCGCTCGGCATCGTGGTGTGGGCCGGCGTGGCGTTGATGGGGCTGCATCTGATCCTGCAGAAGATGGCCTGGCTGCATCAGATCATCATGGTCGGCGGCGGCATTTACCTGTGCTGGATGGGGTGGCAGCTGCTGCGCTCCGCGCGGGCGCAGCAAGCGCAGCCGGCGGCGGAGGCCCAGGTGGCGTTGCCGAAGGCCGGGCGCAGCTTTATTCGCGGTTTCCTGACCAATCTGTCCAACCCGAAAGCGGTGATCTATTTCGGCAGCGTGTTCTCGCTGTTCGTCGGCGACAGCGTCGGCGCCGGGGCGCGCTGGGGGCTGTTCTTGCTGATCGTCGCCGAGACCTTCGTCTGGTTCAGCCTGGTGGCGGTGGTGTTTGCGCTGCCGGCGATGCGCCGCGGCTATCAGCGGTTGGCCAAGTGGATAGACGGGGTGGCGGGCGTGCTGTTTACCGGCTTCGGGTTACACCTGATCTTTACCCGTTGACCGGCAGTGAAACGCCAAAGGCCGAGCAGCGATGCCCGGCCTTTTTTGTCAGGCTTTGCGGGCGGTCGCCAGCAGCCCCGCCACCAAAATGAACAGCGAACCGAACACCCGGTTAAGCAGTTGCATCTGGCGCGGGGTTCTCAGCCAGCCGGCGATGCGCGTCGCCAGGGTGGCGTAACCGATCATCACCAGAATATCCACCAGCACGGTGGTGACACCGAGCACCAGATACTGCTCGGCCTGCGGCTGATTGGGCAAGATAAACTGTGGGAACAGCGCGGCGAGAAACACGATGCTTTTCGGGTTGGTCAGGTTGACCAGCACCGCACGGCGGAACAGACGGCGGCGCGGCATGCTGCCCGCCAGCGCATGCAGATCCAGCGCCCCGGCGGCGCGCCATTGCTGGATGCCGAGCCACACCAGGTAGGCGGCGCCCAGCCATTTCAGCAGTTCGAACGCCAGCAGCGATTGAGAAATCAGCGCGCCGAGGCCGATGCCCACCAGCACGATGTGCGCGCTCAGCCCGACCTGCAGCCCGGCGATCGATGCGGCGGTGCCGCGATAGCCGTGGCTGATGCCGGTGCTCATGGTATTGATGGCGCCTGAGCCGGGGGACAGGCTGAGGATAAGCGTGGTCAGCAGGTAGGTTAACCACCAGTCCAAGGTCATGGTTCTCGGCTCCCTGAAAGTGTCGTTTTGTGCCACAATGCGCCGAGGCGGCGCCGTTTTTTGTAAGAATTGAATCACAATACGCTAGTATGATTTCTTGTGCCAGCGGTCACATTTTCCGCCGGCCCCACAGGGAAAACGCTCTCGATGACCTCGTTCACTCTCAGCTCCGATGACTGGTTAACGCGTGAAACGCAATTCGCTGCCTTCGCCACCGGGCCGCTGCTGGACTTCTGGCGGCTGCGGGAAGAAGGCGAGTTCAGCGGCGTGGACGGCGTGCCGATCCGCTTTGTGCGTTTTCGCTCCGCACGGCATCAGCGAGTGGTGGTGGTCAGCCCCGGCCGCATCGAAAGCTACGTGAAATACCCCGAGGTGGCCTACGATCTGTTCCACTGCGGTTACGATGTGGTGATCGTCGATCATCGTGGCCAGGGGCGCTCCGGCCGTTTACTGGCGGATACGCACCGCGGTCATGTGGTAAACTTCGCCGACTACGTGGACGATTTCGAGCAGCTTTGGCAGCGCGAGGTCGAATCGCGCGGTTATCGGCAGCGCTTCGCGCTGGCGCATTCGATGGGTGGCGCGATCCTGGCGCAGTTCCTGCAGCGTCGGCCGCAGGCGTTCGACGCGGCGGCGTTTTGCGCGCCGATGTTCGGCATCCAGTTGCCGATGCCGGGCTGGCTGGCCGACCGCATTCTCGACTGGGCGGAGACCCGCCCGGCGATCCGCGACTATTACGCGGTGGGCACCGGCCAGTGGCGGCCGCTGCCCTATGTGGTTAACGTGTTGACCCACAGCCGCGAACGCTATCGGCGCAGCCTGCGCTATTATGCCGATTACCCCGAGCTGCAGGTGGGCGGGCCGACCTACCATTGGGTGCGGGAGAGCATTCGTGCCGGCCGGCAGATTATCGCTCAGGCCGGGGAGATAACAACGCCGCTGTTGCTTTTGCAAGCCGGTGAGGAGCGGGTGGTCGACAACCGTTCGCACCAGGCTTTTTGTCAGGCTCTGTCAGACGCGGGGCGTCCTTGCGAAGGGGGGCTCCCGTGGGTTATCAACGGCGCACGCCATGAGATCCTGTTCGAGCGGGACGCGATGCGCGCCGAAGCACTGAACGCAATCCTGCGCTTCTTTGCTCAACACTTAGGCGGCGCGCTGCCGCCGACAACTCCATCAGAGGTTAGAACATAACGCTATGTATCACGTCGTCGCTTCCGATTTAGATGGCACGCTGCTGTCTCCCGACCATACCCTGTCGCCGTACGCCAAAGAAACGCTGAAGTTGCTGACCCAACGCGGCGTGCATTTCGTGTTCGCCACCGGCCGCCACCATATCGACGTGGGGCAGATCCGCGACAGCCTGGAGATCAGCGCCTTTATGATCACTTCCAACGGCGCGCGGGTGCATAACACCGCCGGCGAGCTGATTTTCAGCCATAACCTGGACGGGGATATCGCCCGCGATCTGTACGGCATGCTGCACGACGATCCGGAGATCACCACCAACGTCTACCGTAACGACGATTGGTTTACCAACCGCGAAAGCCCGGAGCAGGAAGAATTCTTCCAGGAGTCGGTGTTCAAATATCAGCTGTTTGAGCCGGGCCTGCTGGAAACCGACGGCGTCTGCAAGGTTTACTTCACCTGTGAAGATCACGAGCGTTTGCTGCAGGTGGAAGACGCCATCAACGCGCGCTGGGGCGATCGGGTCAATGTCAGCTTCTCGTTCCCGACCTGCCTGGAAGTGATGGCGGGCGGCGTGTCGAAAGGGCATGCGCTGGAAGAAGTGGCCAAGATCATCGGCTATACGCTGCAAGAGTGCATCGCCTTCGGCGACGGCATGAACGATCTGGAGATGCTGTCGATGGCCGGCAAGGGCTGCATCATGCGTGATGCGCATCAGCGCCTGAAGGATATGCTGCCGGAGCTGGAAGTGATCGGCTCCAACGTCGATAACGCGGTGCCGCACTACCTGCGCAAGATGTTCCTCTGAAATAACCAGGGCGCCTTGCGGCGCCCTGGTTATTACTTGTGCTGGCCCTGCTTCTGCAAGAACTGCACGCCCTTGTCAGGGAAGTCGGTGAACACGCCGTCGACGCCGGCCTGGTTGTAGATCACGTCATACAGTTGGTTCACGTCGGTCACGTATTTCGGCAGCGCATCGGCGCGGATGGTGAACGGATGCACCGCCAGCTTGCTGGCGTGCGCTTCTTTCACCATGTCGGTCAGCACGATATGGCCCGGCTTGGATTTATCCGCTACCACCAGCATGTGGTAGTCCGGTCCGATACCGTCGGCATACTGAGCGATTTTCTTCATCGCGCCCGGTTTGAACATCCAGTCGTAGTCGTATTCTACCCACTTGCCGTCGGCTTTCTGCTCGTAGGTTTCCTGCCAGTCGTTATAGGCGATCAGCTGCACCAGCTTCAGGTCCATACCCAGCTTCGGCTCCAGCTCGTTCTTGATACGTTTGAGCTCGTTGGCGTCGAAGCACTGCAGGTAGACGTTGTCGTTTTTGCCGGTATAGCCGTACTGCTTGAGCACCGCCAGCACTTTGCTGGAGATGTCTTTGCCTTCCTGTTTGTGGAACCAAGGCGCCTTGATTTCCGGGTAGATGCCGATGTTCTTGCCGGTCGAATGGTTCAGACCCTGCACGAACTCGATCTCTTCCTGGAAGGTGTGTACGCGGAAGTCGGATTTGCCCATCGGGAAGCGGCCAGGATAACCCTGTACCTTCTTGCCGTTTTCGATTTCAAAGCCTTCGGTGAACTTCAGCGATTTGATCTCCGCCAGCGTAAAGTCGATGGCGTAGTAGCGGCCGTCTTTGCGCGCGCGGTCCGGGAAGCGTTCGGCGACGTCGGTGACGCGATCGAGGTAATGATCGTGCAACACCACCAGCTCGTTGTCCTTGGTCATCACCAGATCTTGTTCGAGGTAATCGGCGCCCTGGGCGTAGGCCATCGCTTTCGCCGGCAGGGTGTGTTCCGGCAGGTAGCCGCTGGCGCCACGGTGGGCGATCACCACTTTGTCCGCCGCCTGTGCGGCGCTGACCATCGAGGTGGCGAGAATGATCCCTGTCAGCAGGGCTTTGACTTGAGTCCGCATTCCGTTTTTCTCCGTGTTGTTGGGGGCAGGGTAGTAAAAAGGCCGCAGGGCGGCCTTTAAATCATGCAAAAGTCGTGTGACGCTTAACCGCGCTTGGCGGCGATTTCCGCGTGGTGTTTCTTTTCGTTCAGCATGGTCAGCAGCAGCAGGATAACCGCCAGCACGCCGCCGCCGATCATCACCATGAAGCCGCCGTCCCAACCGAAGAAGTCCACGGTGTAACCGACGATGGCGCTGGCCGCAACCGAGCCGCCCAGGTAGCCGAACAGGCCGGTGAAGCCCGCGGCGGTGCCGGCGGCTTTCTTCGGTGCCAGCTCCAGCGCGTGCAGGCCGATCAGCATCACCGGGCCGTAGATCAGGAAGCCGATGACCAGCATACAGATCATGTCCACGGTCGGGTTACCGGCCGGGTTCATCCAGAACACCACGGTGGCAATGGTCACCAGCGTCATGAAGAACACGCCGGTGGCGCCGCGGTTGCCTTTGAACACTTTGTCCGACATCCAGCCGCACAGCAGGGTGCCCGGGATACCGGCGTATTCATACAGGAAGTAGGCCCAGGAAGATTTGTCCAGCGCGAAGTGTTTCACTTCTTTCAGGTAGGTCGGCGACCAGTCCAGAATGCCGTAACGCAGCAGATAGACGAACACGTTGGCGACCGCGATGTACCACAGCAGCTTGTTCGGCAGAATGTACTGCATGAAGATCTGCTTGGCGGTCAGCTCTTCTTCGTCTTTTTCGCTGTAGTCGTCCGGATAGTCGTTTTTGTACTCTTCAATCGGCGGCAGGCCACAGGATTGCGGGGTGTCGCGCATCAGGGCGAAGGCGATCAGGGCCACCAGGATGGCGCCGAAGGCCGGCATGTACAGCGCCGCGTGCCAGTCGTTGAACCAGGCCATACCCAGCAGGAACAGCAGCGGCGGCAGGCCGCCACCCACGTTGTGGGCGCAGTTCCAGATGGAAACGATGCCGCCGCGTTCTTTCTGCGACCACCAGTGCACCATGGTGCGGCCGCACGGCGGCCACCCCATGCCCTGGAACCAGCCGCACAGGAACAGCAGAACGAACATCACCGCGATGCTGGAGGTGGCCCACGGCACGAAGCCCATGAACAACATCACCGCCGCCGCCAGGATCAGGCCGGCGGGCAGGAACACCCGCGGGTTGGAACGGTCGGAGACCGAGCCCATGATGAATTTGGAGAAGCCGTAGGCGATGGAGATGCCTGACAGCGCGAAGCCGAGGTCGCCGCGGCTGAAGCCTTGTTCGATCAGGTAAGGCATGGCCAGGGTGAAGTTCTTACGCACCAGGTAGTAGGCGGCGTAACCGAAGAAGATCCCCAGGAAAATTTGCCAGCGCAGCTTACGGTAGAGCGGATCTACCTTATCGCTCGGCACACGGGCGGTGTGTGCGGCCGGCTTAAAAATACTCAACATGAGCGCCTCCGATGGCTTTATCTGTTATCACATCAATATGACCTTTTACGTTCATTTGATGATTGAGCGGATATCGAATGTGGTGTTTTTGTGTTCCATAACGAGCGCCATTGTCGACAAATACGCCTGGTGTCGCTGTGACGAATGGCGCAATTGTTACACTTTCATGAAACCACGGCGGATTTTGAGCGATTCGTTAACGTTATGAAATAGAAAAACGTCCAAAAATCGTGATTATGATCACATTGATGGTTTTTTGTGGTCATTTTTATTTCGTTTTATGTTCGTTATTGTTCCTTATCAAACAAAGACCCTAATAACCGTGGCTCAATAGGCTCATAACTACCGATCCTGAGGGAGCGACATGAGCAGCTATTTTGACGGCGGCGAAACGGATGTGATCATCATCGGCGGCGGCGCCACCGGCGCAGGCATCGCCCGCGACTGTGCGCGGCGCGGCTTGCGTTGCATTTTGCTGGAGCGCCACGACATCGCCACCGGCGCCACCGGCCGCAACCACGGTTTATTGCACAGCGGTGCGCGCTATGCGGTGACCGACGGCGAGTCGGCGCGCGAGTGCATCGAAGAAAACCGCATCCTGAAACGTATCGCTCATCACTGTATCGAGCGCACCAATGGGCTGTTCATCACCCTGCCGCAGGACTCGCTGGACTATCAGCAACAGTTTATCGCCGCCTGTCGCCAGGCCGACATCGACGCCGAGGCGATCGACCCGCAGCTGGCGCTGCGGCTGGAGCCGGCGGCTAACCCGGCGCTGATCGGCGCGGTGCGCGTGCCGGACGGCACCGTCGATCCTTTCCGGCTGACCGCCGCCAACATGTTGGACGCGCGCGAACACGGCGCGCAGATCCTGACCTACCACCAGGTGGTGGGATTGTTGCGCAGCGGCGATCGGGTGGCGGGCGTGCGCGTTTACGACCATCAGAATCAGCGGCGTTATGAGCTGCATGCGCCGGTGGTGGTCAACGCCGCCGGCATCTGGGGCCAGCAGATCGCCGAATACGCCGACTTGCGCATCCGCATGTTCCCGGCCAAAGGGGCGCTGCTGATCCTCGGCCATCGCATCAACAACATGGTGATCAACCGCTGCCGCAAACCGGCAGACGCCGACATCCTGGTGCCGGGCGACACCATCTCGTTGATCGGCACCACCTCGACCCATATCGACTACGACCAAATTGACAACATGCTGGTGACCCCGCAGGAGGTGGACATTCTGATCCGCGAGGGGGCGCTGCTGGCGCCCACCCTGGCGCAGACCCGCATTCTGCGCGCCTATGCCGGGGTGCGGCCGCTGGTGGCCAGCGACGACGACCCTAGCGGGCGCAACGTCAGCCGCGGCATCGTGCTGCTCGATCACGCCAGCCGCGACGGGCTGGAAGGGTTTATCACCATCACCGGCGGCAAGCTGATGACCTACCGCCTGATGGCAGAGTGGGCCACCGACAAGGTGTGCGACAAGCTCGGCGTAAACCGCCCGTGCACCACCGCGCAAGACGCGTTGCCCGGATCCCGACAGTCGGCGGAGGAAACGGTGCGCAGCGTGGTTTCACTGCCCGCCAGTATTCGCGGCTCAGCAATTTACCGCCACGGCGATCGCGCCAGCCAGGTGCCGGCGGCCGATCGGCTCGACACCAGCCTGGTGTGCGAATGCGAGGCGGTGACCGCCGGGGAAGTGCGCTATGCGGTCAACTCGCTGACCGTCAATAACCTGGTGGATCTGCGCCGCCGCACCCGCGTCGGCATGGGCACCTGCCAGGGCGAACTCTGCGCCTGCCGCGCCGCTGGGCTGCTGACGCGCTTTAACGTCAGCACGCCGCAGCAATCCATCGCGCAGCTGTCGCAGTTCCTCAACGAACGGTGGAAAGGCGTACGGCCGATCGCCTGGGGCGATGCGCTGCGCGAGAGCGAATTTACCAGCTGGGTTTACCAGGGGTTATGCGGGCTTGAGGCCCAGGCCGACAAAGAGCAGGAGGCGGATGATGCGATTTGACGTAGTGGTGATTGGCGGCGGCCTGGCGGGCCTGAGCTGCGCCATTGCCGTAGCCGAACAGGGCAAGCGCTGCGCGGTGGTCAGTTCTGGCCAGAGCGCGCTCTACTTCTCCTCCGGCTCGCTCGATCTGCTGGCGAGATTGCCGGACGGCACGCCGGTCGAGATGCCGCTGGCGGCGTTACCGCAGCTGGCGCAGCAGGCGCCGCAGCATCCGTATGCCCTGATCGGGCCCGGCCGGGTGGCGGCGCTGTCCGCCGCCGCGCAGCGGCTGCTGGAGCGCTGCGGGCTGAACCTGCAGGGCGAGGGAGCCAATAACCATCTGCGTATTACGCCGCTCGGCACACGCCGTGCCACCTGGCTCAGCCCGCAGGCGATCCCGACGCTGCCGCTGACCGGCCAACTGCCGTGGCGGCGCATCGCGGTGATCGGCATCGAAGGATTCCTCGACTTCCAGCCGCAGATGGCCGCCGACTCCCTGAGCCGCGAGCTCGGCGTAGAGACGGAGGTGGCCTATCTGCACATGCCGGCGCTGGACCGATTGCGCAATAACCCCAGCGAGTTCCGCGCGGTAAACATCGCCCGGGTACTGGATTTGATGGAAAGCCTGCCGCCGATGGCCGAAGAGCTGCGGCGGCTGGCGGGGGAAGCCGAGGCGCTCTTCCTGCCTGCCTGTCTGGGCCTGGAGGACGATGCGTCGCTGGCGGTGTTGCAGGATGCGGTCGGCAAGCCGATCCGGCTGCTGCCGACGCTGCCGCCTTCGGTGCCCGGCATGCGCTTGCATCAGGCGCTGCGGCGGCGTTTCCAACAGCTGGGCGGCGTTTTCATGCCTGGCGACAGCGTGCTGCGCGCCGAGTGTGAAGCCGGCCGCGTCACCGGCCTGTATACCCGCAACCACGGCGATATTCCGCTGCGGGCGCAGCAGGTGGTGCTGGCCAGCGGCAGCTTCTTCAGCAACGGGCTGGTGGCGAATTTCGACGGGGTGCGCGAGCCAATCTTCAAGCTGGACGTACACAGCCGCGCGGATCGCGCCGACTGGAGCCGGCGCGAGCTGTTTGCACCGCAGCCTTATCTGCAGTTTGGCGTGCGCACCGACGGCAGGCTGCGGGCGATGAAACAGGGAATGCCGTTCGACAATCTGTATGCCATCGGCGCGGTCGCCGGCGGCTACGATCCGCTGCAGCAAGGCTGCGGCGCCGGCGTGTCATTGATCGGTGCGCTGCACGTCGCGCAGCAGATCGCCGCGGAGGAAAACGCATGAGCCTGCATCAGGACCACAGCTTTGAAAGCTGCATCAAATGCACCGTCTGCACCACCTACTGCCCGGTCGCCAAAGTGAACCCGCTCTATCCGGGGCCGAAACAGGCGGGGCCGGACGGCGAGCGGCTGCGGCTGAAAGATCCGGCGTTGTACGACGAAGCGCTGAAATACTGCACCAACTGCAAACGTTGTGAAGTGGCCTGCCCGTCCGACGTCAAAATCGGCGATATCATTCAACGCGCCCGCGCCGACTTCGCCCAGAACAAGCCGACGCTGCGCGACGCCATCCTCAGCCACACCGACATCATGGGCTCGCTGTCGACGCCGTTCGCGCCGATCGTCAACGCCGCTACCGGGCTGAAACCGGTGCGCAAGCTGTTGGACAAGGCGCTGAAGATCGATCACCGTCGCGAACTGCCGAAATACTCGTTCGGCACCTTCCGCCGCTGGTACCGGCAACAGGTGCAGGCTCAGCAGCGTTATGCCGAGCAGGTGGCGTTTTTCCACGGCTGCTTCGTCAACTATAACCATCCGCAGCTGGGCAAGGATTTGATCCGGGTGTTCAACGCGCTGGATATCGGCGTGCAGCTACTGAAACGCGAGAAATGCTGCGGCGTGCCGCTGATCGCCAACGGGTTTATCGAGCAGGCCAAAAAGCAGGCCAGGGTCAACGCCGAATCGCTGCATGAAGCGGTGCTGGAACGCGGCATTCCGGTGGTGGCGACCTCATCGAGCTGCACCTTCACCCTGCGCGACGAATACCCGCATCTGCTGGACGTGGACACTACCCCGGTGCGCGATCGGGTGGAGCTGGCGACGCGCTATCTCTATCGCCTGATCAATCAGGGGCGCAGCCTGCCGCTGCAGCACACGCCGCTGCGGGTGGCTTATCACACGCCTTGCCATATGGAGAAAATGGGCTGGACCGCCTACACCCTGGAGCTGCTGCGGCAGATTCCGGGGCTGGAGCTGGTGGTGCTGGATTCGCAGTGCTGCGGCATCGCCGGCACCTACGGGTTTAAATCGGAGAACTACGCCACTTCGCAAGGTATCGGCGCGCCGCTGTTCCGGCAGATCGAAGAGAGCGGGGTGGATCTGGTGGTGACCGACTGCGAAACCTGCAAATGGCAGATAGAAATGTCCACCAGCAAGCGCTGCGAACATCCGATCACCTTGCTGGCGCAGGCGCTGACGTAAAAACGAAAGGGCCGGCAAGCCGGCCCTCTGTGGGATTACTGCTTCAGCTTCAGGGTGGAGATGATGCCTTCGGCTTCGGTCTGCGCCTGCTGCTGATTGTCCGCCGGCAGCGTCACCTGAATGGTCAGCATGTTGTTGTTCAGCGAACCGATCAGGACGGAGGAATAAGCTTTTTCACCGCCGCTGGTGATGATGCTGTCCAGCTGACGCAGCGGCACGCCGTTGACGTCGAGCGCTTTGTTGGTGATCACCTGCAGGTTGGCGTCACGCGCGCGCTGGGTATTCTCCAGGCGCTTGGCCAGGGTCTCCAGGCTGTCGGCGGTCTTGTCGCCCAGGATGACGATCACCGCGCGCTGGCCGGTGCTGTCTGCGTAAACATGCATGTTGTTGGCCTGGTTGCCCAGCTTGCCGCTCTGATCCGCCATGCCAACTGGCAGGGTGAACGCCAGTTTACCGTCCAGCAGGCTGACCTGCTGCCCAGCCGGCGCGCTGGCCGCTGCGCCGTCTGGCGCTGCCTTGGTGTCTTTGGTGTTGCCGTCGCAGGCCGCGAGGCCAAGCGCCAGCAGGCTGATACCCATCAATTTCGCTACTTTACGCATCGGGCTTCCTTCTTCCTTTCCGGTAGGGATTCACTGTCGTATCGCAACCTATTCCAGGTTGAAATGCAAGGCAGATGTTGTCACAAGTTTTTTTCCAGTAATAGCCGATAATCAGCCACTTCGCCTATCTTTTCCAGCTGAACAATCTGATAGTGATGGGCGAGCAGCATCGTCAGCATGGCGCGGAACCGGTTACGGGTTTTGACCGTCAGTTGGCGATAGCCCTGCGCCCGCGCCCAGCGTTCCTGTTCGGCCAACAAGGCCTGCGCCACGCCGTGGCGACGGCATGTCGGCAGCACGCCACCCAGCCAGCTGTAAAACACCGTTTCCTGCCGTTGATAACCGAGTTTGAAACCGGCCGGCTGCCCGCCTATCTCGGCGATCAACAGGCTGGCGGGGGCGGCACCGATACGCCGCTGCAGATCGGCCAGGCTATGCAGGCCGCCGAATTCGGGGATGCGTTGGTAAAGGCGGTGGATTTCTTCGAGCGTGGCGGTGCGGACGATTGGGGTCATGAGCGGCCTCCAAAGGATAGGGCCGCCCAGAATAACACGACTCAGCTCGGCTGCAGGCTGCCGCTGCGCGCTGCGATGCGTTTGAGCAGCATGTTCAGCAACACGCCGTACATCGGCAGGAAGAACAGTAGGCAGATCATCACCTTGAAACTGTAATCCACCAGCGCGATCTCCACCCAGTTATTGGCCATGAAGGGATCGCTGCTCTTGTAGAAGGCGATGAAGAAGAACGCCAGCGTATCGCTGATGTTGCCGAAGAACATCGCCGCCGCCGGCGCCACCCACCAGGCGCTGCGCTGGCGCAGGCGGTTAAAGACGTGAACGTCGAGGATCTGGCCGAGTACGTAGGCCATAAAGCTGGCCACGGCAATGCGCGCCACGAACAGGTTAAAACTGCCCAGCGCCGCGAAGCCCTGCCATTCTCCCTGATAGGTGACGGTGGAGATCACGTAAGAGATGAACAGCGCCGGCACCATCACCGCCAGGATAATCCGCCGCGCCAGCGGCGCGCCGAAAATGCGCACGGTCAGATCGGTTGCGAGGAAGATAAACGGGAAGGTAAAGGCGCCCCAGGTGGTATGGAAGCCGAAAACGGTGATCGGCAGCTGCACCAGGTAGTTGCTGGAGGTAATGATGGCGATATGAAACAGCGAAAGCCAGACCAACGCCGTGAAGCGCTGCTGTGCGGTAAACGAATACATATTGTAGCCTTTTTAGCAGTGGGGTGAGGGAACCCAGTGTGTCTTGTCAAAACAGCAAAAAACGCTGCGCGGCGGCATGATACGCGTTTGCGCAACCAATGCAATGGTTAAATTTAACGCAAACGTTAACGCATCTTGCGCAGAAAAACTACCGGCGTAAACTAGGCGCTAATGAGATGCGGCGAGCGTTCGCCGATCGTTTTTGAACGAGAAAAATTGCATGACTGACTTATTTGCCCAGGCAGACCAGACGCTCGACGCGCTGGGCCTGCGTTGCCCGGAACCGGTAATGATGGTGCGCAAAACCGTGCGCCATATGGACAACGGCGAAACGCTGCTGATTATCGCCGACGATCCAGCCACCACCCGCGATATTCCGGGGTTCTGCCGCTTTATGGAGCATACGCTGGTGGCGCAGGAGACCGAGCAGGCGCCATACCGTTATCTGCTGCGTAAAGGTGTATAACGGCGACACGGTCGTGTTGATGAAGGAAAAGTTCCTTTCCCCGAAATGACAACGGGCGCGCTATGCCGCGCCCGTATTACTTTCCGAACTTAGCTGCGCTTTTTCAACAGCCGCAGCGCGTTGGCGGTGACCAGCGCGGTGGCGCCGGAGTCGGCCAGCACCGCCAGCCACAAACCGGTCAGCCCCAGCAGGCTGGTGATCAGGAAGACCCCCTTCAGCCCCAATGCGATGGTGATGTTCTGCCGGATATTGGCGTGGGTGGCGCGCGAGATGCGGATCATCTCCGCGATGCCTACCAGCCGGTTGTGGGTTAGGGCGGCGTCGGCGGTTTCCAATGCCACGTCGGTGCCGCTGCCCATGGCGATGCCGATGCTGGAGGCCTTCATCGCCGGGGCGTCGTTGATGCCGTCGCCGATCATCGCCGTCGGGCGCAGTTCGCTCAATTCGGTGACCGCGCTGACCTTATCTTCCGGCAGCAGGCCGGCACGATAGTCGAGGCCCAGCTCGCCGGCGATCGCCGCGGCGGCGCGCGGGTTGTCGCCGGTCAGCATCACGCCGCGAATACCCAGCGCGTTCAGTTCGGCTATCGCCTGTTTGGCGTCGCCGCGCAGCGTATCGCGCAGCGCCAGCAAGCCGATGGGCGCGCCGTCTTCCAGCACCACCACCGCCGTTTTGCCGGCGTTTTCCAGCTTGTCTACCTGGCTCTGCCATTGAGCGTCGAGCTGGCCCGGTGCCAGCTTGCCCGGCGCGCTGATCAGCACGGTCTTGCCGTCCACGATCCCTTCCACGCCGACGCCGGCCAGCGCGCGGCGCGCCTGCGCCAGCGGCAGCTCAGTCCCGCTTTCGGCGGCGCGGTTGATGATCGCCTGCGCCAGCGGGTGATGTGAACCGGCTTCCACCGCGGCGGCAAGCTGCAGCAGCCGCTGTTCGGTGCGCGCGCCGATCGGCAGCACGTCGGTCACCGTCGGCTTGCCTTCGGTCAGGGTACCGGTTTTATCGAAGGCGATGGTTTGTATCTGGCCCAGCTGTTCCAGCGCCGCACCGCCTTTAATCAGCGCGCCGCGCCGCGTGGCGGCTGCCAGCCCGGATGTAATGGCCGCCGGAGTCGAGATCACCAATGCGCATGGGCAACCGATCAGCAGCAGCGTCAGGCCGCGATAGATCCAGGTATCCCACGGCTGCGAGAACAGCAGCGGCGGCAGCAGGATCACCGCGACGGCCAGCAGCATAATGGCCGGGGTGTAATAACGGCTGAACCGATCGAGGAAGCGTTCGATCGGCGCGCGGCGCTCTTCGGCCTCTTCAATCAGCTGCAAAATGCGGTCGATGGCGTTTTTGCCGGGCTCGGAGATCACCTTCATCTGCGCCGCCTGATCGACGGACAGGCTGCCGGCGGCCACTTTCTCACCCTGTTGGCGCTCGACCGGCACCGACTCGCCGGTCAGGGCGCTTTCGTCGAAGCTGGCGAACGGATTGAGCAGCTCGGCGTCGGCCGGCAGGCGCCCGCCGGGCGCGATTTCAATCACATCGCCCGGACGCAGGCTGGCGACCGGCACGCGTTTGCGCTCCGCACCTTGCAGCAGCAGCGCATCTTCCGGCACCAGCTCCATCAGCGCCGTCACCCCGCGCCGTGCGCGGTTGGCGGCGTAGGATTCCAGCAGCTCACCGACCATAAACAGCAGCAGCACCATCGCCGCCTCGGCGGTGGCGCCGATGAACAGCGCGCCGATGGCCGCCACGCTCATCAGCGTTTCGATGGCGAACGGCGTGCCGGAACGAATCAGACGCAGCGCCTTGGTGGCTACCGGCGCCAATCCGACCAGCGTGGTGGCGATAAAGGCGATGCGGCCCAGCTCCGGGTTAACCCGATCCAGCACCCAGCTGACGATCATCAGGGTGGTTAACAGCAGCAGCGGTGCGAATTCGCCGAAGCGTGAGGTTTTCGGCGCGGGGGCTTTGGCGGTCTGGGTGCCGAGCAGGGTAAAGCCGGCTTGGGCGACCGCGTCCTGGATCCGCAGGCTGATGTCGGACTGTGCGTCGACCACCAGTTTTTCGGTGGCGAACAGCACGCGCACGCTGTCGACGCCGGGGAGTGAAATGACGGCATTTTCGATTTTCTTGGCGCAGCTGGGGCAGTCCATGCCGGTGACTTTCCAGCTGAAACGTTGGCTACCGGAAGGGGGAGCGGCGGCCAGCCTGTCGCTTTCCTCGTCCGGATCGTCGGGTGCGGCGGTGCAGCTGCCGCTATCGCCATGATCGTGATGGTGGTGGGCGTGTTCGGCCTGTGCGGCGGCGTTTTTCGGCTCGCTGCTGCAGCCATGTTGAGTTTTGCTGTGGCTGTGGTTGCAGCCGCATCCGCCTTCGGCGTGGTGATGTTCCTGATGATTATGGTTTTGCTGATTGTGCATAACGTCCCCCTTCGGGCTGTTAAACGGGTTTGCTCAGCTGACTCTACACCCTGGAGTCAACTCCAGAGTCAAGCGCCGGATGAGAATTATTGCTAACGGCGTTCGGGCCTATAAAGGGGTATTCATTCAATAATGAATAATGCGAATTTTAATCTATCGGCTTTTCTTATCCTCTATTGGGATGAAAAGGCTCGCCGCCGTTAGTTTAAATAAGAAAATAATATTCCTATAGAAACTAAAAAATCGCGCGACCTAATAATAAAGAGTTATTAATCTATAACGCTTTAGCAAAATTTACCCTTTTCCCTGTGCGAAGCCAGCATGATTCGCTTGAGTCTGCAGGCCGCATTACTATTGAAGTTTGGTGCCAACTTATCCTCATCAAGTTTCATTTGTTTTGTAAATAATCCTAAAAAGCAGCATAACAAACTTTCGTTGCGATAATAAATGGTTGATTATTTTATGTGCAGTTTTGCGGCCCTGCCTATAATTGGAATCGATTACCATTTTTAATGGCGATCTTATTTGCTGATATATATGCATTAATTCTACCTAACACACTGCCGGTAACGGCGCATAAGCCCCTTCCAGCAAGCTTAAGGTTCATTAACCGTGGCTTACGGGGAGGTTATGTCTATCTGTCTGATTGATATCAATCAGGTAATGAGTGGAATCGAACCAATGCAATCTACTAAAAAGGCAATTGAAATTACTGAATCCAGCCTTGCAGCCGCAACAACCGGCTACGATGCTGTAGACGACCTGCTGCATTATCATGAGCGGGGTAACGGGATTCAGATTAATGGCAAGGATTCATTTTCTAACGAGCAAGCTGGGCTGTTTATTACCCGCGAGAATCAAACCTGGAACGGTTACAAGGTATTTGGCCAGCCGGTTAAATTAACCTTCTCCTTCCCGGACTATAAGTTCTCTTCCACCAACGTCGCCGGCGACACCGGGCTGAGCAAGTTCAGCGCGGAACAGCAACAGCAGGCTAAGCTGTCGCTGCAGTCCTGGGCCGACGTCGCCAATATCACTTTCACTGAAGTGGCGGCCGGTCAAAAGGCCAACATCACCTTCGGCAACTACAGCCAGGATCGCCCAGGCCACTATGATTACGGCACCCAGGCCTACGCCTTCCTGCCGAACACCATTTGGCAGGGCCAGGATCTGGGCGGCCAGACCTGGTACAACGTCAACCAATCCAACGTGAAGCATCCGGCGACCGAAGACTACGGTCGTCAGACGTTCACCCATGAGATTGGCCATGCGTTGGGCCTGAGCCACCCGGGCGACTACAACGCCGGTGAGGGTAACCCGACCTATCGCGACGTCACCTATGCGGAGGATACCCGCCAGTTCAGCCTGATGAGCTACTGGAGTGAAACCAACACCGGTGGCGACAACGGCGGCCACTATGCCGCGGCTCCGCTGCTGGATGACATTGCCGCCATTCAGCATCTCTATGGCGCCAATCTGTCGACCCGCACCGGCGACACCGTGTACGGTTTTAACTCCAACACCGGTCGCGATTTCCTCAGCACGACCAGCAACTCGCAGAAAGTGATCTTTGCAGCCTGGGATGCGGGCGGTAACGATACCTTCGATTTCTCCGGTTACACCGCGAACCAGCGCATCAACCTGAACGAGAAATCGTTCTCCGACGTGGGTGGCCTGAAGGGCAACGTCTCGATCGCCGCCGGGGTGACCATCGAGAACGCTATCGGCGGTTCCGGCAACGACGTGATCGTCGGTAACGCGGCCAACAACGTGCTGAAAGGCGGCGCAGGTAACGACGTGCTGTTCGGCGGCGGCGGGGCGGATGAGCTGTGGGGCGGTGCCGGCAAAGACATCTTCGTGTTCTCTGCCGCCAGCGATTCCGCACCGGGCGCTTCAGACTGGATCCGCGACTTCCAGAAGGGGATCGACAAAATTGACCTGTCGTTCTTCAATAAAGAAGCGCAGAGCAGCGATTTCATTCACTTCGTCGATCACTTCAGCGGCGCGGCCGGCGAAGCGCTGCTCAGCTACAACGCTTCCAACAACGTGACCGATTTGTCGGTGAACATTGGTGGCCATCAGGCGCCGGACTTCCTGGTGAAAATCGTCGGCCAGGTAGACGTCGCCACTGACTTTATCGTGTAACGCAGCAACGGAACGCCCGGCGCAGTCTCGGCCGGGCGTAATGCGGGAGCCCGGTATGAAAGGTACTTTAACGCGCACCGCTTTGGCGGCGGGCGGCATGATGATGACAAGTGCGGTCATGGCCGGCAGCCTGGCGTTGCCGACCGCGCAGTCGCTGGCGGGGCAATGGCAGGTGGCCGATAGCGAACGCCAATGCCAAATCGAGTTTCTGGCGAATGAGCAAAGCGAGACCAACGGCTATCAGCTGGTGGATCGGCAACGGTGTCTGCAAAGCGTGTTTGCGGCGGAAGTCGTGGGCTGGCGCCCGGCGCCGGACGGCATCGCGCTGCTGCGGGCGGATGGCAGCACCCTGGCCTTCTTCTCGCGCGACGGCGATCTGTATCGCAATCAGCTGGGCGCCGACGATGCCCTGACGTTGAAAGCGCTGGCTTAATGAAGAAACGGGTTCGGCGCACCGAACCCGTGGCAGAGAGTTACAGGTAGAGCGAACGCACGATCAGGAAGTGGCCGGAGAAGTAACAGAAGGCCACGATGGCGTCCGCCGCGCGGAAGGTGAAACGGTAGCGGTTGAGCAGCCAAACCACGTTGGCCAGCAGCAGCAGCGAGGTGCCGGTCAGCAACGAGAAGCCGAAATCGGTACTGCGCAGGAAATATTGCTCGCCCGCCAGCCAGACCATTAGCAGCGTCATCGCCACGTAGGTGGCGATCGGCCAACGCATCTCTTCCAGCCGGGTCCAAAGGGTGGCCAGCAGCAACGCGCCGATCGCCAGCAGCGCCAGCGGCAGCGGCCAGAACAGACTGAACGTCATCTGGCTGGCGAAGCTCAGGGTATACAGCAGGTGGGACAGGAAAAAGGCGCCGATGGCGTACAGCACCCGCTCGCGCGGCAGCAGGAGCAGCGCGTCACCGATCAGCGTCGCCAGCAGGCCGAGCACGATCAGATAACCTGCTGCGCCGAGCACCGGCGCCTGCCAGGCCAACAGCAACAGCAGCAGCAGCGTGACGGGTTTGAACACCCAGCGCTGCCAGCGCGGGCCACGGTAAGAGGCGTCGACGAACAGCCAACCGGAAAAGAATACGGCAAGGAACGGCCAACTCATTTATGTCTTCCTTATGCATGAGGGAGCCGCAATAACCGGCTCCAAACTGTCACCAATGTCACTTCTTCATTTCAGTGTAGGTAGCCTGCCGACGATCGACAATGCTTTCTTGAGAATGCTATGTTTACGCCGATTTGGCCGTGAAGGAAATGGGAAACCGATGAGCAAGCCACCGTTGTTTTTTGTCGCCGTGATTGCGTTGATTGCCGTGCTGGCCACGCAACGCTATTTCAAACAGCGCCAGCAGGAGGCGGAAAACGATCGTGCGCCGATGCGCAGTCTGCAGGTGACGGTGAGCGACAAGCGCAGCTTCCCGGTCGCCAAGACCCGTGCGCCGCAGCGCGAACCGCTGGTCAATGAGCCGATGTATTACGAGGTGGTGTTCAGCCCGAAACAGGGCGGTGAAGACATCCAGCTGCGGCTGAAACAGTGGCAATACAACCCGATAGAAAAAGGCGCGCAGGGCACGTTGAACATGCAGGGCACGCGCTTCGTTTCTTTCACCGTTCAGCCGTAGCGGTCACTTTTTCTTGATGGGTGGCTGTTTCTTCTGCCAGGCCAACAGCTCGAACACGCCAAAGATAAAGATCTTGGCTTCTTGCCAGTAGCTGATTGGCTGATCCTTCGGCTGGGTGGATTTCAACAGCACCAGCTGCAGGCCGTGCATCACCACCATAAAGAACAGCGCCACGTCGATGAAATACTTCAGCGGCTTGGGAAACGGGTGGAACAGGTTAGAGAGCAGGAAGCCCCATACGCACAGCATCAGCAGGCGGCCCAGATTAATCAGCATGGTCGGTTTTCTCTTGCGAACGAATATAAAGGCGATAAGCCACCTGGCCGGCGACCTTCTCCCGGTGCAGCTGCCAACTGGCAGGCACGTCCGCCGCGGTGTTTTCCACCTCGGCTTCTACATAGATCCAGGCCTCGTCGGCCAGCCAGCCTCGCTGCTCCAGCAGCAAGGCGGTCTCCGACAGCAGGCCTTTGCGAAACGGCGGATCGAGGAACACCACGTCGAACGGTTGGCCCTCGCCCGCCAGCCAGCTCAGCGCGTTGGTGTTGATAACCACCCCCTTGCCCTGCAGCAGCGCCAGATTTTTTTCCAGCTGCTGCGCCACCGGCCGTTCGAATTCCAGCAGCGTGGCGCTGCCGGCGTAGCGCGACAGCGCTTCCAGCCCTAATGCGCCGCTGCCGGCGAAACAGTCCAGACAGCGCGCGCCCTGAATCACCGGCGCCAGCCAGTTGAACAGGGTTTCACGCACCCGATCGGTGGTGGGGCGCAGCCCCGGGCTGTTCGGCACCGGAAGCTTGCGACCGCGCCATTGGCCGCCGATGATGCGGATCTGTCCGGCTGCGGCCTGGGGCGGTTTTTTGGCCGCCGCCCGTGGCGAGAGTCTTGTCATAAGCGTTGTTTGATTTCTTTTACGGCGCGGGGCCGCAGAGGTTAACGAAAAGTTGTCCCTATTCTACCGGTGACGGGCGTCGGGGGGAACGGTAAAACTTTGTTGTCTGATTTCACACCGGAAAGCATGCCGGATGCGTGTTGCTGCGCGAGGGAAAGTGATAGACTCGGCGGATTATTGTCAGCATATATCCTTCAGGTATGTAGGGTAAGCGAGCCTTCGGTACGGAGTAGAGTCATAACATGGCAAAAGATAAGAAACGTGGGTTTTTCTCCTGGCTGGGCTTTGGCCAGAAGGAAAAGGAAGAAGAGCAACAGCAACCTGAGCAGCCGTTAGAGCAGGCGGAGCCTCAGGCTGCGGAGACGCCGGCTGAACCGGCCGCCGCCAAGCTGGATGACAAGCTCCCCGCCCAGGAATCTGAACCTGCCGCCTCCGTCGACACCCCGGGAGAGTGGGATAACGGTCAGGCCGGCGAACCCATCGCGGAAAACCTGCCGGCGGCGGCTGAACATCCGGCGGCGCCGCACGCGTTGGCCGAAGAGATCGTCAGCGTCACCGAGCAGGTGGTGGCGCAACAGCAGCCGGTCGTCGAACCCGAGCCGGTCGTTGAGCCTGAGCCGGTCGTCGAACCCGAGCCGGTTGTCGAACCCGAGCCGGTCGTTGAGCCTGAGCCGGTCGTCGAACCCGAGCCGGTCGTTGAGCCCGAGCCGGTTGTCGAACCCGAGTCGGTTGTCGAATCTGAGCCGGTCGTTGAGCCAGAGCCAGTTGTTGAGGCAGAGCCGGCTGTTGAGCCAGAGCCGGTCGTTGAACCTGAGCCGGTTGTCGAATCTGAGCCAGTCGTTGAGCCAGAGCCAGTTGTTGAGCCAGAGCCGGTCGTTGAACCTGAGCCGGTTGTCGAACCGGAACCGGAGCCGGAAGAAGAAAAGCCGCTTGAACCTGTAGCGCCGGCCGCTGCGCAAGAGCAGGAGCGCCCGACCAAAGAGGGCTTCTTCGCTCGCCTGAAACGCAGCCTGCTGAAGACCAAGCAAAACCTTGGCTCCGGCTTTATGGGACTGTTCCGCGGTAAAAAGATCGACGACGACCTGTTCGACGAGTTGGAAGAACAGCTGCTGATCGCCGATGTCGGCGTGGATACCACGCGCAAGATCATCACCTCCCTGACCCAGCACGCCAGCCGCAAGCAGCTGAAAGACGCCGAAGCGCTGTACGGCAAGCTGAAGGAGGAAATGTCCGAAATTCTGGCCAAGGTCGATCAGCCGCTGGATGTCAGCGGGAAAACCCCGTATGTCATCCTGATGGTCGGCGTGAACGGCGTGGGTAAAACCACCACCATCGGTAAGCTGGCGCGTCAGTTCCAGGCGGAAGGCAAGTCGGTGATGCTGGCGGCGGGGGATACTTTCCGCGCCGCGGCGGTGGAGCAGCTGCAGGTGTGGGGCGAACGTAACCGCATCCCGGTGGTGGCGCAGCATACCGGCGCGGATTCCGCATCGGTGATCTTCGATGCGGTGCAGGCCGCCAAGGCGCGCGGCGTCGACGTGTTGATCGCCGATACCGCCGGACGTCTGCAGAACAAATCGCACCTGATGGAAGAGCTGAAGAAGATCGTCCGCGTCATGAAAAAACTGGACGACCAGGCCCCCCATGAGGTTATGCTGACGCTCGATGCCAGCACCGGCCAGAATGCGGTCAGTCAGGCGAAATTATTTAATGAGGCCGTGGGCTTAACCGGCATCACGCTGACTAAACTGGACGGTACCGCCAAGGGCGGGGTGATCTTCGCCATCGCCGATCAGTTCGGTATCCCGATTCGCTATATCGGCGTCGGGGAAGGCATCGAAGATTTGCGGCCGTTTAAGGCTGACGATTTTATTGAGGCACTTTTTGCCCGAGAGGATTAATACGGATGATTCGCTTTGAACAGGTCAGTAAAGCTTATCTGGGCGGACGGCAAGCGCTGCAGGGGGTCGATTTCCATCTGCGCCCGGCGGAGATGGCGTTTCTGACCGGCCATTCCGGCGCGGGGAAAAGTACCCTGCTGAAACTGATTTGCGGTATCGAACGGCCCAGTGCCGGCCACATCTGGTTTGGCGGCCACGACATCAGTCGTTTGAAAAACCGCGAGGTGCCGTTCCTGCGTCGGCAGATCGGCATGATCTTCCAGGATCACCACCTGCTGCTGGATCGCACGGTGTATGACAACGTGGCGATGCCGCTGATCATCGCCGGTGCCAGTACCGAAGACATCCGCCGCCGCGTTTCCGCCGCGCTGGACAAGGTCGGTTTGCTGGATAAAGCGAAGAACTTCCCGATTCAGCTGTCCGGCGGCGAGCAGCAGCGCGTGGGCATTGCCCGTGCGGTGGTGAACAAGCCGGCGGTGCTGCTGGCGGATGAACCGACCGGTAACCTGGACGACGCGCTGTCGGAAGGCATTTTGCGCCTGTTTGAAGAATTCAACCGCGTCGGCGTCACTGTATTAATGGCGACGCACGACACCGGGCTTATCGCCCGTCGCAATTACCGCATCCTGACGCTGAGCCAGGGCCGCATGCAAGGGGGCGCTCACCATGGCCAATAACGCAAAAACCGCCAAGAGCAAGGCGCTGCGCGGCGGCTGGCGCGAACAGTGGCGTTACGCCTGGATGAACGCCATCAAAGACATGCTGCGCCAGCCGTTGGCGACGCTGTTGACGGTGATGGTGATCGCCATCTCCCTGACGCTGCCGAGCGTGTGCTACATCGTGTGGAAAAACGTCAGCACCGCGGCCAGCCAGTGGTATCCGACGCCGCAGCTGACGGTCTACCTGGATAAATCGCTCGATGACGACGCGGCGCTGAAAGTGCTCGACGCCATCAAGGCGGAAGCCGGCGTGGAGAAGGTGAATTACCTGTCGCGTGAAGAAGCGCGCGGGGAGTTCCGCAACTGGTCGGGCTTTGGTGGCGCGTTAGACATGCTGGAAGAGAACCCGCTGCCGGCGGTGGCCATCGTCACGCCGAAGATGAGCTTCCAGAGTTCGGATACCCTCAACACCCTGCGCGATCGCGTGGCGGCGGTGCAGGGCGTGGAAGAAGTGCGTATGGATGACAGCTGGTTTGCCCGCCTGGCGGCACTGACCGGGCTGGCGGGCCAGATCGCGGCGATCATCGGCGTGCTGATGATCGTGGCGGTGTTCCTGGTGATCGGCAACAGCGTGCGTCTGAGCATCTTCAGCCGTCGCGACACCATTAACGTGATGAAGCTGATCGGTGCCACCGACGGCTTTATTCTGCGGCCGTTCCTCAACGGCGGGGCGATGCTGGGCTTTGCCGGCGCGCTGCTGTCGCTGGTGCTGTCCGGTGCGCTGGTGTGGCAGCTGGAGTCGGTAGTCGCCGGGGTAGCCAAGGTATTCGGCACCACCTTCACCCTGCACGGGCTGGGCTGGGATGAGGCGCTGCTGCTGCTGATCATCTCCGCGATGATCGGCTGGATCGCCGCCTGGCTGGCGACGGTGCAACATTTACGCCGATTTACACCACAGTAAGATTTTTTTGGTATACTCTTCTCCTGCTGCTTTTGATCGCGTTGCGGGAGAAGAGTGACCTCAAGCGAAGTCAGCACCATCCCTCTCTTCTTAGCGCACAAATTCCCTATCGGCCTGCACCCTCGTCACGTATTGTCAGCAACAATGCTTGCGAAAAAGGGTGAACTTTTAGGGCGGAGTACGGTCAAAAATTGCAGCAAATGTTAAGGTGCCCGGCGTGTGGAACCGCTTTTGCTTCAGCAACTGCCGTAGAATCAATCATTTCCCCGCTGTAATAATCACCTGCATGATTTTGTATTCTCATAGAGAGGGTTTGAATGACCAAAGAAATGCAAACTTTAGCCTTAGTACCCCAAGGTAGCTTGGAAGCCTATATCCGGGCAGCCAACGCCTATCCGATGCTGACGGCAGAGGAAGAGCGGGAGCTGGCTGAACGGCTGCATTATCAGGGCGATCTGGATGCCGCTAAGCAGCTCATCCTGTCTCACCTGCGCTTTGTCGCTCATATTGCCCGCAACTATTCAGGCTATGGTCTGCCACAGGCGGACCTGATTCAGGAAGGCAATATCGGCCTGATGAAAGCCGTTCGCCGCTTCAACCCTGAAGTCGGCGTGCGTCTGGTTTCCTTTGCGGTGCATTGGATTAAGGCGGAAATCCACGAGTACGTATTGCGCAACTGGCGCATCGTGAAAGTGGCGACCACCAAAGCGCAGCGCAAGCTGTTCTTTAACCTGCGCAAAACCAAACAGCGTTTGGGCTGGTTCAACCAGGACGAAGTGGAGCTGGTGGCCCGCGAGCTGGGCGTAACCAGCAAAGACGTGCGCGAGATGGAATCTCGCATGGCGGCGCAGGACATGACGTTCGATCCGACTCCGGACGACGAGGCTCGCGATGGCCAGTCGATGGCGCCGGTGCTGTACCTGCAGGACAAGAGCTCAGACTTCGCCGAAGGCATCGAGGAAGATAACTGGGAAAGCAACGCCGCAGACAAACTGGCCTATGCGCTGGAAGGTCTGGACGAGCGCAGCCAGCATATCATCCGCGCCCGTTGGCTGGACGACGACAACAAGTCGACGCTGCAGGAGTTGGCCGATCAGTACGGCGTTTCCGCCGAGCGCGTGCGCCAGCTGGAAAAGAATGCCATGAAGAAATTGAAAATGGCGATCGAAGCCTGAGTCGATGCGATATTCGAAAAAAAGCCCGGCAAGCCGGGCTTTTTCATGCCTGAAATTCGGCGTTATGGCACCACGACGGCGAAGTCCGGCGCCGGGCAGTCGTAGCCGAATTTCGCCGCCCACGGGTAGCGGGTGCCGGTGTTGATGTAGCGCTGATAAAGCGCCCGGCCGGTCTTGGCGTCGCGCTTGATAACCCAACTGGCGGCGTTACACAGCACGGCGGCGTAGGCCTGGCTTTTCGGCGGCAGCAGATCGGCCGCCTGTTGCGCCAACCCCACCGCCTGCCAACGATAGTGCAGGAAACGGTTGTCCTGCGCCGGCAGCGCCGCCTTGGCGCGCGCCGCTTCTGCGCTGTCGATCCAGCTTTTATGCTTCAACTCGCGAGTATCGAACGCATCCCCCAGATAGGAATAGCCGGCGCCATAGATGGCGTAGTCCGGTGTCATCTCATAGCCGGTAAACTCCAGCCCCTGGGCACGTAGCAGGTTGGCGGCGCGATAGTAAGCCTGCGCGCGCGTCAGCGGCACGGCGGATTTATCCTGGGCGGCCTTCAACTCATCGGCGTACTGCTGCGCCGCTTGCCGGTAGTTGGGGATATCGAAATAGGCCTGCGCTTCCACGGCCCGCCCAGCGCGCATCAGCCGCCGCGCCAGCAGTTCGCGCAGCTGCACTTCCGGCGTGATTTGCTGGCCGTCACCGTAGTCGTCCGGGTTAACCGGTTTGAGCGGCGTCGTCGGCGCCGGGGCGTGCTTATCGACAAAGCCTTTCAACTCATCGACGGTCAGCACCCGCTCCGCCACATCGGCCACGTCGGCCCAGTAGATCGCCTTGCCGCGATACAGCAGGTCCATCGCCTGCAGATAATCGCCGCGGTTCAGCGCCAGGATGGCCTGTTCACCGGCCACCCGGCACTCGGGGACGATGGTTTCCGCGACAAAGTCGGCGTTGCGCTGTTCGCCCCAGCTTTCGTCGGCGGGGAACGCGCTTGCCGCCTTGGCGTAGGCGGCGGTGGCGGCTTTCACGTCACCGTCGCGCAGCGCCATTTTGGCGCGCAGCCACCACGCCAGGCCGCTATCGCCGGCGTTTTTCAGCAGGCTTGCCGCCATCGGGTACTGCCCGGAACGGTAGGCCAATGCCGCCAGCCGATCGCTGCCGGCGAAGCCGCTTTTCACCGTGCCGTCCAGCAGCGTCAGGATCTGGCTGATGATCTGTGCGGAGCGGCCGTTGCCGTCGGTATCCGCCATTTGCAGGTTGCCGCTGCGGGCGAACAGTTCAATGGTCACCAGCTGTTGGATTAAGGGATCGCCGATAACCTGCTTCAGCGTTTCAAGATGGTCGGGATTGACCAGGAAGCTGGAGACGTACTGCAGCGACTGCCCGCCGCTCGGATCGCCCTGCGCCGCCTGTTGCGCGTACAGGTGGGCGGCGGGGGCGACGTCACCCAGCCACAGATGGATGCGCGCCTGTTGCCCGAGGCTGCTCAGCGCCAGCTGATCGGGATCGGCGGCGCCGCTTTTCACCCGATCGATCACCTGCTGGAACGCCGCCAGCGCCTGTTCAAGTTCGGCTTTAGGCGGATGCTCGGCGGCGGGAGCCGCTTCACCCGATTCATTCACCGGCGTACCGTGGTCAGCCATCAATACCCGTCCAAGCGAATACTGCGCCCGCAGCCCCCAGTCACCCTGCTCGGCGGCCGGGAGCTTCAGCACCTGCTGGAAATAGTCTGTGGCGCGCGGATCGTGGCTGGCGAAAGCGACGGCGCCCAGTTGATAGAGACGCGCGGCGTTGGACAATCCCTGCGTATTGACGGCGTCAGCTTCTTCCACCGTTTTGGCGGCGCGCATTTTACCGATCGCCACCGTTTCCGGCGATTGCGGCATCGGTTTCGGCGGCATCGGCGGCGGCGGGGCTTGCCAGTGCGGCAACTGTTTATCCGTCGGCACCAGCCGGCCGGCTTCGAAGGCGAAATTGCCCTCCGGCATATACAGCAGAGTACCGTTGCGGTCGATCAGCAGCCGGTTAGGGAAATCCGGGCCGCAGGCATAGCCGTTCAGCGGCAGCGCCAGCGCGGCGCCGATCAGCATGGCCAGCGGAAGAAGGCGGCGGGTGTTCCGTGCCGCGCGCGAATCAAGGTGTGACAAGGGTGCCTCCTGGCGTCAGTTGTTGGCAGCGCAGCCAGCCCAGCGGCCGGGATTGCCCGGCGCGCAGTTGGTCGCCGCTGATGCGGATAAAGCGTTGCCGTTGCGGTGCGGATTCCAGCCGGTAGTTGCCGACCGCGTCCGCGGCCAGGCAATCGTCGGCGCGGATGACCACCTCTTGCGGCAGCGGGGCGTCCACCGGCCCGTTGTTATGAATTATCAGATCATACAGCCCGTTTTGCTGTGGCTGAGGCCTAAATTTTACCTGCCAGTCGACGTTCAGCGGCTGCCGTTCGATCACCGCTCGCAGCGTGGCGAGCGACCAGGCGCGTCGATCGTCCGTCAGCGGCAAGCGGAACCAGATAATGCCGCGCAGTCGGGGCGGCGTTTGCTGCGCCAGCGTCTGCAGAAAATCGGCGATCTGCTGCGGTGCGACCGCCAGCTCGCGGCCGTTGCCCGCCACGCGCAGCGAGGATTCGCTCTCCACCTGCGCACCCTGCGCATCAAACCCCAGCAGCGCCATGCCATAGGCCGGCAGCGCGATGCGAAACGGCTTCGGTGTGACGGCGGCGTACTGCCGCACCCAGCGCAGCGCCAAGGGGCCGTCAAACAGCCCCTGCTGCGGCGAGAGCACGGCATGCACCTGCAGGACGGAGCTGTCGGCCTGTTGCAGTACGCCGGGCAGGTCGGGTGAGCCGATCCAGGCCGGCAGGGCGGTGATGCCGAGTTGCAAAGTGGCGGGCAGCCGTTGGCGTAGCTGCTGCAGAAAGCGTTGGTAGCTCGGCAGGCGGGCGGTGGCGGCGTCATGATCGATCTCGACGCCGGTGACGGGCAGCCCGGCCGCCTGCCAGCGCTGGGTGAGCGCCAGCAGCCGCTGGATAATGGCCTCTTGGTCCAGCTGCGGCAGTTGGCCGTCGAGGCGGGCCACCAGCCAGAGCGGGCGGCCGTCCTGCCTCAGCAAGCTGAGATCGGCCGGGATCTCCCGCCAGCCCTCGCGCGGATGCACCTGCAGCGCCAGCACGCGTAGCCCACCGAACAGATCGCGGCTGTGCGCCAGCGCATCGGCGTGCTGCGGCGTCCAGACCCGCTGCCAGACATAAACTTGCTGATCCCAGCCTGCGGCCAGGCGCAGCGCCTGCTGGCGCCCGAGGAGCGCGGCCGCCAGCCCCAGCGCAATCAAGATCAGCGCCGCCAGCCGGCATTTCATTTTTGCCAGAGATCGCCCTGCGGTGCGAAGCCGCAGGCGCGCATGAAGTTATCGACTTCCCCACGTTCGCGCGGTGCCAGGCCTGCGGTCGACAGCTGCCAGTGGGCGACCTGCGGCAGCTGGCGCTGCGCATCCTGCACCAGATAAAGACCGACGCCGCGGCGGCGCGTCACTTCGCGTACCAGCAGGTCCTGCAGCTCGGCGCGGTCGTCCTGCAGCGCGATTTTCACCGCCCCCAGCAGCCGCTCGTTGAAGCGGGCGGCGAACAGCGCCTTGCCGTCGCTCAGCCAGCGCTGCCACTGTTCCGGCTGCTGGTGCGGCCAAATTTTACCGAGGTCGATAAGGTCTTGCGGGGACAGCGCGGTCAGGCGCTCGATGGTCAGTTTCATGCAGAATTTCCGCGCAGCTAAATGATGCCGACAGTGTAATAGATCTTGTGCAGAGCGTTGTGTAAGTTTTTCTGTACGATTACTGTGCAATATGTTTTTTGCACGGGGCATTTTCCGAGTAAATAGTTAGTAAACGGATTGTTAACCAGCACAACGCACTACGCCTCAAGGTAAAGAGCGCAGATTTAATTCGAATTTTATCCTGTTTACACCGCTTGTTTCTGCCGGATGAAGTTGATTTGCAGAAGAAAATTCCTGTTTAATGGCATGAAAAATAAAGTCTTATTAGAAAATAATGCCGACAAAAAGCCTAAATCATTATTACTTATAACAAAAGCGGTCAATAACGATCGGGCGCAGGCAAACACAACAGGTACGTTCACAACGACAGATGGGGATTTGCGGATGAAATTAACAACAGGTAAGGCACTGCTGGCGGGTTGTATTGCGATGGCCATGAGCCAGACGGCCATGGCGAAAGACATCAAAGTGGCGATCGTCGGGGCGATGTCCGGCCCGGTCGCGCAGTATGGCGACATGGAGTTTACCGGCGCGCGCCAGGCGATTGCCGACATCAACGCCAAGGGCGGCATCAAGGGCGACAAGCTGGTCGGCGTGGAATACGACGACGCCTGCGACCCGAAACAGGCGGTTGCGGTCGCCAACAAGGTGATCAACGACGGCATTCGCTACGTGATCGGCCACCTGTGCTCCTCGTCCACCCAGCCGGCGTCCGATATCTATGAAGACGAAGGCGTGATCATGATTACCCCGGCGGCCACCAACGCCGATCTGACCACCCGCGGCTACAAGATGATCATGCGCACCACCGGCCTGGACTCGGATCAGGGCCCGACCGCCGCCAAATATATCCTCAGCGACATCAAGCCGAAGCGCATCGCCGTGGTGCACGACAAGCAGCAATACGGCGAAGGCCTGGCGCGCTCGGTGCGCGACAGCCTGAAAAAACAGGGCACCGAAGTGGCGATGTTCGAAGGCATCACCGCCGGCGACAAAGACTTCTCCACCCTGGTGGCGCGCCTGAAGAAAGAAAATATCGACTTCGTGTACTTCGGCGGTTACTACCCGGAAATGGGCCAGATCCTGCGTCAGGCCAAGCAGGCCGGGTTGACCACCCGCTTCATGGGGCCGGAAGGCGTGGGCAACTCCTCGCTGTCCAACATCGCCGGAGCCGCTTCGGAAGGCATGCTGGTGACGTTGCCGAAACGCTACGATCAGGTGCCTGCCAACCAGCCGATCGTCGATGCGTTGAAAGCCAAGAAGCTGGATCCGACCGGCCCGTTCGTCTGGACTACCTATGCCGCGCTGCAGTCGCTGACCACCGGCATGGCGCGCAGCGGCAGCCAGGAACCGGCGGACATCGTCAAGGATCTGAAAACCGGCAAGCCGGTGGAGACCGTGATGGGGCCGCTGAGCTGGGATGACAAGGGCGATCTGAAAGGCTTCGAGTTCGGCGTGTTCGAGTGGCATGCCAACGGCACGTCCACACCGATCAAATAAGCCATAATGATTAGGGTGGGGCGCGGCTCGCTGCGCCCGGCGGGTCGGCTTGCCGGCCCCGTCTCCCTTTACCCGTCGGTTCTCCGCCGGCGGGTTTCGCAGCCAAGGGTTCAGAGTATGTCAGAGCAACTCCTCTATTTTCTGCAGCAGATGTTCAACGGCTTAACGTTGGGCAGTACCTATGCATTGATCGCCATCGGTTACACCATGGTTTACGGCATCATCGGCATGATCAACTTCGCCCATGGCGAGGTGTATATGATCGGCAGCTATGTCTCCTTTATCGTGATCGCCGCCCTGATGATGCTCGGCATCGACGTCGGCTGGTTGCTGATCGGCGCCGCGTTCCTGGTCTCGATCGTCATCGCCAGCGCCTACGGCTGGAGCATCGAGCGGGTGGCCTACAAGCCGGTGCGCAACTCCAAGCGCCTGATTGCGCTGATCTCGGCCATCGGCATGTCGATATTCCTGCAAAACTACGTCAGCCTGACGCAGGGCTCACGCGATCTGGCGCTGCCCAGCCTGGTGACCGGCCAGTGGGTGCTGGGGGAAAGCAACGGCTTCGCCGCCACCATCAGCACCATGCAGCTGACCATCTGGCTTGTAACCTTCCTGGCGATGCTGGCGCTGACGCTGTTTATCCGCTATTCGCGCATGGGGCGCGCCTGCCGCGCCTGTGCTGAAGACCTGAAGATGGCCAGCCTGCTGGGCATCAACACTGACCGGGTGATCTCGCTGACCTTCGTCATCGGGGCAGTGATGGCGGCGGTGGCCGGAGTGTTGCTCGGCCAGTTCTACGGCGTCATCAACCCTTACATCGGGTTTATGGCCGGCATGAAAGCCTTCACCGCGGCGGTTCTGGGCGGCATCGGCAGCATTCCCGGCGCGATGATCGGTGGCCTGGTGCTGGGCGTGGCGGAAGCGCTGACCTCCGCCTACCTGAGCACCGAATACAAAGACGTGGTGTCGTTCGCGTTGCTGATCGTGGTGCTGCTGATCATGCCGACCGGCATCCTCGGGCGTCCGGAGGTTGAGAAAGTATGAAACTCAATCTGCTCAATGCGCTGATCGCCACGGCGGTGCTGTTCGTGATGGCGTCGTTCCTGATGGGCATGCAGCTCAGCCTGGATGGCACCAAGCTGGTGGTGCACGGCGCGGCGGAAGTGCGCTGGATGTGGATCGGCATCGGCTGCGTCATCGTCTTTTTCTTCCAGCTGTTGCGCCCACTGCTGCAGCAGGGATTGAAAAAAGTCTCCGGCCCGGCGTTCGTGTTGCCGAGCTTCGATGGCACTACGCCGCGGCAAAAGCTGCTGGCGGCTCTGCTCATCGTCGCGGCGGTCGCCTGGCCGTTCCTGGTGTCGCGCGGCACGGTGGATATCGCCACTCTGACGCTGATCTACGTGATGCTGGGCCTCGGCCTCAACGTGGTGGTGGGTTTGTCCGGTCTGCTGGTGCTCGGCTACGGCGGTTTCTACGCCATCGGCGCCTACACCTACGCGCTACTGAATCACTACTACGGCCTCGGCTTCTGGGAGAGCCTGCCGCTGGCGGGCATCGTCACCGCCGCCTTCGGCTTCCTGCTTGGTTTCCCGGTGCTGCGGCTGCGCGGCGATTATCTGGCGATCGTGACGCTCGGCTTCGGTGAGATCGTGCGTATCCTGCTGCTGAACAATACCGAGATCACCGGCGGGCCGAACGGCATCAGCCAGATCCCGAAACCGACCTTCTTCGGCCTGGAGTTTAACCGCAGCTTGCGCGACGGCGGCTGGGATACCTTCCATAACTTCTTCGGCCTGAAATACGATCCGAGCGATCGCATCGTGTTCCTGTACCTGGTGGCGCTGCTGTTGGTGGTGCTGACGTTGTTCGTCATCAACCGCCTGCTGCGCATGCCGCTGGGGCGCGCGTGGGAAGCGCTGCGCGAAGACGAGATCGCCTGTCGCTCGCTGGGCCTCAGCCCGACGCGCATCAAGCTGACCGCCTTTACCATCAGCGCCGCTTTCGCCGGGTTTGCCGGTACGCTGTTCGCTGCGCGCCAGGGGTTCGTCAGCCCGGAATCCTTCACCTTCGTCGAGTCGGCCTTCGTGTTGGCGATCGTCGTACTGGGGGGCATGGGCTCGCAGTTCGCGGTCATTCTGGCGGCGATCCTGCTGGTGGTGTCGCGCGAGCTGATGCGCGACCTGAATGAATACAGCATGTTGCTGCTGGGTGCGCTGATGGTGTTGATGATGATTTGGCGGCCGCAGGGACTGTTGCCGATGAAACGGCCGCAGCTGAAGCTGCAGGCGGCGGACATTCACGCGGGCAAGGGGGAGCAGGCATGAGCGTTCAACCTTTACTGCAGGTGGAAGGCCTGTCGATGCGCTTTGGCGGGCTGCTGGCGGTCAACAACGTGGCGTTGACGCTGAACGAGGGCGAAATCGTGTCGCTGATCGGCCCCAACGGCGCCGGTAAGACCACGGTGTTCAACTGCCTGACCGGTTTTTACCGCCCGACCGGCGGCACCATCAAATTGCGCGATCGCCACCTGGAAGGGTTGGCGGGGCAGGCCATCGCCCGCATGGGCGTGGTGCGCACCTTCCAGCACGTGCGGCTGTTCCGTGAAATGACGGTGATTGAGAACCTGCTGGTGGCGCAGCATCAGCACCTGAAAAGCGGCGTGTTCGCCGGGCTGTTGAAAACCCCGGCTTTCCGCCGCGCCGAAGCCGAGGCGCTGGCGCGAGCAGCGGAGTGGCTGGAGCGCGTCGGCCTGCTGGAGATGGCCAACCGTTCGGCGGGCAACCTGGCCTATGGGCAGCAGCGGCGGCTGGAGATCGCCCGCTGCATGGTGACCCGGCCGGAGCTGCTGATGCTGGATGAACCGGCTGCCGGCCTCAACCCGAAAGAGACCGACGAGCTGGACCACCTGATCGCCGAGCTGCGCGATCGGCATAAGGTATCGGTGCTGCTGATCGAGCACGACATGAAGCTGGTGATGGGCATCTCCGACCGCATTTACGTGGTGAATCAGGGCACGCCGCTGGCGCAGGGCACACCGGCGGAGATCCGCAACAACCCGGACGTGATCCGGGCTTATTTGGGCGAAGAATAATATGTTGTCATTCAATCAGGTATCCGCCCATTACGGCAAAATTCAGGCGCTGCATCAGGTCAGTTTAACGATCAAGCAGGGTGAAATCGTGACGTTAATCGGCGCCAACGGCGCCGGTAAAACCACGCTGCTCGGCACCCTGTGCGGCGAGCCCCGCGCCAGCGAAGGCAGCATCGTCTTTCAGGACCAGGACATCACCCAGTGGCAAACCTCGCGCATCATGCGCGAAGCGGTGGCGATCGTGCCGGAAGGGCGGCGCGTCTTCTCGCGCATGACGGTAGAAGAAAACCTGGCGATGGGCGGCTTCTTTGCCGATCGCCCGCAGTATCAACAGCGTATCGAACGGGTGTTCACTCTGTTCCCGCGCCTGCTGGAGCGCCGAAGCCAGCGCGCCGGCACCATGTCCGGCGGCGAACAGCAGATGTTGGCCATCGGCCGCGCGCTGATGAGCCAGCCGAAGCTGCTGCTGCTCGACGAGCCCTCGCTCGGGCTGGCGCCCATCATCATCCAGCAGATCTTCGACATCATTCAGCAGCTGCGGGAAGAGGGCATGACCATCTTCCTGGTGGAGCAAAACGCCAATCAGGCGCTGAAATTGGCGGACCGCGGTTATGTGCTGGAAAACGGCCGCGTGGTGTTGGAAGATACGGGGGCTGCATTGTTAGCCAACGAAGCAGTGAGGTCGGCGTATCTGGGCGGTTAATCTGCCCCCCTACGAATTAAAATAATCAGGTACGAGAAGAAGAAATGAAGACAGAAGGGTTACTCGCGCAGCGCATCGTTAACGTAAAAAGTTCGGCCATCCGTGAATTGCTTAAGCACAGCAAGATGGAACACGTCATTTCGCTGGCGGGCGGCATCCCCTCTGATGCGCTGTTCGATTTCGAAGGATTGAGCATTGCCACTCAGCAGGCGATCACCGAACAGCCGAAAAGCGCGTTCCAGTATGGCCTGACCGAAGGCAGCCCGCTGCTGCGTGAGCGTATTTGCGCGCTGTGCGCCGAGCGCGGCGTCACCGCTGGCGCGGACGAGGTGATGGTCACCGCCGGCTCTCAGCAGGCCCTGGATTTGGTGATGCGCGCCATCGTCAATCCCGGCGACGTGTTCGTGGTGGAGCGCCCGACCTACCTGGCGGCGCTGCAAACGCTGGAACTGGCGGAGGCCCACATCATGTCGGTCTCGTCCGACAGCGACGGCATGGTGGTGGAAGAGCTGGCCGAGCTGCTGAAAACCCAACGCATCAAGGGCGTGTACGTGGTGCCGAACTTCGGCAACCCCAGCGGCATCACCCTGAGCGCCGCGCGCCGCGAACTGCTGGTGAAGCTGGCCGCCGAACATAACTTCCTGATCATCGAAGACGATCCGTACGGCGAGCTGCGTTTCACCGAAGAGCGCCACCCGACGCTGCATCAGGTGTCGCAGCGGGTGCTGGGCAACACCGACCACATCATCTATACCTCGACCTTCTCCAAGATCCTGGCGCCGGGCCTGCGGTTGGGCTGGGCGATCCTGCCGCCGTTCCTGCTGCATAAAGTGGCGATCATCAAGCAGGCGGCGGATCTGCACGCCAGCGCGCTGTCGCAGAGCATCGTCGAATGCTACCTTGGCCTGGATCGCCTGCCGGCGCAGATCGACAAGATCCGCGCCGCCTACAAGCAAAAGGGCGAGATCCTGGCCGGTTTGGTGGAGCAGGAGTTGGGCGACTACATCACCTTCGATAAGCCGAAGGGCGGCATGTTCCTGTGGGCGCGTTTCCGCCAGCCGTTCAACGCCACCGAATGGCTGAACACGACCTTGCAGCAGGGCGTGGTGTTCGTGCCTGGGGAATACTTCTTCTCCGACAACCCGGATCGTTCGACCTTCCGCCTGTCGTTCGCCACCGCCACCGAACAGCAGATGCAGGAAGCGGTGGCGCGCCTGCGCCGTTCGCTGTAATCCTCGCGGCGGCGGAGCCCATGCCCGCCGCCGACATCAAACCGCCATCTTCACTTCACCTTGCTGTCATGTGGCTGTCATATAACGGTTATTTTTCTGTCATCCGCGCATGGCATGTTATCCCCCGTCATCTTTCGAGCCGCAGCGTTGTTGGCTGCCCGGCTGCCCCCCTGTCACTTAGTTAGCTAAGCTCCAGGGTGCCAGCAGGTTGCCGCCTGGCTGCAACTCGAAAGCTATAGGGGGCACTCCCTCATCAAGAATTGATTCTTTTCGCTCACGCGCTTTTACACCAGCTTTTTCAGGAGTTAGGCATGCTCACCTACGCTATTCGCAAAACCACGCTGTGCGTCGCGTTGACCCTGGCGGTCAGCACTCAGGCGCTGGCGGCGACCGAGATCCCGTTCTGGCATTCGATGGAAGGCGAACTGGGTAAGGAAGTGGATTCCCTGGCAGATCGCTTCAACCAGTCGCACAGCGACGTCAAGATTGTGCCGGTTTATAAAGGCAACTACGAACAGAGCCTGGCGGCGGGCATCGCCGCTTACCGCTCCGGCAAGGCGCCGGCGATCCTGCAGGTGTACGAGGTGGGCACCGCCACCATGATGGCCAGCAAGGCCATCAAACCGGTCTACGAAGTGTTTAAAGAGGCCGGCATCAACTTCGACGAGTCGGTGTTCGTGCCGACGGTAGCCGGCTATTACACCGACAACAAGAGCGGCCATCTGCTGTCGCAGCCGTTCAACAGCTCCACGCCGGTGCTGTACTACAACAAAGATGCCTTCAAGAAGGCCGGCCTGAACCCGGACCAGCCGCCGAAAACCTGGCAGGAGCTGGCGGCGGATACCGCCAAGCTGCGTGAGGCCGGCATGAAGTGCGGCTACGCCAGCGGCTGGCAGGGCTGGATCCAACTGGAGAACTTCAGCGCCTGGCACGGCGTGCCGTTCGCCAGCGAAAACAACGGTTTCGGCGGCACCAACGCCAAGCTGGAGTTCAACCAGCCGCTGCAGGTCAAGCACATCGAACTGCTGGAGGCGATGAACAAGAAGGGCGATTTCACCTACTTCGGCCGCAAAGACGAATCCACCGAGAAGTTTTATAACGGCGACTGCGCCATCACCACCGCGTCATCCGGTTCGCTGGCGGACATCAAGCATTACGCCAAATTTAACTACGGCGTCGGCATGATGCCGTACGACGCCGATGCGAAAAACGCGCCGCAGAACGCCATCATCGGCGGGGCCAGCCTGTGGGTGATGAACGGCAAAGATGCCGCCACCTACAAGGGCGTGGCCGAGTTCCTGCAGTACCTGGCGCAGCCGGAAATCGCCGCCGAATGGCACCAGAAGACCGGCTATCTGCCGATCACCACCGCGGCTTACGATCTGACCAAGCAGCAGGGCTTCTACGACAAGAACCCGGGGGCCGACGTCGCCACTCGCCAGATGCTGAACAAGCCGCCGTTGCCGTTCACCAAGGGCCTGCGCCTGGGCAACATGCCGCAGATCCGCAGCGTGGTGGATGAAGAGCTGGAAGGCGTGTGGACCGGCAAGAAAACGCCTCAGCAGGCGTTGGACGCCGCCGTGCAGCGCGGTGACGTGCTGCTGCGCCGCTTCGAAGCATCGACCAAGTAACCCTGCGTCGCGGGCCCGGCAGACCGGGCTCGTGTCTTCACGCCGATCCTTCCTTACCCGATCAATGGTTTAACTGCTATGTCATCTTCCCGTCCCGGTTTCGGCTGCAGCTGGTTGCCCTATGCGTTGGTGCTGCCACAGCTGCTGATTACCGCCGTCTTCTTTTTATGGCCCGCCGGCGAGGCGCTGTGGTATTCGGTGCAGAGCCTCGATCCGTTCGGCCTGTCCAGCCAGTTTGTCGGGCTGGATAATTTTAAACAGCTGTTCCAGGATCCTTACTACCTCGACTCGTTCTACACCACGCTGATCTTCAGCTTCCTGGTGGCGGGCATCGGGCTGGCGGTGTCGCTGTTCTTCGCCGCGCTGGTGGACTACGTACTGCGCGGCAGTCGCCTCTATCGCACGCTGATGATCCTGCCCTATGCGGTGGCGCCGGCGGTGGCGGCGGTGCTGTGGATCTTTCTGTTCAACCCCGGCCTGGGGTTGATCACCCATTTCCTCAACGGGCTGGGCTATAACTGGAACCATGCGCAAAACAGCGGCCAGGCGATGTTCCTGGTGGTGCTGGCCTCGGTATGGCAGCAGATAAGCTATAACTTCCTGTTTTTCCTCGCGGCGCTGCAGTCGATCCCGCGCTCGCTGGTGGAGGCGGCGGCCATCGACGGCGCCGGCCCGGTGCGGCGTTTCTTCCATCTGGTGCTGCCGCTGATCGCGCCGGTGAGCTTCTTCCTGCTGGTGGTCAATCTGGTGTACGCCTTCTTCGATACCTTCCCGGTGATCGACGCCGCCACCGGCGGCGGGCCGGTGCAGTCCACCACCACGTTGATCTACAAGATCTACCGCGAAGGCTTCGCCGGATTGGATCTCTCCAGCTCTGCCGCGCAGTCGGTGATCCTGATGCTGCTGGTGATCGGCCTGACGGTGATCCAGTTCCGCTTTGTTGAACGTAAGGTGCGCTATCAATGATTGAGAATCGACGCGGGCTGGATATCTTCAGCCATGTGATGCTGATTATCGGCGTGCTGGTGGTGCTGTTCCCGCTGTACGTGGCCTTTGTCGCCGCCACGCTGGACGACAAGCAGGTGTTCCAGGTGCCGATGACGCTGGTGCCCGGCGGCCACCTGTGGGAGAACATCCGCAATATCTGGCAGGGCGGCGTGGGCAACCTCAAGGTGCCGTTCTCGCTGCTGCTGCTGAACAGCGTGATCATGGCGCTGGCGATCACCTTCGGCAAAATCGCGGTGTCGGTCCTGTCGGCTTACGCCATCGTGTACTTCCGCTTTCCGCTGCGCAGCCTGTTCTTCTGGCTGATTTTCCTCACCCTGATGCTGCCGGTGGAGGTGCGTATTTTCCCGACGGTGGAGGTGATCTCCAACCTCAACCTGCTGGACAGCTACACCGGCCTGACGCTGCCGCTGATGGCCTCGGCCACCGCGACCTTCCTGCTGCGCCAGTTCTTCATGACGCTGCCGGATGAGCTGCTGGAGGCGGCGCGCATCGACGGCGCCGGGCCGATGCGTTTCTTCTGGGACATCGTGCTGCCGCTGTCGAAAACCAATCTGGCGGCGCTGTTCGTCATCACCTTTATCTACGGCTGGAACCAATACCTGTGGCCGATCCTGATCACCAGCGACGCCTCGATGGGCACCGCGGTGGCGGGCATCAAGAGCATGATCTCCACCTCCGGCGCGCCGACCCAGTGGAACCAGGTGATGGCGGCGATGATTCTGACTTTATTGCCACCGCTGGCGGTGGTGCTTCTGATGCAGCGCTGGTTTGTGCGCGGTCTGGTTGATAGCGAGAAATAACGACGATGGCAGGATTAAAACTACAGGCGGTCACCAAGTCTTACGACGGTAAAACGCCGGTGATCAAACAGATCGACCTCGATGTGGCGGACGGCGAATTCATCGTGATGGTCGGCCCGTCCGGCTGCGGCAAATCCACGCTGCTGCGGATGGTGGCCGGGCTGGAACGCACCACCAGCGGCGATATCTATATCGATACCCGGCGCGTGACCGATCTGGAGCCCAAGGATCGCGGCATCGCGATGGTGTTCCAGAACTACGCGCTCTATCCGCACATGAGCGTGTACGACAACATGGCCTATGGCCTCAAGATCCGCGGTTTCGGCAAGGATCATATCCGCCAGCGGGTGGAAGAAGCGGCGCGCATCCTGGAGCTGGAGCCGCTGCTCAAACGCAAACCGCGCGAGCTTTCCGGCGGCCAGCGCCAGCGCGTGGCGATGGGGCGCGCCATCGTGCGCGAACCGGCGGTATTCCTGTTCGATGAGCCGCTGTCCAACCTGGACGCCAAGCTGCGGGTGCAGATGCGCCTGGAGCTGCAACAGCTGCACCGCCGTCTGAAAACCACCAGCCTGTACGTGACCCACGATCAGGTGGAGGCGATGACGCTGGCGCAGCGGGTGATCGTAATGAACAAGGGCGTGGCGGAGCAGATCGGCACCCCGAGCGAAGTGTACCAACGGCCGGCTTCGCTGTTTGTCGCCGGCTTTATCGGATCGCCGGCGATGAACCTGCTGCCCGGCACCCTCAGCGCCGACGGCGGCCAGCTGCTGCTGGCGGACGGCATGGCGCTGCCGTTGCCGGCGGCCAAACCGCAGTGGGCGGGGCGGCCGTTGACGTTGGGCATTCGGCCGGAGCATGTTCAACTGGTGGCGCAAGGCCAGGGCGTGCCGCTGCAGCTGCAGACGCTGGAGCTGCTGGGGGCCGACAATCTGGCGCACGGCCAGTGGGGCGGCCACGGGGTGATCGCGCGGCTATCGCATGAAACCTTGCCGACGGCGGGCAGTACGCTATATTTGCAGCTGCCTGCTCAGGCGCTGCACTTCTTTGACTCCGACAGCGGATTACGGATGGATTGATGACTAGACCCTGGCCTTACCCTCATATCGTTGCCCACCGCGGCGGCGGTTCTCTGGCGCCGGAAAACACCCTGGCGGCGATCGACGTCGGCGCGCGCCACGGCCACAAGATGATCGAGTTCGATGCCAAGCTGGCGCAGGACGGGCAAATTTTCCTGCTGCACGACGACACCCTGGATCGCACCAGTAACGGTTGGGGCGTGGCGGGCGAGCTGCCGTGGGACAAACTGGTGCAGCTGGACGCCGGCAACTGGTACAGCTCGGCCTTCAAGGGCGAGCGGTTGCCGCTGCTGTCGGAAGTGGCGGAACGCTGCCAGGAACGCGGCCTGATGGCCAATATCGAGATCAAGCCGACCACCGGCAGCGACGATGAAACCGGCCGGGTGGTGGCGCTGGCGGCGCGGTTGCTGTGGCAAGGGCAGACCGATCCGCTGCTTTCCTCCTTCTCGGTAGAAGCGCTGGCGGCGGCGCAACGCACCGTGCCGGACTTGCCGCGCGGCCTGCTGCTGGAGGCTTGGGACGACAACTGGCGCGAGCTGACCGAACGCCTGGACTGCGTCTCGCTGCATATTGACCACAAAGCGCTGACTGCCGAGCGGGTGAAAGCGTTGAAAGACGCCGGGCTGCGCATTCTGGTGTATACCGTCAACCAACCGGATCGCGCGCGCCTGCTGCTCGACTGGGGCGTTGACTGCATTTGCACCGACCGGATAGATTTGATCGGCCCGGATTTTTAATCCGGCGCCGATGAACCCCGCGACGACAAGCCTTGCCGCCGCACCACCGGAAGGAATGCGATGCCTGGCTTTATCCTGTCACTGTGGCACCAGATCGTGCTGTCTTTACCGCTGTTTGTTCTGATTGCATTGGGTTATGGGCTGATTCGCTGGGGGAAATGGCCTGCCGGCATCACCGATGGCCTGACGCGCTTCGTGTTTTCTCTCGCCTTGCCCGCCATGCTGTTTCGCATGATGTGCGACTTCTCGCAGCGCCCGGCGGTCGATGCCCGGCTGCTGATCGCGTTCTTCGGCAGTTGCCTGATCGTGTTTGTGCTTGGCCGTCTCGTCGCCCGGCATCTCTTCCGGCTGGATGGCGTCGCCGGATCGGTGTTTGCGCTGGGCGGTATTTTCTCCAATAACGTGATGCTCGGCTTGCCTATCGCCAGCGTGATGCTGGGGGAGGCGGCGATCCCGTCGGTGGCGCTGGTGCTGGTGTTCAACGGCCTGATCCTGTGGACGCTGGTGACGGTGTCGATCGAATGGGCGCGCAACGGTTCGCCGACGCTGAGCGGTTTCGCTAAAACCGCGCGTAGCGTGCTGACCAATCCGCTGATCGTCGGTATCCTGTCCGGCACCTTGTTCAGCCTGACCGGCCTGCCGCTGCCGGCCTTCGTCGATCGGCCGGTCAGCATGCTCGGCCAGGTGGCGGCGCCGCTGTCGCTGGTGGTGCTGGGCATGGGGCTTGCCGAGTACCGCATCAGCGAAGGCTGGCAGCTGAGCAGCGTCATCTGCGTGCTGAAACTGCTGGTGCAACCGCTAGTGATTTGGCTGCTGGCCTGGATGATGGATTTGCCACCGATGGAAACCCGGGTTGTGGTGCTGCTGGGGTCGATGGCGGTGGGGGTGAACGTCTACCTGATGTCGCGCCAGTTCAATACGCTCACCGGCCCGGCCGCCACCAGCCTGGTGATGTCCACCGTGCTGGCGGCGATCACCACGCCGCTGATCCTCACCGTGATGGGCGTGCGGGCGTAGCCGGCATCGGCGCCTGCGGCACCGCCGGCGCGGTGCGATTGAACGGATCGCGCGGCTGATTGCCGTTAGGCAGCAGTTGTCCGCCGTTCGGCGTGGTTTGCATCAGCTGTTGCCGCTGATTGTCGAGCTGCCGCTGTTGCTGCAGGCGGCGTTGGTCCATTTGCCGATTGTTCAACAGGCGCTGTTGCTGGGCCTGCTGGCTGTTTTGGTTGAGTAACTGCTGCTGTGAACGCAGATCGGTCACGCCGTTGGCCGCCGCAGCCAGGCCGGGCAGCCACAGCAGGACGAACAGGATATGAGAAGTTTTCATGATGGTTACCTCGCCTTTTTATTAAGCCTAACCCAGCGGTGAAATTTTGCCGGTAGTTTATCTTTTGTTCGGATGTAAACCGCCTTTCATCCCCTTATGCGCCCATCTTCCGTTACAATCGCCCTTTCGGTCTTTTTAGGGTGAACCCATCGTGCTGCTTTTGGTTATAACCACCATCCTGTGGGCATTTTCTTTCAGCCTGATTGGCGAGTACCTGGCGGGCCATGTCGACAGCGGGTTCTCGGCGCTGGTGCGCATCGGGCTGGCGGCGCTGGTGTTTCTGCCGTTTCTGCGTTGGCGCAACATCAAACTCAAGGTGATCCTGCTGTATATGCTGGTGGGCGCCTTCCAGCTGGGCATCATGTACCTGTTCAGCTTCCGCGCCTATCTGTACCTGACAGTGCCGGAATTCCTGCTGTTCACCGTGCTGACGCCGCTGTATATCACGCTGATCTACGACTTGCTGAGCGGCCGGCGCCTGCGTTGGGGCTACGTCTTCAGCGCGTTGCTGGCGGTGCTGGGCGCGGCGATTATCCGCTATCACCAGTTGAGCGAACACTTCTGGTGGGGGCTGCTGTTGGTGCAGGCGGCGAACATCAGCTTCGCCATCGGCATGGTCGGCTATAAGCGCCTGATGGAAGTGCACCCCTTGCCGCAGCACACCGCCTTTTCCTGGTTCTACCTGGGGGCGGCGGTGGTGGCAGTGGTGGCCTGGTTCCTGTGGGGCAATCCGCAGCAGCTGCCGACCACCAATCTGCAGTGGGGCGTGTTGATCTGGCTGGGCGTGGTGGCGTCGGGGCTGGGCTACTTCATGTGGAACTATGGCGCGACGCAGGTCGATGCCGGCACGCTCGGCATCATGAACAATATGCATGTGCCGGCCGGTTTGTTGGTCAACCTGGCCATCTGGCAGCAGCAGCCGCATTGGCCGAGCTTTATCATCGGGGGGGCGGTGATAGTCGCTTCGCTGTGGGTGCACCGCCGCTGGGTGGCGCCGAAACAGCTCGGCTAAGCGGGCGGGGCACCCCGGCCTGGGGCGCCCGAACGTTTATACGCCGGCCGCCAACGCTTTGGCGCCGGTCGTGCCGGGGCGTGCCGCGTCGCGCACAAACGGCAGATGATCGCAGGCGTGCTGGCGGGCCGAGCGGATAAAGGCTTCGGTCACCGCCTGGCGCTGTTCGCCATCGCGCACGGCGGCGTACAGGCGGCTCCACAGGCCGTCACCCAGAGTTTTGGTCACCACCAGCCCCTGCCGTTCGAAACTCTCCACCACCCAGTGCGGTAGCGCCGCAATCCCCATCCGCGCCGATACCATCTGGATCAGCAGCAGCGTGTTATCGACGTTCTTCAACGCTGGGCTGACGCCCGCCGGCTGCAGAAAATGCCGCCAGATATCCAGCCGTTGGCGCTGCACCGGGTAAATCAACAGCGTTTCGTCACTCAAGTCTTCCGGCTCGATGTGCGGCTTACCGGCCAGCGGATGATCCGGCGCCAGCACCAGGCGCACTTCGAAATCGAACATCGGCGAGTAGTGTAGGCCGCTGCGCGGCAGAATATCCGACGTCATCACCAGATCCAGTTCGCCCTGTTGCAAGGCCGGCTGCGGATCGAAAGTGACGCCGGAAGTGAAATCCATCACCACCTGCGGGAAACGCTGACGGAAGTTGTCCAGCGCCGGCGTCAGCCACTGAATGCAGCTGTGGCATTCGATGGCGATGCGCAGCGTGGTCTGGTGCGGCTCGTGGCAGGCCTGCAGCGCCTGTTGGATCTGCGGCAGTACCTGCTCCGCCAACTGCAGCAGGATCTCGCCCTGGGCGGTGAAGCGCAGGGGCTGGCTCTTGCGTACGAACAGCTTGAAGCCCAGACGTTGCTCAAGATCGCTGAACTGGTGCGACAGGGCAGACTGCGTCTGATGAAGTTGGGCCGCCGCCCCCGCCAGCGAACCGCTGTTGCGCAGTGCCTGCAGCGTCCGTAAATGTTTCAGTTCGATCATGAGAGTCCTTCACATTGACAGTGAATAAATTGCGCTTGTGGTTAATACAGTACCTGCTGATTATGGATGTGTAAACATCTGGACGGCTAAATGGGGAATATGACGATGGCAATTTTGAATCACACACTGGGTTTTCCTCGCGTTGGGCTACGACGTGAGTTGAAAAAAGCTCAGGAAAGCTACTGGGCCGGCAACTCAACGCAGGAAGAGCTGTTGGCGGTTGGCCGCGAGCTGCGCGCTCGTCATTGGCAACAGCAACAGCAGGCCGGAGTGGATTTGGTGCCGGTCGGCGATTTCGCCTGGTACGATCATGTGTTGACCACCAGCCTGCTGCTGGGCAACGTGCCGGCGCGCCATCAGAATGCGGATGGCTCGATCGATCTGGACACGCTGTTTCGCATCGGCCGTGGCCGAGCACCGACCGGCGAGCCGGCGGCCGCGGCGGAAATGACCAAATGGTTTAACACCAACTACCACTACATGGTGCCCGAATTCCAGCAAGGCCAGCAGTTCAAGCTGGGCTGGACTCAGCTGCTGGACGAAGTGGATGAAGCGCTGGCGCTCGGCCATCGCATCAAGCCGGTGCTGCTGGGCCCGCTGACCTATCTGTGGCTGGGTAAGGTGAAGGGCGAGCCGTTCGACCGCCTGTCGCTGCTGAAAGATATCCTGCCGGTTTACCAACAGGTGCTGGCCGAGCTGGCGAAACGCGGCGTCGAGTGGGTGCAAATTGATGAACCTGCGCTGGTGCTGGAGCTGCCGCAAGCCTGGCTGGATGCGTTCAAACCGGCTTACGACGCGCTGCAGGGGCAGGTGAAGCTGCTGCTGACCACATATTTCGACAGCGTCGGCCACAACCTCGACACCATTCGCACGCTGCCGGTGCAGGGGCTGCACGTCGATCTGGTCGCCGGCCATGACGATATTGCCGCGCTGAGTGCCGCATTGCCGAACGACTGGCTGCTGTCGCTGGGGGTGATCAACGGCCGCAACGTCTGGCGCGCCGATCTGAGCCGCTGGTTCGAACGTCTGCAGCCGCTGGTGGGCACCCGCCCGCTGTGGATCGGCACCTCCTGTTCACTGCTGCACAGCCCGATCGACCTGAGCGTGGAAAGCCGTCTGGACGAAGAAGTGAAAAGCTGGTTCGCCTTCGCGCTGCAAAAATGCGCCGAGCTGGCACTGCTGACTGCGGCGCTGAACGCGCCTGACGGGGCCAAGCAGGCCGAACTGGACGCCTACAGTGCGCCGATTCGCGCCCGCCGTCAGTCGAGCCGCGTGCATAACCCACAGGTTGAGCGCCGCCTGGCCGCGATCACCGCGCAGGACAGCGAACGCCACAGCGCTTACGCCGAACGCGCCAGGGCGCAGCGCGAGCGTTTCAACCTGCCGGCCTGGCCGACCACCACCATCGGTTCGTTCCCGCAGACCACCGAGATCCGCGGCCTGCGTCTGGACTTCAAACAGGGCCGTTTGGACGGCAACAACTACCGCACCAGCATCGGTGAGCACATCAAACAGGCGATCGTCGAGCAGGAGCGCCTCGGGCTGGACGTGCTGGTGCACGGTGAAGCCGAGCGCAACGACATGGTGGAGTATTTCGGCGAGAACCTCGACGGCTTCGTGTTTACCCAAAACGGCTGGGTGCAGAGCTACGGCTCCCGCTGCGTGAAGCCGCCGGTCATCATCGGTGACGTCAGCCGCCCGGAAGCCATCACCGTCGAATGGGCCAAATTCGCCCAGTCGCTGACCGACAAGCCGGTGAAAGGCATGTTGACCGGGCCGGTGACCATCCTGTGCTGGTCGTTCCCGCGTGAAGACGTGACCCGCGAAGTGGTTGCCAAGCAGATTGCGCTGGCGCTGCGCGACGAAGTGGAGGATTTGGAAAAAGCCGGCATCGGCATCATCCAGATCGACGAACCCGCCCTGCGCGAAGGGCTGCCGCTGCGTCAATCCGACTGGGCCGCTTACCTGAAGTGGGCGGTGGACGCCTTCAAACTGAACGCCGCCGTGGCGCGGGACGACACCCAGATCCACACCCACATGTGTTACTGCGAGTTCAACGACATCATGGACTCCATCGCCGCGCTGGACGCCGACGTGATCACCATCGAGACCTCGCGTTCCGATATGGATCTGCTGGAAGCCTTCAAGGAGTTCGAATACCCGAACGAAATCGGGCCGGGCGTCTACGATATCCACTCGCCGAACGTGCCGAGCGTGGAATGGATTGAAGCGCTGCTGCGTAAAGCGGCGCAGAACATCCCGGCGGAACGCCTGTGGGTTAACCCGGATTGCGGCCTGAAAACCCGCGGCTGGCCAGAAACCCGGCAGTCGCTGGCCAACATGGTATTGGCGGCACAGCGCCTGCGCGAGCACGCGTGATGCCGTGCGGCGGATGAACCGCCGCTTATAGATTTACTGGTGTGATGATTGGGCGCTTCGGCGCCCTTTTTTATGTGAAGGAAATTATTTGACGCCGTGCTGGGCGAACCACGCCAGCATGCGCTGCCAGCCGTCTTGCGCCGCTTCGGCGTTGTAGCTGGGGCGATAGTCGGCGTTGAACGCATGCCCGACCTCGGGGTACACCACGATTTCGGCCTCGGCGTTGGCGGCGCGGATCGCCTGACGCATGGTTTCCACCGTCTCCAGCGGGATGCCGCTATCCTGCCCGCCATACAGCCCCAGCACCGGCGCCGACAGGTGGGTGGCGACGTCGACCGGCTGCTTCGGTGAATTCAGCGTTTTCTCGCCAACCAGTTTGCCGTACCAGGCGACCGCCGCCTTCAACTGCGGGTTGTGCGCCGCGTACAGCCAGGTGATGCGGCCACCCCAGCAGAAACCGGTGATCGCCAGCTTGCCGGCGTCGCCGCCGTGGCGGATAGCCCAGTGCGCGGCGTGATCCAGATCCGACAGCACCTGACGATCCGGCACCTTGGTGACCAGCTGCTGGAACAGCTCGCCGATATCGGTGTAGTCGTTGGCGTCGCCCTGGCGGAAATAGAGCTCGGGCGCGATCGCCAGATAGCCCTGCTTGGCCAGGCGGCGGCACAGATCCTGAATATGTTCATGGACGCCGAAGATTTCCTGCACCACGAGGACGATGGGGAAGGGGCCGCTCTGGTCGGCGGGTTTGGCGACGTAGGCCGGCAGGGCGTCGCCCTGAGAAGGGATGGTCGTTTGCCCGGCGTGAATGCCCTGTTCGTCGGTGATAATCGCGGAGGCGGCCAACGGCGCGGCGGCCGGGGCGAATCCCCCCTGAGCCTGTTCTAATGTCATCACATGTTCGGTTTTCATTGCGGTCTCCGTGCAATAGAAAAAAGCGCTGAGATTAACTATAGGAAAGATTACCCATTATTGGCGCTGCGTGGCGCACTTTCGGACAAGTCGATAAAAAACGGCTAATTATCTGGCTTTGCGGCATTTTTAAACGCTTTTTATCATGTTATTACGCGTTTTGGCCTGCGTAAGTGCCATAAGGTGCGTTAAAGGGCTTTTTTGTCCCTAAGCAACCGATAAGATGAGGGTATTTTGAATTGATCAGCTAAATAGTTTCAGCCGGCAATCAACGGGCAGAGGGCGGCAAGATTTGTCGGCTAGACTGAGGTAGAGCGGTGCCTTCATGGAGCGTCACAGTGCTTTTTTTTGTGATAAAAATCACAAAAAATATGTAGCATGTAATTTGTTTCTCTTTTCATAGTGACTGTCGTCACGAAATTAAGCGGCGATTTTCAGTAGAGTGCTTTTTTGTTCCTCCCAATAAACATGATCCATGAGGAGTCTCGTATGTCTCAGTCTGACGTTTTTCATCTCGGCCTCACCAAGAACGATTTACAAGGGGCCCAGCTTGCCATCGTGCCGGGCGATCCGCAGCGCGTAGAGAAGATTGCCAAGCTGATGGAAAATCCGGTGCATCTGGCCTCCCATCGTGAATTCACTACCTGGCGCGCGGAGCTGGACGGCAAGGCGGTGATCGTCTGCTCTACCGGTATCGGCGGCCCCTCTACTTCTATCGCGGTGGAAGAGTTGGCGCAGCTGGGCATTCGCACCTTCCTGCGCATCGGCACCACCGGCGCCATTCAGGCGAACATCAACGTCGGCGACGTGCTGGTCACCACGGCGGCGGTACGCCTCGACGGCGCCAGCCTGCACTTTGCGCCGATGGAGTTCCCGGCGGTCGCGGACTTCGCCTGCACCACCGCGCTGGTGGAAGCGGCCAAGGCCAGCGGCGCCACCACGCACATTGGCGTGACCGCCTCTTCCGATACCTTCTATCCGGGCCAGGAACGTTACGATACCTACTCCGGCCGCGTAGTCAGCCGTTTCAAAGGCTCGATGGAAGAATGGCAAGCGATGGGCGTGATGAACTATGAAATGGAATCCGCCACGCTGCTGACCATGTGCGCCAGCCAGGGCCTGCGTGCTGGCATGGTGGCCGGGGTGATCGTCAACCGCACCCAGCAAGAGATCCCGAACGCCGAGACCATGAAAAACACCGAAAGCAAAGCGGTGCAGATCGTGGTGGACGCTGCCCGCCGTCTGCTGTAATCGCCATTCCCTCAATGGGCCGCCGACGCGGCCCGTTTTTCCATTCGCGGCGAATCTGTTACGGTGATACTCCTCAGCGCTGCGCCGATGGCTGCCGCGCGTTGTCATAACAAAAACAACGAGGACGTTTATGACCGCCCAGATCCTGCTTCATCCTTCGCTCGCGCCGCTCGACGGCGGCATCAATTTCCGCGACTTCGGCGGCAACGGCGTGGCCGACGGGCGCCGCATCAAGCGCGGCCTGCTGTTCCGCTCCGGTTCCCTCGAGCGGCTGACGGAAAACGACTGCACCTTTCTCGCCGGCGTGCCGGTGCGCTCGGTGCTGGACTACCGCGATGCCGACGAGGTGCAGGCCAAGCCGGATATTCTGTGGAATGGCGCCGACTATCACCACGTGCCGGCCAACCCGCTGAGCAGCGAAGTCAACGCCAACCTGGAGAAGCTCACCAACGAAACGTTGGCCGCTTTCGACGCCCGCGCGTTCATGCTGGAGCTGTATCGCCGCCTGCCGTTCGGCAATGCGGCCTATCAGCGGTTGGCACAGCTGTTGAGCAACCCTGGCGGCGGCGCGATCGTGCAACACTGCGCGGTCGGCAAGGATCGCACCGGGGTCGGTTCGGCGCTGGTGCTGTTCGCGCTGGGCGCCGACGAAGCGACGGTGCTGGAAGACTATCTGCTGACCGAAACCACGCTGGCCACTTTCCGCGAGCAGATGCTGGATCAGCTGTCTATCAAGCTGAATGCGGCGGCGCTGGAGCAATTCGCCTACGTGCTCAGCGCGCGCGAGGAGTTCCTGATGACGGCGTTGGGCTGCATCCGTCAGCAATACGGTTCCACCGACCGTTGGCTGGAAGCGGAATACGGCCTGGGCGCGGCCCAGCGCGAAGCGCTGCAGGCGTTCTACCTCGAGTAAATCGCCGCGCGTTTAGCCGGGGTTTAACTCGCCCCGGCCTATCCTAGGCGGCGAATTATCGCGTATCAGGAGCCCCGCATTGAGCCTCAATGACGTTATCAACTGGGTCAGCGACGTCGTGCGTCAGCACGAAGGCTGGGCCATTCCCATCATCTTCTTCCTGGCGTTCGGCGAGTCGCTGGCGTTTTTGTCTCTGCTGCTGCCGGCCACGGTGATCCTGCTGGCGCTGGGCGCGCTGATCGGCGAAAGCGGCATCGCCTTTTGGCCGATTTGGGCCGCTGCCGCCGTCGGGGCGTTTTTCGGCGACTGGCTCTCTTACTGGATCGGCTATCACTATCAGGACCGCGTGGCGCATATGTGGCCGCTGTCGCGCAATCCACAACTGCTGGCGCGCGGCCACGCGTTCTTTGAACGCTGGGGCGTGCTAGGCATCTTCATCGGCCGCTTCTTCGGCCCGCTGCGCGCCGTGGTGCCGCTGGTGGGCGGCATTTGCGGGATGCCGCAGCGTTATTTCCAGTTGGCCAACGTCACGTCGGCGATGATCTGGGCGTTCGGCATTCTGGCGCCGGGGGCATTCGGCATCAAGTGGCTCAGCCAGTGGCTGGGCTGATTTCTCGCTAAATTGCGCAGTGCCGCGCAATATTGTGCGCGGCGGGCAAAATCAGGCTGGACATCCATACAGCCTCCCCTTAACGTGACGGGCAATGGGCGTGCGAAACGCCGGAACGGCAAGGTGCAACAGGAGGCAGGGTGGATACCAGTCTGATTTATGGGATTGGCGGCGTAACGATCGGCATGCTGTTGGGGTGGCTGATCGCCAGTCTGCGGGTGCAGCAGACGAATGCGCAACATGAAACCGAGCTGCGGTTGCTGGAGCAAGCGTTGCAGCAGGCGCAGCAGGAAACGGCGGCGCGGCAGGAGGCTCTGCAGCGCCACGAGCAGCAGCTGCGGCAGAGTGAGCTGGAGCTGCGTAACCTACACAGCCAGCTGGCGGCCGGACATGAGAAGTTGCAACAGCTCAACCATTGGCGCAACGAATGCGAACTGCTCAATCAGGAACTGCGTGCCCAGCGCGAGGTTAACAGCGCGCAAGAGGCCGAGCTGCGCGAAGTCACCATCCGTCTGGAAGAGACGCGCATGGCGGCGGAGGAGAAGCAGCGCCTGCTGATCAACAGCGAACAACGCCTCACCACCCAGTTTGAAAACCTCGCCAACCGCATTTTTGAACACAGCGGCCGCAAGGTGGACGAGCAAAATAAGCAAAGCTTGGATCGGTTGCTGCTGCCGCTGCGTGAACAGCTGGACGGGTTCCGCCGTCAGGTGCAGGACAGCTTTGGCCAGGAAGCGCGGGAACGCCACACGCTGACGCACGAGATACGTAATCTGCAGCAGTTGAACGCGCAGATGGCGCGCGAGGCCATCAACCTCACCAAGGCGCTGAAAGGCGACAACAAAACGCAGGGCAATTGGGGTGAAGTGGTGCTGAGCCGGGTGCTGGAGGCTTCCGGTCTGCGCGAAGGGCACGAGTATGAAACGCAGGTCAACGTGCGGGTGGATCACCAGAGCCGCATGCAGCCCGATGTGATCGTGCGTCTGCCGCAGGGCAAGGACGTGGTGATCGACGCCAAGATGTCGCTGATCGCCTACGAGCGCTATTTCAACGGCGAAGACGAGGTGGAGCGCGAAGCGGCGCTGAGCGAACATATCGCCTCGCTGCGCGGCCACATTCGCATGCTGGGCCGCAAGGACTATCAGCAGCTGCCGGGGCTGCGTTCGCTGGACTATGTGCTGATGTTCATTCCGGTCGAGCCCGCCTTCCTGCTGGCTATCGATCGCGAGCCGGAGCTGATCAGCGAAGCGCTCAAGCACAACATCATGCTGGTTAGCCCGACTACGTTGCTGGTGGCGCTGCGCACCATCACCAACCTGTGGCGCTATGAACATCAAAGCCAGAACGCCCAGCGCATAGCCGATCGCGCGGCGAAACTGTATGACAAGATGCGGCTGTTCGTGGACGATATGTCCGCACTGGGGCAGAGCCTGGACAAGGCGCAGGGCAGTTATCGTCAGGCGATGAACAAACTGAGCGAAGGCCGTGGTAATCTTATCGGCCAAATTGAAGGTTTCCGTGCGTTGGGGGTTGAGGTCAAACGGCCGATCAACCCGCTGCTGGCGCAGCAAGCCGGCGCGCAACACGATGAAGCGGAAGAGGCGAACGACGATGATGTCGCCGCGCTGCCGCAGACGAAAAACGATGACGATACCGCCGGGGAACCGGGCTTCGTTTCGCACGGCTGAGGCCGTGGCGAGGTGGGGTATTCTCCAGGCTTCTGGTACACTCATCCACACAAAATTGACTGAATAGCAGGCAGGACAATGGCAGATCAACCGCAGGAAACCACCGATTTCGGTTTTCGCACCGTCGCTCGAGACGAAAAACAGGCCATGGTGGCGGACGTTTTTCATTCGGTAGCGGCAAAGTATGACGTGATGAACGACCTGATGTCGTTCGGCATCCACCGTATCTGGAAGCGTTTCACCATTGACTGCAGCGGTGTGCGCCGTGGGCAGCGCGTGCTGGATCTGGCCGGCGGTACCGGCGACCTGGCGGCCAAGTTCTCCCGTATGGTTGGCGAGCAGGGGCAGGTGGTGCTGGCGGACATTAACGATTCGATGCTGAAGATGGGGCGCGAGAAGCTGCGCGATCGCGGCATCGTCGGCAACATCAATTACGTGCAGGCCAACGCCGAAGCGCTGCCGTTCCCGGATAATTACTTCGATTGCATCACCATCTCCTTTGGCCTGCGCAACGTCACCGACAAAGACAAAGCGCTGCGCTCGATGTTCCGCGTGCTGAAGCCGGGCGGCCGCCTGCTGGTGCTGGAGTTTTCCAAGCCGCTGCTGGCGCCGCTGAGCAAAGCTTACGACGCTTATTCCTTCCACGTGCTGCCGAAGATCGGCGAGCTGGTAGTGAAAGATCCGGACAGCTACCGCTACCTGGCGGAATCGATCCGCATGCACCCCGATCAGGAAACCCTGAAAGGCATGATGGGCAACGCCGGTTTTGAAAACGTCACCTATTTCAACCTGACCGGTGGGATTGTCGCCCTGCATCGCGGCTTCAAGTTCTGAGAGGGAGATGCCGATGCTGTTTACCCCTCTGCTGACCGGTGCGCTGGAAACCTCGCTGAATAACCTGCTGTTTCGCGATCGCAGCATGAAAGCCGCTCGCCAACGCCTGGCGGGCAAGGTGCTGCGCATCGAACTGGAAGAGCTGGCTTCACCACTGGTGCTGGTGTTCAGCGAACTGCGCGTGGACGTGCTGGGGCAGTCTGAAGACAGTGCCGATTGCACCGTGCGCAGCCGCATTCCCGCCTTACTGAAACTGCGCGACCGCCAGCAGTTACCGGTGCTGATGCGCAGCGGCGAATTGGCGGTGGAAGGTGATATTCAGGTGGTGCAACAGCTGGTTGGCCTGCTTGATCTGGCGGAGTGGGATCCGGCGGAGTGGCTGGCACCCTATATCGGCGATATCGCCGCCCAGGGCATTACACAGGCGCTGGGAAAAGGCGCCTCGCTGCTGAAAGACGGCTTTATGCGCCGGCAGCAGGACATGGCGGAGACGTTGACGGAAGAGTGGCGCCTGGCGCCGGGGCCGTTGGAAGTGGTGTGGTTCAACGAGGAAGTTGATGCACTCGCCCGCAGCGCGGAAGCGCTGTCTGCCCGCATGGACACGTTGGAGGGCAAGCGATGACCCCAGGCGAACTGCGACGTTTGTATTTTATCGTCCGCGTTTTTCTCAGCTATGGATTGGACGAGCTGATCCCGACAATGCGTTTGACGCTGCCGCTACGCTTCGGCCGCCGGCTGTTGTTCTGGATGCCGAATCGGCACAAGGACAAGCCGCTGGGTGAACGCCTGCGGTTGGCGCTGCAGGAGCTGGGACCGGTATGGATCAAGTTCGGCCAGATGATGTCGACCCGCCGCGATCTGTTTCCGCCGCAGATTGCCGATCAGCTGACGCTGTTGCAGGACCGGGTCGCGCCTTTCGACGGCGCGCTGGCGCGTAAACATATCGAACTGGCGATGGGCGGCCCGCTGGAAACCTGGTTCGACGATTTCGATCAGCAGCCGCTGGCCTCTGCCTCGATCGCGCAGGTGCATACCGCGCGGCTGAAAACCACCGGCCAAGAAGTGGTGCTGAAGGTGATCCGGCCGGATATCGGGCCGATTATCAAGGCCGACGTGCGCCTGATGTACCGATTGGCAGGTTGGGTGCCGAAGCTGTTGCCGGACGGCCGCCGTCTGCGCCCGCGCGAAGTGGTGCGCGAGTACGAGAAAACCCTGCTGGACGAATTGAACCTGTTGCGCGAAGCGGCCAACGCCATTCAGCTGCGTCGTAATTTCGACGGCAGCCCGATGCTGTACGTACCGGAAGTTTATTCCGACTACTGCCGTGAAAGCGTATTGGTGATGGAGCGCATCTACGGCATTCCTGTCTCGGATATCGCCACGCTGGAGCAGCAGGGCACCAACATGAAACTGTTGGCGGAACGTGGCGTCCAGGTGTTCTTTACCCAGGTATTCCGCGACAGCTTCTTCCATGCGGACATGCATCCCGGTAATATTTTCGTCAGCTACGAACATCCGGAAGATCCTTGCTATATCGGCATCGACTGCGGCATCGTCGGCTCGCTGAACAAGGATGATAAACGCTACTTGGCGGAAAACTTCATCGCCTTCTTCAACCGCGATTACCGCAAGGTGGCGGAACTGCACGTCGACTCCGGTTGGGTGCCGCGCGACACCAACGTGGAAGACTTCGAATTCGCCATCCGCACCGTGTGCGAGCCGATTTTCGAGAAACCGCTGGCGGAGATTTCCTTTGGCAACGTGCTGCTGAACCTGTTCAACACTGCGCGCCGCTTCAATATGGAAGTGCAGCCGCAGCTGGTGTTATTGCAGAAGACCTTGCTGTATGTTGAAGGGCTGGGGCGTCAGCTCTACCCGCAGCTGGATCTGTGGACCACCGCCAAGCCGTTCCTCGAGAGCTGGCTGCGCGATCAGGTCGGCATTCCTGCCGTGGTGCGCGCGCTGAAAGAGAAAGCGCCGTTCTGGGCGGAGAAGCTGCCCGAACTGCCCGAGCTGTTTTACGACAGCCTGCAGCAGCATAAACTGTTGCAACAAAGCGTTGATAAGCTGACCAACCAAATGCAGGCTCAGCGGGTTCGTCAGGGGCAGTCACGTTATTTGTTCGGCGTTGGCGCTACACTCTTGGTAAGCGGCACGCTGTTGCTGCTGGGGCAAATCGAGGTGTTTCCCGCCTGGATGATGGCCGCCGGCATCGTATGCTGGGTGATTGGCTGGAAGCGAACCACCTGATTTAATTCGTTACTCTGGTAAAGTCGGCCCTATAATGCGGACTGGCTTTAAAAGACCCTTTGAAATTAGAGGTAATTAAAATGGGCGGTATTAGTATTACGCAATTGTTGATCATCGCAGTGATCGTGGTGCTGCTGTTCGGTACCAAAAAACTGCGCACGCTGGGCTCCGATCTCGGCGCCTCGATCAAGGGCTTCAAGAAGGCGATCGGCGACGATACGCCGTCGACCCCTAACACGGCTGAGAAAAGCAGCCTGGATGACGCTGATTTCTCGGCCAAGCCTATTACCGATAAGCAGCCGGAAGTGAAACCGGAAGAGTCGAAGAACAAAGAGCAGGTATAAACCGTGTTTGACATTGGGTTTAGTGAGCTGCTGCTGGTGCTGGTGATCGGCCTGGTTGTTCTGGGGCCGGAACGGTTGCCGGTCGCGGTCAGAACGGTGTCGGGCTGGATCCGTGCGCTGCGCTCGCTGGCGGCCTCGGTGCAGCACGAACTGTCTCAGGAACTGAAGCTGCAGGAGCTGCAGGACAGCCTGAAAAAAGCCGAACAGGCCGGCCTGCAGAACCTGACGCCGGAGTTGAAGGCGTCGATGGATGAGCTGAAAGACGCGGCGGACTCATTGAAACGCACCTATCGGGGCGAGAAAGAAGAGCTGGCGAACACCATTCATAACCCGCAGATCACCGATCCGGAAGCCTTGCACGACGGCGTGACGCCGGCGGAAGCGGCAACCAGCGCCAGCGCGCCCGCCGCCGTGCCAAAACCGGCAGCGGAGCCTGAGGCCGTTGCGGCTGCGTCCCCGACTGCGCCTGTGGCGGCGCAACCGGCTAAAGCACCGGTGGAAACCGCGTCGGCACCTGTCGAACCTGTTGCGGATAAAACCCCTGCGTCTCACCAATCTAGTGGCGATCGTTAATACATGGCTGTTGAAGATACCCAACCCCTTATCAGTCATCTGATAGAGCTGCGCAAGCGGCTGTTGAACTCGATTATTTGCGTGCTGGCGGTGTTCGTGGTGCTGGTGTTTTTCGCCAACGACATCTACCAGCTGGTCTCTGCGCCGCTGCTCAAGCAGCTGCCGGCAGGGGCGAGCATGATCGCCACCGACGTGGCGTCACCGTTCTTTACGCCGATCAAGTTGACCATGATCGTCTCGGTGTTTGTCTCCGCGCCGATGATTCTGTATCAGGTGTGGGCATTCATCGCACCGGCGCTGTACAAGCATGAACGCCGCCTGATGATGCCGCTGCTGGTGTCCAGCAGCCTGCTGTTCTACCTCGGCATGGCTTTCGCCTACTTCATCGTGTTCCCGCTGGCCTTCGGCTTCTTTGCCAAGACCGCGCCGATGGGGGTGACCATTGCGACCGACATTAAAAACTACCTCGATTTCGTCATGGCGCTGTTTATGGCGTTCGGCGTCGCCTTCGAAGTACCGGTCGCCATCATTCTGCTGTGCTGGAGTGGCGTCACCTCGCCGGAAGATCTGAAGAAGAAACGGCCGTATGTGTTGGTCGGCGCGTTTGTGGTCGGCATGCTGTTGACGCCGCCGGACGTGTTCTCGCAAACCCTGTTGGCAATACCGATGTATCTGCTGTTTGAAGTGGGGGTGTTCTTCGCTCGCTTCTATACCGGAAAACGTCGTCCACAAGCGGAAGAAGAAGACGAGGGTGACGAACCTCCAACACCTTGATCCACATTGATTGCGAAGCCGCCCATTGGGCGGCTTTTGCTTTGGAAAAAACCATGTTTGATATCGGCGTTAATCTCACCAGCAGCCAATTCGCCAAAGACCGCCAGGCGGTGGTGGAACGCGCCCGCGCCGCGGGCGTGACAGGGATGTTGATTACCGGCACCGATCTGGCGGAGAGCCGCGAGGCCGCCGAACTGGCGCAGCAACATGCGGGCTACTGTTGGTCAACCGCCGGCGTGCATCCGCACTACGCCAGCGGTTGGGATGAACACACCGCCGAGCTGATTTATGCGTTGGCCGCGCGCCCTGAAGTGGCGGCGATCGGCGAATGCGGCCTGGATTTCAACCGCAATTTCTCGACACCCGCGCAGCAGGAAGCTGCGTTCACCGCGCAGCTGGCGCTGGCGGCGGAATTGGCGCTGCCGGTATTTCTTCATTGCCGCGACGCACACGCACGTTTTGCCGAGCTACTGACGCCGTGGTTGGATAAACTGCCCGCGGCCGTGGTGCACTGTCTCACCGGCACCGCCGAAGAATTAACAAGCTGCCTGGCGCTGGGCCTATCGATCGGGATTACCGGTTGGGTCTGCGACGAGCGGCGCGGCCTGGAATTGCGCGCCCTGTTGCCGCAGATCCCGGCCGAGCGTCTGCTGCTGGAAACGGACGCCCCTTATCTGTTGCCCCGGGATTTACAACCTAAACCCGCATCTCGCCGCAACGAACCCTGTTTCCTGCCCCATATCGTGCATCAGGTCGCCGTCTGGCGACAGGAAGAGCCGCAATGGCTGGGGCAAAAAACCGATGAGAACGCCCGCCGGCTATTCCGGCTGGTTTGAGCTAGGAGAAAACTATGAGCTATGCATTTCCGGGCACCTTCCCAGGTCGCCGTATGCGCCGCGTGCGCCGTCATGACTTCAGCCGCCGCCTGGTGGCCGAGAACCAACTGACGGTCAACGACCTGATTTATCCGGTGTTTGTCATGGAAGGTAGCAACCGCCAGGAAGAAGTGGCCTCGATGCCGGGCGTATCGCGCATGACGATCGATCTGCTGGTCAAGGAAGCGGAAACCATCGCCAAACTCGGCGTGCCGGTGATCTCCCTGTTCCCGGTGATCGAACCGGGTCTGAAATCGCTGCATGCGGAAGAAGCCTATAACCCGGAAGGGCTGGTGCAGCGCACGGTGCGTGCGCTGAAAGACGCGGTGCCTGAGCTGGGCATTCTGACCGACGTTGCGCTCGATCCTTACACCACCCACGGGCAGGACGGGGTCATCGATGAGCAGGGTTACGTGATTAACGACGTGACCAAAGACATTCTGGTGCGTCAGGCGCTGTCCCATGCCGAAGCGGGCGCGGAAATCGTGGCACCGAGCGACATGATGGACGGCCGCATCGGGGCGATCCGCGATCGTCTGGAATTGCAGGGCCTGGTGAATACCCAGATTATGGCCTACTCCGCCAAGTATGCTTCCTGCTACTACGGCCCGTTCCGCGATGCGCTGGGCTCCAGCGGCAACCTGAAGGGCGGCAACAAGAAGACTTATCAGATGGATCCGGCCAACAGCGACGAAGCGCTGCAGGAGATTGCACAGGATCTGCAGGAAGGTGCGGACATGGTGATGGTGAAACCGGGCATGCCGTACCTCGACGTTGTGCGCCGCGTGAAGGATACCTTCGGCGTGCCAACCTTCGCTTATCAGGTGTCCGGCGAGTACGCCATGCATATGGCGGCGATTCAGAACGGCTGGCTGCAGGAGCAACCTGCGGTGATGGAGTCGTTGATGTGCTTCAAACGCGCCGGTGCCGACGGTGTGCTGACCTACTTCGCCAAGCGTGTTGCCCAGTGGTTGCACGACGACGCGATGCGTCGTTAAGCGCAAAATGAGCCAACAAAAAGGCGCCTGAGGGCGCCTTTTGCATTACATCTTCTGGAACTGTCGGTTGTCGATGCTTTGACTGACCTGTTTGTTGATCAGGTTGAGCAACAGCATCGAGCGGGCCTCGCCGTCCGGCTCGGTGTAGATCGCCTGCAGCCCTTCGAACACGCCGTCGACGATCAGGACGGTATCCCCCGGCTGCGGGGTTTCCGGATCGACGTAGGTTTCGCTGGCGTGCGTGCGCAGCTCATCGATCACCTTGCTCGGGATGACGCTCGGCAGCGCGCCGAAACGCACGAAGTGGCTGACGCCGCGGGTGGCGCTGATGGTGGTGGTGTGAATGCGCTCCGGGTCGAACTCCACAAACAGATAGTTGGGAAACAGGGGTTCGCTGACCGCGATGCGCTTGCCACGCACGATCTTTTCCAGCGTGATGATCGGGCTGAGGCAGTTTACCTGCTGCCGTTCCAGATGTTCCTGCGCTCGCAACAGCTGACCGCGTTTGCAATAAAGTAGATACCAGGATTCCATAATTTCACATGCCTTTCTGCCAGCCGGTAAGCATATCAAAAGCTATTCCGGATACATAGTGATGCAAGTTTCAGCGTGTAACATCACCTATCTCTATGAATATGAGGCTATTAGCGAGGTGTCACACACTTATCGATGCGGCGCTGGTATAACAGAGGGCTAAAAATTTGTTACCGTCACAGTATGACAAGGCGTTATGCCACCGGCTGTGACGCTATTCATCGTTTTTGACCGAGGGGGAAAAGAAATGGAGCTGTTTCTGTTGAGCAACGGCAAGCTGTCTGGCGAAGCCGAGCTGCTGGGGTACGCCAAAAGCCAACTGCTGGCGATGATTGCGCGTCGCGGCATCAAATCCGCCGTATTTATCCCTTATGCGCTGATCCGTTACGACTACGACCAGCGTGCGCAGGAGCTGGCGCAAACGCTCGGCATCGAAGTCACCAGCATCCACCACGCCGCTTCGCCGGCAGCGGCGATCGCGCAGGCGGAATGCATTTTGGTCAGCGGCGGCAATACCTGGTTGCTGAACCAAATGCTGCACGAGCAAGGCCTGATTGTGCCCATCCAGCGCGCGGTGCGCGAGCGTGAGGTGCCTTACGTCGGCTGGAGCGCCGGTTGCAACGTGGCCACGCCGAGCATTCGCACCACCAATGATATGCCGGTGCGCTGCAGCGTGGTGCTGCCGGCGCTGGGGCTGTTCCCGGTGCAGATCAACCCGCATTATATCGACGCGCATATCAGCGGCCACATGGGCGAAACCCGTGACGAGCGCCTGGCGGAGTTTTGCGCGATCAACCCGAGCGAATCGGTGGTGGCGCTGCGTGAAGGCAGCCTGCTGCACGTTGAAGGCAATGCGCTGCGTTACTTCAGTGCTAACGGGCAAGGCTTCAAGGTGTTCCGCCACGGCGAGGAGACGCGCGAATATCAGGATGCGCGTGCGCTGGCCACGCTGGTGCCGTTCAACTGTGGCTGAGGGCCACCCGGCAGCGGGCGGCGTTAACAAAATTGCAGCAACAACCGTGAAGAGGGCTTATAATGCCCTCCCCACTGGCCGTTATAATGATCAGCATGAAATACCGTGACTTACGCGATTTCCTCTCGTTGCTGGAGAAGAGAGGGGAACTAAAACGCATCAGCCAGCCGATCGATCCTTACCTGGAAATGACGGAGATTGCCGATCGCACCCTGCGGGCAGGCGGCCCGGCATTGCTGTTTGAAAACCCGAAAGGGTACGACATGCCGGTGCTGTGCAACCTGTTCGGCACCGCCAATCGCGTGGCGATGGGCATGGGGCAGGAAGACATCAGCGCGCTGCGCGAAGTCGGCAAACTGCTGGCGTTCCTCAAAGAACCGGAGCCGCCGAAAGGTTTCCGCGATCTGTTCGACAAAATGCCGAAGTTCAAGCAGGTGCTGAACATGCCGACCAAGGTGCTGGGTTCCGCGCCTTGTCAGGAGCAGGTATGGCAGGGTGATGATGTCGATCTAGGCCGTATTCCGGTGATGCACTGCTGGCCGGAAGACGCCGCGCCGCTGATCACCTGGGGGCTGACGGTGACTCGCGGCCCGCATAAGGAGCGGCAAAATCTCGGTATCTATCGCCAGCAGGTGCTGGGCAAGAATAAAGTGATCATGCGCTGGCTGTCGCATCGCGGCGGCGCGCTGGATTATCAGGAATGGTGCCAGGCACACCCCGGCGAGCGTTTCCCGGTCGCGGTTGCACTGGGCGCCGATCCCGCCACCATCCTCGGTGCGGTCACGCCGGTGCCGGATACCCTGTCTGAATACGCTTTTGCCGGGCTGTTACGCGGCAATAAAACCGAAGTGGTCAAGTGCCTTTCCAACGATCTGGAAGTGCCCGCCAGCGCCGAAATCGTGCTGGAAGGCTATATCGAGCCGGGTGAAATGGCGCCGGAAGGCCCCTACGGCGACCACACCGGTTACTACAATGAAATCGACCAGTTCCCGGTGTTCACCGTCACCCACATCACCCAGCGCCGCAACGCGATCTACCACTCGACCTACACCGGCCGCCCGCCGGATGAGCCGGCGATCCTGGGCGTGGCGCTGAATGAAGTGTTCGTGCCGATCCTGCAAAAACAGTTCCCGGAAATCGTCGATTTCTATCTGCCGCCGGAAGGGTGCTCGTACCGCCTGGCGGTAGTGACCATGAAGAAACAGTACGCTGGCCACGCTAAACGCGTGATGATGGGCGTCTGGTCGTTCCTGCGGCAGTTTATGTACACCAAATTTGTTATCGTCTGCGATGACGACGTCAATGCGCGCGACTGGAACGACGTGATTTGGGCGATCACCACACGAATGGATCCGGCAAGGGATACCGTTCTGGTGGAGAATACGCCGATCGACTATCTGGACTTCGCCTCGCCGGTTTCCGGCCTGGGTTCGAAGATGGGGCTGGACGCCACCAATAAATGGCCGGGTGAAACCGATCGCGAATGGGGCCGTCCGATTCAGATGGATGAAAAGGTACGTGCGCGCGTCGACGAAATCTGGGATGAGCTCGCAATCTTCAGTGACAGGGAACCGACGCTGTAGCGTCAGGCCCTGTTCTCAGCTTTGCATTGATGACCCGACAGAGGGAACGCATGACAATATTGAGCTGTAAAGTGACCTCGGTAGAGGCCATTACCGATACGGTTTATCGGGTACGTCTGGTGCCTGAGCAGCCGTTTTCTTTCAAGGCAGGGCAATATCTGATGGTGGTGATGGACGAGCGCGACAAGCGCCCGTTCTCGCTGGCATCTACCCCGACGCAGCAAGATTACATCGAGCTGCACATCGGCGCTTCGGAGCTGAATCTGTACGCCATGGCGGTGATGGATCGCATCCTGAAAGAGCAGGCGATCACCGTCGATATGCCGCACGGCGACGCCTGGCTGCGGGAAGAGGGCAGCCGTCCGCTGGTGCTGATAGCCGGCGGCACCGGTTTCTCCTACGCGCGTTCAATCTTGTTGACCGCGTTGGAGCAGCAGCCCGATCGCGACATTTCTATCTACTGGGGCGGGCGCGAGCTGAAGCACCTGTACGATCTGAGCGAGCTGGAAGCGCTGTCGTTGCAGCACCCGAATCTGAAGGTGATCCCGGTGGTCGAGCAGCCGGAAGCCGAATGGCGCGGCCGCAGCGGCACCGTGCTCAGCGCGGTGCTGCAGGATTTCGGCACGCTGGCGGAGCACGACATCTATATCGCCGGGCGTTTCGAGATGGCGAAAATCGCCCGTGAGCGTTTCTGCGCCGAGCGCGGCGCGCTGGAAGCGCATATGTTCGGCGACGCGTTTTCGTTTATCTGACCGATGCGATGCGCAGTGAACGGGGTGGCCGAGTGTCGCCCCGTTTTTATTTGGGCGCCGGCAAACTTCAGGCATAAAAAACCCGCCCCTGACAGGCGGGAAGAACGGCAACTAAACTTGGCGGGATGCCGCGATTTGAAGTGGTGACGCGGTCATCCCAAGATAGACACAGCTAAACGCGTTCAAAGACGGTGGCGATACCCTGGCCTAGGCCGATGCACATGGTCGCCAGGCCGAACTGTGCGTCGCGACGTTCCATGTTGTTCAACAGGGTGGTCGAGATGCGGGAGCCTGAACACCCCAGCGGGTGGCCGAGCGCGATGGCACCGCCGTTCAGGTTGATCTTGTCGTCGATGCTGTCCATCAGCCCCAAATCCTTGATGCACGGCAGCGACTGGGCGGCGAACGCTTCGTTCAGCTCGAACAGATCGATGTCCTGCACGCTCAGACCGGCGCGTTTCAGCGCCAGCTTGCTGGCCGGCACCGGGCCGTAACCCATGATGGAAGGATCGCAGCCGACGACCGCCATCGAGCGGATGCGGGCGCGCGCCTTCAAACCGAGCGCTTTGGCGCGCGATTCGCTCATCAGCAGCATGGCGGAAGCGCCGTCCGATAGGGCGGAAGAACTGCCTGCGGTGACGGTGCCGTTGACCGGATCGAACGCCGGACGCAGGGCCGACAGGCTTTCGACGGTGGTTTCCGGGCGAATGACTTCATCGAAATCATAACGGGTCAGCACGCCATCGGCGTCGTGGCCGTTGGTCGGAATGATCTCGTTTTTGAAGTAACCGGCCAGCGTCGCCGCATGCGCGCGCTGGTGGGAGCGGGCGGCAAACTCATCCTGCATCTGGCGGCTGATGTTGTGCATCTTGGCCAGCATTTCGGCGGTCAGCCCCATCATCCCGGCGGCTTTGGCCACGCTGCGGCTCAGCCCCGGATGGAAATCCACGCCGTGGTTCATCGGCACATGGCCCATGTGTTCCACGCCGCCGATCAGGCTGACGTGCGCGTCGCCAACCATGATGGCGCGCGCTGCGTCATGCAGCGCCTGCATCGACGACCCGCACAGGCGGTTGACGGTTACCGCCGGCACGCGGTGCGGGATCTCGGCCAGCAGCGCGGCGTTGCGGGCGATGTTGAAGCCTTGTTCCAGCGTCTGCTGCACGCAGCCCCAGTAAATGTCATCGATCTCGGCGGCGTCCAGCGCCGGGTTGCGGCTCAGCACTTCACGCATAAGGTGAGCGGAGAGATCTTCGGCGCGTACCTGACGGAAGGCGCCGCCCTTGGAGCGGCCCATCGGCGTGCGTACGGCATCAACAATAACTACGTTTTCCATCTTTATGACCTCATGCCGGTTGGCGGGTAGCGACGTCGGACAGCGGTGTCGCCACCGGGTAGTAGCTTTCATTGCGTTCGGCCTTGGCGCGCAGACCGGCCGGCACCTGGTACAGGGCGCCGAGGTGTGCGTAACGCTGGGCCAGCTCAACGTAGTTGGCGGTGCCGAGCGTATCCAGGTAGCGGAACGCGCCACCGTGGAACGGAGGGAAGCCGATGCCGTAGACCAACGCCATATCGGCTTCCGCCGGGCTGGCGACGATCTTCTCTTCCAGGCAGCGAACCACTTCGTTGATCATCGGGATCATCATGCGCGCGATGATCTCTTCGTCGCTGATGGTCTGGCGCGGTTGGCTCACTTCGGCCAGCAGCGCATCGGTCTGCTCGTCGTTGTCCTTGCGCGGTTTGCCTTTGCTGTCTTGGCTGTAGCGGTAAAAGCCCAATTGATTTTTTTGACCGAAGCGCTGGTTGTCGAACATCACGTCAATGGCGTCGCGATAGTCTTTGCTCATGCGATCCGGGAAGCCGGCGGCCATTACCGCCTGCGCGTGGTGCGCGGTGTCGATGCCCACGACGTCGAGCAGGTAGGCCGGGCCCATCGGCCAGCCGAACTGTTTTTCCATCACTTTATCGATCTGACGGAAGTCGGCGCCGTCGCGCAGCAGCAGGCTGAAACCGGCGAAATACGGGAACAGCACGCGGTTGACGAAGAAGCCCGGGCAGTCGTTCACCACGATCGGCGTTTTGCCCATGCGGCTGGCGTAGGCCACCACTTTGGCGATAGTGTCGTCACTGGTCAGCTCGCCGCGGATGATTTCAACCAGCGGCATGCGGTGTACCGGGTTAAAGAAGTGCATGCCGCAGAAGTTTTGCGGGCGCTTCAGCGATTTTGCCAGGTGATTAATCGGAATGGTCGAGGTGTTCGACGCCAGCACGGTGTCCTCACCGATCAGGTTTTCCACTTCCGACAGCACGGCGGCTTTGACCTTCGGATTCTCGACGACCGCTTCAACGATCACCTGCGCGCGCTCGATGCCGGCGTAGTCCAGCGTCGGCTGAATGGTCGAGAGCACCTGCGCCATTTTCAGGCCATCCAGCTTGCCGCGCTCCAGTTGCTTATTGAGCAGCTTGGCCGCTTCGTTCATGCCCAGCGTCAGCGACTTGTCGCTGATGTCTTTCATGATCACCGGCACACCTTTCAGCGCCGATTGGTAAGCGATGCCGCCGCCCATGATGCCGGCGCCCAGCACCGCCGCCTGTTTCGGCGCATCCACATTCTTGGCCAGCTTTTTCGCCTGACCCTTCACGAACTGATCGTTAAGGAAGATACCGACCAGCGCGCGCGCTTCGTTGGAACGCGCCAACGGCACGAAGCTGGCGGTTTCCAGTTTCAGCGCTTCATCGCGGCCCAGTTTGGCGGCGGCTTCAATGGTCTTCACTGCGGTCATCGGCGCCGGGTAATGTTTACCGGCGGTCTGCAGCACCATGCCTTTGGCGGTGGTGAAGCTCATCGCTGCTTCAATCGGGCTGAGTTTCAGCGGCTCCAGCTTAGGTTGACGCGCGGCGCGCCAGTCCAGCTTGCCGTCGATCGCCTGTTGCAGCATTTTCAGCGCTGCTTCGGCCAGTTTTTCTGGTGCCACCACCGCATCCACCAGGCCGACTTTCAACGCGTCTTTGGCGCTGACGTCTTTGCCGGCGGCGATGATTTCCAGCGCGCTGTCGTTACCCAGCAGGCGCGGCAGGCGGACGGAACCGCCGAAGCCCGGCATGATGCCCAATTTGGTTTCCGGCAGGCCGATGCGCGCGTCCGGTGAGGCGACGCGGAAATCGGTCGCCAGAATGCATTCGCAACCGCCGCCGAGCGCATAGCCGTTAATGGCCGAAATGGTCGGCACCGGCAAATCTTCCAGTCGGTTAAAGACGTTGTTGGCGAACACCAGCCACTCGTGCAGCTTTTCAGCCGGTGCGGCGAACAGAGAAAGGAATTCGGTGATATCGGCGCCGACGATAAACGCGGCTTTGGAGGAGCGCAGCAACAGCCCCTTCAGCTCAGGCTGGTTTTCCAGCACGGTGAGCGCTTCGCCCAGGCTGGCGACGGTGCGGGTGTCCAGCTTGTTGACCGAGCCCGGTGAGTTAAACACCAGCTCGGCGATGCCGTTATCGAGCCAGTGCAGTTGTAATGTTTCGCCTTGGTAGAGCATGTCTATCTCCTGAATCAGCGTATGATCTGGTATGACCAGATGATGAGGAGTGTGGTTTTTATGTTAAAAATATGCAAATGAGAGATTGCATATTTGCAGGTCTGATCACATCTCACCAAGTTAGTGTTTTGATTTAAAAAGAAGTTATATTTTATGTGCTATCGGCATTTGCTGGAGTTTGTCAGCCCTCATACACTTGCCTGCAGCGATTTATCATTCAGACGAGGTGAGGCATGAATAAAGCGGCTTGTGTTAAACGCAGCGGCTTATGGAGCATTCCCGCCAGAACCATGACGCTGGCGTGTCTGTTGGTGTTTATGGCGCAAATGGCGACGACCGTGTATCTGCCTTCTCTGCCGACGGTGATGCACGAGCTGGCAATGAGCCGGCGCGCCACCGAGCTGTCCATTTCGATCTTCGTCATCGGCGCTGCCTTGCCGGTGCTGTTCTGGGGCGCGGCCGCCGATCGCTTTGGCCGCCGAGCGCCGCTGATGCTTTCCCTGCTTCTTTTTATTGGCTGCAGCGGGCTGTTGGCGCTGTGCAGCAACGGCACTCAGCTGTTGACGCTGCGTGCGCTGCAGGGCGTGGGCGCCGGTGGTGCGGCGATCATTGCGCGTATCATCGTGCGGGATAACTGGAGCGGCGACGAGCTGGCGCGGCGTTTGTCGGTGCTCTCCATCGCTTTTATCACCGCGCTGGGCGGCGGTCAGTTTGTCGGCGGCCTGCTCAGCCAATATTCGCACTGGCAGATGGGCTTCGTCTTGATGGGCGTCACCGGTTTGGCCATTCTGGCGCTGATGGCGACGCTGCCACTGGAGGCGGGGCGCGCATGCGGGCCACGCCCGGCGATGGCGGCCACCTACTTCGCCATCCTGCGGCGGCCGGGATTTTTTTGGCCGACCTGCGCCGGTGGGCTGGGCTTCGCCACCACGGTGATGCTGCAGGAGGTGAGCCCGTTCGTCATGCAGCAGGGTTTTGGCCTCAACGTCACGGCGTTTGGCGCGCTGGGATTGGTGCTCGGCATTGCCTACTTTAGCGGCGCGTTGACGGTGAACCGCACGGTGGCGCGTGTCGGCGGGAAAAAACTGATGCAAACCGGCAGCGGTATCGTCGCTCTGGCGACGGCGGCGATCCTGCTGTTGTGGTGGAGCGATATCCTGGCTGGCCTTTCCGGTATGGCATTATTCATCGCGTTGTATTGTCTGACTATTTTTGGCCAGGCAGTGTTATTTCCCAACAGCATGGCGATGGCGGTCAGCGACGCTAAAGAGTACGGCGCCTATGCGATGGCGCTGTGCGGCTTTCTGCAGCAGAGTCTGGCGGGCGTCGCCGCGGCCGGCGCGGTATTGTTGGAGCATCATGGCCTATGGGCGCTGGCGATAGCGTTGCTCGGCCTGGCCGGCTGGCTAATGGTTAAACTGCGGATGTAACGGCATTTGCAGGGAATTGCGAGCTGCTCCGCATGCCCAACGCGATGAGGTTGGTGCGTCGGAGCGCTGTGTTAAGATGACTTCTTTCGTGCTAAGGCATAAGGGTACTGTGATGGAAACGCTGGCTTCTTTGTATAACGACCACCTGGCAGAGCTGCAAAAACGCGCGCGCGAAGTGCTGGAGCGCAACAAATTGGATGCGCTGCTGATTCACTCCGGGGAACTGCAAAAGGTATTTTTGGACGACCATAGCTATCCGTTCAAAGTGAACGCGCATTTCAAAGCCTGGGTGCCGGTGACGTCGGTGCCGAACTGCTGGTTGTGGATCGACGGTGTCAACAAGCCGAAGCTGTGGTTCTACTCCCCGGTCGACTACTGGCACAGCGTAGAGCCGCTGCCGGACAGTTTCTGGACCAAATCCCTTGAATTGATGCCGCTGGCCAACGCTGACGCCATCGCCCAGCAGCTTCCGCCGCAGCGCGAACGCGTGGGCTATATCGGTTATGCGCAACAGCGCGCCCGCGATCTCGGCATCCCTTCTGAGAACATCAACCCGAAAGCGGTGCTGAACTACCTGGATTTCCACCGTTCGATCAAAACCGGCTATGAGCTGGCCTGCATGCGCGAAGCGCAGAAGACGGCGGTAACCGGCCATCGTGCGGCGCATGAGGCCTTCCTCTCCGGCATGAGCGAGTTCGACATCAACCTGGCCTACCTGACGGCGACCGGCCACCGCGATACCGACGTGCCTTACGACAACATCGTGGCGCTGAACGAACATGCTTCGGTATTGCACTACACCAAGCTGGATCATCAGCCGCCGGCCGAATCCCTGAGTTTCCTGATCGACGCCGGCGCGGAATATAACGGCTACGCCGCCGATCTGACCCGCACCTACGCGGCGCAAAGCGGCAGCGAGTTCGCCCACCTGGTGAAAGATCTCAACGGTGAACAGCTGGCGCTGATCGACACCATCAAGACCGGCGTGCGCTATACCGACTACCATGTGCAAATGCATCAGCGCATCGCCAAGCTGCTCAAGAGTCACAAGTTGGTGAACGGCCTCAGCGAAGAGGCGATGGTTGAAACGGGTATTACCACGCCGTTCCTGCCGCACGGGCTGGGCCATCCGCTGGGCCTGCAGGTGCACGACGCCGCCGGCTTTATGCAGGACGAGCAAGGCACCCATCTGGCGGCGCCGTCCAGGTATCCGTTCCTGCGTTGCACCCGCGTGTTGCAGCCGGGCATGGTGTTGACCATCGAGCCGGGTCTGTACTTCATCGAATCTCTGTTGGCGCCGTGGCGCAGCGGTGAGTTCAAGCAGCACTTCGCCTGGGATCGCATCGATGCGCTGAAGCCGTATGGTGGCATCCGTATTGAAGACAACATTGTGATCCACGAAAAGCGTATCGAGAACATGACGCGCGATCTGAACCTGGCCTGATGCGGCCGTACCCGATACCGGCGGAAGCAACCCGCTTTACCGAAGAAATAAAGAAGAGCCGTTTTATCACCCTGCTGGCGCCGACCAGCGGGGTGGAGGCGGCAAAGGCGTTTATTCAGCAGGTGCGGGATGAGCACCCGGCGGCGAGGCACCATTGTTGGGCTTTCGTCGCCGGCAGCCCTGATGACTCGCAGCTGCTGGGGTTCTCCGACGATGGAGAACCGTCGGGCACCGCCGGCAAACCGATCCTCGCGCAGCTGATGGGCAGCGGTATCGGCGAATTGACCGCCGTGGTCGTCCGGTACTATGGCGGCGTCAAGCTGGGTACCGGCGGGCTGGTGAAAGCCTATGGTAACGGTGTTCAACAGGCGTTGAAGCAGTTGGCGTTGGTACAAAAGGTGCCGGAAGCCGAATATATCTTGCAGTGCGACTATGCTCAATTGGCGCTGGTGGAGAACTTGCTGCAGCAAACCGCAGGTCGGATCCTGCAGGGCGAATACGGTGCCGCCGTCGTGCTGCATCTGGCGTTGCCGGCCACCGAGGTCGAGTTGTTTGGAAATAAATTGCGTGATCTCAGTCGCGGTAATTTGCAATTAACCCCCATTTCGCAATAATTCCTCCCAATTGAATTGCTAAGGATCGTGCTGAAATGCATTTTCGCGCCATAACCCGTATCGTTGGTCTGCTGGTCATCCTGTTCTCCGGGACGATGTTTATTCCCGGCCTGGTGGCATTGATTTACCGCGATGGGGCGGGGCGCGCGTTCAGCCAAACCTTCTTCGTGGCGCTGATCATCGGTCTGATGCTGTGGTGGCCGAACCGCAAACAAAAACACGAACTGAAGCCCCGTGAAGGCTTCCTGATCGTCGTGTTGTTCTGGACCGTGCTGGGCAGCGTAGGGGCATTGCCGTTCCTGTTTTCGGAGCGGCCCAACTTGTCGCTGACCGACGCCTTCTTTGAATCCTTCTCGGGATTGACGACCACTGGTGCGACGACGTTGGTGGGGTTGGACTCGTTGCCGAAGGCCATTCTGTTCTATCGCCAAATGCTGCAATGGATGGGGGGCATGGGGATCATCGTATTGGCGGTGGCGATACTGCCGATACTCGGCGTCGGCGGCATGCAGCTGTATCGGGCAGAAATGCCCGGGCCGCTGAAAGATAACAAGATGCGTCCACGCATCGCCGAAACCGCCAAGACCCTGTGGTTAATCTATGTGTTGCTGACCGTCGCCTGTGCGCTGGCGCTCTGGGGGGCTGGGATGTCGGTGTTCGACGCCATCGGCCACAGTTTCTCGACCATCGCCATCGGCGGGTTTTCTACCCACGACGCCAGTATCGGTTATTACGCCAGTCCGACCATTAATACCATCATCGCCGTGTTCCTGCTGATTTCCGGCTGTAACTACGGCCTGCACTTCGCTTTGCTAAGCGGCCGCAGTCTGAAGGTGTACGGGCGCGATCCTGAATTCCGCATGTTCATCTTCGTTCAACTAACGCTGGTGGTGGTGTGCACGCTGGTGCTCTGGGGACATGGCGTCTATAAGAGCGGTATGGAAACGCTCAATCAGGCATTTTTCCAGGTGGTATCGATGGCGACCACGGCCGGTTTTACGACCGACAGTATCGCCAAGTGGCCGCTGTTCTTACCGATGTTGCTGTTGTGTTCGGCGTTCATCGGCGGTTGCGCCGGCTCGACCGGCGGCGGCCTGAAAGTGATCCGTATCCTGCTGCTGTACCTGCAGGGCTCGCGCGAGTTGAAAAGGCTGGTGCACCCCAACGCGGTCTATACCATCAAATTGGGCAATCGTGCGCTGCCGGAACGTATTCTGGAGGCGGTGTGGGGATTCTTCTCCGCCTATGCGTTGGTGTTTATTGTCAGCATGCTGGCGATCATTGCCACTGGCGTCGACGACTTTTCCGCGTTCGCCGCAGTGACGGCAACGCTCAATAACCTCGGCCCCGGCCTGGGCGTAGTGGCGGATAACTTCACCACGATGCCGGCGGCGGCCAAGTGGATCCTGGTGGTGACGATGCTGTTCGGGCGCCTGGAAGTGTTTACATTGCTGGTGCTGTTCACGCCAACCTTCTGGCGTGAGTGAGCCTGATATAAGGAGTACGCCATGAAGGCATTGATACTTTATTCGAGCCGTGACGGGCAAACACGCGCTATCGCTTCTTATATAGCAAGCAAGCTGCAGGACACGCTGCGTTGTGAGGTGATCGATCTGCTGCAGGCGGAACAGGTCGATCTTAGCCAGTATCAGCAGGTGATGATCGGCGCTTCTATCCGTTACGGGCACTTTAACCCGGCGCTGGATAAATTCGTCAAACGGCATGCCGAGCAACTGAATCGAATGCCGAGCGCGTTCTTTGCCGTGAACCTGACCGCGCGTAAACCGGAAAAGCGCTCGCCGCAAACCAACGCTTATACCCGCAAGTTCCTGCTGGCCTCGCCGTGGCAGCCAAAACAGTGCGCGGTGTTTGCCGGCGCATTGCGTTATCCGCGTTATCGCTGGTTCGACCGCATCATGATTCAATTTATTATGCGTATGACGGGCGGTGAAACGGATACCAGTAAGGAAGTAGAGTACACCGATTGGCAGCAGGTCGACCGTTTCGCCCAGGAATTTAGCCAGATCCAGTACGAAAAGTGACAAAAACGCGGGTTTGGCCAGCGTTTTGCCGAAAAAAACCGCGCTTGAAAAGTTTTTTGCATTTAGGGGTTGCGGCCCGCCGAGAACTCCCTATAATGCGCCTCCACTGACCGGGAACAACGACTGACAAGCCGCCGGGTCAGCGAGAAGAAAGCGAAATAAACGCTTGACTCTCCGGGTGAAAAGCGTAATATACGCAGCCCGCGCCGATGAGTTTCTCGGCACTGCTCTTTAACAATTTATCAGACAATCTGTGTGGGCACTCCACAAGACGATATCCAGCATCTTCGGATGCAAAAAAATATCAAGTCTTGAAGAGTGACTAACTGAAGTAAAATTCATGCAGTAAATCTTTGAGCATCGCTTCTCGAGTGGAAGCAAATCAAGCTTTTAATTGAAGAGTTTGATCATGGCTCAGATTG
>NZ_PYTW01000006.1:0-314024 GCF_003028435.1 Serratia sp. Nf2 | reverse complement strand
AATGAAGTTGGCAACCGCGATACAATATAAAGAATTTTTTTCATAATATTTTAGCCAATTTTTTTATTACACACTCAGGTGAAAACAACTTTGAATTGGCAACCCCCGAGACGATTAACTCATCAATCTCATGCCGTTCACTAGTCAATATTCTTACTAGTTCAACAACCCATTTCTCGATATCGTGGATATCTTTTATAAGAATTGCGCTTCCGTGTGTTATTTCCCGATGTGCTGCAATATCAGATGCAATGACAACGCTCGAATTTGCCTGCGCTTCAATGATTGTACGACCAAAGCCCTCATAAGTAGAGGGTGCTAAATATACATCTGTCAGCTGATACACTTTTGATATCATTTCATTTGAAGCTGCGCCGTATATCATAGAATGGATGCCAAACGAATGGCATTCTTTTCTGAATTCATTCTCTATATTTTCATCTATGGCAACGCCAACTTTAACAAGAACAATATTGCCAGCGTCATTCTCAGCCCCCTTGATGACCTTTGGCAGGATAAGAACGTTTTTCCTTGCCTCAAAGCTCCCAACATTTGAAACAACTTTATAACCTTGATTTTTATAATTTAATATTCCTTCAATAAAATCCTCTTCGTCTCTGCTCAAAGCGCAATCGAGCTCATAAACATTAGGAACAACTTCTTTGATAATATTCGAAATTTCGAATATTTTATCTTTATCTATGCCATAATACTTAGATAGACACCCCTTAGTGAACTCAGAAGGAGTTAAATAACATACCTTAGTATTAAATTTTAGCCCAAAAAAAATCACCTTTAAATACAGCCCCTTAAGACTATTATCTCTCACTTCTGGTACATGATGTATAATTACCACAGTTTTTTTCTTGGAAAAAAGACGAAACAAAGTCAAAAAAGCGAAAGCTTCCTGATAAATAACATAATCACATCTATTATATTTTATTAATGTAATTATTGGCAAGAAAACAAACTGCCAAACATAACGCCCTAGTGAATTTGGATGGCCACCATCTTCATAATATAAATTACGTATCTCTTTTTCACAGCCTGCCTTCAATCCATCGATCAGTTCAAAACTGTATTTCGCCACCCCCGTATTGAACCGACTTTTGGGACCAATAACCCATGCAATCATTTTACACCTTCATCGAAATAAAAATATTACCAACAAATATATTACTAGTGTTCCTACTGAAACAAGGAATTGAAAACCAGTACTTCATAGCCTATCCATTATTTTATGTAATGATGACTTATATTGTGTACTGGTATTTTTTATGTGTTTTAAAGTTGTAGCCACATACGTGCAGATATATATTATGATACGTTATTAGGAGGACTCGCAACATGATCTAAGATGACTTACTTTTCACTTAATAGGAAAGTTCGGCGTCATCTCTTTCGCTTCTGTAGAAAAGCGATATGTAAATAAAGATGTAAAAAAAGAGATTTAGTGGGAAGTTCATCAATATATTATTTGTAAAAAACTCTATTCCCAAATGGTAAAATAACAGAGACAATGTTAGCGTGGCCCCAATACCAGGTTTTATCACCACCCTAAGCATAATTAAAATATATATAGTAAGATACAACAAGACTCCGATAAGCCCATAGTTACTTAGCAAGTTTATATATGTGCTATCCAGAGCTTTGCTCGCCACTTTCAAGCCACTGGGTCCTTCGGTTCCATTTACGCCAATACCTACACCTGTCAGTAAAGAGTCTTTTTCAACATCATTAAATATATTATCATGTTGCAATACTCGGACATATATAGAGCTGTAAGCCGCATCATGAAAACGGGTGTTTTTCATTTGATCATAGACATAGTAATCATTAAATACAAACAACATAATAAAGAATATGATGGCGGTAGCTCCCCCCCAAATCACCCTGGTTAACTTAACATCAACCCTAATAACCACCATTGTCAATTTTATAACACAATAAATAGCAATCCCAATGACAGCTGTTTTATAAAGTGTTGCAACCGCTCCCGCCAAAAAAAGCCCTGCTAATATTGGTTTAAGTTTTTTATTAACAATACCCGATTCTAATGTTATGAAAAAACATATCGCCATCAGCGTTCCTGAGCCAATAAAACTGGTCAAGGTACCCATGGCTCTTAAACTATCACTAACATTATCAAGGCGCAAGCCACTGCCGCGAGAGGAGTTATTAAACTCATCAACCTGAAGAAATATCATAAACCATTCGGTGAATATTTTTTGAACTACTATTACACCAAGATTTATAACACCAACAATGAGAAGAGTTTTGCACAGTTTTTTGTAAAGAGTGGCACCTTCATCAAAGGTAATAAATATATTCATTAAACCTAAGACAAAAAAGAAAGGTATGAAATCATTCTTAATTTGATACATAACCAGAGTTAAATCATCACCAAGAGAAGTGATGATGTAAACTGTCAAAATAAAGGCTGGTGCAATAACCACTAGAATTAAAGTGGATAGTTTTAATCTACCTCGAATCAAGGCTAAAAATACTGAAAAAACATAATAAATTAGGACTAAAACTTCCTTCCATAGTTTCACAATAGGGTTGTCTAACCTTGCCGCGACCAAGCTAAATACACTGGTAAAGCAGAAGACAAAAAAACAAACCGTAGTAAGCATCACCATTATTTTTTTAGTGTTCTGTTTCATTAGACACCATTATTTATTAGTCCGGCTATAGAAAAACTTTGAAATACACAACACAGATTATTCCGTTCAGTATCTAACCATATAAAATTATTGCAGCCATGAAACATGGCTGCAGTTTAATTCAATTACTTTCCTTTAGTTTCCGTGTAATTATAATCATAGTTACTATACCCATAACCATAATAACTACTTGCTTTTTTGACCATACCATTAAGGATGCATCCTTTAACATTAACGCCACTTTGTTCAAAGCGCTTCATGCTCACTTCGATCTCTTTTACTGTGTTCTCCTCAAAGCGAACAACAAGTAAAGTGGTGCCAGCATAGCGCCCGATGATCGCAGCGTCTGTAACGGCTAATACTGGTGGGGTATCTACGATAACAAGATCATAATGTTGTGAGGCCCATTCTATCATCTCATTAAAACGTTGATGCATAAGCAATTCAGCGGGGTTTGGCGGAACTTGTCCTCTTGCGATAAAGTCAAAGCCAACGGAAGGTATATGATTAAGCACATCATCAGCTTTTGCCTTGCCAGATAAAATATCTGACAACCCATTCAAATTATTTGCGAAACCAAATAGTTTATGCGCATAGCCTTTACGCATATCAGCATCTATAAATAATACTTTTTGCCCAGTTTGAGCGATAATTGCTGCCAAGTTACTACTAACAAAAGTTTTACCTGCATCAGGGCTAGCTCCTGATATCATAAGAACATTATTGCTAGCTTCCATCATTGCAAAATGCAAACTGGTGCGCAAGCCTCTTATTGCCTCAATAGCTAAATCTGCAGGATTTTCGATCGCCAGGAAATTAGGTTTAATCGTTTTGTTTTTATTAATAGCCTTTTTGCTATTCCCGATATTTTTTTGTTGTAGCCAAAGGGAGACCGGGATACTGGCATAAACGTTAATACCCAATTCCTCGAGTTGCTCTGCCGTCTCTACTCCCCGACGAAGAAGAACACGGAACAGAACAGCGCCAATGGATACAACACCTCCCAAAATAATTCCCAACAGTATAACTATTGTCTTCTTGGGTTTAACCGCTCGAGGCTCGGTCACTGCGGAGTCAATAATTCTAACATTGCCTATTGCACTTGACTTGGCAATGTTTAGTTCTTGTTGTCTATTGAGCAACTGCATATATACAGCTCTGCCAGATTCAACATCTCGGCTAAGGCGCAGGACCTCTTGTTGTGTTGCTGGCATAACGGAGACTCGCTTATTCAAGCGTTCTTTTTCGGCTTGAAGAGTTTGCCTTTTTTCCATCAAAGCTTTATACGTTGGATGTTCTTTTGTATATAGTTGCGATATTTCAGCTTCACGAAATGTTAGCTGATTAAGTTGATTGTCGGCATTTACAATCTGATCAAGAACAGACTTAGCCTCCATTGATAGGTCGACTGAATCTTTCTGTCGACGATACTCGTTCAGCTTATCCTCTGCCGAATCTAAAGAGCTTCTTACCTTTGGAAGTTGCTCCTGCAAGAAGTCTAGACTTTTTGCATTCTGTGCAGCTTGGCGAGCAATATTTTGTTCTAAATAATTCTGGGTAATACTATTTAATATTTTTGATATTAATTCAGGATTGTCACCGCTTAAGGCTAAATTAAGCATACCCGTGTTTTTTCCTTGATCTGTCACAGAAAAAACAGATTGAAGATCCGCAATTGCCTCTAGTTGTGTATCGTATTGAATTACAAACGCAGTTCCAGGCTGAGCATTGACTTTGTCAACAAGTAAAGTAATTCCGTTTTTCTCTAATATTTTACCTGTTTCACCTTCAATAACTAAATCATTATCTCCCTCAATGCGATAATGATTTTCATCAATTACGGTTAAAAGAATTTGAGCTTCAGTCTTATCTTCTGATCTTGGTAAATAAAGGCGACTTACTGATACTTCACCTGGCTTATCTCCTATTAAACGGGCCCAACCACGACCAAAGATCGGGAAGTATTTTTGACTCACTACCGCTTGAAGATTTAAATCACTTACAGTCTTGCCTAATATCATTCGCGACTGCAGCAAAGCAATTTCGGGGGCCGACTGAGGTTGAGTATCGGGTAATACCTGACTCAAACTATCGAGAATCGCATTGCCCTGTTTTTGCTCAACCTGGATCAGAGCATCGGATTGGTAAATAGGAGTCGCAAACAACGAGTAAATCATAGCCAATACTGTAAAGAATGATGTAACTCCGACAATTAAATATCGGTGATCTATTAGTTCGCCGATGAGGCGCCCCAGATCGAGTTCATCTGAATCTGAAGTATTTGACTTATTAGAAATAGCGGATGGCATGCGTTCATTTCCTGACTAATTATTTATTGATTTTTTCTACCCAGCGTTGACATGACTGGTCAATTAACTGATAGACAAACTCAAAAGCTTCCTTACTCTGCTTGTACGGATCGGGGATTTCCTTATGCTCCAACCATTGCCCCAATAGCATTGTTTTCCCTCTAACTTCAGGTGCCATACTAGTTATTCTCTCAATATGTCTTTTTTCCATTACAAGAATCAAATCGTATTGCCGGCCCAGTTGTGCTGTAAACTGAGTGCCTCGATGACCTTCAAGAGATAAACCATGCTTTTCTGCTACCCTTAGCGCAGAATCGTCAGCAGGATGATCGACTAATGCGCCAACACCTGCTGAATCAATTTTTTTATTTGGCAACGCTTTGCGTAATAACCTTTCCGCTATTGGAGAGCGGCATATATTGCCGGTACAAATAACCAACACTGAATCAAACATAATTAATTCCAATTGCGAATGTATCGGACTGTTTCAGTCATATCGTGGACCCCTGAAATCGTAGGTACCAACTGACTAATGACACGATTCCAACGGACCAGCGGTGCAGTAGTAACATATACTATATCATACGGGCGCAGTTGGAACTCAGTCCCCATAACCAGAGCCGACGCATCAGAAGCATTTAATTGATAGATATTTGCAAGTTTTCTGCCTTCAGAGCCACGTAGTGGGCGGATAACAAATATGCCCGTTGCATCAGCATAGGTTTGTTCCATCCCTTCTGCATTGCCTAATGCTTCAGTTAGGCTCATACCACTACGATCCATTTTTAATGTCACTTGCTTTTTAACCTCTCCCATCACAAATACTTTGAGGTCATCATTTCGTGGTACATACAAGATATCGCCAGGATACAGTAGGTGATTCTGTGTTAAATCTCCTTTTTGCATTAGAGCATGAAGCGAAATTCTCGTCTCTTTGCCATTGTGAGTAAGTACGACATTACGCCAATCGGCATTCTCAGATAACCCCCCGGCCGCGTTGATCGCATCCATCACGGTAAGAGGTACATTAGTGATGGGCTGTTGACCAGATTTACTTACTTCCCCGGTTATATAAGCTTTCTGAGAACGAAATGCAGCCACGCTCACATCTACCTGAGGGCTCTCCACATACTGTCCCAGGCGCGTTGATATCTCACTTCTGACCTGTGCCACTGTTTTACCACTGACCTTAACCTTTCCAATGTAAGGATAGAATATGGTCCCGTCAGAATTTACCCAGTTCCCAGTATCACTGGCGCTACGATATTGACCTGCAGGTGTAGTTAACTCTGGGTGATCCCAAACGGTTACCATTAACACATCACCTACGCCAATGCGGTACTCATAATTCTGTAATTCACGCTCCAGTAAGATATTTGGCTGCGCAACTACAGGTTTTTGCCGTAGCTTCTCTATGAGGTTTGGCGTCATGGGGTAAATGTTCACCAACTCATCAATATCAAAGTCACTGTCTTGCTGTTTGACCACCTCTTTGCCACTACTGGAAAGGTGAGAGCCCGGCACGATAGTACAGCCGCTAACTACACTGATGGATACCAAGAGCGGTATCAGTTTCCATTGTTTTTTCGCCATCGAGTTATCATCACTTTCAAAGTAAAAAATGCATGCAATGCTAAGCCCCAGGCCAACCATGACACTTAGCAAAATGAGTTATCAACACTTGCGCAAGGCGCTTTAAAAGGCACTTTCATTGAGCAAGCGTTGAATTCAGATTTGTTAGGCTTAGACTCTCGGAGCATTATTGCATAGTTCTAAAAAAAAAGAGCAGCGTAAGTCCCATCGTTTTGTCTTAAACTTAGCCACAATCGCTTCAATATTGTGACAGCCATGGAGGGAGGCATCGAGAGAAGCTTTACAAAGAAAGTTCTTCTGCCCATTCACGGAAAGCTTTGCCCTGAGTAGGATGACGCAAACCGTAGGTAACGAAAGCCCGCAAGTACCCCAGCTTCTCACCACAGTTGAAGGATTCCCCGACCAACTCTGTCGCCTCTACCGGTTTATGCTTCAGCAATTCGGCAATGGAATCCGTCAGCTGAATTCGCCCCCAGGCACCCGGTTCGGTAGTTTCCAGCAACGGCCAAATATCCGCAGACAACACATAGCGCCCCACAGCCGAGTAGTTGGATTTCAGTTGGGTCTCCAATCCCGGTTTTTCGATAATCGACGTGATGCGGGAGCTTTCGCCGGGGTTCAGACTACTGGCCTCACACTCCACCACGGAATAATCGTGCAGGACATGCTCATCCGCCGTTTGCACCAATACCTGGCTCAGGCCGGTTTGTTCAAAACGCGCAATCATGTGCGGCAGATTGTCTGTCTTCAAATCCGCTTTCGCATCATCCAGTAAGATGTCCGGTAACAGAACAACAAACGGCGAATCGCCGACCAACGGTTTGGCGCAAAGCACTGCATGACCCAACCCTTTCGGCTGCCCTTGGCGAATGTGCATCAGCGTCACACCTTTTGGTGTTATCGACTGCACCTCATCCAGCAATTGCCGTTTCACGCGCGCCTCCAACATCGCCTCTAGCTCGAATGAGGTATCGAAATGGTTTTCAATGGCGTTCTTGGAAGAATGCGTCACCAGGATGATCTCTTTAATCCCCGCCGCGACGCATTCGTTGACAATGTATTGAATCAACGGTTTATCAACGATCGGCAACATCTCTTTCGGAATCGCTTTGGTCGCAGGTAGCATGCGCATACCCAACCCCGCCACAGGAATAACCGCTTTCAACTTCGTCATGGTAGACCTCATTCAATCTGATGATCGCTTTCAGCCGCAGTGGCAACAGCCTGTTACTTGTTCAATGTCTGCTTCAGCCAGCGGCTGAAGCTCTCGCCTTCCGAACCGTGACGCAATCCATATTGCACAAACGCCTTCATATAGCCAAGTTTGTCGCCGCAATCATGCGACTTGCCGCTCATATGGAACGCTTCCACCGTTTGCTCTTTCATCAACATCGCGATCGCATCGGTCAGTTGAATCTCGTCGCCTGCCCCCGGAGGGGTTTTTTCTAGCAGCGGCCAAATGTCGGCGGCAAGCACATAGCGGCCAACAACCGCCAAATTGGAGGGAGCATCCTCACGAGCCGGTTTCTCGACCACCGCCGTCATCGGTGCGCTTTCACCTGCGGCTATCGCCGCGCCAGCACAATCGACCACACCGTATTTGGACACATCTTGTTCCGGTACCGGTTCAACCATGATCTGGCTGAAGCCCGTTTCGCCGAAACGCTGGAGCATTCTCGCCAGATTATCCTTACGCAAATCCGCCGTAGAATCATCCAGTAAGACATCCGGTAACAGTACGACGAAGGGGGAATCCCCCACCATCGGCTTGGCGCACAGCACCGCGTGCCCCAGCCCTTTCGCCTGCCCCTGGCGCACCTGCATCACGGTCACATCCGGTGGACAAATGCTTTGCACTTCAGCCAGCAATTGGCGCTTCACCCGCGCTTCGAGCATCGCTTCCAACTCAAAAGAAGTATCAAAATGGTTTTCAATCGCGTTTTTCGATGAATGTGTCACCAAGACGATATCTTTAATCCCAGCAGCCACACATTCGGCAACGATGTACTGGATTAAGGGCTTATCGACCACAGGCAACATTTCTTTAGGGATAGCCTTGGTTGCCGGCAACATGCGGGTTCCCAACCCCGCTACAGGGATCACTGCCTTGAGCCTATTCTGCATTTTCATTCCAATTCATCGTAGCGCTACATGCATCCACGGGAGCGCGAAAAAGCACGCTACCGCCCTTGGCTTGTAGCTACCAAAGTACTGTTAATCACGTTTTCACTCGTCTCTCTGCGTGGCGTGAGTCAAAAACTTATGTAAAACGACATCTCATCCTTATTGGAACTGCTATACCGTTCACATAAAAATAAAAAATTCGATGTCTTTATAACCAAACAATGTTAGTTACTGCCGTTATATGGCTAAGATTCTTATACTAATACCCAAGTGATACAAGCCTTAGATCCCCCCAGCCCGCCGTTTTCAGAATAAGACTACTCATGCCACATGCTGATACGAAGCATAGCTTAAGAAAATTGTTTCAATACTTTGATTTAAATAAATTTAATAAGCGTTTTTTTTCTGAGCGCATCACATTTCGGTTAATATCTGCCTCCCTACCCTGTCACCGTGGGCTAAGCGGCGGCGATCGCAGTTTGCGGCAATCGGCCATTACCTCCGGATTAAAGTTGAATTTTGCCGCCTCAACGCCCATCATTCCCGAGCGGCATAAGCCGTAGAACTTACAGGTGAAATTGGGCGTATGGAATGGATCGCTGATCCAACAATTTGGGCCGGCCTGGCCACGTTGGTCGTGCTGGAAATCGTGCTGGGTATAGACAACCTTGTCTTCATCGCCATTCTGGCGGACAAATTACCAAAACAACAAAGAGATAAGGCCCGTGTCGTCGGTCTGTTGCTGGCGCTGGTCATGCGTCTGGCGCTGCTCGCCTCCATCTCGTGGCTGGCGACGCTGACCAAACCGATGTTCATCGTCGCGGAGCACCCCTTCAGCGGCCGCGATCTGATCATGCTGGTCGGCGGGATATTCCTGCTGTTCAAAGCCACCATGGAGCTCAATGAGCGGCTGGAAGGCAAGGATGAAGAGCAACACGGCGCGCGCAAAGGCGCACGTTTCTGGCCAGTCGTGGCGCAGATCGTAGTACTGGACGCCGTTTTCTCGCTCGACTCGGTGATCACTGCGGTTGGGATGGTCGATCACCTGGCGGTGATGATGATCGCGGTCTGTATCGCCATCGGCCTGATGCTGCTGGCCAGCAAACCGCTGACGCGTTTCGTCAACGCTCACCCGACTATCGTTATCCTGTGTCTGAGCTTCCTGCTGATGATTGGCTTTAGTCTGGTGGCGGAGGGCTTCGGCTATCACATTCCGAAAGGCTACCTCTACGCGGCGATCGGTTTCTCGGTAATGATCGAAGCATTGAACCAGCTGGCGCAGTTCAACCGCCGTCGCTTCCTGTCGAAGGTGCGGCCACTGCGCGAGCGTACCGCCGAGGCGGTGCTACGCATGCTGAGTGGCAAACATGAAGAGGCGGAGGTCGACAGCCATTCCGCCAACCTGCTGGCCGACAGCGACAGCGAAAACGGCGAGATCTTCAACCAGCAAGAGCGGCGCATGATCGAACGCGTACTCGGCATGGCGCAGCGCACGGTCAGTAGCATCATGACCTCGCGTCACGACGTCGAATACCTTGAGCTGAACGATCCGCAGGAAAAGCTGACGCAATTGCTGGAGCGCAATCAGCACACGCGCATCGTGGTGGTGGAAAGCAGCGCCAGCGATGAGCCGTTGGGCGTGATCCATACCATCGACGTCCTCAAACAGCAGTTGGCGCAGGCGCCGCTGGATCTGCGCGCGCTGATACGCCAACCGCTGATCTTCCCGGAACAGCTCACGCTGTTAAGCGCCCTGGAGCAATTCCGCCAGGCGCAGACGCACTTTGCCTTTGTGGTCGACGAGTTCGGCTCCGTCGAAGGCATCGTCACCCTGACGGACGTGATGGAAACCATCGCCGGCAATCTGCCGGAGGCCGGCGAAGAGGTGGACGCTCGCCATGACATTCAGCAAAACGAGGACGGTAGCTGGATTGCCAACGGCTATATGCCGCTGGAAGATCTGGTGCTGTACCTGCCGATACCGCTGGAAGAAAAGCGCGAATATCACACGCTGGCGGGTCTGCTGATGGAACACAGCCAGCGCGTGCCGCAAGAAGGCGAACAAATCAAGATTGGTGACTACCTGTTCGAGCCATTGGAGGTCAACAGCCACCGCATTCTGAAAGTGAAGATCACCCCGCCTCCCCCACCGGAGGACTACGAGGTTTAGCATTGAGGCCGGGCATCGCCCGGCCTTTCTTTTACTGGGGAACCAGCAGCTCCGTCGCCACGATCACCACCACCAACCCGACAATCACCGGCACCGAAGTACGCTTCACCACGTCAAAAGGCGAGATTTTCGCCATGCCGGAGACCGCCACCACCACGCCGGAGACCGGCGACAACGTACGGCCGAGATTAGACGCCTGCAGCATAGGGATCACCAAATAGGCAGGATTCACACCCATCTGCGCCGCCAGTTTCGGGATCAGTTCGACAAACGCATAGAACGGCGCATTGCCGGAACCGGTGGTCATGGCCGCCAGCATGGTGATCACCACCAGCACCAACATCATGATCAAACCGCCGGTGCCGAACGACTGCGCCAGCCCGATCAAGCCGCTGATAAAGCCGACGGTGCTCAGCCCCTGCGCGAACACACCCGCGGCCACCAGCAGCATCACCACGCTGGCGAAAGCGTCCGCCATACCGCGATAGGCCACTTCCAGGCCGCTGAATACCTGCTTGGCGCTGAAGCTGCGCACGAACTCGATCAATGCCGCCAACAGCATGCATCCCACCAACACGGTAATGATGTGCAGCTCCGGCCCCCATTTGCCGTCGAAGATCAGCACGCCGAGGATCGGCGTAAACGGCAATACAGCGTAAAAACCCGGCGCGTGCGTTTTTATTTCGCTGGCGTCCATGATGTGGTGCTGTTCATCACTCTTCTTATCGAGATAACGCTGCCAGAAAAAGTGCGCCACGGCCATGCAGACGATGGCGGCAATCGAGATAGGCAGCGTGGTTTTGAACGCGAAGTCCACCAGCGGCATCTCCGCCGCCTTGGCTGCCAGCACCACGTCGCCAGAGGTCGGCGCCAGAATAATCGCCGCCGGCGAAGCGCAAATGGCCGCCGCCGCGCCGCGGCTAATGCCAACGTTCACCATCAACGGGAACAGCGTCGCCATCAGCAATACGCCGAGGCCGGTAGCGGAAGAGACCGCCAATGACATCAGGCAAGCGACAAAATAGGCCGCCACCATCAGCAGATAAGGCGAGTTGATCATCTGCAACGGGCGCGAGGCAAGCTTGACGACCACGTCGTTGGCGCCGATATGCGTCATGTAGGCGGCGAAACCGCACAGCATCATGATCATCATGCCCAGATCGCCGCCGCGGCTCATCAGCAAGATCTTGACGTATTCGATAATGTCGGTCGCGCGCCAGCCGGTAGACGCGGCGCCGGACGGCAACAGCGTTTTCCCCATCAGGGCGCTGATGCCAAGCAGCAGCAACCCTCCCACCATCAAGACGCCAGTGGCGGAATACCCTTTGATGATGTAACGGCCCACGCCCGCCGCCACCGCCGCGCCAATAAGAAGCTCTATCATGTTTCCTCAACTCGTCATGTTTTCGCGCCCAGGCGCATCGCAATCGCAGAATAGGTTCCTACTCTGCACAAACTGAGCACGTTTCTTCATGACCTTCATCAAGGTAACGGAGGGAAATTATCGCGAGGAGCATCGATATTGACGCGGGCCACAGTATGGCCCGCGTTGGGGAATTACAGTTTGTCGAGCAGCTTTTTCAGATCCTGGCCTTCGCGCGAATCCTTGTTCTTTTCAGCCCATTTGTTCAACGCATCTTTGGCCCGATCCTGCAGCGTTTTGCGCAGCACCTGATCGACCTGCAGTTGGTAATTCAGCTGTTGCCACGGCCCGTAAACCCGAAGCGGGATCGGCGTTTTTTGCAGTTGCTCGATCAGTTCACCCCGCCCTTGCCAGCCGCCCGTGACGCGCACGTTAAGTGCCATATCACACTGTTTTCCCGGCATATCGATACTGCCGGCGCCGGTCAGCGCCAGCAAAGGCGAATCCGCCGTCAGGCTGCTGAGTTTGACTGTGCCCTGGCTCAGGCTGGCCTGCGCCGAGACGCTTTTGACTTCGGTATAACGCTGATAGCTGTCTTGCCCGCGCACGCTGTTATCGTTGCGCGCCACCGCCTGTTGGATCAATTGCTGAATGTTCAGGCCGTGCAACTGCGCATCCTGCATCGCCAGCTGCGCCGTACCGCGCCAACGGTGCTCAAATGACTGTGAAGAAAGGCGATCGCCGGTCAAATCCCCTTTCATGCTGAATTTGCCGGTCAGCATCTGCGGCATGTCGAAGGCTTTGAGCACCGTGCCGAGCTCAACCTGGTTCAGGGTCGGCTTCACGTTTATCACCGGTTTATTGCCGCGTGCGTCGAGCGATCCCGGCAAGGAGAAATCGCCGCCGGCCAATTGCCCGGCAAGTTTATGCAGCGTCAACAGGCCGCGTTGATTATCCGCCGCGACGGCTAACTGGGTAACGTTCATACCGCGGTAGGTCAACTGCGCCGCCTGCAGATTCAGCTGTGCATTGAAATCGCGCAGCGCTTCCAGGTTCTGCTGCCGATCGTCAACCTGGCTGGCGATTACCGGCGCGGCGGTCACGGCGGGCTGCTCGGCGGTATTGGTGCTGGATTGCCAACCGGAAAGCGCGTCAAGATCGAGATTAGCCGAATTCAGGTTCACCACATAGCCGGGCACCGTCCCCAGGCTGGCGCTGATATCGCCGGTCAACTGACTGTTATTGGCACTGACGTTCAGCTGGCTGACGGCAATTTGCGCCGGCGTCTGCTGATAGACCACCTGAGCATTACCCTCGCCTTGAATACCGCCGTTCGGAATATCAGCCCCCGACAATTGGTAATTGAACTGGGTCACCTTGGCGCCGATCTGGTGCGGGAACTGCTGCAGATCGATATCGGCCGCCATGCTGAAGGCCAGGTCGCGCTGATCGCGGTTGACCCGGCTGGAAATGTCCAGCTGCGCCTGCCGTTTCTCCGTTTGCTGCAGGGTAAGATTGATGTCCCGGACATTGATTTGCTCGTTGTCAGCACGCTGCCAAATCAACAGGCTGTCCACGACGCGCAGGTTATCGATGTCGAACTTCCAGGCCGCGTCTGCCGCATCAGCGCCGCTGCCGGCCGGCGCAATCGGGGCGTCCACTTGCGAGTGCTCTTCACTGTCGGGCGTGAGGCGAATGACGGCATTTTTCAACATCACCTGTTTCACAAACAGCTGATGCGACAGCAGCGGCAACAGTTTGACGTCAAGACGCATGTTTTCCGCGCTCACCACCGGCGCCTTGGCGCCCGGCGCAGTCAGCGTCATGCGCCCGGCCAAAATGCTGAGCTGCGGCCAGATATGCCAACGCAGGTCGCCTTCGAGCGTTAGCTGGTAGCCGCTCTTCTGCTCGACCTTTTTGACCATGTAACCGCGAAAATCATTCGGATTGACCAGCAGTACCAGCGCGGACATTCCCGCCACCACGACCACCAGTAAAATCGCCAATGTCGTCAGTAATCTTCTCATGCCACCCTCTTGTCAGCGCCACACCGACGGTGCATCCCGCGCCGTTAGTCCTTGTCGATTCGACTGGCTACTGCGCCCTGCTGATCGCGATATTTTGCGTCCTGCCGGCTGTTGTATGGCCGGGCCGCCGGGCCGGACAACGGCTCAAAGCTCAAAGCGCCAATCAGCATCCCCGGCCGCAGCGCCAGCGGCAGCTTGCCGGAGTTGTAAAACTCCAGCACGATGCGCCCGTGCCAGCCAGGATCGATACGGTGCGCGGTCACGTGCACCATCAGCCCCAGACGCGCCAGAGAAGAACGGCCGTCGAGCCAACCCACGAGATCGTTCGGCAGCGTCACGGATTCGAACGTCACTGCCAGGGCCAGTTCGCCGGGATGAAGGAAGAACGCCTCGCCTTCCGGCAGGACAATCTCGTCGCTCATCACGCGATCCAGCGCGGCGCTGACTTCGTCTTTCGGCCCGCTAAGATCGATAAAAGGCGCGGTATGGCCGCGGAACACGCGGAACTGATTGCCCAAACGGACATCTACTGTGGCCCCGTTGATGCGTTCGAGCGGCGGGCGCGGGGAAATCACCAGTTTCTCGCTATCCAGCCAGGCTTCTATATCGCGGTCGCACAGTCTCATGTCTTTCTTCTCCATCAAAACGCGTAACTAAACAAAAATTGCCACACAACGGGCGAAAGGTCTACGCCGGGGTGCAAATAGTTGGCCGCCGGCCGGAAATACGCATTTCCGGCCATTAAGCGGCATTATTCAAAGAATTGGCTGATTTTGGCTTTCAGAATATCGATCGCAATGCGGTTTTTGCCGCCGCGCGGGACGATGATATCGGCGTATTGTTTGGAAGGTTCGATAAACTGCAGGAACATCGGACGCACGGTTTTCTGGTATTGCGCCATTACCGAATCCATCGAGCGGCCGCGCTCGTTGACGTCGCGCTTCATGCGGCGCATCAGGCAGATATCGAGCGGCGTGTCGACAAAGATCGAGAAGTTCATCTCCTGGCGCAGGCGGATATCCGTCAGCAGCAAGATCCCTTCCAGAATGATCACTTTTTTAGGTTCGAGATGGACGGTTTCTTTCTTGCGCGTGTGCTCGGTGTAGCTGTACAGCGGCAGTTCGATCGCCTTGCCGGCCTTCAGCATTTGCAGATGCTGGAACAGCAGGTTGTGATCCATGGCGCTCGGGTGGTCATAGTTGGTTTTGACCCGTTCTTCCATGGTCAGGTGAGTCTGGTCTTTATAGTAACTGTCTTCTGGAATAACGCCGATGTGCTCATCGCCGACCTGCTCGCGGAGTTCGCGGTACAACGTGCTGGCAATAAGGCTTTTTCCGGAGGCAGATGCGCCAGCTATACCAATAATGACGCACTGATGCGGATTGTCAGTCATAAAATTAAAGACCTGATTTCGTAATGTGAAGGGGGGAACTAAAACGCGACAATTATAGGGAGTCGCCGGGGATTCCGCCACTGTATATTACGCGGCGGCGGGCGAATTCGGGCTGCTACGCCACGGGCACGCAGCATTTTAAGAATCTCGCGGCTAGGGCAACGCGCCGTAACGGGTTACACTCCCCGGCGCTGACTTTTGCTCCCCGCCCCCTTCATCGGAGATTGATGTGCTGGATTGGTATTTTCTGACTTTTTTCGGCGACAGTATGCTACTGCTGCCCTGCGCGCTGATTCTGTTTTTATTGCTGCTCATCTCTCCCACCACCCGCGCGGCGGGCTGGCAGTGGGCGCTGATCTTCGGATTCACCGGCGGGCTGGTCTGCCTGTCCAAACTGGCCTTTATGGGCTGGGGCATAGGCAGCGAGCACTATGATTTCACCGGATTCAGCGGCCATTCAGCCCTCGCGGCAAGCATCTGGCCGCCACTGCTCTGGACGTTGACCGGCCGCTTTTACCACCCAATACGTAGCATCGCTTTGCTGACCGGGTGGATATTGCCTTTCGCCATCGGCGTTTCGCGGCTGGAAATTCGTGTTCACTCGGTATCAGAGGTGATCAGCGGGCTGATTTTAGGCTATCTGGCCAGCGCACTGTTCCTGTGGTTGCAGCGAAGCAAAACGCGCCCGCATCTCTCTTGGCCCCACTTCGCCATCGCGCTGGCCTTGCCATTGGCGCTGATGGGGCAGCGGCAGCCGGCTCCCACCCAGGGGTTGCTGGAGCATATCGCCAAAACGCTGGCTCAGATCGAACGTCCCTATACCCGGGCAGATTTGCACAACCCTGTCCGCATCCCATAAAAAAACCCGGTGTTTAAGCCGGGTTCTTGCTTTGCGATAGGCAGATTACAGCGCGCGGAATGCAATCTCTGTCGGGATCGCCTCGCCCTGCCAATACATCTGCGCAGCCACGCGACCGGCCAGTTGACGATACATTTCGGCGAATTCGCTGTCCGGGCGGCTGATCACCGTCGGCGTACCGCGATCCAGGTCTTCGCGCAGCGAGATATGCAGCGGCATATGCCCCAGCAGGCGGCTGTGGTATTTCTGCACCAGCTTCTCAGCGCCGCCGGTGCCGAAGATCGGCTCATGGTGACCGCAGTTGCTGCAGATGTGCACGCTCATGTTCTCCACGATGCCCAGCACCGGCACATGCACTTTCTCGAACATCACGATGCCCTTGGCGGCATCCAGCAAAGCGATATCCTGCGGGGTGGTAACCACCAGCGCGCCGGTCACCGGAATGTTCTGCGACAGCGTCAGCTGGATGTCGCCGGTGCCCGGCGGCATGTCCAGCACCAGGTAATCCAGATCCGGCCACAGCGTATCCTGCAGCAGCTGCATCAGCGCCTTGCTGGCCATCGGGCCGCGCCACACCATGGCGTTGTCGTCGGTCACCAGGTAACCGATGGAGTTGGTCGCCAGGCCGTGCGCCACGATCGGCGCCATGTGCTGACCGTCCGGCGAAGTCGGCCGCTCGTGTTCGGTGCCCAGCATATTGGGGATCGACGGGCCGTAAATGTCGGCGTCCAGAATACCGACCTTGGCCCCTTCGGCGACCAGCGCCAGCGCCAGGTTGACGGCGGTGGTGGATTTCCCCACCCCGCCTTTGCCGGAGCTGACGGCGATGATATTGCGCACGCCTTTGATCCCGGCCTGGCCGTTGGCACGCTTCAGCGTCGTGATATCGTGAGTTAGCTTCCAGTCGATGGCGCCGGCGCCGGTCACGCGCAGCAATTCGGGGCCGACGCTCGCCTGCAGCGCCTCAAAACCGCTCTGCCAGGCAAACGGCATCGTCAGTTCGATATGCAGCACATCGTCCAGCAACGCGCAGTGATGGATGGCCTTCAATGCGGTCAGGTTGTTTTTCAACGTCGGGTGTTCAAAGGCGGCCAGTACACCGGTCACCAGGGCGCGCAGAACTTCGGGGTTGGTCTGCTCAGGGGATTTTGCGTTCATCCCGGCTCCTTGATTTTGAATGGGTAGCTTCCGGCTAAGCATATCAGAACTGCGCTGCCGCTGGCGCATATAACCTGCAAGAAACCGCCCTAGCAGCGAAGGGCGCGATCGGTTAACATCGAAGGCCCTTTTATTCATTACAGAAAGCAAGTTCTCACTATGGCTCAAGTCGCGAAAAAATTATTGGTGACGTGCGCGCTACCGTACGCAAATGGTTCCATCCATCTCGGCCACATGCTCGAGCACATCCAGGCGGATATCTGGGTGCGTTACCAACGAATGCGCGGCCACGAAGTGCATTTCATCTGCGCGGACGACGCGCACGGCACGCCGATCATGCTGAAAGCGCAGCAACTGGGCGTGAAACCGGAAGAAATGATCGCGGAGATGAGCCAGGAGCACCAACAGGATTTCGCCGGCTTTGGCATCAGCTATGACAACTACCATTCGACCCATAGCGATGAAAACCGCGAGCTGTCCACCCTGATTTACAGCCGCTTGAAAGAAAACGGTTTTATCAAGAACCGCACCATTTCTCAGCTGTACGATCCGGAGAAAGGCATGTTCCTGCCGGACCGTTTCGTGAAAGGCACCTGCCCGAAATGCAAATCGCCCGATCAGTACGGCGACAACTGCGAAGTGTGCGGCGCCACCTACAGCCCGACGGAACTGATCGATCCGAAGTCCGTGGTTTCCGGCGCGACGCCGGTGATGCGCGACTCCGAACACTTCTTCTTCGACCTGCCGGCCTTCAGCGAAATGCTGCAGGCGTGGACGCGCTCCGGCGCGCTGCAAGAGCAAGTAGCGAACAAGATGCAGGAGTGGTTCGAATCCGGCCTGCAGCAGTGGGACATCTCCCGCGATGCGCCTTACTTCGGCTTCGAGATCCCGGATGCGCCGGGCAAATACTTCTACGTCTGGCTGGACGCGCCGATCGGCTACATGGGCTCCTTCAAGAACCTGTGCGACAAGCGCGGCGATCTGGACTTCGACGAGTTCTGGCGCAAAGACTCCACTACCGAGCTGTATCACTTTATCGGCAAGGACATCGTCTACTTCCACAGCCTGTTCTGGCCGGCGATGCTGGAAGGCAGCAACTTCCGCAAACCGACCAACCTGTTCGTGCACGGCTACGTGACGGTGAACGGCGCCAAAATGTCCAAGTCGCGCGGCACCTTCATCAAGGCCGGCACCTACCTGCAGCATCTGGACGCCGACTGCCTGCGCTATTACTACGCCGCCAAGCTCTCTTCACGCATTGATGACATCGATCTCAATCTGGAAGACTTCGTGCAGCGCGTAAACGCCGATATCGTCAACAAGGTGGTGAACCTGGCGTCGCGCAACGCCGGCTTTATCAACAAGCGCTTCGGCGGCAAGCTGGCCGACAGCCTGGCCGATCCGGCGCTGTACCAGACCTTCGTCGACGCGGCGCAGAGCATCGCCGAAGCTTACGCCGGCCGCGAGTTCAGCCGCGCGATCCGCGAAATCATGGCGCTGGCCGATCTGGCCAACCGTTACGTGGATGAGCAGGCACCTTGGGTGGTGGCGAAGGAAGAAGGCCGCGACGCCGATCTGCAGGCCATCTGCTCGATGGGCATCAACCTGTTCCGCGTGCTGATGACTTACCTGAAGCCGGTGCTGCCTTCGCTGACCGAACGCGCCGAAGCGTTCCTCAATGCCGAGCTGAGCTGGGACACGATCCCGCAGCCGCTGCTGGGCCATCAGGTGAACGCATTCAAAGCGCTGTTCAACCGCATCGATCTGGACAAGGTCAGCGAGATGGTCAACGCTTCGAAGGAAGACATGGCCGCCGCCAAACCGGTGACAGGTCCATTGGCCGATGATCCGATCCAGGAAACCATCACCTTCGACGACTTCGCCAAGGTGGACATGCGCATCGCCCTGATCAAGAGCGCCGACTTTGTCGAAGGCTCTGACAAACTGCTGAAACTGCAGCTGGACCTGGGCGGCGAATCGCGCCAGATCTTCTCCGGCATTCGCTCCGCTTACCCGGATCCGAAAGCGCTGGAAGGCCGCCTGACCATCATGGTCGCCAACCTGGCGCCGCGCAAAATGCGTTTCGGCGTTTCGGAAGGCATGGTGATGGCGGCGGGCCCTGGCGGGAAAGAGATCTTCCTGCTGAGCCCGGACAGCGGCGCACAGCCAGGCATGCAGGTCAAGTAACCGCACCGGCGCGTTACATCAAGGGTCGAGCTTGCTCGGCCCTTTTTTAATGCCTCAAACCCAACGTTATAAACAGTAAGAAAAAGTCATAACCGCTCTGATTCCCTCGCCCGCCGCATCCCGCTATGATGCTCAGCAACAACAAATAGACGTCCAGATAGAAAGACTGCTATAACAGACCTTCACCGGGATCGTTACCCTGCTTTTTTGGAGCCTATAATAATGAAAAACCTCAAGACTTCGCTGCTCGCCCTCAGCCTGCTGGCCGCCCTGCCGCTGCAGGCGGCGGAAACTGCCGCCGTGCCGGCCGCCATCGCTCAGCATCAGGGGCCGGTGCGCATCGCGGTGATCCGCAATCTCGGCTCCGACGACAACACCACGCAATTTTTGGCGGGTGCCATTCAGGAAGGGCGCAAGCTGGGCTTCAAAGTGGACACCTTCCTCAGCAACGGCGACGACGCGCGCTTCCAGGACTTCGTCAACCAGGCTATCAGCCAGAAATATGACGGCATCATTCTCTCGCAGGGGCGAGCCCCCTATTCCACCGACCTGGTCAAACGCATCGCGGCGGCCGGTATCGCCGTAGCGGCTTTCGATACCGACGTCAGCGGCAGCGTTCCCGGCGTCACCGTCTCACAGCAGGACGACGCTTCACTGGCCAACGCCTCCTTCGGCCAGCTGGTGAAGGATTTCAACGGCCAGGCCAACATCATCAAACTCTGGGTAGCCGGCTTCCCGCCGATGGAACGCCGCCAGGCCGCCTATCAGCAACTGCTGAAACAGCATCCGGGCATTCATGAGCTGGAATCGATCGGCGCGGTCTCCTCCGACGTACAGGGCGATACCGCCAACAAGGTGGGCGCGGTGTTGGCGAAATACCCGAAAGGCAAGATCGACGCCATCTGGGGCACCTGGGATGCCTTTACCCAGGGCGCTTACAAGGCGTTGAAAGAGAACGGGCGTACCGAAATCAAGCTGTACAGCATCGATATTTCCAACCAGGACTTGCAGTTGATGCGCGAAGCCGGCAGCCCGTGGCAGGTCAGCGTGGCGGTGGATCCGAAGCTTATCGGCGCGATCAACCTGCGCCTAGTGGCCAACAAGATCGCCGGGGAAAGCACGCCGGACAGCTATCAGTTCAAAGCGACGGTCATTCCGCAGGCGCTGTTACAGGCGCAGCCGGGGCCGGTCAACGTCGCCGGGCTGGCGAAGATCATCCCCGGCTGGGGCAGCAGCAGCGACTTCGTGCAGCCGTGGTTCGCCACGCTGCAGGCCGAACACGGTAAATAATGCTTTTTTTGACGAGGCTGGCGACGCAGCCTCTGTTTTTAAACTAATTATCGGCTTTCCCCTTCCGTCCTCGCCAAAATGCGCTATGTTATCTGCATTACCCAATAACTGTATGCATAAACAGGCTTCGAATGAAGGGATTTCCCCCGCTGATCAACGTACTGCTGGCCAGTTCGCTGGTGTTGACCATCGGCCGCGGCGTGACGCTGCCGTTCATCACTATCTACCTCACCGAGCATTTCCATCTGCTGCCGAAGAGCGTGGGCGTGATCCTGGGTGTCAGCCTGACCCTCGGCATACTTGCCAGCCTGTACGGCGGCTATCTGGTAGACAAATTCAGCAAGAACCGCCTGATCCTGCTGTCGATTTTATTGTTTGCGCTGAGCTTCTTCGCCCTTCCCTGGATCCCGCGCCCCGGCGGCGTGATCGTGGTGCTGGCGATCCTGCATACCTGTTATTCGGTGCTGAGCATCACCATTAAGGCCTGCTTCGCCGACTGGCTGCCGGCCGAGCAGCGCATCAAGGCTTTTTCAATCAACTACACATTGGTCAACGTCGGCTGGGCGATCGGTTCTGCGCTCGGCGTCCTGGTGGCCGGGCTGAGTCCACTGCTGCCGTTTTACCTGTCGGGCGGGTTGGCGCTGGCGACGGTGGCGGCGCTCAGCCTGCGCTTGCGCGGTCGGGAACAGCGCGCAACGCCAGCCGCCACCGCACCCGCGGCGCTCCCCAACTTCCGCCAGACGCTGACTATCCTGCGCAGCGATCGGCGGCTGATCTACTTCACTCTCGGCAGCACCCTGGGCGCCGTGGTGTTCGGTCAGTTCACCGGCTATCTGTCGCAGTACCTGATCACCGTCTCCAGCGCCGAGTTTGCCTACAAAATCATCGGGCTGGTGATGATTGTCAACGCCAGCATCGTCATCGCCCTGCAATACCTGCTCAGCCGCGGCATGCGCCAGGAAAACATGCTGCGCTGGCTGGTGCTGGGCACGCTGTTTTTCATCATCGGGCTGCTTGGTTTCATGGTGGCCGGCCAGGCGGTCTGGCTATGGCTGGCGGCGATGGCGGTATTTACCCTCGGCGAAATCATCGTTATCCCGGTAGAATACATGTTTATCGACTTTATCGCGCCGCCGCACCTGAAAGGCAGCTACTATGGGGTACAAAATCTCAGCGCGCTGGGCGGCGCCATCAACCCGGTGCTGTGCGGGGTGCTGCTCAGCTATGCCGCGCCGCCGCTGATGTTCGTGATGCTGATCGTCGCGGCGCTGCTCAGCCTGCTGTTTTTCTTCCTCGGCCACCGGCTGGCGGAACACGCGGCGGCAATCGCCGAAGACGCGCGCTGACCCCGCCCGCAACGGCCATTGCGGGCTGTCAACCCGCCGTTCGGGCATGGCACCCATAGCGAGAATTCATGGTGCGATCTGTGGCATGGCTCACAGTTTAATTGTATGATGAATGCATCAGTTAAACGGGAAAAGACAATGGCCAACGTGCTCACACTGTGCTGGAAATACCTGAGAGCCCTGCTCCTCATCTATCTTTGTCTGTTCGTCGGCAACGCGCTGGCGGCGCTGCTGCCGTTCGCCATTCCCGGCAGCATCCTCGGCATGCTGCTGCTGTTCGCCCTGCTCTCTACCCAAATTATGCCGGCCAAATGGGTCAAACCCGGCTGCCATTTGCTGATCCGCTACATGGTGCTGCTGTTCGTGCCGATCGGCGTCGGGGTGATGAAATACTATGACCAGATCGTCGCGCATCTGGGCCCACTGGTTATTTCTTGCCTCATCAGCACGCTGATGGTGCTGGTGGTGGTCGGCTATACCTCACACTATTTTCACCGCGAGCGCCGCATCGTCGGTAAGCCCGACGACACGGAGGGTAACCCATGATCCATGAAATCTGGTGGTCGCTGCCGCTAACGCTGGCGGTCTATTTCGCCGCGCGCTGGCTGGCGCATAAGCTGAACATGCCACTGCTCAACCCGCTGCTGGTGTCCATGGCGGTGATCATCCCGCTGCTGCTACTCACCGGCATCTCCTATGAGCGCTACTTTCAGGGCAGCAAAATCCTCAACGATCTGCTGCAGCCGGCGGTCGTCGCGCTGGCCTTCCCGCTGTATGAACAGCTGCACCAGATCCGCGCGCGCTGGAAGTCGATTATCGCGGTGTGCTTCATCGGCAGCCTGACCGCCATGATCAGCGGCGGCGCCATCGCCCTGTGGCTGGGCGCCACGCCGGAAATCGCCGCCTCTATCCTGCCGAAATCGGTCACTACGCCGATCGCCATGGCCGTCGCGGACTCGCTCGGCGGCATTCCGGCGATCAGCGCGGTCTGCGTCATTTTCGTCGGTATCCTCGGCGCCGTGCTCGGCCATACGCTGTTCAACCTGTTGAAAATCACCACCCACTCGGCGCGCGGCCTGGCGATGGGCACCGCATCCCACGCGCTGGGCACCGCACGCTGCGCGGAGATGGACTACCAGGAAGGCGCTTTCGGCTCGCTGGCGCTGGTGATCTGCGGCATCATCACCTCGCTGCTGGCGCCGTTCCTGTTCCCGGTGCTGCTGCATCTGTTCGGTTGAATACGTTGAAACTTGCGATACATCTCGCATTTATGTATCTCATTGCATTAATTTCATCGATTAAGAGACATTAATCACACTTTAATGTCTCTGGCCTGCCTAGAATGTTATCCCGTTAACCTGTAGAGAGACTTTCTATGCATCCGCGTTTTCACACCGCGTTCAGCGCACTGCCCGCGACACTGCAATCCGCCCTGCAGCCCTATCTGGACGCGCCTGACTTTCCGGCGATGTTCACGGCCGAGCAAGCGGCGGCGATCCGCACAGGCTGCGGACTGGACGATGATGCGCTGGCATTCGCGCTGCTGCCGCTGGCGGCGGCCTGCTCGTTAACCCCAATATCGCACTTCCACGTCGGCGCCATCGCACGCGGGCAAAGTGGCAACCTCTATTTCGGTGCCAATATGGAATTCAGCGGCGCACCGCTGCAGCAAACCGTGCATGCGGAACAGTGCGCGGTTACCCATGCCTGGCTGCGCGGTGAACCGGCACTGGCTTCGGTCACCGTCAACTACACGCCGTGCGGCCATTGCCGTCAGTTTATGAATGAGCTGAACAGCGGCGGCGATCTGCAGATCCGTCTGCCGGGCCGCGCGCCGGCCACGCTGGCGGACTATCTGCCGGACGCCTTCGGCCCGGAAGATCTGGATATCGCTTCGCTGCTGATGGACAAGGTCGATCACGGCCACCGGCTGGCGCTGGACGATGCGCTGACGCAGGCGGCGCTGGCGGCGGCCAATCAGAGCCACGCACCGTACAGCAACGCCCACAGCGGCGTGGCGCTGGAAACGCAGGACGGTAACCTCTACGCCGGCCGCTATGCAGAAAACGCCGCCTTCAACCCGAGCCTGCCGCCGCTGCAGGCCGCGCTGATCCTGCTGAACCTCTCCGGCGGCGATTGTCTGAACATCCGCCGCGCCGTGCTGGTCGAACCGCAAGAGGCGATCCTCAGCCAGTGGGACGCCACCCGCGCCACGCTGGCGGCACTGGGCTGCCAAAACGTCAGCCGCGCCGCGTTCTAAGCGCACCACGGCGGAGCCATCCGGTTCCGCCGCTAACAGCCCCGCCCGCCAAATACAATGCCCCAACGCCGCCAGAGAGACTTTCTTTAGTTAAAAAATCATTTGATTGTCGATAATTACGCCAACCTGGTTCATCATCTGGCAACAAATGCTGTACATCTTCTCTTTATCTCTTAGGATCGTCGGCAATAAAGTTATCTGATACGTGAAGAGTAAAACTGATGGAACTAGAATACGAAAGCAAACGCCCGCTCTACATCCCTTACGCCGGCCCGATTCTGCTGGAATTTCCGCTGCTGAACAAAGGCAGCGCTTTCACCGAGGAAGAACGTAGCCACTTCAACCTGCACGGCCTGCTGCCGGAAGCGGTGGAAACCATCGAAGAACAGGTGGAACGCGCCTACCGTCAGTATCAGGATTTCAAGAACGATAACGACAAGCACATCTACCTGCGCAACATCCAGGACACCAACGAAACCCTGTTCTACCGCCTGCTGGACTCGCACCTGAGCGAGATGATGCCGATCATCTACACCCCGACCGTCGGCGAGGCCTGTGAGCACTTCTCCGATATCTACCGCCGCGCGCGCGGGCTGTTCATCTCCTACCCGAACCGCGATCGCATCGATGACATGCTGCAAAATGCCACCAAGCAGAACGTCAAGGTGATCGTGGTCACCGACGGCGAGCGCATTCTCGGTCTGGGCGACCAGGGTATCGGCGGCATGGGTATCCCCATCGGCAAACTGTCGCTGTACACCGCCTGCGGCGGCATCAGCCCGGCCTACACGCTACCGGTGGTGCTGGACGTCGGCACCAACAACCCGCAGCGCCTCAACGATCCACTGTACATGGGCTGGCGCCATCCGCGCATCTCCGGCGAGGAGTACCACGCCTTCGTCGAAGAGTTTATTCAGGCGGTCAAACGCCGCTGGCCGAACGTGCTGCTGCAGTTCGAAGACTTCGCGCAGAACAATGCCACCCCGCTGTTGAATCGCTACCGCGATGAGATCTGCTGCTTCAACGATGACATTCAGGGCACCGCCGCAGTGACCCTCGGCAGCCTGATCGCCGCCAGCCGCGCCGCCGGCAGCCAGCTGCGCGATCAGACCGTCACCTTCCTCGGTGCCGGTTCCGCCGGCTGCGGCATCGCCGAGCAGATCATCGCGCAGATGAAGTCCGAAGGCTTGAGCGAAGACGAAGCGCGCGCCCGCGTGTTCATGGTCGACCGCTTCGGCCTGCTGACCGACAAACTGCCGAACCTGCTCGATTTCCAGAGCAAGCTGGTGCAGAAGAGCGACAACCTGGCCGGTTGGGAAACCGCCAGCGACGCCATTTCGCTGCTGGACGTGGTGCGCAACGCCAAGCCGACCATTCTGATCGGCGTGTCCGGCCAGCCGGGGCTGTTTACCGAAGAGCTGATCCGCGAAATGCATAAGCACTGCGAACGCCCTATCGTGATGCCGCTGTCCAACCCGACCTCGCGCGTGGAAGCCCGTCCGGAAGACATCATCAACTGGACCGACGGCGCCGCCCTGGTAGCGACCGGCAGCCCATTCGCACCGGTGAGCTATAAAGAGCAGCTGTACCCGATCGCCCAGTGCAACAACTCCTACATCTTCCCCGGGATTGGTCTCGGCGTGCTGGCCTCCGGCGCCACCCGCGTCACCGACGCCATGCTGATGGCTGCCAGCCGCGCGCTGGCGGACTGTTCGCCGCTGGCCACCGACGGCCACGGCGCACTGCTGCCGAATATCGACGATATTCAGGGCGTGTCGAAGTGCATCGCCATGGAAGTGGGTAAAGCGGCGCAGCTGCAGGGTGTGGCGATCGTCACCTCCGAAGACGCGCTGTCGAAAGCCATCGAGCACAACTTCTGGCGGCCGCAGTACCGCAGCTACAAGCGCACTTCGTTCTGATTGGCGCGCTAAAATGACCCAGCCCGGCTCCGCCGGGCTTTTTTGTGCGGCAAAACCGCCTAAAAATGCGGCGTTGCGCGTGCTTCAGGCGGTTCGCGTCTTGCGTCGATCGGTCAGGTAAAGTAGCCTTGATCCATCTTTTTCAGCCCGGCGCGCGTAAGGCAACAACATGTGGAAACGCCTGATCATCAGCCTGTTCATCATCATTGCGGTGTTGATGGGTTCGGCTATTGCGCTGGATCGCTGGATCAGCTGGAAAACCGCGCCTTACGTCTACGACGAACTGCAGGAATTGCCGCACCGCCAGGTCGGCGTGGTGCTCGGCACCGCCAAGTATTACCGCACCGGGGTGATCAACCAGTACTACCGTTACCGCATTCAGGGGGCGATCAATGCCTATAACAGCGGCAAGGTGAAATACCTGCTGCTGAGCGGCGACAACGCCCAGCAAAGCTATAACGAGCCGATGACCATGCGTCGCGATCTGATCGCCGCCGGCGTGGCGCCGAGCGATATCGTGCTGGACTACGCCGGTTTCCGCACCCTGGACTCCATCGTGCGCACCCGCAAGGTGTTCGACACCAACGATTTCATCATCATCACCCAGCGTTTCCACTGCGAGCGCGCGCTGTTCATCGCCCTGCACATGGGCATTCAGGCGCAGTGCTACGCGGTGCCGTCGCCGAAAGACATGATGACGGTCCGCGCCCGCGAGATCTTCGCTCGCCTGGGCGCGCTGACCGATCTGTACATCCTCAAGCGCGAACCGCGCTTCCTCGGCCCGCTGATCCCGATCTCCGCCATGCACACCGTGCCGGAAGACGCCCAGGGCTATCCCGCCGTGTCACCGGAACAGCTGGTTGAGCTGGAGCACAAGCTGAAAGAAGAGAAGCAGAAAGCCAAACAGCCTTAATCATCCAGCAGAGGGTTTTACACGCGCCCCCAGCAATACGCTAAAAGGGCGTATTATCCGAGAAAAACGAATACCGGATGATTTGCGTAAAGCCCCCTCTACGTACGCTGACAGCTTATTGCGACATTGAAAGTGGGGATGCCCTTCTGCCACCGCCGAATGAACTATTCAAACGGTCCAATTCAATGAAGAGGACCATCAGGTCATTGCTGTCCAGTCCAATCAGGGCGAGTTCCTGCACCAGAGACTGTAAGAGTAATTGTTTGCGGGCATCGGGGGAGCCAGAGGAAAGCATAGCTTCAATCAACACGAAGTTAGCGCTGCGGGGGGATTCCAGATCGGGATAAGTGGGATCCACATATAAATCGTCTTCCTCAAGACGGATAAAGCGCTGGAATTGATCGTTCGCAGGATAGCCGGTTTTTACTACCGCCGTGTGAATAGCCGATGAAATTCTTTTCTTATCAAGCGTATTACGTCTTTTCAGCGTAATGGTAAATACAGGCATAGTTTGCTCCCTGAGAACGGTAAATAAAACCAGTTTACTGACTTCATGTCATGTTGGTAGCCCGAAAACTGTGTCACGCTGTAACCCACCCAACCTCAAGATCGGGCAATATCCCTTACCCGAAACCACCCAACCAGCCATTACCAAATAATACCTTATTATTTTGCCTGGCACCGTACATCGCCCCAACGTAACAAGGCCGGCAATAGGCCGGCCTTATTGTCTGCGAGGTGATAAATCTACTTCTTCTTGGCGTATTTCAACGAGTCCAGCGCCACGGCGAAGATGATGATGCTGCCCTTGATGATGTACTGCCAGTACGGGTTGATGCCGATATAGGTCAGGCCGTAGTTGATGACGGTGAAGATGATCACCCCGGTCACCACGCCCCACACCGTACCCACCCCGCCGGCGAAGGAGACGCCCCCCACCACGCAGGCGGCGATGGCATCCAGCTCGTACATAAAGCCGAGGTTATTGGTGGCGCTGCCGATGCGCCCCGCTTCCAGCAGGCCGCCAAAGGCGTAGAACACGCCGGACAGCGCATAGATCATGATCAGGTTCAACGGCACGTTGACCCCGGACACTTTGGCCGCTTCCGGGTTACCGCCGATGGCGAAAATGTTCTTGCCGAAGCGGGTCTTGGTCCACAGGATCCAGACGAATATGATGGCAATCAGCGCATAGAAGGTAATGTACGACAGCTTAAAGTCACCGAAGCGCAAGAACCCCTGGGCAAAGGTGGAAAACTTCGGATCGAAGCCCGCGACCGGCGAAGCGCCAACCGAATCGTAATACAGCGAGTTGATGCCGTAGACGATGATCATGGTGCCCAAGGTGGTGATGAACGGCGTCACGTTGAGATAGGCGATAATCAGGCCGTTAACCAGGCCAATCACCGCACCGACCGCACACACCAGCAGGATGACCAGGGGAATCGACCAGGTTTCCATGTGCGGAAATACCTTGTTGACGTTATCCATCGACTGCAGCAGCGTGGCCGCCACCACCGCCGCCAACCCCACCTGTCGCCCGGCGGACAGGTCGGTGCCCTGGGTCACGATCAGCCCCGCCACGCCCAGCGCGATGATGATGCGCACCGAAGACTGCGTCAGAATGTTGCTCAGGTTCATCAGGCTGAGGAAGGTAGGATCCTGAATGATGATGATGGCCAACAGCACCAGCAACACCACGTAAATGCCGCCTTCCTTGAAATAGGTAAATAAGGTTTTTTTATTTAGCGCGTTCATAATTCCGATCCTTAAAGGTGCAGGGAGGCGAGACGTAAGATTTCATTTTGCGAGGTCTGTTTGGTGTTAACGATGCCCGCAACCTGACCATTGCTCATCACCAAAATACGGTCGGTGATCCCCAAAAGCTCCGGCATTTCGGACGAGACGATAATGATCCCCTTGCCCTTCTTCGCCAGTTCGGTCATCAGCTGATAAATCTCGAACTTGGCGCCCACGTCGATGCCGCGCGTCGGTTCATCCAGCATCAGGATCTCCGGCTGCGTCAGCAGCCAGCGGCCGATGATCACCTTCTGCTGGTTACCGCCGGACAGCGAGCCGATATGGGTGTGATGCCCCGGCGTTTTCACCCGCATGGCGTCGATCACCCACTGGGTGTCGCTCTTCATCCGCGCGTTATCCAGCAGGCCGAGTTTGTTTTTATAATTGCGGATATTGGAGATCAGCGAGTTGAAGCCCACGTCGAGGTAGGCGTAAATCCCGGTGGAACGGCGCTCTTCGGTCACCAGCGCAAAACCGTGGTTGATCGCTTCGTTGGCGCTGTGGTTATCGATCGCCTTGCCGTGCAGCTTGATGGTGCCCGCCACCTTTTCGCGAATGCCGAACAACGTCTCGACGATATCGGTGCGTTTGGCGCCTACCAATCCGGCAATGCCAAGGATCTCGCCTTGGTGCAGATCGAAGGACACATCGCGGATCGAGGGCTGGCGCAACGACGTCAGGTTTTTCACCTCGAGGATCACCTCACCCGGCGTGTTCTGCCTGTCGGGGAAGCGCTGGCTGAGCGAGCGGCCGACCATCATCGCGATGATCTTGTCCATATCCAACCCTTCCAACGGCTGGGTGGCGATCCACTGGCCGTCGCGCAGCACCGTTATCTCGTCGCACAGCTGGAAGATCTCTTCCATCTTGTGCGAGATATAAACGATGCCGCAGCCGCGCTCTTTCAGCTTGCGGATGATGGTGAACAGATGATTGACCTCTTTCTCCGTCAGCGAGGAGGTCGGTTCATCCATGATGACGATTTTGGCGTCGTAGGAGAACGCCTTGGCGATCTCGATCATCTGCATCTGCGATACCGACAGGTTGCCCACCTTTTCGCGCGGGTTGATGTCGATATCCAGCTCGTCGAAGATCGCCTGGGTGTCTTTGAGCATTTTTTCCTGATCGACGAACAGGCCTTTGGTCGGGTAGCGCCCCAGCCACATGTTGTCCATCACGGTGCGCTGCAGCACCAGGTTCAGCTCCTGGTGCACCATGGAAACGCCGTGCTCCAGCGCTTCCTTCGAACTTTTGAAATCGATTTCCCGGCCCTGAAACACAATGCTGCCGCTGTCTTTTTTGTAAATGCCGAACAGGCATTTCAGCAACGTTGATTTCCCCGCGCCGTTCTCCCCCATCAGGGCGTGAATCGAGTGCGGGCGGACGCGTAAATTGACATTGTCCAAGGCTTTGACGCCGGGAAATGACTTACAGATATCCGTCATTTCCAGCAGAAATTCGCGTGAGCTATCGGCCATAAATACACCTGGCTTAACGATCTTGCAGTCGTAAACATCCCCGCCGGCGGTATTCCTGGTGTTGGCGCCGCCAGCGGGGTCTTAGCGGGATCTCAATTCTTATTTAACAAACTGAGACAGGTTGTCTTTATCTACGCCGACGTAAGGAATACGCACGACTTTATTTTCGACTTTATATTGGGTGCCTTCGGTGGCCGGTTTGCCCGCCGCCAGGTTTTTCGCCAGCTCGAAGGTGGCTTTCGCCTGGTTATCGGCGTCATTCAGCACCGTGCCCGCCATCGCGCCGGATTTCACCAGCGCCAGCGCTTCAGGCAACGCATCGACGCCAAACACCGGGATGCTGGTCTTGTTGTGCGCTTTCAGCGCTTCCACCGCGCCCATCGCCATGGCGTCGTTGTTGGCAATCACCACTTCAATCTTGTTGGCGTTCGGGCCGGAGAGCCAGGCGTCCATCTTGTCTTTCGCCTGCGCGGTATCCCACATCGCGGTATCCATCTGCAGTTGCTGGGTCTTGATGCCTTTTTCGTTCAGCGTTTTCACCACGTAGGTGGTGCGCGCTTCGGCATCCGGGTGGCCCGGCTCGCCTTTCAGCAGCACGAACTGGATCTGGCCGTCTTTGTTCAGATCCCAGGCCGGGTTGGCTTTCCAGTGTTTGGCGATCAGCTCGCCCTGGATCACGCCGGATTCTTTGGAGTCGGTGCCGACGTAATATGCCTTATCATAGCTGTCCAACGCTTTGCGGGAAGGCTCTTTGTTGTAGAACACTACCGGGATATCGTTTGCGCGCGCCTTATCGATAACCACCGGTGCCGCGGCCGGGTCGACCAGGTTAATCGCCAGCGCTTTCACGCCCTTGGCCAGCAGCACGTCGATCTGATCGTTCTGCTTGGACTGGTCGTTCTGCGAGTCATTCATCAGCAGGGTGACGTCCGGTGAAGCCTTGGCGTCTTTCTCAATAGCCTTGCGCACCACCGACATGAAGTTGTCGTCGTACTTGTAAATCGTGACGCCAATACGGGTGTCAGCATGGGCTGCGGCGCCAAACATCATGGCTGCGGCCAGGGCGGCCAGGGTGAAAACCTTCTTATTCATTGTCAGTCTCCGGTTCTGTGTAGGGTATTACTCGTCTTTAAGCCAATGGTCACCGGCAGTGCGCACACCCCAGGCCAGGCGATTTCCACTCAACACCTGTCGTCCGTGGATCTTGTTATTTCCGAGAAATGCTGTGTCAGCGCGAGATAAAGGTTGCAGCGGCAAGGGCCTTTGCGCCGGAAAACGCCTAGAGCATAGACGGCGTGATGTTAATATTCTGTGAATTTTCTCACAGATTGAAAACGGTTACACAAGATTAAATCGTCAGAGAGTGACCGTCGCCTCACTTTGCCAAGGGGCGACAGAATGGCGCCGCACCAGCGTCGGCATGAACAGATGAGCGGCCTGCGGCTCCACCAGGCCTGCTGCGCCCTGCAATGCCAGCTCGGTGGCCAGCGTGGCCATCGAGACGATCGGATAGCGCACCGTGGTGAGCTTGGGGCTGGTGTAACGCGCGATGGGGATGTCATCGAAGCCGATCAGCGAGAAATGCTGCGGCACTGTGATACCGTTTTCTTTCAGCACCGCCATGGCGCCGGCAGCCATGGCGTCGTTGTAGGCGAACACCGCACTCAGCTGTAGATTACGCCCCAGCAGCTCCACCATCGCCGCCTCGCCGCCCTGCAGATCCGGCGAACCGTAGGCGCGCCAGTTGTCGGGCGTGGCCAGCCCGGCGGCGGTCATCGCCTGCGCATAGCCCTGCTGGCGCAGCGGCCCGTCTTCGATCGGGTGATTGGAGCCCAGATAACCGATGCGCCGATGGCCCTGCGACAGCAAAAGACGCATCGCCATTTCCGCGCCGCAGACGTTATCCAGCCCGACGCAGCGCGGCTCATAACCGGGGATAATCCGGTTGATCAGCACCATGCCCGGCACCTGTTCCAGAAAACCGATCAGTTCGGCGTCGCTCAGGGCTTTGGCGTGAACAATCAGGGCGTTACAACGCTGTCGGATCAGCACTTCGATCGCGTGGCGCTCTTTGTCCGCCTGATGATAGCTGTTGCCGATCAGCAGGTATTTGTGGTGTTTCTGCGCCACCGTGTCTACCGCTTTCACCAGCGCGCCGAAGAACGGGTCGGAGACGTCCATCACCACCACGCCCAGGGTATCGCTGCTTTGGGTCGCCAGCGCCTGCGCATTGGCGTTGGGGCGATAGCCCAGATCCGCCACCGCCTGCAGCACCTGCTCGCGCGTCTCCTTGCTGGTCAGCGCGCTGTGGTTCAGCACGCGGGAGACGGTCGCCACGGAGACCCCGGCGCGTTTCGCCACGTCGCGAATGGTGATCGGATGAACTGGAGGCATGCGGGATCCTGAAATCGGGGTAGTGGCCGGTGGCGCTATCCTACCCCGATTGGCCCGCTGCTCGCGTGAATTACGTCACAGGAAAGAAAACGTTTACATACATTTTTTTAACCTGCCGGCAGGCGCTCACTTCAACGCCCTGGGTTCCGCTGCGCCGGCGGCCAACTGCGTCAACCGGCGCCACAGCCACTCCATCGGCCCCTGCTCGAAGTAACGCAGCCACAGTGCGGAAAACGCCAGGTTGGCCAGCCAGACCAGCGGCACGAATGCCAACAGCTGCAGCCGGTCGAACTGCTCATAGAGACCGAAGCGATAAAACAGCGTGGTGCAGATCAGCGTTTGCAGCAGGTAGTTGCTCAGCGCCATACGTCCCACCAGGGTCAGCCAGTGGGCGATGCGCATGCGCGACAGCGTGGGCCAGAAACCGTAACACAGCGCCAGATAGCCCATCGCCTGCAGCGGGGCGCCCAGCTCGCGCGGGACCTGCAGCAGGAAACCGCTCCAGCGATAGTCCCAGTGGACCTGCCATTGCAGCGCCACCGCCGGCAGCTGGATCAGCACCGAAAGCGGCAGTAGCCACGCCGCCTGCCGCAGGTAATAGCCGGAGGAATAACTGCCGCGCAGCCAGCCGCTGCGCATCAGCCCGGCGCCGAACAGCATCAGCCCCGCCAGCTCCCAGCCATACTGCGCGCCGATGGCCAGCAGGCTGGACGAGAGCAAATCGGTGCGGCTGCGCCAGGCTTCGAAACCGCCCTGCAGCTTCCAGAACTTCTCGTACTGCAGCTCCGCCACGCCCGGCTGCCAGAAGCTGCCCGGTTCACCGTGCGAGATAAAACCGAGCAGCAGCAGCACCGCCACACCGATCAGGTAGAGCACCACGCCGGTTTTCAGCAGCTGGAAGGTTTCCCTGGCTTCGCGGATCATGCGCCAGCACACCAGGCCGATCAGCCCGTAGGCCAGCAGAATATCGCCGTCCCACAGGAAGATGGCGTGCGCAAGGCCGAACAGCACCAGCCACGACAGCCGCGCGCGGATCCAGCTTTTGCCGCGCCGCAGCAGCATTTGCAGCCCGGCGCCGAACAGCAGCGCGAACATCGCCAGGAACTTGGCCTGGGCGAAGAGATCGAGCAGCGCCCAGGTCCAGGCATCGCGCGACGACGGCATACCCAAATAGGCCGGGTTGAGGTAGGCGGCCTTCGGCAAGCCGAAGGCGCTAATGTTCAGCAATAAAATGCCGAGGATGGCGATGCCGCGCACGCAGTCCAACGTGGCGATGCGCGGCAGAGGGTGACTGTTCATTTTTTATCGCTGTCTTCCGCTCATGAAAAAGGCGCCCGCAGGCGCCTGTTGTCGTCGTGCGGGTCGCCCCGCAACGCCATCAGCCCTGGTGATGGCGCACCGCGCGCAGGAACTCCTGACGGGTGTTCTGGCTGGACTTGAACAGCCCCCCCAGCGAGGTGGTAGTCGTGGCGCTGGTCGCGTCGCGAATGCCGCGTGCCTTGACACAATAATGGACCGCATCGATCGATACCGCCACGTTATTGGTGCCGAGCAGAGTCTGCAGCGCCACCAGGATCTGCTGGGTCAGGCGCTCTTGCACCTGCGGACGCTGGGAGAAAAACTGCACGATGCGGTTGATCTTCGACAGGCCGATCACCGAGTCTTTCGGGATATAGGCCACGGTGGCCTTGCCGTCGATGGTCACGAAGTGGTGCTCGCAGGTGCTGGTCAACGTGATATCACGCACCGTCACCATCTCATCCACCTTCATCTTGTTCTCGATGACGGTAATTTTCGGGAAGTTGGCGTAGTCCAGCCCGGAGAAGATCTCGTCGACATACATTTTGGCGATGCGATGCGGCGTCTCCGCCAGGCTGTCATCGGACAGATCGAGATTCAGCAGCTGCATGATTTCGGTCATGTGCTCTTTGATGCGGCGCTTGCGCGTTTCGCGATCCAGCACTTCCCCGCGCAGCGGCGTCTCCAGACCACGCTCTTCCAGTGCCGCATGCACCAGCGCGGCTTCTTTACTTAATGATGTCATGTCTTTGTTCTCCTGCGGACGGAACCCGCCGGCGGCCTGGTAGGGCGTGCGGCCGGCGAATTGCTTGCTCTCGTGACGGCAGAGTTTTCGTGGTGGATAACGTGAACCCGGTCAAGATTTTGCCCCACTGTAGATGAGAGCGCGGCGATTATCCAGTGATAGTGCTTCATCCGCAGGTGAAATATTCGCATTTAGCACAATCAGGCCGGCTGCAGGATTCCACGTTTTTTGTATGGATTTTAATCACCGCATCGCCGTTTTTTGCGCCAACCGCCGCGCCGGGGTATTCACCATCAGCGCACCGGCCACCAACAGTGCCGCCACCGCCACGTACAGCGCAGGTTCCAGTCGATGGGTCAAGGCGGTCGACAGCGCCGACAGCATCGGCCCGACCAGTTGGCCGATCGCATAACCGGTAGTCAGCAATCCGGCCATGTAACGCGCATGGCGCGGCGCCAGTTCACGGCCGTGCTGAAGGGCGAGCTGCACCACGCAGAGAAAACCGCCGCCGGTCAGCAACGCCCCCAACGCCAGGCCGGCCACGCCCGGCACCACTTCGGCGCTCAGCACGCCCAGCGCCTGTATCCACAGCGTGATCGCCAGCCGGGTCTGGGTGGTCAGCCGGTGGCGGGTCAAAATACCGATAACGATCCCCAGTACCGCCGCGCCGCCGAACACCGGCCAGACGAACTGCGCAAACAGGCTGTCGGGAAAGCGCGCGGCCGCCATCTGCGACAAGAACGTCGCCGGCAGGATGTAGCCGAAACCGGCCAGGCTGTAGCTCCACACCAGGCGTTTGAGCGCCGGCGTCAGCAGCAGCGGCTCCGGGGCCACGTCCGGGCGATGCAGCTCACCGCTGCGCGGCAGAAAGGCGCTAATCCCCCCGACCAACACCAGTGCCAGCCCGCCATATACCAGCCAAGCCTGCGCCGCCGTCAGCCCCAGCGTGTTGATGCCCACCGCCAGCATGCCGCTGAGGAAGATACCGGCACCCGGCCCGGCGAACACCGCCGCACTCAGCGCCGGCCGGCCGTAGTGCGCCAACCGCTCGTTTGTCCAGGCCGCCACCAGTACCATCGCCCAGCCGCTGGCCCAGCCGATGACGAAACGCAGCGCACCGTGCGTCCATTCATCCTGCGCCAGCGCCGACAGCAGCGTCAGCGCCACCGCGCCCCACACGCCAAGCCACAGGCGCCGCTCGACGTGGCGCGTGGCGCGCATCGCGTCGTAGGCGCCGCACAGGTAGCCCAGGTAGTTGATCGCCGCCACCAGCCCGGCGCCGGTGAGGCTGAACTGGTGTTCCGCGATCATCAGCGGCACCTGGGGAGTGAAAGCGAAGCGGCCGATACCCATCGCGACGATCAGCGCGGCAAAACCGCTCAAGGCAATACGTAAAGCCATACCGGTATCCAAAAGGTTAAAAGAAAGTTGCCAGTATCATGCCGCAGTATTAAACTCACAAAAACTGAATAATAGTTATCAAGTTCATCACGAAACGAGAACATTATGGATCTGACCCAGCTTCGCATGTTCTGCTGCGTGGCGGAAACCGGCTCGGTCGCCCGCGCCGCCGAGCAGCTGCACCGCGTGCCGTCGAATTTGACCACCCGGTTGCGCCAGCTCGAGCAGGAGCTGGGCGCCGATCTGTTTATCCGCGAAAAACAGCGCCTGCGCCTGTCGCCGATGGGCCATAACTTTCTGTGCTACGCCAACCGCATCCTGGCGCTGAGCGACGAGGCGATGAGCATCACCCACGCCGGCGAACCGGCGGGCAACTTCGCCCTCGGTTCGATGGAGAGCACCGCCGCCACCCGCCTGCCCTCGCTGCTGGCGGCTTACCACCAGCGCTTCTCGCAGGTTTCGCTGTCGCTGACCACCGGCACCTCCGGCGAAATCGCCGATCGAGTGCGCGCCGGCACGCTGGCCGCGGCGCTGGTCGACGGCCCGGTGTCTTATGACGAGCTGAACGGCTGCATCGCCTATCCTGAACATATGGTGGTGATCTCCTGTCTCGATCACGCGCCGATCCACAGCGCCAAAGACGCCAACGGCGAAACGCTGTTCGCCTTTCGCGCCAGCTGTTCCTACCGCCTGCGGCTTGAGGCCTGGTTCAAGCGCGAAGGCGCGCGGCCGGGGCAGATCATGGAGATTCAGTCCTATCACGCCATGCTGGCCTGCGTCGCCAGCGGCGCCGGGCTGGCGATGATCCCGCATTCGGTGCTCAGCCTGCTGCCGGGCCATGAGCGGGTCCGGGTTCACACCCTGCCGGCGGACGTGGCCGACACCGCCACCTGGCTGCTGTGGCGCCGCGATGCGTTCGGGCCGAACGTGCGCGCGCTGAAAGAATTGATTATTGAACAGACGGAAACCACCGCTGTTGATGAAAGCACCCCCAACGATTTATCAGACGTTGTCGATATCGCCTGATTTAAAAAGAAAACCACTGAGGAGACTATGATGGAGATGATCAAAACCCGCGCCGCCGTTGCCTGGGGCCCGAACCAGCCGCTGAAGATCGAAGAAGTCGAGCTGATGCCACCGCAAAAAGGCGAAGTGCTGGTGCGGATCGTCGCCACCGGCGTTTGTCACACCGACGCCTACACCCTGTCCGGCAAAGATCCGGAAGGCGTGTTCCCGGCAATCCTCGGCCACGAGGGCGGCGGCGTGGTGGAAGCGGTCGGTGAAGGCGTCACCAGCGTGGCGGTCGGCGATCACGTGATCCCGCTCTATACCCCGGAGTGCGGCGAGTGCAAATTCTGTAAATCCGGCAAGACCAACCTGTGCCAGGCGATCCGCGCCACCCAGGGCAAAGGGCTGATGCCGGACGGCACCACCCGCTTCTTCAAGGATGGCAAGCCGATCTTCCACTACATGGGCACGTCCACCTTCTCCGAGTACACCGTGGTGCCGGAAATCTCACTGGCGAAAATCAACAAGGAAGCGCCGCTGGAAGAAGTGTGCCTGCTGGGCTGTGGCGTGACCACCGGCATGGGCGCGGTGATGAACACCGCCAAAGTGCAGCCGGGCGACACCGTGGCGATCTTCGGTCTGGGCGGCATCGGCCTGTCGGCGATCATCGGCGCGCAGATGGCCGGCGCGGGCCGCATCATCGGCATCGACATCAACACCAGCAAGTTCGATCTGGCGCGCAAGCTGGGCGCTACCGATCTGATCAACCCGAAAGACTATGACAAGCCGATTCAGGACGTGATCGTCGAGCTGACCGACGGCGGCGTCGACTTCTCCTTCGAGTGCATTGGCAACGTTAACGTGATGCGTTCCGCGCTGGAATGCTGCCACAAAGGCTGGGGCGAATCGGTGATCATCGGCGTCGCAGGCGCGGGCGAAGAGATCTCGACTCGTCCGTTCCAACTGGTCACCGGCCGCGTCTGGCGTGGTTCGGCGTTCGGCGGCGTTAAGGGCCGTTCGCAGCTGCCGGGCATCGTCGAGCGCTATCTGGACGGCGAATTCGCACTGAACGACTTTATCACCCACACCATGGGGCTGGAGCAGATCAACGAAGCGTTCGATTTGATGCACGAAGGCAAATCGATCCGCACCGTCATCCACTTCGACCAATAAGCCAGGAGGCAGAGATGACGTTGTCATTGGAACTTCTCGAAGAGCACCGCATGTTCGGCGGCTGGCAGCAGCGCTATCGCCACGCGGCGCAGAGCCTGAATTGCAACATGACATTCAGCATCTACCTGCCGCCGCCGCGTGATGACAACCCGCCACCAGTGCTGTACTGGCTGTCGGGGCTGACCTGTAACGACGAGAACTTCACGTTGAAAGCCGGCGCGCAGCGCATCGCCGCCGAGCTGGGCCTGGTGCTGGTGATGCCGGACACCAGCCCGCGTGGCGACGAAGTGCCGAACGACGAAGGCTACGATCTGGGCCAGGGCGCCGGGTTCTACCTGAACGCCACCCAGGCGCCGTGGGATCGCCATTTCCGCATGTACGACTACATCAGCGCCGAACTGCCGGCGCTGATCGAACAGCACTTCAGCGTCAGCGATCGTCAGTCGATCTTCGGCCACTCGATGGGCGGCCACGGCGCGCTGATGATGGCGTTTCGCAACCCGCAGCGCTTCCGCTCGGTATCGGCGTTCGCGCCGATCGTCAACCCGTGCCAGGTGCCGTGGGGCCGCAAGGCGTTCACCGCCTATCTGGGCAGCGACGAAAACCAGTGGCTGCAGTACGACAGCTGCCATCTGCTGGCCAGCGGCGCGGAAAAAATGCCGGTCCTTATCGACCAGGGCGACGACGACCAGTTCCTGGCCGACCAGCTGCAGCCGGCGCGGTTGGCGGAGCTGGCGCGCCAGCGCGACTGGCCGCTGACGCTGCGCATCCAGCCGGGGTACGATCACAGCTACTTCACCATTGCCACCTTCGTGGAAGATCACCTGCGCTTCCACGCCGAGCACCTGTTCCGCTGATAAAAAATCCGGGCGGTTATTAACCCGTCCGGATTTCTTCAAATACCGTCAAAAAGAAAGTCGATGGCGGCTTTTATCCTGCTCCGATACTGGGAAACATCACAAAACTCGGCCCCCAAAGCCCGAACCGGGATGCTGGCCATTTCATATGTCATCACGGCATACTCGTTGTCATCAATCAATCTGATCAGCGGGATCAAGCGCTCCGGCCGCGTACTCCCCGGGTATTTTTCAACGGGCAACAAAGGGATCACAACTCGACGATTTAATTGCCCAATGATATCGCTCGTCACATCAAGCAACAGGGGATAAACCGCGCTGTTTCCCCTATTCGCATACACTGTAAATTGCATCGCTAAAACGTCCTGTATTCGTCGCTAAAGCAACCATGCTCATCATTAAATCGGTTAAGCGCTTCAAGCGCCTCTCGGTTTTCTTCCTGCCATTTTATCCTCTCATGCTGACGCAACTCAGCATCTAAAGCAGCCGTTAGCGTCGCGCTGAGATTAATCCCCGCCTCACGCGCACGGCTCAACAAACTGCGTTCCAGCGTCATGGTCACACTTTGCGTCGTTCGTTGTTTTACTGGCATCGGCACCTCTCTCACTCATCTTCGTGCAAACAACACGGTTTATTGAACGGATAATAGCACTGAGACGTCATTTTAACCCGTTCAAATATGCGCCATACGTTAAAGCATCACCCCTTCAGCTTCGGATCGAGCGCGTCGCGCAATCCGTCGCCCAACAGGTTGAAGGCCAGCACGGTGATGAATATCGCCAGGCTGGGGAAGATCGCCACGTGCGGCGCAATCACCATATCGGCGCGCGCCTCGTTGAGCATCGCTCCCCACTCCGGCGTTGGCGGCTGGGCGCCCAGGCCCAGAAACGACAGGCTGGCGGCGGTGATGATCGAGGTGCCTATGCGCAGGGTGAAATAGACCACGATCGAAGACAGGGTGCCCGGCAGAATGTGCCGCAGGATGATGGTCCAGTCCGAGGCGCCGATGCTGCGCGCCGATTCGATATAGGTCAGGTGCTTCAGCACCAGCGTATTGCCGCGCACCAGGCGGGCGAAAGCCGGAATGCTGAAGATCGCCACCGCGACGATCACGTTGGCCATGCCGCTGCCCATGATCGCCACCACGCCGATCGCCAGCAGAATGCCGGGAAACGCGAACAGCACGTCGCAGACGCGCATCGTGAGGCGATCCCACCAGCCCTCATAGTAGCCGGCCAGCAGCCCCAGCAGGGTGCCGATCGCCCCGCCTGCCAGCACCGAGAACACCCCGGCCGCCAGCGAAATGCGCGTGCCCATCAGGATGCGGCTGAAGATATCGCGCCCTAGGGAATCCACGCCCAGCCAGTGCATCAGCGAAGGCCCCTCGTTCAGCCGGTCATAGTCGAAGTAGTTTTCCGCATCGAACGGTGCCAGATAAGGCGCCAGCAGCGCCGCCGCAATCAGCAGCAGCACGAACAGGCCGGCGACCAGCGCCGCCCGCTGGCGGCGAAAACGCCGCCAAAACTCGCCCCACGGCGTGCGTACCGCGTTAGGGTCGATAAGCGGCATCGCCTTCAGTGCGGCGTTGCGCCGCCAATGCTTAATCATGCCGCGTCCTCATTGATAACGAATCGCCGGGTTGATCGCCGCGTACAGCATATCCACCAGCAGGTTGATCAGGATGAACTCCAGCGAGAACAGCAGCACCTCGGCCTGGATCACCGGGTAATCGCGCATCTCCACCGAGTCTACCAGCAACCGCCCCAGCCCCGGCCAGTTGAACACCTTTTCCACCACGATCGAACCGCCGAGCAGGAAGCCGAACTGCAGCCCCATCATGGTCACCACCGGGATCATCGCGTTGCGCAGGCCGTGTTTCATCACCACCACGCTTTCCCGCACGCCCTTGGCGCGCGCGGTGCGCATGTAGTCCTCCTGCAGCACCTCGACGAACGAAGCGCGGGTGAAGCGCGCCATCACCGCTGCCACCGCCGCCCCCAGGGTGATCGAAGGCAGAATGTAGTGTCGCCAGCTGTCGGCGCCCACCGTCGGCAGCCACCCCAGTTCGACCGAGAACACCTGCATCAGCAGCATGCCGAGCGCAAAGGCCGGGAACGAGATCCCCGACACCGCCAGCGTCATGCCGAGGCGATCCGGCCAGCGGTTGCGCCACACCGCTGACACCACGCCGATCGCCAGGCCGAACGCCACCGCCCACAGCATGCTGGTGACGGTCAGCCAGAAGGTCGGCATAAAGCGCGAGGCGATCTCTTCGCTCACCGGGCGTTTGGACACCATCGAGATGCCAAAGTCGCCCCGCAGCGCGTTGACGAAGAAGTGCGCGAACTGCTGCGGCAGCGGCTTATCCAGCCCCAAATCCTTGCGCACCAGCTGCACCACCGCCTCGTCGGCCTCCGGCCCCGCCGCCAGACGCGCCGGATCGCCCGGCAGCAGATGGACGAACAGGAACACCAGCACCGCCACGATCAGCAGCGTCGGGATCAGGCCCAGCAGTCGTTTCAGAAAATAATTGAGCATCTCATTCCTTCCCCCGCCCGCCGCCGTCTGGCCGCAGGCGGGGATGGGCGCCTTATTTCAGATCGGCGTTATCAAAGTTGAACGAGGTATCCGGCATCACGTAGAACCCGCTCAGCTGTTTGCTGTTGGCCGACAGCAAACGTTCGGTCGCCAGGAAGATCCAGGGCGCGTCGGCCCAAATGCGATCCTGCGCGTCCTGATACAGTTTCTGCTTCTCGGCGCGATCGGTAGTCGCCAGCGCGTCGGTCAGATCCTTGTCCACCTGCGGGTTGCTGTAGAACGCGGTGTTGAACTGCTTCGGCGGCGCCGCCTGGGTAGAGAACAGCGGCGACAGCGCCCAGTCCGCTTCCCCGGTCGAGGCCGACCAGCCGGTGTAGAACATCCGCACGCCGGTGTCTTTCACCCCGACGCTCTCCACCTGCGCCGCACGCTGCCCGGCATCCATCGCCGTCACCGTCACTTTCACCCCCACCTGCGCCAGCTGCTGCTGGGTGAACTGCAGCACCTTCTGCGCGGTGCTGTGGTTGTGGGAAGACCACAGCGTGGTGGTGAAGCCGTTCGGGTAACCGGCCTCTTTCAGCAGCTCGCGCGCCTTGGCCGGATCGTACGGCCACGGCTTATAGCGGGCGGCGAAGTCAATGGCCGGCGGCACCGGGCCTTCCGCCGGCACCGCGTAGCCGGCGAACGCCACCTTGATCAGCGCGTCCTTGTTGATGGCGTAGTTCAGCGCCTGGCGCACCTTCGGGTTGTCGAACGGCTTTTGGGTGACGTTCATGCTGATGTAACGCTGCAGGATCGACGGCGCGGCCACCACGTCCAGCTTGGCATTGCCCTCCAGCACCTTGGCCTGCTCGTAGGGGATCGGGAAGGCGAAGGTCGCCTCGCCGGTCTGCAGCATCGCCGCGCGGGTGTTGTTATCCACCACCGGGCGCCAGGTGATGCTGTCGAGCTTCGGCAGCCCCGGCTGCCAGTAGCCGTCGAACTTCTTCACCTTGACGAAATCGGTCTGATTCCAGGTCACGAATTGATACGGCCCGGTGCCGACCGGATGGAAACCGATCTCCTTGCCGTATTGCTTCAGCGCCGCCGGCGAGATGATCGCCGCCGCCGGGTGCGCCAGGTTGTTGACGAACGCCGAGAACGGCGCCTTCAGCACGATCTTCACCGTATTGGCGTCCACCGCCTCGGTTTTGTCGATCATCTTGAACAGGTTGTAGCGCTTGAGGTGACTGTCCGGATTGCTGGCACGATCGAGGTTGATCTTCACCGCCTCGGCGTTGAACGCGGTGCCGTCGTGGAATTTAATCCCCTGGCGCAGTTTGACGGTATAGGTCAGGCCGTCTTTGCTGACCTCATAGCTGTCCGCCAGCACGTTCACCAGCTTCATGTCCTTATCGAAGCCGAACAGCCCCTGATAGAAAGACTTGGCCACCGCCTGCGACAGCGTATCGTTGGCGTCGTAAGGATCGAGGGTGGTGAAGTTGGAGGCCACGGCGATCACCGCGTCCTTCGCCGCCCAGACCGGGCCAGTTCCCGCCGCCAGCAGTACGGCGGCCAACAGCGCATTGCGTTTGAATGTGTGCTTCATGTCGCTTGTCTCTCCTGAGGTCTTTAAAAAGCACCGGCGATCGGGTGGCGGGCGACAAAGTGCCCGGCGCCAACCTGCACCAGCGGTGCGGTAACGGATTCATCGCCCAGCGCGCGCACCGGGCTCGGGATCTCATCGGCCGGCAGCGGCTGCCGTTTGTGGGCATGCGCGGGATCGGCCACCGGCACCGCCGCCATCAGCTTGCGGGTGTAGGGGTGCTGCGGATTGTCGAACACCGCCTGCCGTGGGCCGATCTCGACGATCTGCCCGAGGTACATCACCGCCACCCGGTGGCTGATGCGCTCCACCACCGCCATGTCGTGTGAAATAAACAGAAAAGCGATGCCGAACTCGCGCTGCAGATCGAGCAACAGATTGACGATCTGCGCCTGAATCGACACGTCCAGCGCCGAGACCGCCTCGTCGGCGATCACCACTTTCGGGTTCAGCGCCAGCGCGCGCGCGATGCAGATGCGCTGGCGCTGGCCGCCGGAAAATTCGTGCGGGTAGCGGCGCGCATGCTCCGGCAGCAGGCCGACGCGTTCCAGCAGCCAGGCCACCCGTTGCTCCGCCTCCCGGCCGCGCATCACGTTGTGCACCAGCAGCGGCTCCATGATGGAAAAACCGACCGTCAGGCGCGGATCGAGCGAGGCGTAGGGATCTTGAAAGATGAACTGAATATCGCGCCGCAGGTGCTGCAGCGCCGGCCCCTTCAACTGATCGATTCGCCGCCCGGCGAAGGTGATGGTGCCGCTTTGGCTGTCCACCAGCTTCAGCAGAGAGCGCCCGGTGGTGGACTTGCCGCAGCCGGACTCGCCCACCAGCCCCAGCGTCTCGCCGGGGTAAAGATCGAAACTGACGTTTTCTACCGCGTGCACCCGGCGAGTGACCCGATTGAACAACCCGCCGCGCAGATCAAAGCGCGTAACCAGATGCTCCACCCGCAGGATCGGCGCAGCGCCTGGCGGCACGGTATCCTGCGGTGCCGTATCCCCCTCGCCGTCCGGCAGCGGAAACTTCGCCGGCAGCGGCCGATCGGCCATCGCCCCCAGCTTCGGCACCGCCGCCAACAGCGCTCGGGTATAGGCCTGCTGCGGCGCGGCAAACAGCTCGCGCACCCGATTCTGTTCCACCTGCTCGCCGCGGCGCATCACCAGCACCCGATCGGCGATCTCTGCCACCACGCCCATGTCGTGAGTAATGAAGATCACCCCCATCTGCATCTCCCGTTGCAGCACACGGATCAGCTGCAGGATCTGCGCCTGAATGGTGACGTCGAGGGCGGTGGTGGGCTCATCGGCGATCAGCAACGCGGGTTTACAGGAGAGCGCCATGGCGATCATCACCCGCTGGCGCATGCCGCCGGAAAGCTGGTGCGGGTAGCGCCCCAGCACCTCTTTGGCCTCCGGAATACGCACCAGATCGAGCATGCGTAGCGCCTCTTGGCGCGCGCTGCGGCGATCCATGCCCTGATGCAGGCGCAGCGATTCGGCGATCTGCTCGCCGACCGGAAACACCGGGTTGAGCGAGGTCATCGGCTCCTGGAAGATCATCGCCATGTCGGCACCGCGCACCGTGCGCAGCGTGCTCTGCGAGGCGTTCGCCAGATCGAGCAGCGCGCCGTCGCGCCGGCGCAGCGTCATGGCACCGCTGACGATGCGCCCGCCGCCCTGCTCCACCAACCGCATCAGCCCCAGCGAAGTCACCGATTTACCGGAGCCGGACTCACCGACGATCGCCAGCGTCTCGCCGCGATCGAGATCGAACGACAGGTTGCGCACCGCTGCCACGGCGCCGTCCGCTTGAGGAAAGCTGATGCTCAGATCGCGCACCGTCAGCACCCGCTGCGGCGGCAATGACAACCCATCGCCGGCGGGCCGGAATGAAACGTCGGTCATACACCCTCCCGGTGAACGCTTAGCGATAAATCCCGACGGACGGCGCATCGCCGACATAACCAAAACCGCGATACATCCCCTCGCAGTTGAACGGCAGCGCGAGATTGCCGTGGCGATCGACGGCGATCATGCCGCCGCTGCCGCCCAGTGCAGGCAACTTTTCCATCACCACCCGATCGCTGGCCGCCTGCAGGCTGAGGCCACCGTATTCGATCAGGGCGGAGACGTCATAGGCCGCCACACCGCGCATGAAGATTTCGCCGGTGCCGGTGCTGGAGACCGCTACCGTCGCGTTGTTGGCATAGCAGCCGGCGCCGATGATCGGCGTGTCGCCCACCCGCCCGGCCTGCTTGTTGGTCATGCCGCCGGTGGAGGTGGCGGCGGCGAGGTTGCCCAGCGCATCCAGCGCCACCGCGCCGACGGTGCCGAATTTGCGATCGGGATCGAGCGGATCGCCGGCCTGCGCCGCGCCGTCGTGATCGAGCAATACCCGGCCCTGCTCCGCCTGGGCGCGGTGCAGCTGATCAAAGCGTTCCTGGGTAAAGAAGAAGTCAGGGGCGACCATTTCCAGGCCGTGGGCGGCGGCAAACTTCTCGGCGCCTTCGGCGGCAAACAGCACGTGTTCGCTGTTTTCCAGCACCGCGCGCGCCGCCAGCACCGGGTTGCGGATATGGCTGACGCCGGCGACGGCGCCGGCATCGCAGGTGCGGCCGTCCATCACGCAGGCGTCCAGTTCGTGAGTGCCCTGATGGGTAAACACCGAGCCTTTGCCGGCGTTGAACAGCGGGCACTCTTCGAGCAGTCGCACCGCTTCGGTCACCGCGTCCAGCGCGCTGCCGCCCTGTGCCAATATCGCCTGCCCAGCGGCCACGATCTCGGACAGCGCCTGGATATACAGCCGTTCTTTTTCCGCACTTAGCGCCGCCCGGGTAATTGCGCCCGCGCCGCCATGAATGGCAATCACTGGTTTGCTCATTTGCCTGACACCCTGTGTTAATCCCGCCGTTGCACAGCGAATAAGCTGAGCGCGGTATCATTATTATTTAGTCTTTTTCGACTCTATTTAGTCCTACAGTGGAAGTACAGCATAACGTCCACGTCCCGCTTTTAGCGTAGTCCGCTTAGACCATTTCGCACCTTGAAATAGCTTATTGGAATAAAAACAGCAGGTTATAAAAAGCAGCGAACCGCCGATCGTGCGGCTGAGATTATTGGTAATTTCGCGTGCGGAAATAGCGGCATGGCGTGAGGAAATAAACGTTCGCGCTGAATAACGCTTATTGTGGCACCCGACCTGCTGTTTTTTCCCCGGTCGGGCGCAGATGATCCGATGATTAAAAACCCGATCCAGGCTGCTGTAAAAAGGCCTCTTCTTCCGGCGTGCTGGTGCGCCCCAATATCGCATTGCGATGCGGGTAGCGGCCGAAACGATCGATGATCGCCTTATGGCGCAGCTCGAACTCCAACTGGTCGCCGTTGTTGAGCTCGGTGTACAGCACCAGCGCCTGCTGGTGGATCAGCGGCGATTCCGAATGCATGAATGGCAGATAAAGGAAGCCGCGCTGCTCGCGGCTCAGCCGTTCGCACTCGCCGCTGCGGATCGCCTCCTGCGCCAGGATCAGCGCCATGCCGTCGCAGGCGAACGACTGCGGCGTACCGCGGAACAGGTTGCGGCTGAACTGATCGAGCACGATCACCTCCGCCAGGCGCCCTTCGATGGTGTCGCGCCAGTGCGCCAGCTCCCCCGCCGCCGCCGCCCGCCAGATTTCGCCGAAACGGCTGTGCAGCAGACGATCGAAATCGTCGTCCTTTTTGAACCACATGATCGGTTCGATCTCGTCGAACCAGAACTCGATAACCTGTTTATGCATCATGATTCTCCTCTGTTTTACGCAGTTTATACCCGATCGCCCCGGCGCCGCAGTGCGAAAGATGGCGGGCATAACCCGTTCTCCCCCCCGGCGTTCTCTGCCATAATACCCGCACTTTGTCGCTATTTTAGCGCACCCTGATTACGGAGTTCCCTTTATGGATCATTGCCATACTTCCGATCTCATCTCCCTGGAGCAAGCGCTGGAAAAAATGCTCGGGCAGATCGCCCCACTACAGCAAACCGAATCCGTTGCCCTGACCGCCGCCGCCGGCCGCATCACCGCCGCGCCGGTGGTCTCGCCGCTCGACGTGCCGCCGTTCGCCAACTCGGCGATGGACGGTTATGCGCTGCGCCTCGCCGATCTGGCGGCCAATGCGCCGCTGCCGGTCGCCGGGAAAGCCTTCGCCGGTGCGCCGTTCGACGGCCAATGGCCGGCCAACAGCTGCGTGCGCATCATGACCGGCGCGCCGATCCCCGCCGGGGCGGACGCGGTTGTCATGCAGGAGCAGGCAGAAGTGAGCGACCAGGGCGTGCGTTTTAACGCGCCGGTTGAAGCCGGCCAGAATATCCGTCTGGCGGGTGAAGACATTCTCCGAGGCGCGAGCGTGTTGCCGGCCGGCGTGAAGCTGGGCGCCGCGCAGCTGCCGCTGCTGGCTTCACTCGGCGTCGCCGAAGTGCAGGTAATGCGTAAGCTGAAGGTGGCGGTGTTCTCCACCGGCGACGAATTGCAGCCGGTCGGCCAGCCGCTGCAGGCGGGCCAAATCTACGACACCAACCGTTTCGCGGTGCGCCTGATGCTGGAACAGCTGGGCTGCGAGGTGCTCGATCTCGGCATTATCCGCGACGATCGCGATGCGCTGCGCGCCGCTTTCGAACGGGCGGACAGCCAGGCCGACGTGGTCATCAGCAGCGGCGGCGTCTCGGTCGGCGAGGCCGACTACACCAAACAGATGCTCGACGAGCTGGGCCAGGTCAGCTTTTGGAAGCTGGCGATCAAACCCGGCAAACCCTTCGCCTTCGGCAAGCTCGGCCACGCCTGGTTCTGCGGCCTGCCGGGCAACCCGGTTTCCGCCGCCCTGACCTTCTACCAGCTGGTGCAGCCGCTGCTGGCGAAGCTGGCCGGCCACAGCGACTGGCGCCTGCCGCCGCGCCTGCGCGCGCGCGCGCTGACCCCACTGAAGAAATCGCCGGGCCGCCTCGATTTCCAGCGCGGCGTGTTCAGCAGCAACGCCGCGGGCGAACTGGAGGTCAGCACCACCGGCCACCAGGGCTCGCACGTCTTCAGCTCCTACAGTCAGGGCAACTGTTTCATCGTGCTGGAGCGCGAACGCGGTTCGGTGGCGGTGGGTGAAACGGTGGAGATCGAGCCGTTCAACGCCCTGCTGAGGAGCTGAGCATGCTGCCGGAATTGACCGACGCCGAAGCGCTGCGCTACAACCGCCAGATCGTGCTGCGCGGCTTTGACTTCGACGGCCAGGAGAAGCTGAAGGCCGCCCGCGTGCTGATCGCCGGGCTGGGCGGGCTGGGCTGCGCCGCCGCGCCTTACCTGGCGGCGGCCGGCGTCGGCCATCTGGTGCTGGTGGATTTCGACACCGTCTCGCTCTCCAACCTGCAGCGCCAGATCCTGCACCGCGACGATCGCATCGGCCAGAGCAAAGTCGCCTCCGCCAAGCGCGAACTGAGCGCCATCAACCCGCATATCCGCATCGACGCGATCGACGGCCGACTGGAAGATGAGGCAGTTGCGGCAGAGATCGCCGCCTGCGATCTGGTGCTGGACTGCACCGACAACGTGGCGGCGCGCGACGCCCTGAATCGCCGGTGCCACGCGCAGCGCAAGCCGCTGGTTTCCGGCGCGGCGATCCGCATGGAAGGCCAGCTCAGCGTGTTCACCTATCAGCCGGGCGAGCCCTGCTACCGCTGCCTGAGCCGGCTGTTCGGCGACAGCGCCCTCACCTGCGTAGAAGCGGGCGTGATGGCGCCGCTGGTCGGCACCATCGGCACCCTACAGGCGATGGAAGCCATCAAGCTGCTGGCCGACTATGGTCAACCGCTGCGCGGCAAGCTGTTGATGTTCGATGCGATGAGCATGCAGTTCCGGGAGATGAAACTGCCAAAGGATCCGCACTGCGAAGTGTGCGGCGGGGAATGACGAGTTCGTCATGAGTGCCTTGAGAAGTCGATGTTGGAAAATCGTGGCATAATATATTTTCCGATACTTTTATGTAAGTAAAGCACCTCTGAGCTATGCAGTTTTATCACAATTAAGCTGAAAAAATATGAGAATCGGCAACAAGCTCACCGGAATACATATGGGTTGCTGCTCTAATTATCACTGAGTGCGTATTAGATCAACGGATCAGCCGGCATGACCACACGATGGCTGCCGCTGATCATATTAACAATTGCGCTGCGTGGACCTTCACGCCAGCGGACATCCGAATAAAATTGAGTAAGCTGGCTTTCCATTTCTGACACGTTTAGAAATGACCGCACCAGATAATAATTATCAGGATCATGGAGTGAATTACCAAAGCGTAATACGTTCACCCCAATTTTCAGGTGCAGAGGTACACTCTGATCTTTCATCAGATCGTGAAATACAGCACCTGTTCCGGGTTTTAACGTGTATTGGAGCACTTCGATCACTGTTGTCATGCTGTTTACCACCTCATTACCTCTGTTCGTCATCATGACCTGATTAATATATCAAGCCTACCGATATGGTGAGATTACTCCTTCTGAGTCATTACTATACAGTAAAATTCCTTTCACTGCATGGGCAGTTATAATTATAAAAACCATAATAAACATTCATTAAATTTATAGCACCTTAAATTAATCCTGCTATTTAGCGTTTAAACAACCCTAAGAAATACTGTTCATACATGCGGATTATCCTGTCGCTAAAGCGCATTTCAAAATGTTACTCTGAAGTTAATGTTTGTGGCTTTATGTGTATTGTTTGAAAATTTATGGAGTGCTAGTTTCTCTTCACCATACAAATAACATGGTTGTTTAAAATAACATAATTAGCAGAAGAAGTTTTTTACAGGGAATGACAGGTGGCAATCATCCGCAATCAATAATGTGGAGTTTGTTATATACAAAATGGATTTAGGAAAAATTTTATGCAACACACCGACCTATTAATGATTGGCTGCGGCCCGTCAAACCTCGCTGTGGGTATCGCACTTGAAGAGTGTACTGAAACCCACAATATCAATTCGTCTCTTATTTTGGAGAAAAGCGACTCTGTTTGCTGGCACCGGGGGATGTTATTTCCCGAAGCGCAATCTCAGGTTTCCTTTCTGAAAGATCTGGTTACGCAACGCGATCCGACCAGCCAATTCAGCTTTCTCAATTTTTTGCACAAAACCAAACGATTGGACAACTTTGTCAACCTGCAGACGTTTAATCCCTACCGTAAAGAGATTTCGGATTATTTACAGTGGGTGGCAGATGGTCTGGCAAAAACACAGGTTGTTTACAATAGCAAAGTAGTGGCGGTGAGGCCGGAACTTGCACCGGAAGGGAAAATTACCGGCTGGCATGTAACCGTTGAAAATGGTGACAGCTATCTTGCCAATCACCTTATTTTCGGAGCGGGTCGCGATCTCAACATACCGGCAGTTTTTGAGCATGTGTCACCGGATAATGTGATCCACAGCGCCAATTACCTGACGGCCCTTGAACGCATAAATAGCGACAGCATTAGCAGCATCGCAGTGATCGGTGGCGCACAAAGCAGTGCAGAAATGTATCAATCCTGCATTGAACATTTCCCGGTAGCCAATATCACTATGATCATGCGATCCATCGGGCTTGTGAATTATGAAGGAAGCCAATTCACAAACACGTTATTTCAGAACGATTATATCAACACGTATTTTAATTGCGACAATACGACCCGCGAAAAGACTCTGGCGGCGATGCATACCACCAATTATTCCGGCGTGGCTCCATCAACCTTGTCAGGGCTCTACCGCTTCCATTATTTGCAGGATTTGCGCGGCGAGAGCCGGGCGGCGATGCTGACACAATGCGATCTTTTACATGCGGTAAATGATGACGGAGGCGTGTTGATCACCTGGAAAGATAACAAGACAGGCCTCACACACTCTGCACGTTTTGACGTGGTGCTGTTGGGCACGGGGTATAAGAATAAAACGCCTGAGCTCTTCGAAAGCTTGTCGAATCAACTCGATATCGAACAGATCCGTGTCGACCGCAATTACCGTGCTGTATTGCCCTACGCCCCTGGCGTTTCTCTCCATTTACAAGGGGTTAACGAAAACACGCATGGCATTGCTGATTCGCTACTGAGTGTGCTGGCTTTCCGTTCAAAAGAAATTCTTGACGACATCACGGCCTGATTTTAGGGAAATAAAATGCATTCCTTCAAACCACTTGATCGCATCAATATGCGATTCGAGAACAATCTGCACGCCCAACGCTTGATGCCATGGCCCGAGCTGAATGCGCCGTTTGAAAGCTCATGGTGCGTTATTGCACCCGGCACCGCCTCCACACCACATGAACATCACGAGTACGAGATCTTCATCGCCATTAAGGGGGAGGCCTTTATCGTTTGCGAAGGAAAAAAAACGCACTTTAAAGCCGGTGATACCGTGCAGTTTCCGCCATTCACCCGGCACTGTGTGCTCAATGAAAGCCATGAGCCATTTGAAATGTACAGCATTTGGTGGGACGCCGAGATGACCGTGCGTTTTGCTCAACGTCACCAACAAAAAAATCAGGTGCCTGACCATGTCTAAAACGCTCGTTATTGCTCCACCGCCCACGCCCAATGGCGATTTGCACGTTGGCCATATGGCCGGCCCCTATTTAGCCGGCGACATTTACGCTCGCTACCTGCGTTTGACCGGAGAGAGTGTCAATTACGCGACCGGCACTGACGACAGCCAAACCTATGTTGTCACCAGCGCTTACAAACTGGGCACGTCACCGGAAAATTTGTGCCGTCAGGCCGCCGATGATATCAGGCACAGTCTGAATGACTGGGGAGTCGAGCTGGATGGCTATGCCCCGTTCGACGACGGCTATAAAGAAATGGTGTATGCCTTTTTGTCTCCCCTACACGAGCAGGGCAAGTTCCGGCTCAAAACCGTCAGGCTGCCGTACTCGACACACCGCGATACGTTTATGGTGGAGTCGTTCGTATCCGGTGAATGCCCGACCTGCCTGGCGCAGTCCCGCGGTGGATTGTGTGAAAGTTGCGGACACCCCAACAACTTTGATGGATTAAAAAACCCGGTGGCGACATTGCCCCCCTACGAATCACTGGAATACAGAGAAACGGAGATCCTGGTGTTCCCGGTGGAAGCATACAGAGCCGAGCTGGAGCGTTATTACGCCGCGAAAAAAGGCAGCTGGCGCCCGCACATTCTTCAGCTGATGACGGAACTGTTCAGCCGAGAGCTGATCGATTTCCCTATCACTTACCCCATTGCCTGGGGATTGCCATCGCATTTCCCCGGCACGGAGGGGCAAGTGCTCAACGCCTGGGCGGAGGGAATGCCGGCATCGATGTACTGCAACGCCTGTGGCGAAAACACCGCGGCGCCGACGGATGCAACCTGGCGTGCAGAAACCGGCAATCGCCTGGCGTATTTCCTCGGCTTCGACAACTCCTATTTTTGGGGAGTGACACATCTTGCCTTGCTGATGGCGCATGAGAGTAAGTACCTGTTGCCTGACACCATCGTGCCCAATGAGTTTTACGAGCTGGAAAACGCCAAGTTTTCGACCAGTCGCGGCCATTTGATCTGGGCTCGCGATCTGGTAAAAACCCTGCCTCGCGACTATGCCCGTTTCTATCTTTGCCTGACCAGCCCGGAGCACAACCGGAACAATTTCAGCCGGGATGCCCTCAGTCAAATCCTTAACGAACGGCTGATTTCCGCCTGGAATGCGCTTGCCCGTGCATACGCCACACAACGCTGGGAATTGCGCCAGAATGACGATGAGGCCAATACTCCTCTGCTGGTCGACACCATGCGTCAGCGCCTGGCTCTGACCTGTCGTCTCGAGACGTTCAGTCAAAGCCGATTGGCTGACTGGTGCCTGCGCCATATTGGGCGCTTGCAGGAGCTGGTTGCGGAAGAAAGCGGCATCAGCCTGAAGGCAATAAATCAACAGTTACGGGTCCTCGTCGACGGTTTGGGGTTGATCATGATTGATCTGCACCACGCTATCGTGAATGCCAATCCGCTGAACGGCAGTGAACAATGGGCTTTGCCTGAACTGCCTCCGATCGCCACCTTCACCAACAGTGGGTCATATGCGTCCTAACATCGCCATCATTGGGGGCGGCATTACCGGCGTCATGACTGCGCTGGCTTGCGCCCGTAAGGGCGCAAGCGTTGAGCTGTATGATGCCGCCGCCATTCCGAACACCGCCAATCTTTCGTGGGCGCATGGTCGCCTGTGGAAACACGTGCACGAAAACAATGCCGCATTGCAACCGCTGGCTGCGCACTCGCTTGCTTTCTGGCGCCAACTCATCGACGCCGGCAGCGAAACAGTCGGTTGTCAGACGCAATCCATTCGTGTGGTGGATGACGCCGATTGTCGTCGTTTGGCGCAGCTGTATGATGCGCTGGCTATAGGTTATGACATCCAGGATCCCGTGTTGTCGACACAGAGCAGCCTGTTGCGCATGCCTAGTGCCAATCGGCGGCTCTTCGTCGGCCATGACGCCATTCTTCTCAATGCACAAAAGGTGTATGCGCATTTGTGCCAGGCGCTGGCAAACACGGGCAGCATCGTGTTGAAACCGCATACGCGCGTAGATCTCGGCACCATTCGGGAGGGGAGACATTTTAGCATTAACGGTGAGCGTAAAAGCTACACGGCGGTGATTTGCACGGCGAGCCGTCCTCTCACCCGACACATTGACCGGTCAGGTATCGCTCCGGCACCGCAATACCAGGTACACCTTGACGTGCACCTCAACGATGCCCGTGCGTGCTTGTTAAAGCCGGTGCTGACGATGGGAGATGAACAGCGATCATGGTGTGTACCGTCGCCGGAACGTCGGATGCTTAAAGTGAGTGCCAGTCGATTTTCCTACTCGATGCCGCCAGACAGTCACGACCTGCAGGCGTGTAAGCGGTATTTGCTTGACCGGCTACGCGTTAAATACGACCAGGTGGATGTCGTTGTGTCGCCCTACTTTGAATTGCCGGCTCAAAAACGGCAAGGCACTGCTTACTGGGGCCGACACGATGTCACCGGATGCATCGCCGTTGAAGCGTGCGATGCCTCTATTTTTAAGATCGCCCCGGCACTGTCCGAGCAAATCAGTCAGCATGTCATTCACGGAGTTAACGAATGAGTAATGAAACCATTTTTCTGAATGTCACACCCCGTCAGACCAGCAAAAGAAACGAAAATTTAATCCTTGCCGCGTCACTGGTTTCCACCCTGGGAAGCGGAATCCTCACCATCGCCAATGCGCTGATCATTTCACAGAGCATGGGAACGGCGAAAGCCGTGGGCACTCTGTTCATCCTGATTGCGCTGCCGCAAGCCTTCTTCTCGGTGTTGTTCGGTAAGTTGTCAGATACTTATGACAGAAAGAAGATCTGCATCATCACCAACGTGGTCAACGCAGCCATCGTCATTGGCGTTTTGGCAGGCATCAATACATTCACCGATCCCTCGATGGTCATTTTCGTCTGCAGCTTTATGCTGTCCATGACCATGGCCATGTTCTTCCCGGCCAATAATGCCATCATCAAAGACTCGGTTGAATCAGGCAGAATGGCTGCCTTCAATGCCAAACTCGAAATGGCGGTGCAAATTGGCGCCTTGACATCGGTGGCAATCGGCGGGTTCCTCATCCAACTGATTGGTGTGGATTTCGTGTTTGTGCTGAACGCCATCACCTTCATCGCCAGTGCGGTGCTGTTCTTCATGCTGACGCCGCGTGTGCAAGAGTCTGATGACGTGTCCGAAGGCAGCACAGTCTCTGAGGTAACGCCGGCTGCAAGCTTATCCACCGTGAGAAAACCCTGGCTGATGCTGCTGTATGGCGTCGGCAATATCATTGTGACGGTCAGCAATATGCTGCTGGTGCTGCTGGTCACCAAACACTTCGCCTCCGGTGCCGGCGTCCTGGGCGTGGTTGACGCGCTGGCCGGCGTGGGGGTGGCCATCGCCGCCGCCATGACGCCGTTCCTGCAGAAGCGTTTTTCCTTACTGACAATAGTCATGTTCGGCTACGTGGCGAATGCGGCATTTATCGCCCTGCAGCCGCAATTTACGCTGCCGTGGCTGATGGTGTTCTTCCCGCTTGGCGCGGTGTGTTTTGGTCTGGCGCGTATATCGTGCCGCACATTGATGTTCAACACCATCCCCTCCCATTACACCGGCCGTTTCTTCGGCTTCAGCAACGCAATTGGACTGACGTCAGCCGTCGTACTGACCTACGCCATTGGCGAACTGGTCGATAACACCACTGTACTTGCCGGTTATGTAGCACTGGCGCTGGCTGTGGTTCTTCTAGCACTCCTGGCATCCACCCTGGTCTTTAAAGGAAAAGTAAAATGAAATTATTGGCGATTGAAGTCGGACAATTTGGTGATTACTACAATTCACGCTACCAACAGGTGGAGCAGTACGGCATCGAGCTGTATGTGCTGTCCGGGGTGGCCGACAGCGATCACTGGCATGCCGGGCGATTCTTTATTTCCGATAGTATGGACATCAACGATTTGACGGCGCTGGCCGCTCAGCTGCATCAGGATTTTCACTTTGACGGGGTGTTCACCTTCGCAGAGAACAGCGTGATCGCCGCGGCAATGATCGCAGACACTCTGCACCTGCCGAGCATCCCGGTCGATGCGGCGGTAAAAAGTCGCAACAAGATCGCCATGCGCGAAGCCCACCGCGCCGGTCAGGCTCCTCACCCAGAATTTCGGCTGACACCGACGCTGCCTGAAGCACTGGAGGCGGCAGCCGTACTCGGTTACCCAGTGATCCTCAAACCCACACTGGGTTCGGCCAGCCAGTTTGTCTACCGCGTCGACACGCCTCAGCAAATGGCGGAGTTCTTCCCCAAAGCGCTGATCGGTATCACAGAAATGAGCCAGTTCAAAAATGAAGGGATCACGGACGTATTGGGTCCCAACTCACTGCTGGTCGAGTCGTACCTGGATGGGCGTGAATTCCTGATCGAGGCCTATTCCTGGGACGGCGTAACGGTGCTGGGATCCATAGTTGATCGTGTCACACTGGAAGGGAACTCGTTTGATGATGATGTCCATCATACGCCAACCGATCTCGATGGCCTGGATCTGCAGCGCGTGCACGAAGCAGTGCATGCCGGTGCCGTAGCACAGGGACTGACGCGCAGCGTGATGCACGCAGAGATCAGACTCCATCAGGGAAAGCCCTACATCGTTGAGATTGCCGCTCGGCCCGGCGGCGGCGGCCTCGATTTTATGGCCCGGATCTCCGCCGGTTATTGCCCAATAAAAGCAGTTATTGATGTGGCGATTGGGCAGAAACCGGACTATCTGCGTTATTCGCCAACCGGTAAACATACGTTCGCGCTTTGCCTGATCTCCGCGGCTGGGCGCATCGACACCATCAGCGTCCCTGAACACGTCACACAGGATCCGAACACTTTCATGCTGAAAATCATCTCACCGCTTGGCAGCGTTATCAAACGGCCGCCGTTGGGGAACGACATTATTGGCTTTCTGGGCGTTAAAGGGAGCAGTCGGCAGGAGACGGAAGAAAAGGCAATGAGCTACAGCCAGCAGGTGATTGTGACGACACGATGAAAAAAATCGGACTGGCCATTGCGTTAGAGAAAGACGCCAATAGCCATACATGGACCTTTATTGAGGCTATCAATTATAGCCTCAAACATTTCCCCGAATTCAAACAAAACACGTTGAAAATCGTCAACGACGAGAAATCAGCGACAGGAGGAAAACGCGCCGCTGCTGAGTTAATTGAATGGGGCGCTGACGTGGTGGTCGGGCATTTTTCCAGTTTTGCCGCTTTGGCGGCATTACCGTTATACACCCGACAATCCGTTCCCTTGATCCTACCGGCTTCGACAGCGTGTGAACTTGGCGAATATAACAAATTTAACAGAACCGAGGTATTGAAATACCAGAAAGATGACGCCGCCTTGCTGGCCTATTGTGCTAATGACAGCATTATTAATTGTCAGGGTGGGAACGTTTATATTGTGATGCAGGATAACCTTTATGCCAATCGGATGAAGGAGCGCCTCCCTATACTGGCCGATGTTCGGATTATCCGGGAACCGCCGCTGCGAGTAGAAAAAGGGGACACGTTTATAATCATTGGCTACAGTGACTTTGCGTCAGCAGCCATCAAAAATCTGTCTCAGACACAGGTCTATCGGATCCTGTTGGTTGATGACTCGGATGGTGTTGAAGTCCATAAATCATGCATTCTACGACCTCAACGTTTGTCACGTGTTCGCTCGGCATCGCATATTTCTCGGCATGGTATGAAACGTCCATACTGGAATGAAACCTTGCTGGCATTATCGCTAGCCTGCAGCATTACATCTCAACAGGAAGCCGAATATGGGGAGGGATTAAGTTTCAACACCTATCTTGGATTACAGGACTTCGATAAATTTAATTGCTATGGCGATTGCATATTGATCTCAGAAGACCTGCTCTAGTCGGCTGTTTGAACGCACAGGCTACATCTGAGCGTCTTATCGAAATAATGCAAAGTTTGTAAAATATTGCCTTACGTAAATCCTTTGTATAACGCCAAGGGGGCCGAGGCACTTAGCTTACTATGAAAAATGTACAGTCAGCCGCTGCGCGGCAAGCTTTTGATGTTCGATGCGATGAGCATGCAGTTCCGGGAGATGAAACTGCCAAAGGATCCGCACTGCGAAGTGTGCGGCGGGGAATGACGGATAAAAAAAGGGCGGGATAATTCCCGCCCTGATGCGTTGCCACGAGGGTTACACGATGCCCTGGCTGCGCAGATAGTCTTCGTAGTTGCCGGTAAAGTCGATCACCTTGTTCGGGGTGATTTCCAGAATCCGGGTTGCCAGCGAGCTGACGAACTCACGGTCGTGAGAGACGAAGATCAGCGTGCCTTCGTACATCTCCAGCGCCATGTTCAGCGATTCGATGGATTCCATATCCAGGTGGTTGGTCGGTTCGTCCATCACCAGAATATTCGGGCGCTGCATCATCAGCTTGCCGAACAGCATGCGGCCCTTCTCACCACCGGACAGTACCTTCACGCGCTTCTTGATGTCGTCCTGGCTGAACAGCAAACGGCCCAGCACGCTGCGCACCGCCTGCTCGTCGTCTTTTTCCTGCTTCCACTGGCTCATCCAATCGAATACGCTGAGGGTGTCGTCGAACTCGTATTCGTGATCCTGCGCGTAATAACCGATACGGGCATTTTCCGACCACTTCACGGTGCCGCTGTCCGGCTGCGCATCGCCCACCAGCGTTTTCAGCAGGGTAGTTTTACCGATGCCGTTGGCGCCCAGCACTGCAACCTTCTCGCCCACTTCCACCATCAGGTTCAGCTTGTTGAACAGCGGGCCTTCGTCGAAGCCCTTGGTGAGCGCTTCCACTTCCAACGCGTTACGGAACAGCTTCTTGTCCTGCTCGAAACGGATGAACGGGTTCTGGCGGCTGGAGGCTTTCACCTCTTCCAACTGGATCTTGTCGATCTGGCGAGCGCGCGAGGTGGCCTGCTTGGACTTGGAGGCGTTGGCGCTGAAGCGGCTGACGAACGATTGCAGCTCACTGATCTGCGCTTTCTTCTTGGCGTTGTCCGCCATCAGACGCTCACGCGCCTGGGTGGCGGCGGTCATGTATTCGTCGTAGTTGCCCGGATAGACACGCAGCTCGCCGTAGTCCAGATCCGCCATGTGGGTGCAGACCATGTTCAGGAAGTGACGGTCATGCGAGATGATGATCATGGTGCTGTTACGCTCGTTCAGCACCTGCTCCAGCCAACGAATGGTATCGATGTCCAGGTTGTTGGTCGGTTCGTCGAGCAGCAGGATCTCCGGATCGGAGAACAGCGCCTGCGCCAGCAACACCCGCAGCTTGAAGCCCGGCGCGATTTCGCTCATCGGGCCGTAGTGCTGTTCCACCGGAATGCCGACGCCAAGCAGCAGTTCGCCGGCGCGCGCTTCGGCGGTGTAACCGTCCATCTCGCCGTAGGCGACTTCCAGATCGGCCACTTTATAGCCGTCTTCTTCGCTCATCTCCGCCATGGCGTAGATGCGGTCGCGCTCTTCCTTCACCGCCCACAGTTCGGTGTGGCCCATGATCACGGTGTCCAGCACGCTGTATTGTTCGAAGGCGAACTGATCCTGACGCAGTTTACCCAGGCGCTCGTTCGGATCAAGGAACACGTTGCCGCCGGTCGGTGCCAAATCGCCGCCGAGGATTTTCATAAAGGTGGATTTGCCGCAGCCGTTGGCGCCGATCAGGCCGTAACGGTTGCCGCCGCCAAATTTAACAGAGATGTTTTCAAACAACGGCTTGCTGCCGAACTGCATGGTGATGTTGTTGGTGCTTAACACAGCGCTCGCTCTTTATACATAGGGAATGTGATTTGGCGCGCATTATGCCACAACGAGGTTCAGAGATCGCGGGAAGTTTTGGTGACATTTTGAGCGGTGGGTTCACACCGTTTGCCGGTGGACATTGGCTTGCGTACAAAAAGTCTGCTAGATTCGGCGGTTCATATTGAAAAGGATTTCTATGAAAAGCGCAAAGCAGATAGCCAACGACATGGCGGATGCCGTAAACATTGACAGCAATTTAGTACGCGGGTTTGCACAAGGCTTTATCAGTGTACCGGTAGATTTCTACTACCTGGGCTACGACTATATTGATACTGAAAACAGATGGTTAAACTCGCAAGATAAAGAGCGATTTATCAGACTCATCAAGTCAGGCATGGCCAATAAAGCGAGCATCGAAAAAGTGGCTCATATCTTCATCGAAAATTTCGCCAGCAAAGTCAATTTTGAAGATGTTAAGGACATGACCATAAGAACATCAGGAAAACTCATCGGCAAATTCGCATTTAATCAGTTAGCCACCGCAAACATGGGATATATATTCTCTAAACAAATAATCCCACGGCTTGTCTCGGGTGTTGCCGTTGGCTCCATTCTTACCGCTGGGGCAAGCATATCGCGCTCTGTCTATACATCACGCGACTTGAGGGCAAGAAACCCACGGATGTATGATCAACTCAGACGCCTGGGAAACCTCGATCTGCTGTACTTTCTGTTAGAAAACAAAGTCCGACCATTCGAGGATGCCGTCTCAGTTTGGGAAAGAGATCGAAAGAAATTCAGCCAAATTTGTCAGTACTTTTTTGCAAAGGTTAACGTATGAAGAACTTTATGCTAGCGGCTTTATCCAGAATTATTCAGGGCATAGGGTGTGGAGTGGTAGTCCTCTCGCTATTGGCCATTGCCTGGTTCGTATTTTACTCCGACGACAATTTTAAGTATCTGTGGGTTGCGACCTCCATAGCTGGAGTTTTCTTAGGGTATTTCATTTTCAGGTTTGCGGTTAAAAAAGTGTACGATGAAAGTCCTGAGTGAACAGTGTAATTTAAATTAAATAAAGACAGTTATCATATTGCTTTCAATGCTAATTACTGACTCTCTTGCCGATGAGCTGTAATTAACTCAGCTACATTCTGCACGCAGACTACTATCTTTGCGACGTATCTACCCCAGATAATTAGATGAGCCAAAGCTACGAAAGTGGCGGAAAGCCATTAAAACCTATCTATCCCATTGTTATAGAAAGAAGATAGTTCGAATGGGTTGCTTCTGGCCCCACTCACTTTGGTTGTAATACTCGCCAGGGGACTTGTGAAGAGCATGCCAAAACTTATGCAGGGAATACCAGTTAAATGGCAAAGTCCATCCCGAAAAACTAACCAAACAAATTAATAACACTGTCAATAATAAATACTTTTGACTAATAGCATAATCCACGGTCTGATAAGCAACAAAACATGATGCTTGTTAGATGAAAAATGAACTTCAGATCAAATTTGACCAATATATTAGAGAGTTACGCAATGAGCATGTCTGGTCATAGGAATAGTTCGTTGATAAGTGTGAACTAGATCTCAATTATATAAGTGGGATTGAGTGTCGAGTTAGGAATCTCACCTTAGAAGTGATAAATTTACTTGCTATCGGTTTGTCCATAACAATAAAATATTTTTTAATTCCTTTTAAAATCACACTAGTGGAAAATAAAATTAATTTGAGGAATACTTTATGAAGCAGCAATCACTTTCCATTACGCCTATAGCAATAAAAGAAGTAGATAACATTAGCATGGGCATTCTCCCAAATGGAGAAACATTCCTATCTCTCCAAGGGCTAGCTAGATTTTGCGGTATGGCTCCGAGCTCAATAATTCAATTAGCACAAGACTGGGAAAAAGGAGAAGCTCAAGGGCGTCAAAGGGGAAGGCAATTAGAAGAGCTAATAAAAGAATGGACGGAAACGGAACAAGCTCCAGATAGTTTATATGTACAATTAAGTAGTAACAATTCAATAACAGGGACTATACACGCAGTTCCTGAGCAAATTGTTATGGCCATAACCGACTATTATGCTCATTTTGCACAGGTTAAAAAAGATGAAGCCATAATAAACTATCGAAAAGCAGCAAAATTTGGTTTGCGCAAATATATATATGAGCGTCTGAGCTATAAAGAAACAGACGCCATATCAAAGAGCTGGTCATTATTTCAAGAGCGGATTCTTTTAAATGAGACCCCGCGAGGGTACTTCACGATGTTTGATGAGGCAACATCGATAATAGCCTCATTAATAAGAAATAATATTATTGTCGATGATTCCATTATGCCAGATGGAAGTTTAGGAAGCCATTGGGGTCGTTATTGGAGAGCAAATTCCCTTTCGGAAAAATATGGGGAACAAATAAAAATAAGACATAACTTCCCTGAATCTTATAGACAGTTAGACCCGGAAATAAATGCATACCCTCACAGTGCGCTTTCAGAATTTAGAGGGTGGTTTGAAGACGTGTATCTGCCTGAAAAATATCCCGAGTATGTAAAACGGAAAGTCAAGGATGGAAAAATAATGCTAGAGTCTATTCCAGTATTACTATCAGCAGTAATGCCTCCAGACGTTTCAGAAAAAAGATTGCGTTAAACACTACGTTTCAGAGCTCATTTTAATTTTTATAGTGAGTTCTGAAAACACATAGCAGTAAAAATAAATTTAACTTTATTTATTATCTGGCTAATTTTCACAATCTATTAACCCCTTCCATAAAGGCAGCATTAAGTAATTACATGTGAGACTCTAAAAATATTATCAACTTTATATTATTGAAGATATTCCACAAAACCAGCTCAGATATTGATTTTTAAATATCATTTAGAATAATATATCCATGCATCGTATTAATAATGAAAATTTGCCAAGCGTATCACTGTAAGAAATAAAATCAGAGTTATAATTTTATTCTTCTACTACACATGTAACTTTTTAATACAAAGGATGCTATATGTCCACATATGAAATCATTAAAGATGCAATTGAAAACCAAAAACAAATTGTTGCTACTTATCAAGGACACATTCGTGAACTTTGCCCACATGCAATTGGTACTAAAAATGGCAGGGAGCAAGCATTATTCTATCAATTTGGAGGACATAGTAGCAGTGGCAGGATTGTCCCTGGTTCTCCATCCAATTGGAGATGCCTGCCAATAGATGGATTGAGTAACATTAGTGTTAGAGATGGTACTTGGCATACAGCCGGCAATCATAGCAGAACTCAATCTTGCATTGACTGGATTGATGTAGAGGTCAATTTATAACAATAATAACTGGCAGTTACCACTGCCAGTTATTTTTTTATAATCATGAATAAAACTCAGTATAAAAACGCCTCTCCAAAAAAAATTAAGAACTAGCGGTGAAAATCCACTTAATAGCCAAGTATACTAATGCAATCCACAACATACTCTTTGCCATAGAATTAATACTTTCCAGCCGTCGCTTAGCATTATCTATCTTGCAATAAAGTTCTGAAGACAATTTATCCGCAGCATATTTCACCTCAACATCTTCATCAAACTTAGCATATCGAGAGAATGCATCCATTAGATTTTTCTTTAACGAAATGTAAGATTCAAAATGGACATCATTGGACATCTTCGTGATAAAATAAACCATTAGCAAGCCAATAAAAATTAAAGCCGAATCTAAAAACCCACTAGCTTTAGCTAAGCCACCAATAGCAATTAAAGCACCAGGGATAGTGAATGCTTTGTTTTGGCTTGATGAAACAAATTCATTTATTTTCGATGTGTACTCAAGATTTTTTTGATCTAATTCATTTAATATTTTATTGACAGAGAATCTTTTTGTATAAAGATCCAACAACTCATTATATCTTTTATAGAACTTAGCACTTCTATTAATCAAGGATGTGATATTTTTATTATCATCATCTCCCAAAATATCCAGTAAAGCAGCTCTCATTATAGAGACTCTTTCTGGAGATTGGGCATCATCTATAGATAATACTTTGATGAACTCTAATGCATTTTTAAGATTAGTATCGCAACCTTCTTGTCCTAAGATATCCTTTAACGAGCAGGACATGTTTATGAATAACTCTTTCCCTCCAGAGTCATTAGGTACGAAAATAACACAATCCTTGTCTACATGATAATTTGATATTTTTGCAACTACATTCTTCCATTCTAAATAGCTTTCGATACAAACAATTTTCTTCTCATCTGATGGAAAGTCATTACCATTGAGAAGATAATAGATTTCTGGTAATGAGCTATTATTTCTCACATCACGCCAGAGATCGTCTATAGACTGATAAAACGGACATTTACCATCTAGCCAAGCATTTGCCTGCAGTGAAAAACCAATTTTATTGGTGCCAACCCTCGGAGATTTTAGCACACTTATAAAACCTATTGCAGTAAGTGCATTTTTTATTTCATTTATTTTAGTTGCATTTTCTCCAGTCAGCTCTATGGTCACAATATGACCATCGATATCCACATCTGATTGAGAAAGAATCTCTATTATGAATTTAAAACTTAACTCCTTATCCATAACAACCTCTCAACTTTGTTACTCCTTAACAAAAGCATCTAAGTTATCTACTTCTTGGTCCGAGAGTTCGATAATTAAACGACGAGCTTGCTTATCAAACGTAACTGGTTTTCCATCATTTTTTCCGCCTAGCACATTTCTAGAAATTTTACACGAGTAATTCCCATTCTCATCTTTCAAATCTATAGAAACAGCTTTCTTTACTGAATGCACTGTTGGTTCGAAAACCTCATCAACTTTATACTCATTTAGATTAACAAAATCTTTGAATTTCCCTTTCCCTTTGTGGTCATTAGGAAGAATTCGATCAATTTGCTCTTGTATATCTTGGATTGTTATTTTTTTATCGTGCATGTCTTTAGATTTTTTATGAACAAACTCTTGAATTTTTTGATCAACGGCATCTTCCTCCGACATGGACAGATTTAAAGTTTCAATGAAGTCTTCCAGTGCTCTAAAAACCTCTGAGATACTTCTTTGATTATCTATTTTAGGATCACATCCCAAAGCTCTTTTGAAAAATTCGCTTTTCGACTTCCCGGAAATAAACCCAACATAAGATTCCCCATTGTTTTCAGGATAACTAGCCTCAAATAATGTTAGATCAATCATGGCTGCTTGTCTTAATGAGTCGATATCAATAGATGTTAGCTGTTCAGGCACTAAGTTATCATCGAACTCAAAGACACCTTTCTTATCTACCATCAAAACCAGCAAACGCCCTAGCCCAGCCATATCATCGTCAGTTTTGTAATGTATAAAAATCAAAGCACCACCAACTAATGTCGATTTTTCTGCATTAGCCTCTAGTTTCATTTTTTTCATTATTGCGCTAACGAAATCTTCGAAACCAAAATTATCATTAATATATCTAGTGAAAGCATCAGGCGTTGACAATGGGAGAGTATCTTTTTTTATAAAACCGTGTAGTTTACCCTTCCGTCTAAATTTGCTTTCTATCCTTTTCAAAAAAAGCTGTACATCACCTTTACCTAAATGCCAAAGAGCCCCCATATCATGGTCGAATAGTACAGCTCCTTCTTTCTTAATCAGCTCCGCTGTTAAAGCAAATTGGGGGCTATACCTCAATGGGGTTGTAATTAGTGCTGACTCATAGCCACAAGAGTTACATAATTGATTTTTTATATATTCTGTATCACCACACTCAGGACAGGCGGTTGTGTCTTGTTCGTTTAACATAATGCTTCCTTTCAATATAATTAACACTAACAACTAATTACGATATGTATTAACTATATTAATGGCAATCAAAAGGATTTTGCACTGTTCTTTTAAACAGTGAAATTGCTGCGCCACAACCAAAACACTGTACATAAACACAGTATCGTGTAATTAAAAGATTTACAAGTGACTTTTGACTGAAAAAAAATAAATTCAAATTGAATAATTTATACGGAATTAATTTTAAATATAAAACAACACTGTGATGTTATTAGCGCTTAACACAGTGCTCGCTCTTTATACATAGTGAATGTGATTTGGCACGCATTATGCCACAACGAGGTTCAGAGATCGCGGGAGGTTTTGGTGACATTTTGAGCGTTTCCGACGGATGAGTCATACCTGCATTTAATAACGCCGATGAAAGTCACAGGAAGGCTTCACGCAGCAAGCCGTACAATAACTGGAACAAATTCACCAAAAATATTAATTAGCGGTATTAATTAAAATAAAAAATGAATTTCATTCTCGCCAGATACCGCACCAGGTAAGAATAAATCGCACCTGAATACCTCTTGAAAATCATTGATACAGTCAACGCACCTCTATTTAATTCTATTTCTTGCCGACTATCGCCACATATTCTGCTATACGCGACATTTTGTGACCCTCCTCTTAAATGCCAGGATTTTTTCAATGATTAATGCGCGACAGCTCACTAAATCGGTACTGTACCACCTCACCACTACACGGCATAACTTCCAAAAAAATATATAAATACAAAAAGTTAAAAAAATCAAACCACCATTATCCCATTAATCGTCCTCATATTGCATAGCATTGTACATACAAGTATATGTAAACGTGACGTTGCCATTTTGTTGGCGTTTCGGGTCTCGGTTATCGCCGCACCGGATAACGCCGTCTGTGGCCAGAAAATAATAACAACACACCGTCCACCTATCGCGAGAGATAACGATGAACACTGCTGAAAAAACCTTGCCCAAAAGCCAAACGGCAGAGAAAGGCGCGGTAAATTACAAAGTCATTGTCGGCGCCAGCCTGGGCAACGGCCTGGAGATTTTCGACTTCACCGTGTACAGCTTCTTTGCCGCCATCATCGGCAAACTCTATTTCCCCAGCGACAGCGCCTACGGTTCATTGTTGATGTCGGTGGCGGTGTTCGGCGTCGGCTTTATCATGCGCCCGCTGGGCAGCATGGTGCTGGGCGCCTATGCCGATCGGGTCGGCCGCAAGGCCGCCATGCTGATGACCATCGTGCTGATGGGCGTCGGCACTGCCCTGATCGCCTTCGCGCCGACCCATGCGCAAATCGGCGTTCTGGCGCCGGTGCTGATCGTAGTCGGCCGCCTGATTCAGGGCTTCGCTGCCGGCGGTGAAGTGGGCTCAGCGACTACGCTGCTGCTGGAGTCGGCCGGCGCCAATCAGCGAGGCTTTTTCGTCAGCTGGCAGGCGATCAGCCAGGGCGTCAGCGCCCTGCTCGGCGCCTCTTGCGGGCTGGCGCTCACCTATTTTCTGCCGGAAGAGGCGCTTTATGCCTGGGGCTGGCGCGTGCCGTTCATCATCGGCCTGCTGATCATTCCGGTCGGCGTCTATATCCGTAAGCACCTTGAAGAGACCTACAGCGGCGAACAGCCGGATCGTGCGCGGATACCGTTGAATCCGGTATGGGATCTGGTGAGCAACCATGCTAAAGACCTGTTGCTGGGTGTGCTGGTCATCATGTCCGGCACCGTGATGGTTTATGTTGTGCTGCTTTACATGCCGACCTACATGATGCAGACCTACCACATCGCCGGCCCGACCGCCTATCTGTTCAGCTGCATCGCCTCCGTGGTGCAAATTGTGGCAGTCTATTACGCCGGGCGCTATGTCGATCGGATCCAGAATTACAAAAGGCCGCTGCTGTTCTCGATCTTTGCGGCACTGATCCTGATTTACCCGACCTTCTGGTTCCTCAGCGCCACGCAAACCCTGTGGCTGGCGATTATTTTCCGCATCCTGCTGATCGGCGCGCTAGGCATCAACATGCTGGCGAGCACCATGCTGATCGTCTCGGCGCTGCCGCGCCACGTGCGCGCCACCGGCACCTCGATGATTTACGCTTTCGGCGTGACGCTGTTTGGCGGATCGGCGCAGCTGATCGTCACCTGGCTGCTGGAGACCAGCGGCAACCCGCTGGCGCCGGCGTGGTACGTGACCGGCATGCTGACCGTCAGCCTGATAGCCACTCTGCTGTTCCGGGAGCGTCATAAAGAATAGCGCATGCTGCCGGGCCACGTGGCTATTGGCTGCCCGGCGTTGGCGTAACACTCTGTTCCTGCAAGACGGCAATAAACGCCTGCGCGGCGGCGCTGCGGTAAGCGCCTTTGCGCTGCAGCCATACCGCCTGCCGCACCGGCATAGCGTTGGCCAATGCCACTTTTTTCAACTGCCGGTTCTCGCGCGCAATGGCGGCCGGCAGCAGCGTGGCGAGCTGCCCACGCCGCACGATCTCGACGATGGCGCCCAGCGCGTTGGCCTCCACCGCCACCTGCGGCCGAAATCCCAGCTGCGTGCAGTAGCGATCGATAAACTGGCGCGTGGCGAAGTCGCCGCTCAGCAAGGCCAGCGGCAGATGTTGCCACTCCGCCAGCGTCAGCGGCCGGCGATGCGCCGCCAGGGGATGGTCGGCGCCGACCATCAGCTCCAGCGTCTCGCTGAATAACGCCGCCGCTTCCACCTCCGCCGACTGCGCCATCTCGAAGGCAATGCCCAGGTCCAGCCGATCCTGCGCCAGCAGCGCCTCGATTCGCTCTTGCGCCATCTCCTCAATGCTCAGGGTAATCCCCGGATAGCGGCGGTAGAACGCATCGATCGCCGGCCCCACCAGATAGGCGGTGAAGGTCGGCGTCATCGCCAGCCGCAAATGGCCGCGCGCCAGCGTCGCCACGTCATGGATCGCCCGCGCGCCGGCGTCCAGATCCTGCAGCGCCAGCCGCGCATAGCGCATCCACGCCTCACCGGCGTCGGTCAGGCGCACGGCTCTACCGCTGCGATCGAACAGCGGCGCCCCCAGTGTGTCTTCCAGCTGCTTGATCTGTTGAGACAGCGTCGGTTGCGAGACGTGCAGCACTTCGGCGGCGCGGGTGAAGTTGCCCTGTTCAGCAACGGCCAGAAAATAACGGATGTGTCGCAGCAGCATGGCGCCCCAACTATTAGTAAAACCTATAGCTGGCATTATAAATGGGTCTTAGACCCTATAGCCAGAAGCGTTCATCATGCCGCCATCGCATAACGACACCCAATGGAGAAACGGATGAAAGAGGTGATTGAAGGCTTCCTGAAATTCCAGCGCGAAGCCTTTGTTGAACGCACGGCGCTGTTTCAGCAGTTGGCGACCCGCCAAAACCCGCGCACCCTGTTTATCTCATGTTCCGACAGCCGCCTGGTGCCAGAGCTGGTCACCCAGCGCGAGCCGGGCGATCTGTTCGTGATCCGCAACGCCGGTAACATCGTGCCTTCTTTCGGCCCCGAACCCGGCGGGGTTACCGCCTCGGTCGAGTACGCCGTCGCCGCGCTGGGCGTGGAGGATATCGTGATCTGCGGCCATTCCGACTGCGGCGCGATGACCGCCATCGCCACCTGCCAGTGTCTGGAGCACCTGCCGACGGTCGCCGGCTGGCTGCGTTACGCCGATTCCGCGAAGGCGGTCAATCAGGCTTATCCGCACGCCTCCGATGAGGCCCGGGTCGCGTCGATGGTGCGCGAAAACGTCGTCGCCCAGCTCAACAACATCAAAACGCACCCTTCCGTCGCCCTGGCGCTGGATCAGGGCCGCCTGACGCTGCACGGCTGGGTCTATGACATCGCCAGCGGCGCTATCGAGGCGCTGGACGGCGAAACCCGCCGCTTCGTGCCGCTCACCACCCATCCCGACGTGACCGCCACCCCGGCGATCGCCCGCTTTTAAGCCAACAAAAGGAGCTAACATGACACACTCTCTGCACAATGCCGCCCCGCGCTCAGCGCTCACCGACACCATCATGGCCGCCAAGATCCGCCATAACCTGACTTTCGACGCGCTGGCCGAGGGCACGGGTCTCAGCCTGGCGTTCGTCACCGCCGCGCTGCTGGGGCAGCATGCGCTGCCGGAACCGGCGGCGCGCACGGTCGCGGCCAAGCTGGGGCTGGACGAAGAGGCGGTGCTGCTGCTGCAAACCATCCCGCTGCGCGGCAGCATTCCCGGCGGCGTGCCGACCGATCCGACCATTTATCGCTTCTATGAAATGCTGCAGGTTTACGGTTCCACGCTGAAAGCGCTGGTGCACGAGCAGTTCGGCGACGGCATCATCAGCGCCATCAACTTCAAGCTGGATATCAAAAAGGTCGCCGATCCGGACGGCGGCGAACGTGCGGTGATCACCCTGGACGGCAAATACCTGCCGACCAAGCCTTTCTAATTGGCCTTTCGCCGGCGGCCCGCCGCCGCCGGCAAATTGACAGCCAACCGGCCATTGGCTACATTATCTGCGCTGAAACGCCGCCCTGGCGTTTTTCACTGCCCGAGGCCTGTATGTTGGAGATTGTAACCACCCGATAGTCGCTTCCTTGCCGTATGGCGAGGGACTCTGACGTATCCGACGCGCGTTTGCGCGGGGATGCGCGTATCTGGGGTTATTACAGGATCTCCCAACATGAACATTTCCAAAGCGGAACAACGCGTGCTGCACGTGTTGGCCAAAGGCGGCTATATCGCCTTCACCCGCAACGACGCCGGTCGCGTCACCCACGTCGAATGCTACACCCGCGAAGGGCTCGGCCTGGCCGACTGCTCGCTGGCCGTCTTCACCAAGCTCAAAACCAAACGCCTGATCCTCTCTCGCCAGGGGCGCCCTTATCGCGTCACCTTCGCCGGGCTCAAGGCCGTGCGTGCGCAGCTGGATAACCGTTAATCATCGATACCGGCCGGGCAGGCAGCCCGGTCGACTCAGCCTTGTTGATCAGGAGACAACCATGAACATCACTTTACGCCACGAAACGCCGGCCGACGTCGGCGCCATCGCCACCCTGACCGCCGCCGCGTTCCTGCATGCCGAACACAGCAGCCACACCGAGCAGTTTATCGTCAACGCGCTGCGTGCGGCAGGCGCTCTCACCCTGTCGCTGGTCGCTGAGCACAATGGCACACCGATCGGGCATGCGTCCGTCTCACCGGTCGTGCTCAGCAACGGCGGCGCCGGTTGGTACGGGCTGGCGCCGGTGTCGGTGCTGCCGGCCTGTCAGAGCCGGGGGATCGGCAGCCGGCTGATCCGCCAGCTATTGGCCGAACTGCAAGAACGGCACGCCGCAGGCTGCGTGGTGCTGGGCGATCCGAACTATTACGGCCGTTTCGGCTTCCTGGCGCAAACGGCGCTGACCCTGCCGGGCGTGCCGCAAGACTACTTCCGCGCCATCACCTTCCAGGGCGCGCTGCCGTGTGCAGAAGTCGCCTTCCACAACGCGTTTAACGCCGAAGCCTAACCCTGTTGCCGGCGCCGTCATGGCGCCGGTTTTCAGTCCTGTTCGCCATAACGCAAGACGGTCATCCCTTCCTCTTCCGCCGGGGGAACAAAGTACTGTGCCAGGCGCTCAAACTCCGTTTCGCTCAGTGTAAACGGATGCTCGCCGCGCGCGTTTCTCAGCGTTATCCGGCTCAGGCACTGCGCATGGCTGACGTCGAGAAAGTGCAGGCAGTGTGCAACACCGGCCTCCTCCGCCAATGCTTTGGCCCAGCGCCGCCTGTCCGGCGTATTCATCGGGAAATCGAGCGCCACGGACCAGCCGCCGCGCAGCAGCTGAACGAGGTGCCCGCCCAACGCCCGCCGCAACCGGTCGGAACAGCGCGCATAGTCTTGCAGGCTGGCCATCTCCTGTTCATACAGCGTCGCCAGCCACGCATCTTCGACCAGCAACAGCGTTTGCGGTTGCTGCGCCAAACGCTGCGCCAGCGTCGATTTGCCTGCGCCGGCCTTGCCGCACATCAGGTGTAAAACTGCAGGGTAGGTTTTCATGGCGTTCTCCGGTCGTTGCCGGAAGGGGATAAAAAAACCCGCCTGCCGGCGGGTTTTTATTGGCGACACACGCGCTATCCCACCCTTTGGAGAAGGGTGATAATAATTTGCGCGAATGGGCGATAGGATTTTTTCATAACTAATGAATATGACAACCGTGCGCCGTTGTCAATTCGCCGTCATCAATCCCTGTTCTCGCACAAACTCGGTGAATAAACTCACTTTCTGCTGCACATGCCGGCGCGTCGGGTAAACCGCGAAGACCTGATGCGCTTCGGCAATCTGTTCAGGGAACAACCGCACCAGCCTGCCGGCGGCGATTTCGGGATCCGCCACGAACGACGGCAGCGAACCGATGCCCAGTCCCGCCACCAGCATATCCCGCAGCATCAGGCTGTTGTTGGCGATCAACCGGGGAGTGAACGCCACGCTCAGGCTCTCCTCGCCGGCGGTGAACTGCCACTGCCCCGGCCTTTCCGCCAGGGAATAGGCCAGACAGCTGTGCCGCTGCAAGTCATTCGGCGTTTGCGGCACACCGTGCTGTGCCAAATAGCCGGGCGCGGCGCAAATTCGCTGGTGCACTTCACCCAGCGCCCGGGCGCTGAGGGAAGAATCCGGCAGCCGTCGGCGAATGCGCAGGGAAATATCGAAACCGGCCGCCACCACGTCCAATACCCTGTCGTCCAGCGTCAGTTCCACCTGCAGCTGCGGGTAACGTTGCATAAACGGCGGCAGCAGCGGCGACAGCACCGTCAGGCCGAACGAAAGCGGCGCATTGACCCGCAGCGTGCCGGAGACCTGCTGCGCGCTGGCGGCAACCGTCTGCTCCAGCGCGTCGAACTCGCCGAGCAATCGGCAGGCTTCCTGGTAATAGAGCTGCCCGGCTTCGGTCAGGCTCATGCTGCGAGTGGTGCGCACCAGCAACAGCGTCCCCAACCGGTTCTCTAACTGCTTAATCTGCTTGCTCAACGCCGCCGGCGTGATCGCCAGATCCTCCGCCGCCTTATAGAAACTGTTGCGCTCAACCACGCGGCGAAAGGCGCGCATCGTCAGTAGCACGTCCACATTATGTCCCATAAGTTAATTATTAATTCAGTAAACCATAGATTATTAACCAAATAAACAACAGTAGACTTTATTCAACCGCTTCCCTGAGTGTGAAGTGAATTTAATGTACTGATAAAAATGGAGTTAATAATGAAAAAGACCCTGTTCGCCCTGATGCTCGGCCTGACCGCCGCCACCGCCCCCGTCGCCGCGCTGGCGCAATCCCCCGCCGCCGACAGCCGCCAGGCGGGTTATGTGCAACCGCTGACCGCCGACAACAGTCTGCTGCTGCTGGTCGATCTGCAGGACATGTTCGGCATGACCATTTCCTCTATCGATCAAACCAATCTGGTGAATAACGCCGCCGGTATCGCCAAGGCCGCCAAGGTGTTCAACGTGCCGACCATTCTGGCCTCGGCTAACGCCAAAAGTTTCGCCGGGCCGGTATTCCAGCAGGTGACGCAGGCACGCCCGGATCTGCAGGTGTACGATCGCACCGCCATCAACGTCTGGCAGGATCGGCGCGTGGTGGATCTGATCAAACAATCCGGCCGCAAGAAAATCATCATCGGCGGGCTGTGGACCGCCAGCTGCGTGATGCTGCCGGCGCTGTCCGCCCTGGGCGAGGGTTATGAGGTTTATATCCTGTCGGACGTCACCGGCGACATTACGCCAGACAGCCAAAACAACGCCATGCAGCGTCTGATACAGGCGGGCGCCACCCCTATCAACTGGGTGGCATTAATGCTGGAATGGCAGCAGGACTGGAGCCGCAAGGCCACGGCGGGGGGCGTATTGCAGATCGCCCGCGACCACGGCGCCGCCTGGGGAATGGGTGCCAGCTACGCCGGAGCAATGAAAGTGGGCAGCGAAGCGAAATAACAGACGAAAGCCCGCCGCCGGCGGGCTTTTTTCGGGTGTGGTGATAACAACGGCTATCCTGTGGCGCCTGATCGCGACTCTCCAACCCGTAATCCCGCACCACCTCCGCCACCCGCAGCCGGTACTGCGCCAGCACCTCGCCACGGCCGCGCGCCTGCGCCGCCCGGTGCTGCTCGAGATTGCGCCACTGCTGCACCGCCGCCTCGTCGCGCCAGAAGGAGAGCGACAGCAGGCGCGCAGGATCGGCCAGGCTTTGAAAACGCTCGATGGAAATGAATCCGTCGATCTGCGCCAACAGCGGCTTCAGCTCCGCCGCCAGCGTCAGATAGGTATCACGCTGCCCATCGGCGGCCTGCAGTTCAAAAATCACGGCGATCATTATCGTTTCCTCTCAACGGTAACATTCAGGTACGCGCACATTGTAGCCACCGCACCCATTCCAACGCCCGCTCATCAATATCCAGCGAACACAGACGCACTGGCCCAGAGTGCGACAACCACAGGCTAGCAATGGACGCGCAGTCATACTTCGTCTAACCTCGAAGTATGCATGACATCGACATAGAAGATCGTTTAGCGGCGCTGAGCGCCGCCATCGCCGACCGCACCCGGGCGCGCATGCTGTGCCTGTTGATGGATGGGCGCGCCTACACCGCCACCGAGCTCAGCGCGGCGGTCGAGGTCGCCCCGTCCACCGCCAGCGCGCATCTGGCGAAACTGCTGGAGCAGCGGCTGCTCGCCTGCGTCAAACAGGGGCGCTACCGCTATTTCAGGCTGGCCGGCCAGCCGGTGGCCGACGCGCTGGAAGGCCTGATGGCGCTGGCGGGCGTACCGCGCCCGTCGGTGAAAAGCAGCACGCCCACCACGCTGCAATATGCCCGCACCTGCTACGACCACATGGCGGGCGAGGTGGCGGTGAAGCTGCACGATCGGCTACGTGCGCTGAACTGGCTGACCGGTGAGGAAGACTACCGGTTAAGCGACGCCGGTCAGGCCGCGCTGGCGCGGCTGGGCGTCGATTGCTCCCCCGCCCCCACCCGCCGCCGCTTCGCCTGCGGCTGCCTGGACTGGAGCGAACGCCGCTCTCACCTCGGTGGCGCACTGGGCGCCGCGCTGTTGGCCGCTTTTATTCAACGCGGCTGGATCGTCCGCCGGCTCGACAGCCGCGAGCTGCAGCTGACCCCCGCCGGTAAAAAAGCGCTGGCCGCACATTTTGAGCTCACGGTGTAACCCGGCGGCGGGGTAGTTTTACTGCAATACTCAAGGGGTACGCTTAAGCGACCCCGCCAACCCGAGGAGTTTCCATGCTCGATTCCACCCAATTCCCGATCGTCAAACGCTGGCCGGCTCAGCACCCGGAACGGCTGCAGCTCTACTCTCTGCCGACGCCGAACGGTGTCAAAGTGTCCATCATGCTGGAAGAGATCGGCCTGCCTTATGAAGCGCACCTGATCGACATCGGCAACAACGAAACCTGGACGCCGGAATTTCTGGCGCTGAACCCGAACGGCAAGATCCCGGCGATCATCGATCCCGATGGCCCCGGCGGCCGGCCGCTGCCGCTGTTCGAATCCGGCGCCATTCTGCTCTACCTGGCGGAAAAGAGCGGCCGTTTCCTTCCGCAGGATCCGGCGCAGCGTTACGAAACCATTCAGTGGGTGTTCTTCCAGATGGCCGCCGTCGGCCCGATGTTTGGCCAGCTCGGTTTCTTCCACAAATTCGCCGGGCGCGAGTATGAAGACAAACGGCCGCTGGAGCGCTACACAAACGAATCGAAACGCCTGCTCGGCGTGCTGGAAACGCGCCTGGAGGGCCGCGATTGGATCATGGGCGCGGACTACACCATCGCCGATATCTCGCTGCTGGGCTGGGTGCGTAACCTGATCGGCTTTTATGAGGCGCGCGAGCTGGTGGCGTTCGACAGTTTCCCGCGCGTCGCGCAGTGGCTGGAGCGCGGTCTGGCGCGGCCGGCGGTACAGCGTGGGCTGGCTATCCCGGCGCGCGCGGCCTGACGCCAAACGGGGTGGCCGCCGGGCCATCCCGTCTTTCGCTGTCATAAAATTGTCATCCCTCTGCTCTACTCTCCTTTCGTAACAATTTGATGTTATTTACATTGTTGTATTACGACAAGGAGCTTACCCCATGCAACCTGCTGTATCCCTGATCGCCGGCGCCGTGCTGTCCGCCCTGCTCTGTTCCTCCGCCACCGCGACGGAAACCTCAGCCAATGCCGATGGCCTGACCGAGCGCGCCGCGCGCGGCACCCTCACCGAGCCGGGCGGCGCCCGTCGCCTGGCCGGCGATCAGACCGCCGCGCTGAAGGCGTCGCTGTCGGACAAAACGGTGAAAAACGTGATCCTGCTGATCGGCGACGGCATGGGGGATTCCGAGATCACCGCCGCGCGTAACTACGCCGAAGGTGCCGGCGGTTACTTCAAGGGCATCGACGCCCTGCCGCTGACCGGGCAATACACCCACTACTCGCTGGACAAGAAAACCCACAAGCCGGATTACGTGACCGACTCCGCCGCCTCCGCCACCGCCTGGGCCACCGGGGTGAAAACCTATAACGGCGCGCTCGGCGTCGACGTAAACGGCAAAGACCAACCAACGCTGCTGGAGATCGCCAAGGCGGCCGGCAAGGCCACCGGCAACGTCTCCACCGCCGAACTGCAGGACGCCACGCCGGCGGCGCTGGTGTCGCACGTCACCTCGCGCAAATGCTACGGCCCGCAGGAAACCAGCGAGAAATGCGCCGCTAACGCGCTGGAAAACGGCGGCCGCGGCTCCATCACCGAGCAACTGCTGAAAACTCGCGCCGACGTCACGCTGGGCGGCGGCGCGAAGTCCTTCAATCAGCTGGCGAAAAGCGGCGAATGGCAAGGAAAATCGCTGAAGGATCAGGCAGCAGCGCAGGGTTATCAGTGGGTGAGCAACGCGGATGAGCTGCAGGCCGTTACCCTGGCCAATCAGCAAAAGCCGCTGCTGGGCCTGTTCGCCGACGGCAACATGCCGGTGCGCTGGCTGGGGCCGAAAGCCAGCTATCACGGCAACCTCGACAAGCCGGCGGTAACCTGCGAAGACAACCCGGCGCGCACCGCGGCCACGCCAACGCTGGCGGCGATGACCGAAAAAGCGATCGCGCTGCTGAAAGACAACCCAAACGGCTTCTTCCTGCAGGTAGAGGGCGCGTCGATCGATAAGCAGGATCACGCCGCCAACCCGTGCGGGCAGATTGGTGAAACCGTCGATCTGGACGAAGCGGTGCAAAAAGCGCTGGCCTTCGCCCGCGCCGACGGCAACACGCTGGTGATCGTCACCGCCGACCACGCGCACGCCAGCCAGATCGTCGCTGCCGACGCCAAAGCGCCAGGCCTGACCCAGACACTGACCACCAAAGACGGCGCGCCGATGACCCTCAGCTACGGCAACTCGGAAGAAGAGTCGCAGGGGCACACCGGCACCCAGCTGCGCGTCGCGGCCTATGGCCCGCACGCCGCCAACGTGGTGGGGTTGACCGATCAGACCGATCTGTTCTTCACCATGCGCGATGCGATGGGCATCAAGTAACCACCTTGTGAATCATGGCCGCCCGTAGCGGCGGCCATTTATTATTGGTTACCGATGTATATTTGCAATTTAACCGCAATTATTGTGTGATAACGAAATAACGTTTAATTGCGCGGCAATTAGCCCCTGAAAATAACGCGGTTATACGGCCCTTCCCCCCTCTCTGTTTATTCCTGCGACAGCAACCGACCTATTTTTGCTTATATTCATTTTTTTTAGTTACAAAAGTAGTTTTTAACATTCTCGCAAACAATAATACCCCGCCAGTAACGTGAACCGATCAATTTGCATCCGGACGGCCTGCAATAGTTCACTTTTCGTTAAAAACCCTATTAACAAAAAGGCATTATCGCTGCCTATCGGCTCACGCCGGGCGGTCGGCTTCACTATTTTCCAGGGTAACTCCCGCTAAATTCTTTCACCTGCAATGAGTAGAATTTACACACAAGAGATTTAATTCAATGAGAAAATTACTCGTCCTGATTTTCAGCCTCAGCCTGTTTAGCGTTACGCAGCAGGCAGCGGCTGAAGAGAAGAATAAAACCGTCGACGTGGTGTTGATCGGCGGCGGCATCATGAGCGCCACCTTGGGTACCTATCTGCATGAGCTGGAGCCGACCTGGACCATCGACATGTACGAGCGCATGAACGGCGTGGCGGAAGAGAGCTCCAACGGCTGGAACAACGCCGGTACCGGCCACTCCGCCTTCAGCGAAATGAACTACACGCCGGAAAAAGCCGATGGCACCATCGATATCAGCAAGGCGGTGAAGGTCAACGAGTCTTTCGAAATCTCCCGCCAGTTCTGGTCTTATCAGGTGAAGAACGCTGTCCTGAAAGATCCGAAATCCTTCATTAACAGCGTGCCGCACATGAGCTTCGTGTGGGGTGACGATAACGTCAACTTCCTGCGTAAACGCTACGCGGCGCTGCAGCACAGCACCCTGTTCCGCGGCATGGAATACTCCGAAGATCCTGCGCAAATCAAACAGTGGGCGCCGCTGGTGATGAACGGCCGCGATCCGGCGCAGAAAATCGCCGCGACCCGCATGCCGCTGGGTACCGACGTTAACTTCGGCGTGATCACCCACCAGCTGGTTGACGCGCTGAGCGCCAGCGACAAGTTCAAGCTGAACCTGAGCCACGAAGTACGCGACATCAAGCGCAACGCCGACCAGACCTGGAGCGTGACCGTTGCCGATCTGAACCGCGACGGTAAAGAAACCACCGTTAACGCCAAGTTCGTGTTCATCGGCGCCGGCGGCGCGTCCCTGACCCTGCTGCAGAAATCCGGCATCCCAGAAGCCGACGGCTACGGCGGCTTCCCGGTCGGCGGCCAGTTCCTGGTCACCACCAACCCGGCGATCGCCAACCAGCACCTGGCCAAAGTGTATGGCCTGGCCAGCGTAGGTTCGCCGCCGATGTCCGTGCCGCACCTGGATACCCGTATGCTGGACGGCAAGCGCGTGCTGCTGTTCGGGCCGTTCGCCACCTTCTCCAGCAAGTTCCTGAAGAACGGTTCACTGTTCGATCTGCTGCACTCGCTGAGCACCTCGAACCTGATGCCGATGACCCACGTTGGTCTGGATAACTTCGATCTGGTGAAATACCTGGTCGGCCAGCTGATGATGAACGACGACGATCGCTTCGCCGCGCTGAAAGAGTACTTCCCGGACGCCAAGCAGGAAGACTGGAAGCTGTGGACCGCAGGCCAGCGCGTGCAGATCATCAAGAAAGACGCGGATAAAGGCGGCGTGCTGCAGTTCGGTACCGAAGTCGTCAGCTCTGAAGACGGCAGCATCGCCGCTCTGCTGGGCGCGTCACCGGGCGCTTCCACCGCTGCGCCAATCATGCTGCACCTGATGGAAACCGTGTTCAAAGACAAAGTGGCGACGCCGGAATGGCAGAGCAAGCTGAAAGAGATCATCCCGTCCTACGGCCACAAGCTGAACGGCGATATCGAGATGACCAACAAGATCCGCGGCTACACCAGCAGCGTCCTGGGTCTGAACTACATTGAAGTGAAACCGGAAACCAACTGATTTTCCACTCGTTTCCTGCTGGAAAGGCCGCTTTATGCGGCCTTTCTTTTATCCCCCTGCGATTCAAAGAGCATTTTTGGTCACCTTTTTACCCCCGGTTTACCCTTGCGTAACGGCGCACTCACGCCTATTATCAAAGCATATTCTTGGATAATTAAGCTAAGTCACTGTGACCTGAATGTCGTTTTTGCGGGAGAACTAAAACCATGGATCGCGTCAATATCATTCACGATTTACTAGACTGGATTGAAACTCATCTGGACCAGCCGCTGCTGCTGGATAACGTCGCCGCCAAGTCGGGCTACTCCAAATGGCACCTGCAGCGCATGTTCCGCAGCACCACTGGCCACGCGCTCGGCAGCTATATCCGCGAGCGGCGCCTGTCGCAGGCGGCGCAGGCGCTGCGCTCCACCCCGCGCCCGATCCTGGATATCGCCCTGCAATACCATTTCGATTCTCAGCCTTCGTTCTCACGCGCCTTCAAGAAACAGTTCGGCAAAACCCCGGCGGTCTATCGCCGCACCACTCGCTGGGACGTCGCGGAATGGCCGGCGCAGCCGGTAGAGCTGGAGGCCGAGCCACGCCACGATGCCCCCACGCTGCCCCGCTGGTACGCCGGCAAACCGCCGGAAGGCGTTTGCACCACCTGGATGGGGCTGCGTTGATAAACGCGGCATAACACGTAAAAAGGGTTCAGTTCTCGCGAACTGAACCCTTTTTTATTGAAGCGACGCCGGATTATTTGAAGGTGACGTCGACGTTAGCGGTGGCATTGAACACCCCGGTCTTCGGCGTATTGGTCAACCACTTCAGGTTCGCAATAAAGGTCTCTTTCACTTCGTTCTGCTTATCCTGCAGCACGCCGCCGAAATCCACGTTGGTTTGCAGTGGGATCGGTTTTTTACTGGTGTCGCGCTGCTGCGTCAGGAAGATCGCCACGCCCGGTTGAGTGGTTGGCAGGATCTGCGTGTTGTCTGACGGATCGGCGTTGGTGCTGCTGAAACTGGCCTGCAGAGATTGGCCGGCACATTCGCCGCCGCTCAAGGTAGCCTTGATATCGAACGGCACCTGCTTGGCGATGGTGCCGGTTTTGGCGCTGGAGCTGGTTAGCACGCCGAAATCGACGCTGGCGCCGTTGTTGGCCAACACGGTGATCTGCGGGTTGCACTGGATCACGCGGATCTTGTCCAGTCCCTTGATGTAGGCGTTAAAGTTGCTGTCTTTGGTGGCGTTCAGCCCCAACTCACCATCGATCTGGAACAGCGAAGCGCGCGCCAATGGCGGGAAGTTACCCGCAGGCGGTTTCACCCCGGTGGCTTTGATATACACCGAATAGGTGGCAGTCACCGCCTGAGGATCGGCTTTTCTTCTGTTACTACCCGGTTTGGTCCCCGGCCCCAAATCAGGGCCCGTCGGCCGGTTGGAGCTTTGCTTCAGGTTGATCGCGTCATAATCACGCCCGTTGATCGATACCCCAATCTCCAACGACTTATCCAATGCGCCGAACGAGTTCTGCGGGTTCCAATAGATGTAAGCGTTCTCTCCACGCGGGTAGTTGTCGGTATCCCAGCAGGTAAAGGTGGAGGTAAAGTTCTGCGAACGCCAAATCAGGTTGCCTTTAACGAAGTCGCTGGCGGCCAGCACGATCGGGCGGCCGACATCGATATCCTGCGTCACGCTGCCAACCGGGTTTTTTGAACCCGTCGAGTTGCCGAAACGGCACTGCATCGCCGCCGCCTGTTGCGCCATCGCCAACCCCGCCAGCCCCACCACCGACAGAAGTGTGTTACGTGCTAATTTGCTCAAGTTCATGGTGTACCTTACAGTTTTTGGCATTGCAGGGTCAGTTCCTGATATCCCATGGCCGCTTGTTTGTCGCCCACGTCCGCCGGAATCGGCAGTACGCATTGCTGATCGGCTTTCGGACCCCATTTGATCGTCAGTTTCTCACCCGCTTTCACGCCGGAAACATAGGTTGCGCCCTCCAGGCCCACGGTGCCGCTGTTACGGCCGGACTCGTTGAACACACCGGCGCCGATGGCCGGGTAACCGTTATCACCCAGACGAGCGTGAATCAGCAGGCTGACGCCCTTGAAGGTATCGAAACTCACCTTCACCACCGATTTCTCGGTCGGCACCACTTGCTTACTGGCCACCGGCACATCCAGGCCCGGGCCGAAATCTTCGGTGCGCAGCGCCACATAGTTGTAGCGGTACGGGTTGGCCGACGGCACAACCGCATAACCGAAGCGATCGATGGTCACGCCCGGCTGGTTTTCCAGACGCACGCCTTTGGCGTCTTTCGCTTCCACCAGCAAGATGGTGTTCTGCAACGGCTGCGTCAGAGTCGCGCCGCCGGAGTGCACCAGCAGGCCGCCGGAGAGGCCCAGCCCTTCCTGACGGTATTTCGAGCTGTAGGCATAGCTACCGTCGATGTTACCGATGCTGCTGCTGTAGCCCAGGTTCAGGTTGCTGCTCTGACCGGAGGACTGCGTATGCCCGGTGGAAACCGAGTAGTTCATGCGACGATCATCCAGCAGGGTGCCGCTGATGCCGGTCGAGTAGCTGTCGCCGCTCTGCTTGCTGTGCGCCGCGCTGAAGTTGGCGGTGGTTGAGTTGTTGCTCTGGCCCCAATCCAACGGGATTGACATCGTGAAGTTCACGCTGCGATCGGAATAGCCGTACTGGCCGCGCGTATCCTGCAGATAAACGCCGTAGGAAATGCGCTTGAAGCCGTCGTTGTAACCCAGTTGAATCGTGCGATCGTTACCGGACACGCCCCAGTAGTTCTGGTGGCTCACGTTGGCGTACAGGCTAGCCCCCGCCCACAGCTGCTGGCTGAGCGACAGCTCGACGCGTTCGCGCTTGTTGCCGTAGCGTGCGGTGTATCGGGTGCGTTTCTGGTTGTTGCTCCAGGAAGGCTGGCCCGGCTGCAGATCGTTCGGATCCCAGTAATCATTGGCATAAATGCCGTTGCGCCAGCTGTTGCGTTCCTGGACCGCATCGCTGAGATCATAGTAACCGGAAGTCGCATAGCGATAGCCCGCCAACTGGAAGTTGGTGCCCATCTGGTTGAGCGATTTGGAGTACAGGAAACGGAAGCTCTGCCCCTGCTTGCGATCGCCGTTCGCCAGCTCGGTATCGGAGATCGAACCGTCCACGGAGATGGCACCCCACGATCCCAGGCTCTTACCGATACCCACGGCAGCGGAACGGTAGTGCTCGGCGATGATGGCGCCGCCGAACGGCGTCAGGCCATAGTTCATGCCGTATGCCGCAGTACCCTGAATCAGCTTCGGCTGATAGCCGCCGTTACCGTTGTGGTATTTACCGGCGGTCAGCTGGAAATTCCAAATGCCTTCGCGCAGCATGTTGGCCACGGAAGAGTAGGCGACGCTGAACGTTTTGTGCGAACCGTCGGCCTCGTTGACGGTCACCTGCAGGTCACCGTTGTTAGTATGCGGATAAACGTCGTGGATCTCGAAAGGACCCGGCGCGACGTTGGTGCTGTAGATAACATAACCGTTCTGGCGAATCTCGACGCGGGCATTGGTTGCCGCCACGCCGCGCACCACCGGCGCATAACCGCGCAGGCTGTCCGGCAGCATGTCGTCAACGCTGGAGAGTTGTACCCCACGGAACTGGAAGCTGTTGAACACGCTGTTGTTGGTGCTCGCCTGCCCCATCACCAAACGGCTGCGCCATGGCACGATGTCGGTCTCTGCCCAGGAAGAGACGTTGGTCCAGTTGCTGCTGCTGCCACTCTGTTTGTCCCAGGTGGAGTTGTTGCGCAGGCGCCATCTGCCTAGGTTAAGGCCGCTGTTCAACGCGAGGAACATGTACTCGCTGTCGTCAGCGTCATCTCTGCGATAGCTGTTCTTGTTGTAGTTGAAGTTATAGTTGGCGAACAGCGCGTTGATGCCTTCATCGTACATGCTTGGCGGGATCGCGCCGATAGCGCTCAGATCCATCATGGTCTGAGGTACGGAAATGTTAATCTGCTGCACCGCCGCGTCATAGCTGACGGTGGCGTCTTTAACCAACGCAGGCAGATCAACGCAGCTGCCGGCCTGCAGTGTTTCCGGCAGTTTGATGCCGTAGTTGCGCAGGTCTTCAACTTTCAGGCAGGGTTGAGACGCGGTCTGGCCTTTAACCTGACGAAAAGTAACATCCTTATGATCGACCTGAGTCAGGTTGACGTAGATGTCGAATGGGTAAACGCCTGGTTGCAAAGCATCGCCCTGAGCGACCGCTTCCGCGTTGCTCAGGTTTTCATCGCCGTGAATAAACGACATGTTAAACTCTGCCAGCGCTGCTTCACTCCAGAACATCGGCGCACTGGCGGCAATGATTGCAATTCGGATCAGCTGTGTCAGCCGCGTCGCTCCGCCTGCTACTTTTCGTTGATTTGCCATTCCCTGTCTCTCTTATTGTACTGGAACGTCCTTGACTTCCGTTCTACCGCCAAAATCGTTGATATAACTGAAAGCAATCTTGTTGCCGACGCTGACGCCCGCTGGAATGCTGATCGATAGGCGATCTTTCGGGCTCACCATGTTGGCGTCCACATCCACGGTCTTGCCTGCGCTGTTTTTCAAATGCAGCGCCCCAAAGGTAATATGCAGCGGGCCATCGTTAATCACTTGCAGACGTGAACCTTCACGCTGCCAACGCAAGTTTTGTACTTGCTCGTCCAGCGTCGTTTTCAACGCCACCGGCCGGTAAAAAAGTTTGATTCGAGTACGCACCGCAACCTGCAGCACGTTTTCTTGCTTCGGCGCCGGTGGAATTTCCTGCACGTTAATCCACAGCAGGGTTTCTTTATCCTGAGGTAAACCATTACCGGAATAGATAAAGCGCAGAACTGCAGTTTTAGCAGCGTCCAATTTCAGAATCGGTGGAACGACAACGACAGGCAGATTTTTCGGCACTTGGTTTCTGTCACCGGTGTCCAGCCAGGTCTGCACCATATAAGCTTCTGAAGCATCGTTATGAATCGGCAGAGAGGCGGATTTGTCATCGCCTTTATAAATCACGCGAGTGGCATCTACCTGGATACCGGCGTAGCTGTTAAAGGTGCCCAGCATCAGCAGAGCAGCAAAGAACTTTTTCATCGGTTTCCTCTACGGGCCATCCTTGGCCGTGTATGTCCTGAAAGACGATTATTTGTATTCGATAGTGAACGGGCTGGTGGCGTTAGCCAGACCTGCAGTTACGTTGCTATCGAATGAACGGTAACGAGCCTGCAGGTTGAAGGTCGCTTTACCGTCAGCAGCGATGGTGACTTTCGCTACGTCGTCGTTGATGTTGGAACCGTCGCCGATAGCGAATGGCTTGCCATTGTTATCGGTGATTTCGATACCCACGCCGGTAGCTGCAGCGCCGGTGCCGCCAACGTTGCTTACGGACAGCAGGTCTGGGTTGCCGGCAACGGTGTTACCGTCGAAACGCAGGCTGTAATCGCCGGCATCACATTTTTCCAGAGAGATCTGGAAAGCTTTAGAAGCGGATTTAGAACCCACGGTTGGGAAAGCAGAAGTTGGGTAAGTACCCAGGTAAACTTCTTTATTCTGAGTATCGCTAGTTACCTGGCAGGTAGACTGTTTGATTTCACCGGTGAATTTAACAGTGCCGTTTGCTGCCATTGCGTTGGAAGCAGTTGCAGACAATACCAGGGCGGCCAAAGGCAATAATACTTTTTTCATTTCCAGCTCCATAGAACAATAAAATAATCGATTCAGTGGCGGGCTTATATATATATTGCCGCCACTGAGCATACACTCAGCGATAGCACTCCCTTGCTGAAAAGGAGCGTTGCCTCGATGAACTCATTGCCGGACGAAATATAGACTAAGCATATTCTTAATGTTAAATCGTTTAAAACATTCATAAGGCCCCTCTTGATAGGAATAAACTATCGGCGGATACCTATCGATCGATGTTGACGATTCATATGAATAGGAATAATCTGTGTTTGGGAAAGCTGCAGAGTTCAAGATTTTGCATTAAGGCCTGAAAATCAGAATATTATCCCGAATATTTACATTTAGTAACAGATTGCGACGTTTGGACTTTGGCACGAATTACGCGTTAAATGGTCTGTCGACACGCTTCGGCCATCCTGACGCTTTAAATAAGAAATTTACCAATAAAATCGGAGTAACTTTCTTTTTAACCATTTAAAATCAACAAGTTAAATATCAATCCAAGGATTGGGAAATGAGCAGTTCTTTCAGAGAGAAAAATAACGGCATTAATTATGTTTTTCAGCCAATGTTCGCGAAATCGGGACAATTGCTGGCCGTTGAATGTCTGTCTCGCTTTACGTTTAATAGTGAGTACGCCCATTTTTCTCCCGAACAGTTCTTTCGTCACGCCGACAGTGCCACCCGGATTGAGATTTTGATGGATCAGATCAATCTGATCGATAAATACAAACACTGGTTTCATGAAAACCAAGTGATAGCCACGTTGAATGTTGACGACTATTCCCTGCAATCGCTGGCGAATACTCACTTTGCCGAAAGAATTAATGCCCTGCGCTGTATTCATTTTGAGATCAGCGAGAATTCAACCCGGCTGGTGAAAGATCGCGTACACGGCGATCCGTCATTGAATAGTTATTCATTTTGGCTCGATGATTTTGGTTCTGGCTATGCGGGTTTCTCCGCGTTGTACAACAGCCAGTTCCGCTTCGTTAAGCTCGACCGTTTTCTGCTTTGGGACTTCATGAAAAAGTCCGGCGGCGAGGGCTTGATGCGCGCGTTACTGCGCTTTTTTTACCTTAATCATTACAAGGTAATTATCGAAGGAGTTGAAACTCCCGAACACAAGAAATGGCTGGATGAAATGCCATATTACGCACTGCAGGGAAAGCTGTGGAAGGAATCCAGCATCAAGGATTTGAACTCGCTTCTTACAGCTGAATACTTTTAACTCGGTATTGGTGTTTGCCCTATGTCTAAAAACAACGTTCTTGTGATTAGTGAGTGTAAGTACAGCTATGTTGGCCTGTCGGTGCTGCTGAAGAAACACTACGGCGCGTACGATATCCGCCTGTTTTCCGATTTCATGCACGGCGGTGCCAAAGCAGAGAAGATCACCAAGCACGATATCGCGCTGATTTTCACCTCGCAAAATCTGGAACAGAGCGTCAACGTGATCGAAAGCCTGGTGTCCCTGCACCAGCAGTACAACAGCAAGACGCGTCTGCTGGTGTTCTATGACGACGAGCGCGTGGTGAAGCTGTTGTCGATCCTGGGGATTTCCGTTGAGTTGGTCTCTACCCGCATTCCGCTTTATTCGCTGCAGGAAAAAATCCAGCGGCTGCTGGAAAGCAAAGAACCGGGCGGCATCAGAGTGCAGAAAACCCGCGAGCTCAGCCCGGCGGAAAGCGACGTGATCTTCAATCTGCTGCGCGGCGACAGCCTGTTGCACATTGCCGAAAAACGCGGCACGCACCCAAAAACCATCTTTTCGCAGAAATACAGCGCGATGAAAAAGCTGCGGCTGCGCAGCATGAGCACCATCTTCGTCGCCGGCAAATAACCTGCCCTGGCTTGTTGCGCGGTACGCCGCGCGGCAACCAGCCCTCCCCCGCCAAGTTAAATTAATGTAACAACCGGCGACAAAGCAGCAACAGACACACAACATCTCCTCCTGTTGGTTACGATTTGCACACGGATTATCCGTGAGTCATGTCGTGTGGATTAAAATAAACATCAGGAGATGTTATGAAGTCGTCCTTATTCAGCCGCTACACCTGCTTTGTGCTGAGCATCTTGCTCACCCTGGTTTTCTTGATCATGATGCGCAACCATCCGTGGTTCTGGCTGCCGGCCCTGGCCTGCGGTGGCTTGATGGTGCTGGGCATCTATGATCTCACGCAGCAACGTCACGCCATCTGCCGCAACTACCCGATCATCGGCCGCCTGCGCTTCTTCTTCGAGTTCATCCGCCCGGAACTGCGCCAGTATTTCCTCGAACAGGATAATGAAGAGATCCCGTTTTCACGCACCCAGCGCACGCTGGTGTATCGCCGGGCGAAAAATGAGATGGGCGACAAGCCGTTCGGCACCCTGCTGGACGTCTACCAGACCGGCTATGAGTGCATCGGCCACTCCATGCGGCCGGTGGAAGCCGCCGACCCGACCAGTTTCCGCATCACTATCGGCGGCGCCGACTGCCACCTGCCCTACTCCGCGTCGATCTTCAACATCTCGGCCATGAGCTTCGGCGCGCTCTCCGCCAACGCCATTCGCGCGCTCAACCTCGGCGCGGCCAAGGGCAATTTCTACCACGACACCGGCGAGGGCAGCATCAGCCGCTATCACCGCGAAAACAACGGCGATCTGGTGTGGGAGCTGGGCAGCGGCTATTTCGGCTGCCGCACCGCCGACGGCCATTTCGATCCGCGGCGCTTTGCCGAACAGGCGCAAAGCCCGCAGGTGAAAATGATTGAAATCAAGCTCAGCCAAGGCGCCAAACCCGGCCACGGCGGCATTCTGCCGGCGAAGAAGGTGGATGCGGAAATCGCCGCCACCCGCGGCGTGCCGGAAGGGGTCGATTGCATCTCGCCGGCCTCGCACAGCGCCTTCACCACCCCGCTGGAAATGATGCATTTCATCCAGCAGCTGCGCGAACTGTCTGGCGGTAAGCCGGTCGGTTTCAAGCTGTGCATCGGCCACCCGTGGGAATTCGTCGCCATCGTCAAGGCGATGCTGCACACCCGCATCCTGCCGGATTTCATCGTGGTGGACGGCAAGGAAGGCGGCACCGGCGCCGCGCCGCTCGAGCTTTCCAACTATATGGGCATGCCGCTGCGCGAAGGGCTGCTGTTCGTGCATAACACATTGGTAGGCTGCGGCCTGCGCGACCAAATCAAGATAGGTGCCAGCGGCAAGATCATCAGCGCCTTCGATATCGCCAGCGTGCTGGTGCTCGGCGCTGACTGGGTGAACTCGGCGCGCGGATTTATGTTCGCCGTCGGCTGCATCCAGTCGCAAAGCTGCCACACCAACCACTGTCCAACCGGCGTGGCGACGCAAGATCCGCTACGACAGAAAGCGCTTGTAGTGCCGAACAAGGCGGAACGCGTCTACCACTTCCATCAGAATACGGTGAAAGCGCTGGCAGACATGCTGGCGGCGGCCGGCGTCAGCCGCCCGGAACAGCTGACCTCACACCATATGCTGCGCCGCATCACGCCGACCGAGATCAAGGTGTACGCCGATATCTATTACTACCTGGAGCCGGGGGCGCTGCTGCAGCCGGAGATCAAAAGCGAGTTCTATGCCCGCATGTGGCGTATGGCGACGCCCACCAGTTTCGATCAGGCGATCTCGCTGCCGGCGGCATGATGGGATAAGGAATAAAAAAGAGTTGCCCCCTCGCCTTGGGGAAGAGCATATGGAGAGGGGTTGCTTGCTACGGCGGCCCTCCCCCTCAACGGCGAGAGGGCGTGTCGGTTACTGCTTGCGCACCGGCGCATCGCCGGCGACGTAATAGTCGGCGGTGCTACGCGGCAGCGGCGCGCGCTGGCGAATGCGATCGGCTAACTTCTCGGCGATCATGATGGTGGTGGCGTTCAGGTTGCCGGTGATGATCAGCGGCATGATCGACGCATCCACCACCCGCAATCCTTCCATGCCGTGCACCCGGCCCTGCCCATCGACCACCGCCATCTCATCCTCGCCCATCTTGCACGAGCAGGACGGGTGGAAGGCGGTTTCGGCGTGCTCGCGCACGAAAGCGTCCAGCTGTTCGTCGGTCTGCACCTCCGGCCCCGGGCTTATCTCGCGGCCACGGTATTCGTCCAAAGCCGGCTGCGCCATGATCTCGCGCGTGATGCGAATAGCGTCGCGGAACTCCTGCCAGTCCTGTTCGGTCGCCATGTAGTTGAACAGAATGCTCGGGTGCTGGCGCGGATCTTTCGATTTCACCTGCACCCGGCCGCGGCTCGGCGAACGCATCGAGCCGACGTGCGCCTGGAAGCCGTGCTCTTTGACCGCGTTGCTGCCGTTGTAATTAATCGCCACCGGCAGGAAGTGATACTGAATGTTCGGCCAGGCGAACTCTGCACGGCTGCGGATGAAACCGCCGGCCTCAAACTGGTTGCTGGCGCCGACGCCGGTACCGTTGAACAGCCATTCCGCGCCGATCTTCGGCTGGTTGAACCATTGCAGCGCCGGGTACAGCGACACCGGTTTCTTACAGGCGTACTGCAGGTACATCTCCAGGTGATCCTGCAAGTTTTCCCCGACGCCCGGCAGATCGTGCACCACCTTGATATCCAGGCTGTTCAGCAGCGCCGCCGGGCCAACGCCCGAACGCTGCAGGATCTGCGGTGAGGCGATGGCGCCGGCGCACAGCAGCACTTCGCGCCGCGCTTTGGCGTGGGTCAGCTGATTACTGTCGCCCTGCAAATAGTTGACGCCCACCGCACGCTTGCCGTCGAACACGATATGGTCGGTCAACGCATGGGTAACGATTTTCAGGTTCGGCCGCGAACGCGCCTGATCCAGATAACCGCGGGCGGTGCTGGCGCGGCGCCCTTTCGGCGTCACGGTGCGATCCATCGGGCCGAAGCCTTCTTGTTGGTAACCGTTCAGATCGTCGGTGCGCGGGTAACCCGCCTGCACGCCGGCTTCTACCATGGCGTGGAACAGTTCGTTGTTACCGGCTTTCGGCGTGGTGACACTCACCGGGCCCTCGCCGCCGTGGTAATCATTCGGGCCGATATCGCGCGTTTCCGCCTTGCGGAAATACGGCAGGCAGTCCAGATAGGTCCAGTCTTCCAGACCCGGCGCCTTGGCCCAGTTATCGAAGTCCATCGCGTTGCCGCGAATGTAACACATGCCGTTGATCAGGGACGAACCGCCCAGCCCTTTGCCACGGCCACATTCCATCCGGCGGTTGTTCATGTGCGGCTCAGGATCGGTTTCATACGCCCAGTTATAGCGGCGGCCCTGCAGCGGAAACGCCAGCGCGGCCGGCATCTGGGTACGGAAATCCATCCGGTAATCTGGGCCGCCGGCTTCCAGCAGCAGCACGCTGACGTCGGCGTCTTCGGTCAATCGGGTGGCTAACACGTTGCCGGCGGAACCGGCACCGATAATGATGTAGTCAAATTCCATTCATTATCTCCTTACTTTATAGAGGCCTGGTCAGGCAAAGACGCGAAGCGCGGCTCGGCAACAGGCTGTGTATTTGGGCGCTCTAGAGATTGTCGGCCGCAGCCAACGCGGCTGCGGCTCGAAAGACGACGGGAAGATCAGAATACCGAGGCGTATTCGCCCAGCTCGACCTGCACCGATTTGATCTGGGTGTAGTGTTCCAGCGTCGTCAGGCCGTTCTCGCGGCCGACGCCGGACTGCTTGTAGCCGCCGACCGGCATTTCCGCCGCCGACTCGCCCCAGGTGTTGATCCAGCAAATGCCGGCTTCCAACTGATGGATCACGCGGTGCGCGCGTGCCAGATCGTTGGTCACCACGCCCGCGGCCAGGCCGAAGGTGGTGTCGTTGGCGCGGCGCACCACTTCCTCTTCGCTCTGGTAGCGGAGAATGCTCATCACCGGCCCGAAGATCTCCTCGCGCACGATTTCCATGTCGTCGCGGCAGTCGCTGAATACCGTCGGCGCCACATAAGCGCCTTTGCCGAATTCACCGTGGGTGACGCGTTCGCCGCCGCACAGCAGGCGCGCGCCGCTGTTCTTGCCGCTCTCGATAAAGCGCAGCACCGACTCCATGTGCGCGAAGCTGACCAGCGGCCCAAAGTTGGTCTGCGGATCGGTCGGATCGCCGAGGCGAATACGCTTCACGCGCTCGAGGATTTTCGCCTCAAACTGCGCCTGCAGCGCCGCCGGCACGAAGACGCGGGTGCCATTGGTGCACACCTGGCCGGAGCTGTAGAAGTTGGCCATCATGGCGATATCGGCGGCGCGATCCAGATCGGCGTCGTCGAAAATAATCAGCGGTGACTTGCCGCCCAGCTCCATAGTGACTTCTTTCAGCGTCGACCCCGACGCGTTGGCCATTACCTTCTTGCCGGTTTTCACCCCGCCGGTGAAAGAGACTTTGGCGATGCCCGGATGGTCGGTCAGGTACTGCCCCACTTCCGCGCCGCTGCCGGTCACCACGTTGAAAACGCCGTCCGGCAGGCCGGCTTCGGTGTAAATTTCCGCCAGCTTCAACGCCGTCAGCGAGGTGACTTCACTCGGTTTGAAGATCATCGCGTTGCCCGCCGCCAGCGCCGGCGCGGACTTCCACAGCGCGATTTGAATCGGGTAGTTCCAGGCGCCGATGCCGGCCACCACGCCCAGCGGTTCGCGGCGGGTGTAAACGAATGAGGTTTCGCGCAGTGGGATCTGTTCGCCTTCAATGGCCGGGATCAGGCCGGCGTAATACTCCAGCACGTCGGCGCCGGTAACGATATCCACCGCGGTGGTTTCCGACATCGCTTTGCCGGTATCCAGCGTTTCCAGCGCCGCCAGTTCATCGTTGCGCTCGCGCAGAATATCCACCGCGCGACGCAGGATGCGCGAACGCGCCATCGCCGTCATCGCCGCCCACACCTTCTGCCCGCTGGCCGCGCTGGCCACCGCACGATCGACGTCTTCAGCGCCGGCGGACTGGACTTCAGCCAGAACTTCGCCGTTCGCCGGGTTAATGGCGTTGAAGGTTTTTCCAGCGGTGCTGTCTACATAGGCGCCATGAATATAGAGCTTCTGCAAGCCAAAACGGGACATAGGATCTCCTTGGGTTATCCTCCGGGCGGCGTCTGCCCCCGGAGTTGGAACGTGATGTATTCGGTCGTGAGCGCCAGCGCCTGCGCCTGATTGAACGCCGAGCCGCGCAGCGCGCTGCGCAGCCACAGTCCGTCGATCAGCGCCGCCAGCCCCTTGGCCGCCAACCGCGCCTGCGGCTGCGGCATGACGCGGCGAAACTCGGCGCACAGGTTGGAATAGAGCCGGCGGCCGTTCACCTGCTGCAGCCGGTTGAGCTGCGGTTGGTGCAGACTGCTGGCCCAAAAGGCCAGCCAGGTCTTCATCGCCGCGCTGTTGATCTGGCTGTCGTCGAAGTTGCCGGCGACGATCGCCTGCAGCCGCGCCGCCGGGCTGTTATCGGTCAGCGCCTGCAAGCGCAGCTTCACCGCCTCGCCCAGATGACTGATCAGATAGCGCATCGTGGCCTCCAGCAGGCCGTTCTTGTCCTTGAAATAATGGCTGATGATGCCGTTGGAAACGCCGGCCCGCCGCGCGATCTGTGCGATGGTGGCGTCATGCATTCCCACTTCGTTTACCGCGGCGAGCGTGGCATCAATCAACTGCTGCCTTCTGATTGGCTGCATTCCTACCTTTGGCATATTTCGACTCTCACAAAACCGACTTCGGCCTTATCTCAGCGGGCAAATTTCACTGCCGTTTCGCCCGTGATTCAGGTCATCATGAGGACCATTAAACTTTTTTTTGATTGAACGTTCAATAAAAATTGCATATATTTTATTGCCGCCTGGTTAAAAATTTGTACTATCTGGTTGTGGAACTGGCTGATTTTTGTGAGGTAATTAACGAATCTGACCAAAATCAGTGGCTGTAAGCGGTTCCCGCCGCGAAGCGCGCCGGCGCTTCATTAACAGGCGAAAGCGGTATCATTCAGGCCCTCCTCACGGGGATGGCCGCCGCCTTCATTCGCCCGTTTTCCAGAGGCCAACGCGCCCCGGAATGCGGAGCGGCACGATTTTCTCAGTTCAGAGGATGACGATGACAACCCACGAAACCTCCTCCAAACCGCAGCAGGACCGCCTCAACCCTGTGGTTTTCTTCACCTCGGCGGGGCTGATCCTGGCCTTCTCGCTGATGACCATCTTTTTCACCGACTTCTCCGGGCAGTGGATCACCCGTACGCTGAATTGGGTGTCGACCACCTTCGGTTGGTACTATCTGCTGGCTGCGACGCTGTACATCGTGTTCGTGGTGTTTATCGCCGCTTCGCGCTTCGGCTCGATCAAGCTCGGGCCGGAACAGTCCAAGCCGGAGTTCAGCCTGATGAGCTGGGCGGCGATGCTGTTCGCCGCCGGCATCGGCATCGACCTGATGTTCTTCTCGGTCGCCGAGCCGGTAACCCAGTACATGATGCCGCCGGAAGGTGACGCGCAAACGCTGGAAGCCGCGCGCCAGGCGATGGTCTGGACGCTGTTCCACTACGGCCTGACCGGCTGGTCGATGTATGCGCTGATGGGCATCGCCCTCGGCTACTTCAGCTATCGCTACAACCTGCCATTGACCATCCGCTCGGCGCTGTACCCGATCTTCGGTAAGCGCATCAACGGGCCGATCGGCCACAGCGTGGACATCGCCGCGGTGCTCGGCACCATCTTCGGCATCGCCACCACGCTGGGCATCGGCGTGGTGCAGCTCAACTACGGCCTCAAGGTGCTGTTCGAAATCCCGGAAAACCTGACGGTGCAGGGCTCGCTGATCCTGCTGTCGGTGATCATGGCCACCATCTCGGTCACCTCCGGCGTCAACAAGGGCATCCGCATCCTGTCCGAGCTGAACGTGCTGCTGGCGCTGGGCCTGATCCTGTTCGTGCTGTTCTTTGGCGACACCGAGTTCCTGCTCAACGCGCTGGTGCTCAACGTCGGCGATTACGTCAATCGCTTTATGGGCATGACGCTCAACAGCTTCGCCTTCGATCGGCCGGTGGAGTGGATGAACAATTGGACGCTGTTCTTCTGGGCCTGGTGGGTGGCGTGGTCGCCGTTCGTCGGCCTGTTCCTGGCGCGCATCTCGCGCGGGCGCACCATTCGCCAGTTCGTGGTCGGCACGCTGATCATACCGTTCGTGTTCACCCTGCTGTGGCTGTCTATCTTCGGCAACAGTGCGCTCTACCAGATCATTCACGGCAACGCCGAGTTTGCCCAAGAAGTGATGCAGTTCCCGGAGCGCGGTTTCTACAGCCTGCTGGCACAATACCCCGGCTTCACCTTCAGCGCCTCGGTGGCCACCATCACCGGCCTGCTGTTCTACGTCACCTCGGCGGACTCCGGCTCGCTGGTGCTGGGCAACTTCACCTCGCGCCTGGCCGACATCAATAATGATGCGCCGAACTGGCTGCGGATTTTCTGGTCGGTGGCCATCGGCCTGTTGACCATCGGCATGCTGATGACCGACGGCGTGCCGGCGCTGCAGAAAACCACGGTGATCATGGGCCTGCCGTTCAGCTTCGTGATCTTCTTCGTGATGGCTGGGCTGTATAAATCGCTGCGGGTGGAAGACTACCGCAAGGCCAGCGCGCTCAGCACCCTGGCGCCGGTGCCGGTCTCCAGCCACGACGTGCTCAACTGGAAACAGCGCCTGTCGCGGGTGATGAACTACCCTGGCACCCAGTACACGCAGAAAATGTTGGATAAAGTCTGCCGTCCGGCGATGCAGGACGTGGCGCGTGAGCTGGAGCTGCGCGGCGCGAAAGTGGAGTTCAGCGAAGTGCCGCCGACCGAAGACGAGCGTCTGAACCACCTGGAGTTGCTGGTGCGCCTGGGCGAAGAACAGAACTTTATCTATCAGATCTGGCCGATGCGCTACTCGGTGCCGGGCTTCACCTACCGCGCCCGCTCCGGCAAGTCGCACTACTACCGGCTGGAAACCTTCCTGATGGAAGGCACCCAGGGCAACGACCTGATGGACTACAGCAAGGAACAGGTGATTGGCGATATCCTCGACCAGTACGAGAAGCACCTGAACTTCCTGCACATTCATCGCGAAGCGCCGGGGGGCACCCTGACCTTCCCGGATATGTGACGGTCGATAAATAACGAGAGGGCGTAGCCAGGCTACGCCCTTTTTTATGCCTGCTCGGCCGGCAAGTCGGCTTTCAGCAGCACCAGGGAACCGGCCAGCAACACCAGATCCTTGATTAAAAAACTGGTGGCCCCGGCCATGGCCGGGAAACCGCCGGCGGAAGGCTCCCAGGCACCCGGCGTGGAAAAGATCAGCGTCAGCGTGGTCAGGTAGGTCACCGTCGAACCGATCGCCCCCAGCAACCCCAGCCGCCGCGACCAGAATCCCGCCAGCAGCAGCAAACCGAAGCTCCACTCGGCGACGCCCAGCGCATAGCTGGCGCCGCGGATGCCGAACGCCTGATGCATCCAGCTCAGCAGCGGGCTGTTGCCGATCAGCGGTACCAGCCCCTGCGCCTCGTAATCAAACCACTTGGCGTAACCGAAGGCGGCGAAGATCACCACCAGCGCCGCGCGCATAAAGATAACGTCCCCGTTCGAGCGCTGAAAGCGCCGTAGCCATGTCGCCAGCATCATCCTCTCTCCTTATGTTGCCCACGGCCGCCGCGGATCGCCCGCTTGCGGCCGCGGGGTGCGGCGGCTTAGTGCCCCATCGCGTCCTTCTTCATTTCGTCCTTCTTCATTTCGTCTTTCTTCATACCGTCTTTCTTCATACCGTCTTTGGCCATACCGTCTTTCGCCATGCCATCCTTCTTCATCGCGTCTTTGCCCATCTTGTCTTTCTTCATGCACTCTTTGCCCATGCACTCTTTCTTCATGCCATCTTTCGCCATGCCGTCGTGCGACATCTGGCTCATGCCGTCCTTTTTCATCGCGTCTTTGCTCATGCCGTCCGCGGCGTTGGCGCCGGCCACGCCCAGCATCAGCGCGCTGCACATCATCATTGCGAATAACTTTTTCATGGTATTTCCTTCCGTCATGTCAAAGGCACCGGGGTGCCGGAGAATGGCCGGTGGCTGCCTCAGCTGCCGCCAAACCAGTTGTAACCCTGGTCTTCCCAGTAACCGCCCGGGAAGCGGTTGGTGACCTCGATCACCTGAATGTGTTTCGGATTCTTGTAGCCCAGCTTGGTCGGCATGCGCAGCTTCATCGGGTAGCCGTATTTGCGCGGCAAGACCTGCCCGTCATAGGTCAGCGCGATAATCGTCTGCGGGTGCAGCGCGGTGGCCATGTCGATGCTGGTGTAGTAATCGTCGGCACAGGTAAAGCTGACGTAGCGGGCGCTCAGATCCGCGCCAATCGCCTGGAGAAAGGTCGCGAACGGCACGCCGCCCCACTTGCCGATGGCGCTCCAGCCCTCGACGCAAATATGGCGCGTCACCTGGCTGACCTGCGCCATGCGGTGCAGCTGCGGCAGGCTCCAGGCGCGTTTGTCCTGCACCAGTCCCGCCACCTCCAGCCGGTAATCGTCGCCGTTGATGTCCGGCGCGTCCTCCTCGGCGTAGAAAGCGTTGAACGGGAACGGCCGGGTGATCATCGATTCCGGGTAGACCGGCGCCAGGCGATCGCCATTGAACAGCCAGCCCTGTACCCGATCGTTGAAGCGCGAGATGCGGCTCAGCGCCTGTTCGACGTTGGCGTTATCGCTGAGATCGCAGCCGGTGAGCATGGCGATGCCGCCCAGCGTCAGGCCGTTGCGCAGAAAGCGGCGGCGCGAAGGCGCGCTCAACAGCCGCTGCGCTTCTTTGACGATCGCCTGCCCTTCACCGATCGTCATGATCTGTTTATCCTTTTCCATCATTCACTCCTTAGCGTCCGCGCAGCATGGCCAGCAGCGTCCGCGGCACCAGCGCCACCATCACCAGGTGAATCGCGACGAAGGCCACCAGCGCCGACATGGCAAAAAAGTGGATATAGCGCGCCGCCTCATAACCGCCGAGCAGCGTGCGCAGCAGCGGAAACTGCACCGATTTCCACAGCACCAGCCCGGACAGCGCGCTCATCACACCGAGGATCATCACCGACAGATAGGCCACGCGTTGCACCATGTTGTAGTGGCGCTGGTCGGCGTGTTGCAGCCTGCCGCGCAACGCGGCGCCTATATCGGCGAGAAACTGCCGTGGGCTGAGCGGCCAATATTTGCGTTTGAAACGCCCGCTGGCCAGGTTGATCAGCAGGTAGCACAGCCCGTTGACGCCGAACAGCCACATGCCGGCGAAGTGCCACTGCAGCGCGCCGCCCAGCCAACCGCCGAGCGTCAGCTCATTGAGAAAGCTGAAGTTGAACAGCGGCGAAGCGTTGTAGATGCGCCAGCCGCTGGTCACCATGATCAGCATCGCCAGCGCATTCAGCCAGTGCGTCAACCGCAGCCACAGCGGATGCACCGTCTGTCGTTGTTCCGGAGTGAAAGTGAGGCTCATAAAGATTCCTGCCAGCTAACGATGCGATGAGCCAAGTATTCGCCGGATTTGTTCCCCAAGACCTCACGCAAAGTTAAATAAAATGTGATAACTCCGCCGATGGGGGTTGTGTAGACTTCAGAGAGAAACGGGCAATCAGCGGTAATGAGAATGGACAAGCCAAAACGAATTTTGATCGTCGAGGACGACGGCGACATCGCCGAGCTGCTGCAACTGCATCTGCGCGACGAAGGTTACGCCATCAGCCACGCCGCCGACGGCAATCGGGGCATGGCGATGCTGGAACAGGGCGGCTGGGATGCCTTGATCCTCGATCTGATGCTGCCGGGCGTGGACGGATTGGAAATTTGCCGCCGGGCGCGCACCATGACGCGCTACACGCCAATCATCATCACCAGTGCGCGCTCCAGCGAGGTACACCGTGTGCTGGGGCTGGAGCTGGGCGCCGACGACTATCTGGCCAAGCCCTTCTCCATGCTGGAGCTGGTGGCGCGGGTCAAGGCGCTGTTTCGCCGCCAGGAAGCGATGAGCCGCAACCTGCGCATGGACGCTGGCGTGCTCAGCTTCAACGATCTGACCATCGACCCCATCGCCCGCGAAGTGCACCTGCATCAGCAGCCGGTCGAGCTGACGCCGCGCGAATTCGACCTGCTGTACTTTTTCGCCCGCCACCCGGGCCAAGTGTTCTCACGCCTGAGCCTGTTGAATCAGGTTTGGGGCTATCAGCACGAGGGGTATGAGCACACCGTCAACACCCATATCAACCGGCTGCGCATCAAGATCGAGCGCAACCCGGCGGAACCGGAGCGCATCCTCACGGTGTGGGGCATGGGCTATAAATTCGCGGCCGCGCCGCAAGAGTGAGCCATGAAAAACCTTACGTTAGCGCAACGCCTCACGCTGATCTTCGCGCTGCTGATCGTCATCGGCTGCGCCTTTTCCGGCTGGATGCAGGTGCGCAGCAGCACCCAGTACAGCCAGGCGGTGATCCAGCGCCTGTCCGGCAACCTGGCGCAGCATATTGCCGACAGCAACCCGCTGCTGGGGGTGAACGGGCCGGATCCGCAGGCGGTGCATACCCTGTTCGATCAGCTGATGGCGGTGAATCCCAGCGTTGAGGTTTACCTGCTCGACAAACAGGGCGCGATTATCGGCAACGCCGCGCCGGCCGGGCATCTGAAGCGGCAGCGGGTCGCGCTGCCGCCGCTGCAGGCGCTGCTCGGTGGCGCGCCGATGCCGGTGTATGGCGACGATCCGCGCAGCGCGGACGGGCGCAAGGTGTTCAGCGTCGCGCCGCTTAAGGTCGATGGCCGGATCGAAGGCTATCTGTACGTGGTGCTGCTCGGCGAAGAGTACACGGCGCTGGCCAGCAACGCCCAGTTCAACTCGGCGGTCAGGATGGCGCTGTGGACCTCCGGGCTGATGGTGCTGTTCAGCCTGCTGGCCGGCGGTTTCGCGTTTTATTGGGTGACGCGCCCTATCCGTCGCCTGACCCGGCAGGTCAGCGCGCTGGACAGCGGCGGCATCGAGGCGGTGCAGGCCTACGCGGCGCTGCCTGCGGTACGGGCCGGGCGCGACGAAGTCAGCCAGCTGCAGCAGGCTTTCCACCGCATGGCGCAGCGCCTTGCCGATCAGTGGCAAACGCTGGCGCAGCAGGATCGGCTGCGGCGTGAGTTCATCGCCAACGTCTCGCACGATCTGCGCACCCCGCTCACCTCGCTGCACGGCTATCTGGAGACGCTGTCGGTCAAGGCTGCCACCCTGAGCGAAGCCGATCGGCGGCGCTATCTGGAGATCGCGCTGGCGCAGAGCCGCAAGGTGGGCAAGCTGGCGCAGGAGCTGTTCGAGCTGGCGCGGCTGGAGTACGGCGTGGTGAAACCGCAGAAAGAGCCTTTTTCCCTCAGCGAGCTGTTGCAGGACGTGTTCCAAAAGTTCGAGCTGGCGGCGGAGGCGCGCAACCAGCGGCTGCACGCCGACATTCCCCCCGGCATTCCGCCGGTGTTCGCCGATCTCAGCATGATTGAGCGGGTACTGACTAACCTGTTGGACAACGCCATTCGCCATACGCCGCCCGGCGGCGACATCGGCGTGCGGCTGTGGCGGCAGGACGATCGGGTGATGGTGCAGGTCAGCGACAGCGGCCCCGGCATTCCGCAGACGCTGCGCGCCGATCTGTTCGTACGCCCGTCTGTCCTGAGCGGCGCCCGGCGCCCTTCCGGTGGACTGGGCCTGATGATCGTGCGGCGCATTCTGCAGCTGCACGACAGCGATATTCAGCTGATCGAACAAGCGCAAAGCGGCGCCTGTTTCCGCTTTGCCATTCCGCCGCGTTAATCGAGGCAGCTGCGATCGACGCTGATAAATTTGTCGTTATAGATAATGAATTTCTGCCCCTTCAGCCGAATACCGGCATGGGTCAGCGTATCGCCGGGGCGCAGGTATTCGGTGACACCCTCTTCATCTGTGCTGTTGCAGCCCGGCTTGAGCAGGAACTTGAAATAGGTGTTGCCGGTGTTGGTGAGCGTACCGCGCTGGGTATCGAGCCGATAGGCAAAGTTTACCTGACGCGGGCGCACCACCAGAATGGTGTCCATCACCACGATCGGCTCCAGGTTGACGCCGGCGCCCCGACGCGGCCCCGGTTCGAACAATCGGGTCGGCACTTCGCGAAATGATACCCGGTAATAACGCTCGCGATTATCCTGCGGCCCGCGGTAGAAAAACTTATAGTACTCCGCCTGCCCGGCCTGCAGCGTCAGTTGGCGCGGCGCAAACAGCAGCTCGCCATCCGCCGGCCGGCTGCGCACCTCGCGCTCTCCCGGCCGATCGATGGCGCGAATGCTCACCTGATACAGGCGCGCGCTGCGGTTGTTATTCAACACCCGCTTGGCGGTGAATGAGCGATCCTGATCCATGGCAAACGTCAGGGTACCGACATTGATTGCAGCGGCGGTAAAGGGGAAGGACAAACACAGCAACCCTATCAGCACAAGTTTCACGCCCTGTCCTCAATTGATGTTGCGCCAGGTGGCTTCGACATGAATTTCACCGGCGGCGCTGACGTCGCCATACCAACCGTTGCCGTCGACGGTTCTCAGCGAGATCGGATTGTTCATCGGAATGCTAAAGGTCACGCGGGTCTTGTTCAGCACTCCCACTTCACCGGAGATATCATTCCACGGCGTGCTGCTCCAGAGCGCATTGGTCATGTCGTGCCACTGGCCATCGCAGCCGGCGGCGAAGCTCTGCTGGCCGTTGGTGCTGGTGGTGATGCCGAGGGTGGCGGGGAACGGTACCTGGGTACTGTTATCCGCAGAAGAAAAGAGGCAATAGTTCACCCCGTTGATCGCCTGAGTCGGCCCGGTCGCCATCACCCTCACCTGATCGGCGGCGGTTTTGCCGCTGGTGGTCACGAAGTAGCCGAACTCCAGCGCCGGTTCCGCCGGGCCGACATAACCTTCACGGTGTGGGCTGTTGTCGTAATCATCGGAAATAATGCTGATGCTGAAATCGCGCGGCTTGATAATCAGCTGGTTTGAGGTGGAAAACTCATACCATCCCGACTCCGGCGAGGTGGTGTTCTGAAAACGGAAATTGATCAGATCGCGAGTGCCGCTGTCGGAAATCCCCAGCGCGACCATCTGTTTGAAGAAGTTACTGGAGAAGAACACATACACGGCGTTGCTGCTCTTCAACTCGTTAAACGTATAGTAGCTGCCGGTGCCCGACGTATTTTTCCAGGTGTTGCCGTTCAGACTGAACTGCAGATCGGCGGCGTTCACCGCGGATGACAGCGCCGCATGGTTAATCGCCGGGAAAATATGAATCGAGGTATTGCTCACGCTGCCGTCGGTCTGCAAATCGTAGCTGACCATCTTGCACATGATGCCTGAGCGGGCGCCGATGGTCTGGTTCTTGCAATCGGCATTGCCCTCGCCGATGATCGGCACCCCATCGCTGTTGACGAACACCTCCGATACGGCGTTGGTATTGATAAAGCGCAGGTGGGCCGCCTTGCTGTGCGTGACGGTGCGCTTGTACCAGCTGCCGCTGGCCTGATCCCGACAGCGGCCGCCGGCCGTGGCGTCGTAAGCCACCGACGTTTGGCAGCCGTTGATCTGCATGCTGAAAGCTTCGCCCGCCGCCATCTGCTTCAGATACTGATAGAAGCTCGGCGACATCATGCCGTGCATCCATTTTGCGCCGCCGGGCGTAACCACGGCGCCGTAAAATCCCTTTTCGTCGGTGGTCTGCGGCAGAATCAAGCTGGTATCCATATTGCAACCGGCATACCAGTTGATGCAGCGCAGGCCGAGGAACGGATTCTTTATCGGCGCATTTTCCAGCCACATGTCATAGCGCCAGTTGGCATTCAGCCCCGTGTTGTAACCATTATCCACGTACCCCAGGCTCTGCTGATAGACAGTGCCGGAACCGCCGTATTTCAGCCCGGTCCACTTATTGGCGCCGGTCATGCGCGGATCCAGCCCGCCGGCCGGCGTGACGAAAAAGTTGTCGTCGGCGTTGTTCTCCACGAAGACAAATTTCATGACCGCCGCATCCGGCCAGTTGGTCTGGCTGACCGCCGCCTGCAGCGCGGGGGCGACCAGCGCCAACAACAACAGCGCAACGTTAGCTCTCATGGTCAGACTCCCCGGATGACATATTGCCCGCATAGGTTTTCAGCCCGGTGCAGATCACGTCGCCGATCCACACCGCGCCTTGCGCCTTGCTGAGATCCAAATCCACTTCGCATGTCTGATTGCCGCCGTGGGTAAAATCGATAACCGGGAATTTCTTGTCGACGTCCATGATAAATTCGCCTTTCTCATCGGTGCGGGTGCGGCCGATATGGTTCTTGATATAAGCGTTGGCCAGCAGCGTGCCGTCCTCCGCTTTGATGCGGCCGAACACCGTCACCATCTGTTTTATCTCCGGCGAGATCACCGCCACGTTGCCCGGATACAGGGTGAGCTTGCTCTTGCGCTTGGTGACGATATCGAAGCTCTCCGCCGAGTTTTTGTTGTTCATCAACTCAACGTCGTACTGACCGTAAGGCGACAAAGGCAGGTAATTCTTATTGCCGCTCAGCTTCACCATCCGGCCGTCAACCCGTGCGGTCAGCAGCCCGTCGTTTTCAATGCCGGTATTGAAGATAATCCCGGCGTTGCCTTCGTTGCGGCCGCTGATGGCAATATCGCGCCCTTGCCAGCCCATGCTGCCGCTCGCGGTCAGGCTGCTGTTAACGTAGCCGTCGGCGGAGCTGCTGACGTTGAGCGTGCCGGCAGAATACTTGGTGTCGAAGCGCGCATAGCCGCCACCGTTGAAGCGGTTGTCGCCGCGGGTATCACCGGAAATCGCCCGCGACAGGTTGGCGCCCAAGGTGCGGATCGGCCCGTCCTTGATGTCCTTGCGCGCCGCCAGGTTGGCGGTGGTGTAGCCGTTTTGATTGGAAACGCCGGCGCTGAGCCAGTTGCCCATCGGCAGTGAAAAATCGAGCGCGATGTACTTGCCGGTATTGGCGTTGCTGCTGCCGTTGTTGTAGCGTTGCACGCCCGCACGTACGCCCAGCGTGCCGAAGCGGCCGGTAAAGATGTTCTGGTAATAGTCGGCGTTGTAATAGTGACTGTCGTTCTTCTTATCGTCGTTGTAGCTGGCGCTCAGGGTGCCCAGCGGAGACCACAGCGCCCCCAGATTAAGGCTGCCGCCAACGGCGCGGTTATAGGCGTCATTTTGCAACAGACGATCGCCAATCTGCGTTTTCTCCTGATTGATCCATACGCTGCTGAAGCCGCCGGGCAACGCGGCGCTGACGCTGTTGACCAGGCTCCAGGAGCGATCGGAGGCCGCCATGTTTTGCAGGTTGATCTGAATCGACTCGGTCACCGGCAGGCTGACGCGGCTCTCGCCGACGGCGTTGCCGTCAAACGAATACCCCGACAGCGCCCAATTAAGCGTTTGCAGATTGCCGGTAGCCGAAGCGCCAAGCAAATAAGAGTCCTTTGCCGGGCGGTGGCGCTCCCGTTCGCCGCGCCAGTCGTCCATGCGCAGCATCCCGCCCCAGAATTGCCAGGCCAGCGGCGCATTGGCGCCGCGATTGGGGCTGAACAATTTATTCACTCGCTGCATGCGTTTATCGACCACTTTGCCGTTGACCACGATCTCCACCTCTACGTCATAGATACCGTAGGGCAAACTGCCGGTGTCCACTTCATGGTTGCCCATCGTGAAGTTTTGTACGCTGAGCAGCCGCCCGTCGCGCGACAGATGCACCTCGCCGGCCGAGGGGAAAAAAACCACGATCGGCGTCAGCGATTGGGAATTATCGAATACCGTCGAGTTGGCGCGGTTGCCGTAGGACAGACCATAAATCTTGCTCGAGTTGATGGTGGTGACCGGCCCCAGCGACTGCAGATTCCAGCTGTCCAGCATGCCGGCGGCGAAACGGCGGCCGGCGAAATCACGCTCGTACATCGCTTTGTACAGCGTGGCGTTTTCATCGCCGCTGCCGATACCGTAGATTGAACCGTTCAACTCCACGTGGTGCTCACGCAACGCCGTGACGCTGTTGAGCGATAAATAACTGGAGGTGTTGCCTTCGCTGGCGCGGGCCCGGTTATCGTAGACCCCGAGGTTATAATCCAGCGTGCTGCTTACGGCATCCACGCTGGACGCGCCGATGTCGCTGGAGCGAGCGCGCAGCACCGTCCCCAACGCGGATTCCTTCACCACCAGCTGCAGGTTGAGCTGCCGGAAATCCAGCGCCAGCCAGGCGTCGTCCGCGACCCGGATATGCTGCTGCCGATCGAATGGCGCATCCTGCAAAGCCTGCAGCTGGCCGGCAATCGCCGTGGTCAGCGGGGCACCGTCGTCGTTATCCTCCAGCGTCACCCGACGAATCTTTAGCCTGTCCTGATCCAGGTAGAGAAAGGCATGGCCGATGCGGCTGTCGTCTTTGACGCCATCGCTCTTTTCATAATGCAACAACAGCGGAATACTCATCCCCTCGCGCAACGCCAGGCTGAAAGTGTGCGGGATCAGCACGCCGTTAATCTGCGTCAAACCGGCCGCCATCGCCATCCGGCCAGGCAACAGCGTCGGGAGCGCCAGCGCACCGGCAGCCAAAAGCGTTTTCAACAGCACAGCGTTCACATGCCACTCCTTGCGTGATTGTTTTGCATCCATCGTGGATAACGCGCGCATTACTTCACCGGGATAAACTGTTCGCCGTGCCACAGCGCGACGCGTCCTTTTTTATCGTTGACGTCAACCTTGCTGAAGGCACGATCCTTCCCCGGCATCACGAAATAGTTTTCCTTGCAGTCGCTGCCGTCTTGCTTGTTCCTGCAATTGCCGTAGGCCACCACTTTGAACGTGGCGTTGCCGGTGTTTTTGATCCGCCCATTGGCGAACTGATAGGCGAAGCGATCCTGCCGAGGCGCCACCACCAAAATGGTGCCGATGCGCGCCGACGTAGTGGCCACGGCATTACGCCGAGCCGAGTTTTGCCCCGCCTCGCTCAGCGCCTGATCGAACCAAACGATGCGGTAGTAACGCTCCTGGGTATCATTCGGCCCCTTGTAGTAAAAGCGGATCACATCACTGGCGTTAGCCGGCAAGATCAGGCTGGCGGGCGACAGCAGCATTTCGTCCCGGCTGCTCATCGGGATCACCGTACCAGAGGCCAGGGGACTGGAAATGCGTTCGATCTTGATGGTCACCAGCCGGCCGCTGTCGGTGGTGTTTTTGATTTCCTTGCTCAGGCGCGCGCTGTCGCCAGGCATGAAGGTGCTGATCTCACCCACATCGAGAGCCAAAGCCGGCCTCAGCAGCATTAACATCAGGGTGACGGCGAGAGAAAAGCGTGTCATTGCGGTATTCCACTGGCGTTGATGGGCGCTAAATAGCAGGAGGTCTCCCCCCTGCCAGATGAAGATCGTTCGGGGGATTAGGAAGTCCAGGTCGCGTTGAACTCGACGCTGACGTCGCCGCTCCAGATACCTTCCGGCAGCGTGCTGAAATCCGTGACGGCGGTGGTGCCGTTTGACGTCGCGCCGATGATGCTGAAGGTGAACTGCTCCTGCGCGCTGGTGCGGCCGGCCTGGTTGTAGGCGTTGGACAAGGCGCTCAAATTGCCGCCCAAAATGCCGGCGGTGGTGTCGATCATGGTGGTTTCAGCCGTTTTCCCGACCACCGCACCGTTATAGTTCACCCCGACTTCCAGCGTAGAACCGGAAGTATCCAGCTGAGTCAGCGTATTGGAGACCAGTTTTGAGGTCAGTTTGAAAGCGGTGGCCGTGGTATCGCCTTCCACGGTGACGTCAAACAGGCCTTTCTGGCTGTTGAAACCCTTAATGCCTTCTGCATAGTTGAAGGCCAGGCTGCCAATCGGCGTCACAACCAGTTTGCTGGTGGTGTCTTTCTTGGCGGTCGCAGACCAGGTTGCCAGCGCCTGAGCGGTAACGTCGGCGGCTTGAGCAGTGCTGACCGCTGCAAAGGCGGAAACGATCGCCAGAGCCAGTGTCATTTTCTTCATGGTATAACTCCCTTCAATGTTGAATATGTTTTCTTTCTTTCGTCCATTCTCAGCCAGCCGTTTGCATCACTGCGTTTAGCCAGTCTGCTTGACGCCACAAGAATATCCCTGGCCGATCAAAAAAGAATCATTAACTATTAAAGTTCAAATATTTAGATTTAAATCCCGCCATTAATGTTTTAACCCCCATCAATCACATTAAAAAGCGGGTTAAGCCTTTGATGAAAGCACAATCACATTGTGGTTTAACCCCGGCAAGGCGGTTATTGTTTAACCACAAATACGCTCTGTTCGTCCTTCTCATGTCGGTGCAAAATTTCAGCGCCGGCATTGTTCGCTGAGGGGGGATTGATTGGATTTACGCAGGGGGCAGCAGCCAATCAAGATCGGCCGCTGTAGAGAAAAGGGGGGCTTATCGCCACGTGTCAGGAAGGGTATCGGGTTCTCAGGGTAAGAATAAGCCGCATAAAGCCGGCCTGATTGAGGCCCAGTTTTCGCATAATATTCAGTTTATGGGAGCTTATGGTTTTGTAACTTCGCCGGGTCACGTTGGCGATGCTTCGTGCAGATGCGCCGGCAACCATCATGGCCAAAACTCGCCATTCAGTGTCAGATAATGCGGCTGCAGAGTGCATCAGCCGGGCGCGAATATGCGGGGAACGATAGCCGGAGAACTCACCCGCAGCCGCAATGGCATCACTCAGGCAATGCAAAGGCTCCTCCTTTGCCACTATAGCTATGCGCGCATCCGTCGCCAACAACGCTAATATACCGGGATGTTCTACCGCGGTGAAAATCACCAAGGGAATTTCCGGCCAGACATTTTTTGCCGTCAGAACGAACCGTAATACATCATACAAATATTCGCTCTGATGATATAACTCCATAATAAGCGCGCGAGGCTTTCCCTCTTTCAATACCCCCTCCAGCTCCCTCAAGGTGTCGATAAAATAGCGGTCACTTGATTGGGTAACGAGAAATGCTTCCATTCCTCTTCTCACTAAATAGCTGGGTTCGAAAAATAGCAGCGCATCACCGAAATCGGCTTTAACCATACATAATCACCATAATGAGGTAGAAAGCGGTAGAGAAAGAGAAATATCTCTCGATAAACGCCACACGGCAGCCCGCCAAATGAAAGTCGAACGTTATATTTCAATACTGTAATATTTTTGGCATACCCACCGTCCTTTCAATCGCGTTGGGCAGCGGCTATCAATGGTCAATTAATAAACTCGGCATTGTCGCTTTCCAACCCTGAACAGATCTCCATTTTATGTTCACGCAAGATCTTGCAGCGCAGCAGGAATAAGCGGGAAATGCCGGAAATGTAAGCCCTGACCTGATTGCTGCGCACCACCAGCAAAAACTCATCGCCGCTGCATTCTCCCGTTTGGTGCGCGGCGTAAGCCAGAATATCCCGATTCAGGCTGGCGTTGACCGTCGCCGAAGCATCAGGCAGCGACATGAAAACCTTACAGTTGCCTGACTTTCCCAGGTAGCTCTCCTGCCGGGCCCCCGAGCCGCTGAAATAGGCCGAGACAGCAATAGCCATGAGGATCCCTCCCAGAACCATCGCGCTGAACATCAGCCAACCACGGCGGGAATAACCAAGATGAGGAGAGGCCCCGTCGATGACGGTGTCGGACGCCGGATTAACCACCGCTGCGGGCGTAGCTCCAGGCACAGCCGCGGCAGGCTCCGCGTCGTGAATATCTTCCGCGTCCTCATAAGACTCGATGGTAATCTCATCACGCAACATAAAACCCACTTTAGGGACCGTAACAATGACCTCATCCTCGACGCCAAGGTTTTTAATCACCCGACGCAATTTGCTGACGCACTGATTAAGATTATTATTGCTGGACACCATGCCGTAATCGTCCCAGACCTTCTTGAATATCAGTTCACGCCCTACGGCCTCGCCATGATGGGCAATCAACAGCAGCAACAACCGTTTGGAAGGACCGGATATGGATATGGGATCGTCAGAAAAATCTGTTGGGCTAAGGGTTCTGGTGTCTGCGTCAAAGAGAATATGGTCATTAAATCTATATTTCATTTTATTCACATGTTTTCACTATAGCGATCATTTATAGTTTGGCGTCAAATGTTAATGAAATATTAAATAAATATTTAATCAGGTAATTCGCGAAAATACCCAAGCACAGGCAAGAAAAACCACTCAATTAACGCCACGAAATACGCTTTGTCACCTCACCACCGTTTATATAGGATTTTTCTTGTAAACCATAACCAAAGGTTAACCAATCACCTCATTCATTGATATATTGACGCGACAAAAACCACAAAGTTAGTTTTTTGTGTCGCAAATCATCCATTTTAAGGAAAAACATCTCAAAAAAAGACCACAGAACTAAATTTTAATAAAAAAATAATAACACGTGAATGTTGAGCGTAATCACAGACCGCAGTCCATCTGCATTAGCCCGATGAATTAACGCGTTTGCCGCGACGCAAATGTTAAATTTTAGGTTCAGCCGAGGCTGATGGGAAACAATAATGAAAGGAAAAACTTACGAATGACGCCTGTCGCGCTTTCCGCAACAGGCGAAAACATTCGCTGCAGCTCATTGAACTGATGAAGGGAAAACCAGGCTAAAGGTCAAACAAGCGGAACCCCGGCTAACGGAACACTGCGCGCGAACTTCACCACCGTGCAGCGTCATGATGGCGCGCACGATAGACAGCCCCAGCCCACTGGCATGATTGCCAGCGCTGCGTGCGGGATCGGCGCGATAAAAGCGATCGAACAATTTTTCCAGCTGTGCCGGCGCGATCGGCTGCCCCTGATTGATAACCTGCACCCACCAGGCATCGGCGCGCCGTTCAGCCCGCAGGACGATCCGGCTGTTTTCGTCGGCATAACGCACTGCGTTAGCCACCAGGTTGCTCAACGCCCGCTGGAACAGCATTGCGTCCGCCTTCAACCCGCCTTCACCTTCGCAGCTCAGCACGATGCCGCGTTCTTCCGCCAGCCCCTCGAAGTAATCCGCCACCCGCCGCAGCTCCAGCGCCACATCCAGACGATTGTAGTTCAGCGCAGACTGCGCCTCGCCGGCACGCGCCAGGAACAGGATGTTTTCCACCATGCGGGAAATGCGCTCCAGCTCATCCATATTGTTCGACAGCAGGGTTTCGTACTCCTCCACGCTGCGAGGCTGGTAAAGCGCTACCTGGCACTGGCCCATCAACGCCCCTACCGGGGTGCGGATTTCATGGGCCAGATCGGCGGAAAACTGCGTCAGCCGCTGGTAGCCTTCATTCAACCGATCGAGCATCGCATTAAACGAACGGATCAGCTGCTGCAACTCCTTCGGCGCCCCCTGCTCGCTGAGGCGTGTCGACAGCGTATTGGGCGCAATCTGCGACGCCTGCGCCGCCATGCGCCATAACGGCTTCAATCCCCGGCGCATGACCCCATACCCCAGGAGCGCAATCAGCAGGAAAGCCACCGCCACCGCCGCGACGATGCGCCACAGGTAGCGCGCCAGCATTTTCTGTTCGTTGGCCATCACGTGCGCGGCGGAGATCTGCAACAGGCTGCCGTCTTCCAGGCGCACCATCGCCGAAGCCGCGCGCAGCGGCACCCCCTGCGCCGTTTCCCCACCGCGGACGGCGGCCAGCGTCTGCGCCTGGCCGGCCGGCGTCGGCGCGATCGGCGGTAGGTTCACCCCGGCCGGATTCACGTTGATGAGCGGTTTTTGTCCCGGAATTTGGAAAATCAGCACGTCCTGTTCATTGCCCAGCATGTTTTCAAACAGGCCGTTATTGGCGGTCAGGCGCGCCAAAGGAAAGCGCTGCCCCAGCAAATGGCGGAAATACTCTACGCGCCCGGTCACCTGCAGATCGCTGCGCAGCGTCATTTCCTGGCGCATGGCGCTATACAGATACCCGCCCGTTCCGCTCACCACCAAAGCGGCTACCAGTGCGAACAGCGTGGCGGTGCGCAGCGTCAGCGACACCGGCCGACGTGACGTGCGCCCGCTCACGAGCGTGGCTCGCAGACATAGCCAATGCCGCGCACGCTGTGGATCAGCTTGACGTCGAACGGCCGGTCTATTTTGGCACGCAGGCGTTTGATGGCCACGTCAACCACATTGGTGTCGCTGTCAAAATTCATGTCCCACACCTGAGAGGCTATTTGCGTGCGCGACAGCACTTCGCCCTCGCGCCGCACCAGCAGATGCAGCAGCATGAACTCCTTGTTGGTCAACGGGATCACCTGATCCTGGCGCACCGCCCGGCGGCGCAGCACGTCCAGCTGCAGATCGGCGATGGCGTAATGGTCGGCTTCGCGCGCCGGCCCGCGGCGCAGCAAGGTGCGCAAACGCAGCACCAGCTCGGTAAACGAAAACGGTTTAATCAGATAATCGTCCGCGCCCAGCTCCAGGCCGTGGATACGGTCCTGCACGCCGTCGCGGGCGGTGAGAAACAGAATCGGCACGTCGCTTTTCTTGCGCAGCACCTCGATGATCTGCCAACCGTCCAGCCCTGGCAGCATCACATCGAGCACGATCGCGTCGTAATCCTGCTCCAACGCGCGAAACAGCCCGTCGGTGCCGTTGCGCGCCAAATCGACGCCGTACCCCGCTTCACCCAACCCTTTCTTCAGGTAATCCCCTGTGCCGATATCGTCTTCAACTACCAGTATTCGCATGCTCGCCACCTCGTTACGTCTGCAAAAATACTAGCAGCTTCGGCGGACAAACTTGATGACATTAATGTCATCAAACGGCCATGGCGCTGACCCAATGGCTCAACCATGCTTAACCGGCAAACTCATTTCAGGAGAACGTTATGATTACCCGTCATCGTATAGCCGGTTTACTGTTATCCACCTTGCTGCTGTCCAGCGGCCTGGCCGCCGCCCAAACGCCGGGCAAAGTCATCGCGCCGCTGCGCGGCACCATCAGCCAGGTGGCCGACGGCAATCTGCAGCTGACCGATCGCAAAGGCGAGACACTCAGCGTCAAGCTGAACAATCAGACCAACGTGCTCAGCGTGTCCAAAGCCACGCTGGACGACATCAAACCGGACAGCTTTATCGGCACCGCCGCCGTGCCGCAGCCGGACGGCACGCTCAAAGCGCTGGAGGTGCACGTATTCGCCGCCAGCCTGCGCGGCACCGGTGAAGGGCACTCGGCCTGGGAATCCGCCGACGGCAAAGTAGACACCATGACCAACGGCACCGTCGGTAAACTGGTGAAATCCAACGGCCGCACCCTGACCGTCACCTACGGCAACCAGCAGAAAACCGTCATCGTGCCGGAAGACGTGCCGATCGTGACGCTGGATCCGGGCGATTTGAGCCTGCTCAAGCCGGGCGTGCACATCGTGCTGTTCTCCGCCGTCAACGATAAGGGCGAGCGCATCGCCACCCGCATTTCCGCCGGCAAAGACGGCACCGTACCGCCGATGTAACCGGAGAAAGCCATGAAAACCAACGCGTCGCGGCCGGTGCATCGCTGGCCGGTTCGAATCACTCATTGGATCAACCTGTTCGCCATGGTGTGCATGTTCATGAGCGGTTGGGAGATCTATAACGCCTCGCCGCTGTTCGATTTCCGCTTTCCGCCGCAGATGACGCTGGGCGGTTGGCTGGGCGGCGCGATTGGTTGGCATTTGGCGGTGATGTGGCTATTGGCGCTCAACGCCGTCTGCTATCTGCTGTGGAGCCTGTTCAGCGGCCATTTTCGCCGCGATCTGTTGCCGCTGCGCGTCGGCGCGCTGCGGCAGGATATCTGGCTGGCGTTGACGCTGCGCCTGCGCCACCGGCATGGCCACTACAACGCCATTCAGAAACTGATGTACCTCGGCGTGCTGGCGCTGGGCCTGTTGCTGGTGCTGTCCGGCCTGGCGATTTGGAAGCCGGTTCAGCTGCAGGGATTGGTCGCCCTGTTCGGCGGCTTCGATTTTGCGCGCTACGTGCATTTCTTCGCCATGGCCGGCATCGGCCTGTTCGTGGCGATCCACGTTTTCATGGTAATCGTCGTGCCCAAAACGCTGTGGGCGATGATAACGGGTGGCAAACATGAATGAGAAAAAGCCGCGGGCAGCCGCGCCAAAACTGGAACCGGACCAAAAAAAGCAGCTGGTCAATCTGCAGCGCCGCCTGATGCTGCGTTCCGGCCTGACGCTGGGCGGTATCGCCATGCTCACCGGTTGCAACCTGCAAGACGGCGATCGGGTGGATAAGGTGCTGTGGGCCATGTCGCGCTGGAACGACCGGGTGCAGGCCTGGCTGTTCAGCGGCCAGCGGCTGGCGCAAACTTACCGGCCCGATCAGATTACCCACCCTTTCCCCTTCAACGCGTTTTACCCGGAATACAACGTCCCCGAGATCGATCTCGCCGGCTACCGGCTTGAGGTCGCCGGGAAGGTGGAGAAAAAAGCCCCCTGGACGCTGGAACAGCTGCAGCGGCTGCCGCAGCAAAGCCAGATCACTCGCCTGATCTGCATTGAGGGCTGGAGCGCCATCGGCCAATGGGGCGGCGTGCCGCTGCGCACCTTTCTGCAGCACGTCGGCGCGGATCTGAATGCCGGTTACGTCGGCTTCAAATGCGCCGATCGCTACTACTCCAGCCTCGACATGGCCACCGCGCTGCACCCGCAGACCATCCTGGCGCTGGATTTCGGCGGCAAGGCCCTGCCGGCGGACTATGGCTACCCGCTGCGGCTGCGGGTGCCCACCAAGCTGGGGTTCAAAAACGCCAAACATATCGCCGCGATCTTCGTCAGCGACGTCAATCCGGGCGGGTATTGGGAGGATCAGGGCTATAACTGGTTCAGCGGCATTTAGTTTTGCGCAGCGCTGCGCATAAGCCTCATCGGCGGCTGGAAGATCTTCTCCGCTGCGGTTAATAATTTGTTCGTCACAACGGGGATAACTATAGGAAAAATAATAGTAAAAAGGATTTTATCATGGAGATTGATGTGAGGGAGATCAATGCGCGACCTGCCACAGAGTATAAGTTTATAAAAATGCCGGCAGCGTTGCTGCGTATTACCTTGATTTTAAAAAAGCGACGTTAAGGATGCGTCAATGGCTTATTGGGGCTTTCCTGCCTCGGAAGTATTGGACAATGCTTACGTCATGGAACTGTACGATGTAAGGGCGTTGGAAACCCGCGCCGAAGTAACCAAATCCTTATTTGATACCTATACCAGGATGGCGTACACCCAAGATGAACGAGAACAACTCTTCATTAATGGCATCGGCCTGGCGATTGTCACGTTTGTGGTGCAATACCAAGCGAGATTGATTTTCAGCGCACCGCTCAGGCCAGCGTTAGCCAGAATTTATGACTCGCTCGTGAAAAAACATGCGCATCACGTACATTATTTGTACAACCAAGCGCTTATTGAGGACGGATGATATGTCATCGAAATACCGCCTGTTAACGGCAGAATCTCACCCAACTCCTATGAGCATAAAGGAACGGCACCAAAGAAAAATGCAAGCCTTCCACGAAGAATGGGCTGAACAAAGACGCCGCGAATGGCGCGAACGCGGCGGTGCTGAAGCAAGTGAAATGCCCGCCAGTGGCATCGATACCGAACTTTCATCCTGATTCCGGTTCTTTCTTACTCTTCTTCCCCTGCCGTCAACAACGCAAGCCCCGCCTGCTCGATGGCCTCCCGCGCAGCGGCGGGCAACCCTTCGTCGGTAATGACGGCGTCAAAGGCGGCGATCGGCAGCGCCAGGTAGGTCGCGATCTTGCCGTATTTCGAGGTGTCGCTGAGCAGAATGCAGCGGCGGCTGGCCTCGACGATGGCCTTCTTTACCATCACCTTGTCTTCGTTCGGCGTCGACAGGCCGCGCATGCTCCACGAAGAGGCGGAGATAAACGCCAAATCGATAAACAGAGCACGCAGCGCCTGCGCTGCCGCTTCGCCGACGCAGGAACGATTTTCCCGGCACACGGTGCCGCCGGTGTGGATGATTCTGCACTGGCTGTGTTCGATCAGGAAGCCGGCGATGACAAAGTCGTTGGTCACCACCGTCAAATCGTCACGTTCACCGATCTGTTTCGCCAGCGCCAGCGTGGTGGTACCGGCATCCAGATAAATACAGCTATTGGCGGGAATATGCCGCGCCGCCAGCCGGCCGATGGCGATTTTCTGCCGGCTGAACATCCCTTCCTTGGCCTGGTGCGAAGGTTCGCTCGCCACCCGCTCAGGCGCCTGCACGCCGCCCGAGACCGACTGCACCGCGCCCTGTTCCTCCAGCTTTTGCACATCGCGGCGGATCGTCATGTGCGAGACCCCCAGCCGTTCGGTCAGCTCGGCAATGCTGACGACGCCGCGTTCGGATACCAGCGCAAGAATTTGTTGATGGCGTTCTACAGGTATCACGGTTCCCTCTCGTTGCTGCGGTGATAATAATTGTGATTTTACGTCAATTTTCGTTCGCCGATAGCCCTAATTTTTCACGGTGTGACGGTGAGCGCAGTGACGCCAGACAAGCATAAACTTATTTAAAAACATAATAGTAATGTTGATACAGGCCAGAAGCTGCACAAAAAACCCGTCTCGCGCATTGTTAATTATTGTGATAACGATCGCGGATAAACGGCCGCCAAGCGCTTACATTTAACACAACAAAACAAATTATCACTAAAATTAACAGGAGTGCAGTATGACACACCCAGGGAAATATGCCGTCTGCATCATTGGGCTGGGCGCGATGGGCATGGGCGCGGCGCGCTCGTGCCTCCGCGCCGGATTGACCACCTACGGGGCGGACCTGAATCCGCAGGCGCTGGCGGCACTGCAACAGGCCGGCGCGAAACAAACATCTACCAGCGCGCGCGACTTCGCGGCCGAGCTGGACGCCGTGCTGCTGCTGGTGGTGAACGCCGCCCAAGTGAAGCAGATCCTGTTCGGTGAACAAGGCCTGGCGCCAAAGCTCAAGCCGGGCACCACGGTGATGGTCTCTTCGACCATTTCCGCCGATGACGCCAAACAGATCGAACAACGCCTGCTGGACTACGGGCTGCCGATGCTGGATGCGCCGGTTTCCGGCGGAGCGGCCAAGGCGGAGGAAGGCCAGATGACGGTGATGGCCGCCGGCGACGACGCCACCTTCGAGCGTCTGCACCCCGTGCTGGACGCCATTGCCGGCAAAGTGTACCGCATCGGCGAGACGATCGGCCTGGGCGCGACGGTAAAAATCATCCACCAGCTGTTGGCTGGTGTACACATCGCCGCCGGAGCCGAGGCCATGGCGCTGGCCGCCCGCGCCGGCATCCCGCTGGACGTGATGTACGACGTGGTCACCCACGCCGCCGGCAACTCCTGGATGTTCGAAAACCGCATGCGTCACGTGGTCGACGGCGACTATGCGCCCAAGTCGGCGGTGGATATCTTCGTCAAGGATCTGGGACTGGTAGCGGATACCGCCAAGGCGCTGCACTTCCCGCTGCCGCTGGCCTCCACCGCTTTCACCATGTTTACCGCCGCCAGCAACGCCGGTTACGGTAAAGAAGACGACAGTGCGGTGATCAAAATCTTTGCCGGCATCGATCTGCCGCAGAAAAAGGAGTCAATCTGATGCTGCTCGGCGTAATCGCGGATGACTTTACCGGCGCGACCGACATCGCCAGTTTTCTGGTGCAAAACGGCCTGCCGACGGTGCAGCTGAACGGCGTGCCGCAAGACGAAACGCAGGTAAACGCACAGGCGGCGGTCATTAGCCTGAAATCGCGCTCCTGCCCGGCAGAACAGGCGGTCGAACAGTCGTTGCAGGCGCTGGCCTGGTTGCAAAAACAGGGCTGCCGCCAGTTCTACTTCAAATACTGCTCCACTTTCGACAGTACCGCACAAGGCAATATCGGCCCGGTGACCGACGCCCTGCTCGCCGCGCTGGGAGAAAGTTTCACGGTTGTCTCACCGGCGCTGCCGGTAAACGGCCGCACGGTCTATCAGGGCCATCTGTTCGTCGGGGAACAGTTGCTGTCTGAATCCGGCATGCGTCATCACCCGGTCACGCCGATGACCGAGAGCAACCTGCTGCGCCTGATGGCGTCCCAGGCCGCCGGGCGCTGCGGGCTGGTAACGGCGGCGGAAATGGATCGCGGCGCCGAGGCAGTCAGCGAGAAACTGCGGCAATTGGCGCAGGACGGCGTGCGCTACGCGGTGCTGGATACGCTCAACGAACGGCATCTGCTCATCCAGGGTGAAGCGTTGAAAACGATGAAGCTGGTGACCGGTGGTTCGGGCCTGGCGATCGGCCTGGCGCGGCAATGGGCGCAGAACGGCGAACGTTCGGCAGAGGCGGCCGGTGCGCCGCAGGGGGAAAAAGCCGCGGTGCTGTCGGGCTCGTGTTCTGTGATGACCAACCGGCAGGTGGCGCACTATCGAGAACGCGCTTCGGCGCAGGCCATCGATATCGGCCGCTGCCTCGAGCCACAGGCGCGCACCGCCTACGCCGCCGAGTTGGCGCACTGGGCGCAGCGCCACGCCGGGGAGGCGCTTGCCCCGCTGATCTACGCCACCGCAGCGCCGGAAGCGCTGCAGCAAACGCAACGGCAGTACGGTAGCGCCGCCAGCGAGGCGGTGGAGGCGTTGTTCGCCGAGCTGGCGGTGCAGCTGTGCCAGTTGGGATTCAGCCGCTTTATTGTCGCCGGCGGCGAAACCTCCGGCGTGGTCACGCAGGCGCTGGGCATTCGCGGCTTCCATATCGGCCCCAGCATTTCCCCCGGCGTTCCCTGGGTGCGCGCCAACGACCGGGCCATTTCACTGGCATTGAAGTCAGGCAATTTTGGCGATGAAGCCTTCTTCACGCGCGCGCAAACGGAGTTTCCAGTATGACCATGACCATCGAGCAGCAGGCACGAGAAGAGATGGTGCGCCTGGGCGCTTCGTTTTTCCAACGCGGTTACGCCACCGGCTCTGCCGGCAACCTCTCGCTGTTGCTGCCGGACGGCGCGCTGTTGGCGACACCGACCGGCTCCTGTCTCGGCGAGCTGCAGGCCGATCGCCTGTCTAAAGTGAGCCTGAACGGCGACTGGCTCTCCGGCGACAAGCCGTCGAAAGAGATCAGCTTTCACCGAGCGCTGTATCTGAACAATCCGGAATGCAAAGCGGTGGTGCACTTGCATTGCACCTACCTCACGGCGCTCTCTTGCCTGCAGGGGCTGGACGTCAACAACGCTATCAAACCGTTCACCCCCTATGTGGTGATGCGCGTCGGCAAGGTGCCGGTGGTGCCCTACTACCGCCCCGGCGACGAAAGGCTGGCGCAGGATCTGGCCCGCCTGGCGCCCACCCACCGCGCCTTTTTGCTGGCCAACCACGGGCCGGTGGTGACCGGTAAAGACCTGCGAGCGGCGGCGGACAATGCCGAAGAGATGGAAGATGCGGCGCGGCTGATCTTCACCCTCGGCGATCGTCCTATCCGCTATTTGACCGATGATGAAATTGCCGAATTACGGAGCTGAACCATGCCTAAATTTGCCGCCAATTTATCGATGATGTTTAACGAAGTGCCGTTCCTCGAGCGCTTCGCCGCCGCTGCCGCACAGGGCTTCAGCGCGGTGGAGTTCCTGTTCCCTTACGACTATCCCGCCGAGCTGTTGGCCGAAAAGCTGCGCGAACACGGCCTGCAACAGGTGCTGTTCAACACCGCGCCCGGCGATGCCGCCGCCGGCGAATGGGGGCTGGCGGCGCTGCCGGGCCGCGAGCAGGACGCGCGCGCCGATATCGACCGCGCGCTGGCCTACGCCATCGCCCTTTCCTGCCCCTGCGTGCACCTGATGGCCGGCGTGGTGCCCGCAGGCGCGGATCGGCAGCGTTATCTCGACACCTTTATCGCCAATGCGCGCTATGCCGCCGACGCCTTCGCCCCGCACGGCGTCAAGGTGCTGCTCGAAGCGCTCAGCCCGCCGGTCAAGCCCGACTACCTGTTTGCCAGTCAACACCAGGTGGCGGAAGCCGTGGCGGCGATCGGGAGACCGAACGTGTTCATTCAGTTCGACTTTTTCCACGCGCAGTTAGTGGATGGCAATATCAGCGGGCTGCTGGAGACGCTGGCCGGGTGCTACGCGCATATCCAGATAGCCTCCGTGCCGGATCGCCATGAGCCGGACGAGGGCGAACTGAATTATCCGTGGCTGTTCGACAGGCTGGATGCGCTCGGCTATCAGGGTTGGATAGGTTGCGAATACCGGCCGCGCGGCGATACCGCCGCCGGGCTCGGCTGGCTGAAGCCTTACCGCTAACGCCGTCGCCGACACCAGGAAATCGATTTTATAACAATGAAACGCACCCGTATCGCCACGCGGCGATCGCGGTGCCCAACGCTTACCCAACGAAAGGCTTTTTTCATGTCTACCTCTCTGCTGTTGCTGATTGCCGTACTCGGCGTGGTGCTGCTGTTATTGATGGTCATCAAGGCGAAGGTGCAGCCCTTCGTCGCGCTGTTGGTGGTCAGTCTGCTGGTGGCGTTGGCCAGCGGCATTCCGACCGGCGAAGTGATGAAAGTGATGACCGCCGGGATGGGCGGCGTGCTTGGCTCGGTGACCATCATCATCGGCCTGGGGGCGATGCTTGGCCGCATGATCGAACACTCGGGCGGCGCCGAGTCGCTGGCGCAACGCTTCAGCCAGGGGCTGGGGCCGAAACATACCGTCGCCGCACTGACCCTCGCCGCATTCATTCTCGGCATTCCGGTATTCTTCGACGTCGGTTTTATCATTCTGGCGCCGATTATCTATGGCTTCGCCAAGGTCGCCAAAGTGTCGCCGCTGAAGTTCGGCCTGCCGATGGCCGGCGTGATGTTGACGGTACACGTCGCGCTGCCGCCGCACCCCGGCCCGGTCGCCGCCGCCGGTTTGCTCAACGCCGACATCGGTTGGCTGACCATCATCGGCCTCGCGATCTGTATTCCGATCGGCGCGATCGGCTATTTCGCCGCCAACTACCTCAACCGCAAAACCTATCCGTTATCGATAGAGGTACTGGAACAGCTGCAGCTGGCGGCGCCGGAACCGCGGCCGGAAGGGCAAGCGCCGCTCAGCGATCGCATCAACCCGCCCGGCGCCGGCCTGGTGGCGGCGCTGATCGTCATCCCGATCGCCATCATCATGCTCGGCACCGTCTCCGCTACGCTGTTGCCGGCCGGCTCGGCGCTGCGCGATACGCTGTCGCTGCTGGGCTCACCGGCGGTGGCGCTGATGATCGCCCTGCTGCTGGCCTTCTATTTCCTGGCGCTGCGCCGCGGCTGGAGCCTGCAGCACGCCAGCGACGTGATGGGCGCCGCGCTGCCGACCGCCGCAGTGGTGATCCTGGTGACCGGCGCGGGCGGCGTGTTCGGCAAGGTGCTGGTGGAATCTGGCGTCGGCAAAGCGCTGGCAGAAGTACTGACATCCATCGGCCTGCCGCTGGTGCCCGCCGCCTTTATCATTTCGCTGGCGCTTCGCGCTTCGCAAGGGTCCGCCACCGTGGCGATCCTGACCACCGGTGGCCTGTTGTCGGAAGCGGTCAGCGGCTTGAATCAGCTACAGCTGGTGCTGGTGACGCTGGCAACCTGTTTCGGCGGACTGGGGCTTTCCCACGTCAACGACTCCGGTTTTTGGATCGTCACGCGCTATCTGGGGCTGTCGGTGGCCGATGGCCTGAAGACCTGGACGGTGCTGACCACCTTGCTCGGCCTGAGCGGCTTTCTGCTCACCTGGCTGTTGTGGCTGGCAGTGTGATTTCTCTGGCATACTGAATGCCATTGTTTTTCATCGCCTTTCACCCTGTGCAGGAGCAGCAACATGACCGTAATCAACACCGCGCCAACGCTTGTCACCGAACGCCTGCGGCTGGACGCGCACACGCTGGACGACTTCGACTCGCTGGCCGCTCTGTGGGCCGATCCGCTGGTGGTACGCTATATCGGCGGCACGCCGCGCGACCGGGAAGACTCCTGGGGGCGCCTGATGCGCTACGTCGGCCACTGGGCGCTGTTGGGGTACGGGTATTGGGCGGTGCGTGACAAACAGAGCGGCGAGTATCTCGGCAGCATCGGCTTCTCCAACTTCCTGCGCGACATCACCCCGGCGCTCGACGCGCCGGAAATGGGCTGGACGCTGGTGAGCTCGGCGCACGGCAAAGGCTACGCCACCGAGGCTTTGCGGGCGGCGCTGGCCTGGGGTAAGACGCACCTGCCGGGCGAGAAAACCGTCTGCATCATCTCGCCGGAAAACCAGGCCTCGCTGGCGCTGGCGAATAAAGTCGGCTTTAGCGAAAGCCACCGCAGCGAGTATCACCAGAGCCCGATCGTCGTGCTGCATTGCCCACTCTAAAACCTAACCGCGTTGCATCGCCAACGCCGTCTGAATGAAGTTGTCCCGCAGCGCGTCGGTGCGTTGCGGGTCCCAGGCGATGCCGACCTGCCACTCCGTTTCCTCGCCGCTCAGCGGCAGAATGTCGATGCCGGCCGGCGCGATATGCGTGATGCTGTGCGGCAACAGCGCGACGCCGACGCCGGCGGCGACCAGCGCCAGCAGCGTCTGGATATCGCCGGCCTGCTGCACCACGGTCGGCGTCAACCGGTGAGCGGCGATAAACCGCAGCGACTGATCGCTCAGCCCACGCCCACGTTTAGGGGTCAACTGCAGCAGCGGCAGCTGATTGAAACGCGCCATCAGATCGTCGGCGCACAGCGCCAGCGCACCCGGCGCAGCCAGCACCAACCGGTCACTCAGCATTGCCACGCCGCACAGCGGCGTATTGACCGGCAAACGCACGAAGCCCGCCTGCAACTCCCCCTGTAACAGCAGCTGATACTGCCGTTCCGACGGGATATCCTCCAGGCCGATCGCCACCTCGGGAAAACGCCGGCGAAAGGCGGCTACCAACTGCGGCGCCAGATGAAAGCTGGAAAGGCCAAACCCCAACGCCAGCCGCCCCGCCTCCCCGAGTGCCACCCGCCGGGCGCGCCGCTGAAACTGCTGGTACTGTTCCACCAGCGCCTGCGCCTCCAGGTAGAGCCGCTGGCCGCCGGCGGTGAGCACCGCCCCCTGTCGGCCACGCTCGAACAGCCGAACGCCGAGCTGGGTTTCCAGCGCCTGAATCTGCTTGCTCAGCGCCGGTTGGCTGATGTACAGCCGGCTCGCCGCCTGCCGATAGTTGCCCTGTTCGGCCAGCGCCACCAGGGCGCGCAGTTGTTTTATATCCATTCCATTAGGTTATCGAATAGGGAATTTAATTGATTATACAGTAATCAATCTACCTGCTGTAATCAACGCAGCCCCTAACCGGAGAGATACCATGACCATCTCATTGCGCGCCGCCACGGTGCAATTCCAGCATCGCGCCAACGATAAGAATTACAACCTGTCGACCATTGAGCGCTTTATCGCTCAGGCGGCCGAGCAGCAGGTACAGCTGCTGGCCTTCCCAGAAATGTGCATCACCGGCTACTGGCACGTGCGCCATCTTTCCGACGCCGAAGTGCGGGCGCTGGCGGAACCGATCGCCGCCAGCCCTTCGCTGGCGCGTATTCGCCCACTGGCGGAGCGTTACAACATGGCGATCGGCGTCGGGCTGATCGAGCTGGGCGACGACGGCCGTTGCTACAACGCCTACGCCGTATGCCTGCCGGACGGCGCGCTGCATGTGCACCGTAAACTGCACGCCTTCGAACACCCGGCTATCGCCAGCGGCGATCGCTATACGGTGTTCGACACCCCCTGGGGCGTGCGCGTAGGCGTATTGATCTGCTGGGACAACAATCTGGTGGAGAATGTGCGTGCGACGGCGCTGATGGGCGCGGAAGTGCTGATGGCCCCGCACCAGACCGGCGGCACTCATTCGCGCAGCCCGCACGGCATGAAGCCGATCCCACAGGCGCTGTGGCAGCGGCGGGCGGAAGATCCGCAGGCAATAGAAGCCGCCTTTCGCGGTGAGCACGGCCGCGGCTGGCTGATGCGCTGGCTGCCCTCGCGCGCTCACGACAACGGGCTGTTTTTGCTGTTCAGCAACGGCGTGGGCCGCGATGACGATGAGGTACGCACCGGCAATGCGATGATCCTCGATCCCTACGGCCGCATCGTGGCGGAGACCTGGGCGGCGGAAGATCGGATGGTCAGCGCCGATCTCGACCTGGCGCTGATCCCGCTCAGCACCGGCCGCCGCTGGATTTATGGACGCCGCCCCGAGCTGTACGGTTCACTAACCGAACCGCAAGGCTATGAGCGCGATGCCCGCAGCGCGCGCTTTTCGACGCAGCCGACGGGGCGCGGCGGCTAATGACAGATAAAAAAAATCCGCCCGAAGGCGGATTTTTTATCCGCGCAGCAACCTGTGCCGCGCATTCACGCCCGCAGGCATGAAGAAATCTTAGAAGCGGTAGCCTACGCCAACGTTCCAGCTGCCAACGTCCACGCTGCGGATGCGGCTCTGCTCGTAGCCAACGTCCAGGGCAACGTTTTCGATTGGGTTGAACTGCAGACCGGCACCGTAGGTGAAGCCGTAGTCGCTGTTGCCACCTTTGTTACCGCCAGCCTGGGCGTTGTCGATGTTTTTGCCGTAGCCAACACCGATCACACCGTAGATGCTCGCCCAGTCGTTGAAGCGGTAAGCTGGACCTGCGGTGATGGAATCGTACTGAGATTTCTTGTAGAAACCGTTTTCAGAACGATTTTTTTCCAGGTGGGTGAAAGAGCCGATCACACCCAGTGGGTTGTTGTCGAACTCGTAACGGTATTTCAGGTTGAAACCGTCGGCCTTGTTAGCAACGCCTTGGAGATCACCCTGCGCATAGCCAGCGGATACGGTGCTCTGACCAGCGAATGCGGTACCTGCGCTAACTGCTAATACGCAAGCTGCTACTGCGGAAAGACATGCAATTTTTTTCATAACCACCTCAAACGCGTTTTATTATTAAGTACATCCATTTGTTCATGCTTTGAAAATATAACAAAAATTAGCGTGAAACTCTGCCTTGAAATGAGTGTCTAATGCTTTATATCGTGTAACAGAAGATTTCAAGAACAGTGTATCTGCTTCTTTTCGCTCTATTTTCGGCCGTATTCTACGGCTTTCTGTGACAAAAATCACCAATTTAATATCCAGATAATTCTTAAGAAAAAGCGCACTTTTTGACCAAATTCGCCACATCTCATCCGAGGATCGGCGGATTTCACCGCGATGCGCGCTTTTCTCAGACAGATTTTCGCCATTTCATTTACACTGCTCGCATCCCCGTTTCGACCGTTTTCTCAAGGCTGAGGAACGGCGCAAAAAAGGCCCGTTAAGGATGTCGTTATCTACTTCCGGCAGAGCGCCCTCCGCGCTGCTGCCCATCTGTCTGTTAATCATCGCCATGGTGTCTATCCAAAGCGGTGCCTCGTTGGCCAAAAGCCTGTTCCCGATCGTGGGCGCAGAAGGCATTACGACGCTGCGTCTTTTCATCGGCACCCTGATTCTGTTCATTATCTTCCGCCCGTGGCGTATGCGCATCGTCGCCGGCAGCCGCTTGCCGCTGCTGATTTACGGCCTGTCGCTCGGCGCGATGAACTACCTGTTCTACCTGTCGCTGCGCACCGTGCCGCTCGGCATCGCCGTAGCGCTGGAGTTTACCGGCCCGTTGGCGGTGGCCATGTTCTCTTCGCGGCGGCCGATAGACTTCCTCTGGGTGGCATTGGCGATCGCCGGGCTGTGGTTCCTGTTGCCGCTCGGCCACGGCGTGGGCGGGATCGATCCGTTCGGTGCCGCCTGTGCGCTCGGCGCCGGCGCCTGCTGGGCGGTCTATATCATTTTCGGCCAAAAGGCCGGCGGCGATCACGGCCCCGGCACGGTGGCGCTCGGTTCCTTGATCGCCGCGCTGGTGTTCTGCCCGATCGGCGCCTGGCAAACCGGCAGCGTGCTGTTCAACCTCGATATTCTGCCGGTGGCGCTGGCGGTGGCGATCCTCTCCACCGCGCTGCCTTATTCGCTGGAGATCATCGCGCTGCCCAAAATTCCGGCGCGCACCTTCGGCACCTTAATGAGCCTGGAACCGGCGATGGCGGCGCTGTCCGGCATGCTGTTCCTCGGCGAACACCTGAGCGGCGTGCAATGGTTGGCGCTAGCGGCGATTATCGCCGCCTCCATGGGCTCCGCCCTGACCATTCGCCCCAAGCCGCGCCTCGAAAGCCTTTCCTGATCGCCTGACTCGCCTGCCGACCGCAACGCCGGAATGCAGGCGGGTTAACTGTTTTCCTCGTGACAAATCGGCATACTTCCCCTTAGCCTGTATCGCAGGCTCTTTGGACTTTCGCTCACATGGAGAATAACAGTGATTCACAACAGCCTGTTCAACCCACGCTTCGGCCGCGGACTCGCGCCGGCGCTGGTTTCAACCCTGACCGAGTTGCGCCGATGCGACCTGCCCGAACTGGCGCTGGGCCATCACCCGATCGACGGCGACAACATCTTTATGGACGTGATGACGCTGACCACCGTGCCTACGGCGGAAAAGCGCGCCGAAATGCATCAGGAGTACATCGCGCTGCATCTGCTGATCAGCGGCGAAGAACGCATCGAATACGGCCTGGCGGGCGACTGGCATCGCGAACATCCGCACGCAGAAAATAGCGACCTTCTGCTGCTGGATATCAAACGCCACCCGCAAACGCTGCACATGACGCACGGCATGTTCGCGATCTTTTTCCAGATGGAACCGCACAAGACCGGCTGCCTGTGGCAGCGCCCGCAGCAAATCAAGAAAGCGGTGGTGAGGATCCATCACCGTCTGCTGCTGTGAACCTGCGGCAGCGTCCGTAGAAAATCGGCGGCCTGGCGGGTTGAAACGGCGCCCTACATCGGTACGGGCCATCTCCGCCAGGTATTTTCGCCGGTTCTTCGAGTAAGTGCGGATCGTCCACAGCACGATCGACTCGCGGCTAAAGAAAGAACGGCGGAAACTTTCCCGATTGCCGGTGCCCGGCCACAGCTCGCTTTTGCTGGCCGCGCGACGGCACGCACGGCGCACGGCCTGCCACAGCGTGCGGCAGAAACCGTAGTCCAGCCACAGGATATAATCGACCTCGCGCCACTTGAGCGGTTGCGTGCGGCTGTAGTTGCCGTCCAGCACCCAGCCTCCTCCCGCTTCGGCCAGCGCCTGCTCAAGCCGCGCCAGGAACGCGTCATCGGGCGTCCCCTGCCACTCAGGCCGCCAATAGAGTCTGTCCATCTCGATATAGGGAACGTCAAGGCGTTCCGCCAGTTGACGCGCCAGGGTGCTTTTACCGCTGCCGCTGGTGCCGACGACGTTAATTTTCATCACTCGCCAATAAAGACTGGGGATAATTCCCTTACTTTAGCCGTATCTATTACGGCTATCAATCTGAATAGGCTTGGAATTAACACCACGATAACAAAGTGGATATTTATCCGGAGTAGTATGCATGCAGAAAATAAGATAACAGGGATAAATCGTCACTGATCTAAATAATAACAAAAAACAAAAATCGCAATAAAATTCATCAAATTACACAAAAACAAAAATCAAATAAAAATAGTGCCATTAGGCCATTCCTATTTGTGCAATAGCCATTTTCGTGCGGCAAAAATAAATACCCCTGCTATAATTGATCCCGTAACGAAATAGGACAACGACTAATCAAGAGGATATCTGATATGAGTACCGCTAAACTGGTGAAAACGAAATCTTCTGATCTGCTGTATACCCGTAACGATCTGGACGAAAAAGTTAAACTGGCCGCCATCAAGGCGCTGAACCATCAGGTCGTGCAATTCATCGATCTTTCGTTGATCACCAAACAGGCGCACTGGAACATGCGCGGCGCGAATTTCATCGCGGTCCATGAAATGCTGGACGGCTTCCGCACCGCCATCATCGAGCATCAGGACACCTTCGCCGAACGCGTGGTGCAACTGGGCGGCGTGGCACTGGGCACCGTACAGGTGGTCAACGATCGGACACCGCTGAAAAGCTATCCGACCAATATCCACAGCGTGCAAGAGCATCTGAAGGCGCTGGCCGATCGCTACGGCGCGGTCGCGAATGACATCCGCAAAGCCATTACCGAAGTGGAAGACGAAGACACCGCCGATATGTTCACCGCCGCCTCGCGCGATCTGGACAAGTTCCTGTGGTTCATCGAATCCAACATCGAATAACGCGAAAGCGTTGCAGCGCGCCCGTCGTTCCGGGCAGAACAGGCTGGGCTTTGCCCGGCCTGTTTTCTTTTGCGCGACCGTTGCATTGTACAAAAAACGCCCCATATTAAACGGTGAGGTTCCTTTGTCAGGAGGTAACGATGGCCAGTGGCTGGGCGGCGGACGGCGCCGTACAGGATCAGATTGATTCCACCGTCGACGATGCGGTGCAGCGCGCGCGTGAAGCGCTCGGGCACGGCGAGAGCGAACGCTATTGCCAGGAATGCGGGGAACCGATCCCCGAGGCGCGCCGCCAGGCATTAACGGGCGTGCGTTTTTGCCTCGCCTGCCAGGCCGAACAAGACAAAAAACACGCGGCCGCCAGCCTGTACAACCGGCGCGGCAGCAAAGACAGCCAGTTGCGCTAGCATTATCTGCTCCCCCTTTTCTCCCTTCGCGGCCCCGCGTGCACCGTCAGTGCATCATGAAAGTTAGAGTTAGTTATCAATATTGAAGCAAAAACGTTAAAGAACGGTTGTTTCACAGCCAAAATTTGGTTAATGATAGCCCCGTGCACCAAGATAATTCTTACGCACCATTTCGGTGCCTCATTGTGGTGCACAACCATAACAATTCGCCTTTCCGGCACAACATCACGCAATAACTCTTTGTTTTTATGGTAGTTGAAAACATGGCACGATTTTTTCATGGCACCAACTGCAATATAAAAAATGGGTAATCCGCAACCTGTACAGGAATTCCTCTCATGAAGTCGATTTTTAAAGTCTCCCTGGCCGCACTCTCTCTGGCCTTTGCCGTAAGTTCCCACGCAGCAGACAAACTGGTGGTTGCCACCGACACCGCTTTCGTTCCTTTTGAGTTCAAACAAGGTGACAAATACGTCGGCTTCGACATCGATTTGTGGGCCGCCGTCGCCAAAGAGCTGAAGCTGGACTACACCCTGAAACCGATGGACTTCGGCGGCATCATTCCGGCGCTGCAGACCAAAAACGTCGATCTGGCGCTGGCCGGCATCACCATCACCGATGAGCGCAAGAAAGCCATCGATTTCTCTGACGGCTACTACAAGAGCGGCCTGCTGGTGATGGTCAACGCCGACAACAACAGCGTGAAAAGCATCGACGATCTGAACGGCAAAGTGGTGGCGGTGAAGAGCGGCACCGGCTCGGTGGATTACGCCAAGCAGCACATCAAAACCAAGGATCTGCGCCAGTTCCCTAACATCGACAACGCCTACATGGAGCTGGGCACCAAGCGCGCCGATGCGGTGCTGCACGACACGCCAAACATCCTATACTTCATTAAGACGGCCGGCGCCGGCAAGTTCAAAACCGTAGGCGATTCGCTGGAAGCGCAGCAGTATGGCATCGCCTTCCCTAAAGGCAGCGACGAGCTGCGCGAGAAGGTGAACGGCGCGCTGAAAACCCTGCGCGAGAACGGCACCTATAACGAGATCTACAAGAAGTGGTTCGGCACCGAACCTAAGTAAGCTGTGAATTTGGCAAGTTATTAACTTAAGCACAGGGGGCGCTTACCCCCTGCGCTTCGTTGTATCTGATACCCACGTTTGGGATCACCGGGAGAAATATCATGCAGTTCGACTGGAGCGCCATCTGGCCCGCCATTCCTATCTTGTTAGAGGGCGCCAAAATGACCCTGTGGATTTCGGTCCTCGGTCTGATTGGTGGCCTGATCATCGGCCTCGTCGCCGGCTTTGCCCGCACCTACGGCGGTTGGATCGCCAACCACATCGCGTTGGTGTTTATCGAGGTGATCCGCGGCACGCCGATCGTGGTGCAGGTGATGTTCATCTACTTCGCCCTGCCGATGGCATTTAGCGACTTGCGCATCGATCCGTTCACCGCGGCGGTGGTGACCATCATGATCAACTCCGGCGCCTACATCGCGGAAATCACCCGCGGCGCGGTGCTGTCGATTCATAACGGTTTCCGCGAAGCTGGCTTGGCGCTCGGCCTGTCACGCCGCGAAACCATCCGCTACGTCATTATGCCGCTGGCGCTGCGCCGCATGCTGCCGCCGTTGGGCAACCAGTGGATCATCAGCATCAAAGACACCTCGCTGTTCATCGTGATCGGCGTGGCGGAGCTGACCCGTCAGGGTCAGGAAATTATTGCCGGTAACTTCCGCGCGCTGGAAATCTGGAGCGCCGTGGCGGTTATCTATCTGATTATTACCCTGGTGCTGAGCTTCGTGCTGCGTCGTCTGGAAAGAAGGATGAAAATCCTGTGATTGAATTTAAAAACGTCTCCAAGCATTTTGGCCAAACCCAGGTGCTGCACAACATCGATTTGAAGATCGACAAAGGCGAAGTGGTGGTGATCATCGGGCCGTCCGGCTCAGGCAAATCCACCCTGCTGCGCTGCATCAACAAGCTGGAAGAGGTCACTAGCGGCGATCTGATCGTCGACGGCCTGAAAGCCAACGATCCGAAAGTGGACGATCGGTTGATCCGCCAGGAAGCCGGCATGGTGTTCCAGCAGTTCTACCTGTTCCCGCACCTGACGGCGCTGGAAAACGTCGCCTTCGGCCCGATCCGCGTACGCGGCGCGAAGAAGTCCGATGCGGAAAAGCTGGCGCGCGAACTGCTGGCCAAGGTCGGTCTGGCGGAGCGTGCCCACCACTACCCGTCCGAACTGTCGGGCGGGCAGCAGCAGCGCGTGGCGATTGCGCGCGCGCTGGCGGTGAAGCCGAAAATGATGCTGTTCGACGAGCCGACCTCCGCGCTCGATCCGGAATTGCGCCACGAAGTGCTGAAGGTGATGCAGGATCTGGCCGAGGAAGGGATGACGATGGTCATCGTCACCCATGAAGTCGGCTTTGCCGAAAAAGTGGCGTCGCGCCTGATCTTTATCGATAAAGGCCGGATTGCCGAAGACGGCAACCCGCACGATCTGATCAACCATCCGCCAAGCCCGCGTCTGCAGGAGTTCCTGCAGCACGTGTCCTGATCCTGGCGGTTTAACGGCGGGCGCGCCACGCGCCCGCCGCTTTCATTCCGCACGCGTTCCCACGCCCCATCGCGTTTCCTTTCCTACTATATTCATTGTTTTCATCGTATTGCTCTGACATCCGCCGATCACAGAACGCCAAAGAGAGGAACAATGCCGCCAAACGCATACTCCCGACGAGGTTCTCATCTGCGAGAACACCTGCTTTCCCTGCTGCTGTTGCTGACCCTAGGCGTCTTCGCACCACCGGCGCTGGCACAAAACGCGCCGCCGGCGCCCGCCGACAAAAGCGAGCAGCAGAAGGCCGCCTATGCCGCGCTGGCCGATCTGCTGCAAGACGACCAAGCGCGCGCGGAACTCATCAACCACCTGAAACAGGCCGCCGGCGACGCCCCCGCCGCCCCGGCAACGCCGGAGGAATCAACGCCGGCCACGCTGAGCGACAGCCTGAACTCGCTGGCGCAGGAAGGCATCGGCACCTTTAACCAGAAGCTCGGCGCGCTGCAAAAGCTGATCGACTCCGGCCCGAAGCGCGTTTTCAATCCCGCCGGCTTTTTCCGCGCGCTGGGCTACTTTCTGCTGACGGTGGCGGTCACCTTTGCGCTGTTCCACCTGATCCGGCGACTGATCGCGCCGCTGTACAAACGCATGGGCAGTTGGGGGCACAACGCCCGGCTGCAGCGCGGCCCGTGGTATAAACGCCCCGCCGCCATTCTCGGCGCTTTCGCCGTCGATCTGCTGGTACTGCTGCTGGCGCTGGCGGCGGGCAACCTGTTCGCCCGCCACGTCCACGCCGACAGCGCCACCATTCTGCGGCTGCAGACCCTGTTTCTCAGTGCCTTCGCGGTGATTGAGTTTTTCAAAGCGGTGCTGCGACTGATTTTCGCCCCCAACTTCGACTACCTGCGCCCCTTCCCCTTCAGCGACCAGAGCGCGCGCTACTGGAACACGCGCCTCGCCTGGCTCAGCGGGCTGATCGGCTACGGCCTGATGGTGGTGGTGCCTGTGGTGGCGGTACAAATAAGCTACCCGGCCGCCGCCGCCGTCAACCTGGTGGTGATGCTGGCGCTGACGCTGTACGCCATTTGGCTGATCCTGCACAACCGCAAGCCGATACAGCAACAAATCAATCTGCTGGCCGAGCGGTCGATGGCGTTTTTCAGCGTGATCCTGCGCGGCCTGGGGCATATCTGGCATCTGCTGGCGATCGCCTATTTTCTGGTGTTGTTCGTGCTGTCCCAGTTCGACATCGGCAACAGCCTGCGCTTTATGATGAGCGCCACGGTGAAAAGCCTGCTGGTGGTCGGCGTCGGCGCCCTGCTGTCCGGCATGCTGACCCGCTGGATTTTCCGCCGCATTTCGCTGCCAACCGACGTCAATCTGCGCTATCCGATGCTCGAGCGGCGCATCAACTCCTATATCCCCAACGGGTTGAAGATACTGCGGGTGATGGTGGTGCTGGCGGTGACGCTGTTCCTGCTCGACGCCTGGCACCTGATTAATCTGTACCAGTGGGCGGGCAGCGAAAATGGCCAGCGGACGCTCGGCGGGCTGGTGCATATCCTGCTGATCCTGCTGATCGCCGTCTTCAGTTGGACGCTGATGGCCAGCATCATCGAGCACCGCCTGGCGCTGGAACTGAGCAATGGCGTGCGGCCGAGCGCGCGCGAACGCACGCTGCTGACGCTGTTTCGCAACGTGCTGGCTATCGTTATCAGCACCATTACCGTGATGATCGTGCTGTCGCAGGTGGGGTTGAACATCGCGCCGCTGCTGGCGGGCGCCGGCGCGCTGGGGCTGGCTATCAGCTTCGGCGCCCAGACGCTGGTGAAAGACGTGATCACCGGCGTGTTCATCCAGTTCGAAAACGGCATGAACACCGGCGAATACGTCACCGTCAGCGGCATCACCGGCACCGTGGAACGCATGACCATCCGCTCGATCGGCCTGCGCGACGATTACGGCGTCTACCACATCGTGCCGTACTCCTCGATCACTACGCTGGCCAACTATGCGCGCGAATTCGGGGTATACCGCGCCAACTATACCGTCAGCCGCGACGAGGATATCGATCGGGTCAATGAGGTGCTGCATCAGGCCATCGCGGCGCTGAAGCAAGATGAACAGGTGAAGCATTTCCTGATTGGCGAGCCGGTCTTCAACGGCGTGGTGGCGCTGGGCGACCGCTCGTTCACCACCCGCGTGACGGTGCGCACGCAGGCGCTGAAACAGTGGGTGGTGCAGTACGCCCTCGATCGGCTGGTGAAAATTCATTTCGATCGGGCCGGCATCGGCATGCCTCAGCAGGCGATGCAGATCTCCCGCGCGCCGCAGCTGCACGAAGAACAGGCGCCGCCCGCTGCTCCCGGCGGTTAGCGCCCGCAGGGCTGAGCGGCCAGGAAGGCCGCCACGTCCTGTCGGTAGGCGTCGTATTGCACCGAGCGCGGGGCAAACAGACCCACCACGTTGATCAGCCACGGATGGCGGGCGAACAGCGGTTTGATCATCACATGATCGGCTTCATCGATGCGCGTCACCGTCAGCAGCGAGGCCGGGATCGTCTGCCGATACACGCGCTCGGTTTCGTCCGCGTCCACGTTGACGTCGCGCCCGCCCAGGATCAGGTGCACCGGCGTAGTGAAATACCGCAATCCCGCCGTCGCGTCGCTGGCCATGTTAGCGCGGATAAAGCGCCAGCGGTCGGCGCTCAATGCAGCGGCGGCGCCATACTCGCGGCGGTACTGCGCGTAGCCGTCCGGTTGCTCGAGCAGCGTCTGGATATGGCGCCAATGCGCCTCGCGCGCCTGGATTTGCGCTTCATCGTCCCCCGCCGCCGCCATCGCCGCCCGGGTGTTATAGCGCCCCTGCCGCAGCCAGTTGATCGCCGGCGCCAGCGCCAGCGTGAAGGCGATGTCGGGGCGCAAACGCGCCACCTCCGGCATCACCCATCCCGCCTGGCTGGTGCCCCACAGCCCCACGCAGCGCGCATCAAAGCGCCCGTCCCGCCGTGCCCAGTCGATGATATCAGCGGTTTCCCGCGCGCGATCCGCCATGGTCTGATGCAGCCAGTTGCCGCCGGAGCCGCCAACGCCCGGCTTATCGAAGGATAAAACCGCGTAGCCCTGCTGCGCCATCGCCTCCCAAATGCCGTAATAGCCTTCGTCGCGGCTGGCGTTGGCCGGCCCATCGCCGTGCACGAACACCACGACGCCGGGCTTGATCGGCGCATGCTGCGGCAACACCAGCGTGCCGGTCAGCCGGTTGCCGCCGGCGGTCACCGTGACCGGTTCAGTGACAAAACGAAAGTCGTTGACGTAAATGACCCACCCGAGCGCCAGCAGGAGCAGCGCCACGCAGCACAGTCCTATTTTGCGCACGTCGCCTCCCCGCAGCGTCTCTCCATCAACACCCAGTCGGCCTGACCGAACAGCCATCCCAACGAAGCGTAATGCTCTTCGCGCCGCACCTGAAAACCGCAGCGCCGGTACAGGCGCTGCGCATCCACGTTGCGCCGGCTGACGTGCAGGCTCAGACGCCGGCCCGCGCCTTGTTCAGCAGCATAGTCGTTCATCCACTGCAGCAGCCGCTTGCCCACCCCTTTGCCACGCTGACTCTCGGCCACCGCCAGGTAGGAGAGATACAGCTCATCGGCCGCCGGGGTGTGCTGCAACACCGCCATTTGCAGATACATGCGCCAAACGTTCAGCCAGCCATAGCGGCGGCACAGCCGCCAAATCGGCAAGGTGCACGGACGCCGCCCGGCGTTATTCTCGCCAGCGGCCGCATTGAGGGCAAAGGCCGCCACCACCTGTTCATCCTGCTTCACCACAAAGCTGCGCTCCCGGCTGCCGCTTTGCTTCCAACACCATAGCCGATAGAACAAACGCCACTGAAGGCGGGCGCTCAGACGGCGTGCGCGCTGAAACTTGTCGCAGAACGCGGCGTAGATCAGCGCCGCCGTTTGCCGGCGGTCAGCATCCCGGTACGGCTCAATGTGCAGCATATCCACCTCGACTAGGGATGCCGGTAGAGCAGCTGTTCCAACAGCCGCACCGGCGTGGTCTCCTCCGGCGCAGGCGACGTAAAGATCGCCTGCCGCCAGGCCTGACTTTCGATCACGTCCAGCACCAGCTGCGCGAGCGGCAACGGCGCTATCGCCGGTGCGATCTCACCGGTTTGCTGCGCCTCGGCGATAACCGTCGCCAGCGCCTCAATCAGCTGCCGCTGGTTGGCGCTGAACGGCTCGGCCAACGCCGGGTTGCGTGCCACCTCCGCCACGATCTCCGCCGACAGCTGCACATTGGCCGGTTCGGCGACAAAGGCGTGATAGGCGGTAAAAAAGGCCGACAGCGCCTGTTTCGGCCGCGTTCTGTCGGCCCGCAGCCCGGCGGCAAACTCGGCGAATACGCCGTTTTCCAGCAGCGCAATTTCGCCGATCAACGCCTCCTTGCCGGTAAAGTGGTTATAGAGGTTGCCGACGCTGACGCCCGCCGCCTGCGCGATATCCCGCATACTGGTCTGGTGAAATCCCCTGTGGGTAAAGCTGTGCAGCGCGGCCTCGACAATCTTTTCTCGGTTTCCCATCGGCAACTCCCGAAACGGTGAAGGGGGCGCCTGGCGCCATCGAATAAACATTAATGAATGAACGTTCGTTCATATTTAAGGATAGCATAGGCCGGTAAAATTGAACCGCGGCTCAACGGCGTGTGAATCGGTGGGAAGATAAAAACGCCGCCCTCATTTTCGGCGGGCGGCGCGATGAAAACTCAGTGCAGCGCGTCGCCCTGCTTCACCGACGTAAACGCCTGCATCAGTTTCACGACGTCGTGCATGCCGATGTTGACCTGATTGATCACTTCCCCGGCATCGTGGGTCAGCGCCACGCCGCCGCCGGCCTGCTCTACGCAGGTCGCCATGCCGGCAATCGCCGCCGCCACGCCTTGCTGGATGGACTTGGTCATGCGTTCGATCTCGGTCGCCGCCTTGCGCGACTGTTCCGCCAGCGTGCGCACTTCATTGGCCACCACGGCAAAACCGCGCCCGTGCTCACCGGCGTGGGCGGCTTCGATGGAGGCGTTAATCGCCAGCAGGTTGGTTTGGGAGGCGATTTTACGAATGGCTTCGACGATGGTGCCGATCTGCTGAGAACACTTACCGAGCTCGGTGACCACGTCCGAGGTTTCGCGCGCCGCCGCTTCGACCTGCTGCATGCCTTTCACCGCCTGCTGCACGATGATCGCGCCCTGCGCCGCCTGCCGATCGGTGTCGAGCGACAGATGATGCGCGTTGCGAACCATCTCTTCTTCATGCTCCTGCTGTTGCATCAGCCGGGTGATGTCCTGGGCAATCTTCACCACTTTCACCACCTGGCCTTCGTTGTCGAGGATCGGGTTGTAGCTGGCCTCCAGCCATACCCGTTCGCCGCGCCGGTTGAGGCGCTCAAAACGCCCGGTAATGAACTCGCCACGCGCCAGGCGCTGCCAGTGCCGCCGATAATCGTCGGAATTGGCGAACGCCGGCGGGCACAGCACCGCATGCGACTGCCCGCACGCCTCTTCCAGCCGATAGCCCATCAGCGCCAGCATATTGTCGTTGGCGCTGACAATGGTGCCCTGCGGCGAGAAAGCGATCATCGCCATCGAGCGATTCAGCGCTGCCAGCAGGCTGCGATGTTCCTGCGCCTGGGTCACTCGCTCGGTCACTTCGCTGGCGATCTTGACGATTTCCACCACCTTACCCTGTTTATTCAGCACCGGCGCGTAGGTGCCCTGCAGCCATACCGCCTTGCCGTTTTTCGCGATGCGTTTTATGGTGTCCGTGATGGGTTGGCCCTTATTCAGCGTCTCCCAATGTTTGCGGTACTGCAGGCTGGCGACATAGTTCGGATCGCAGAAAATACGGTGATGCCGGCCAATCACGTCATCGCGTTGAAATCCCAGCGTGCTGAGGAAAAGATCGTTGGCGCGCAATACCGTGCCGTCCGGTGAGAAGACGATCATGGGAACGGCGTGTTCTATCGCGCTCAACTCGGCGCCTTTGTGGGTAGTTAACTGACTGAATCGTAACAGCATAAGGTGTAATCCTTGTGGCAGATGATGGCGCTTTTCTTATTTTTGCCTGGCCACATACCGCGCCCACACGCAGACGTGCCATCGCGGAAGGAACGGGCAGCGCCGTTCCTTCTGGTTATTGCTATTAACCGGATTAAATTTATTTATTCAGTAAAGTAATTATTAGAATTTAAATAAACCAACAGCCTAAGATTTTTATTATTAAACCCGTATTGAGAATAACGTAAGTGATGAAAATTGAAAGGTAAAATGCGGATTTTTGTCGGCGCCGGCAGGATAACCGGCGCCGTTGAGCTACAACATCACCTCTTACGCGACCAGCGACTCCGGCTCAACCACCGTGCCGTTGAGCATGATTTCCGGAACATAGCGCAGTTCGTTGAGCAGACTTTGATGATCCTGTCCCAAGAGCAGGATGACGCTGTCCGCTTCATCCAGACGGTGGTCATCATTGTTATCGACAATGAGATAGCTGCTGTTTTGCCCGCCCAGAACACTACTGAACCCGACCTTGGCGCTCAATGCGCCAGGCTGGCCGAGATCGAGCAACGCGGCCAACAGCTGGCTGGCACTCCCCCCTGGTTCGGCCGTCATGGCACCGATTCTCGTCTCCACGCCTTGCGCATCGCTGACGCCATAATCCGCCAGCGCGCCGCCACCGGTACCATGAACGATCCGCAGGCCTGAGAGCACATCGTCGATGCTGCCCTGCGTCAGCGAAAAGTCTTTTAACGTCACGCCTGACGCCGCCGTGCTACTCTGCAGCGTCACGTGGCTTTTGCCTGCGCCGGCCACGATCGTCGTATCTCCCAGCACGTTAAATTGATCGCTGCCTCCCCCGCCTTTGACCAACAGCTGCTCTCCCTGTAGCCCAAGATCTTCCAGCAGCGGCGCCAATTTGGCCTGCGCGTCACCACTTAACGGTAGCGAATCCAACATTTGAATGATCGTGCCGTCACCGCTGCCGCCATGAGAGGACGTCAGAGTAAACCCATTACCGGCGAAGGCCGAAGCGTCAACCAGGCGGACCTGAGTATACCCCTCGGTCAGCGTCAGGTTGAAATTCGCGCCGCCGGACAACGTAATGTCTTGCACCTGATCATTTTGCCCCGTCAGCGTCAGCGCGCCATTTCCCCAGGCGCCGGTGGTGACGGCGATCAGCGTCAATGGGTTTTCATCGCCATGCGAGTCAAGCGCCAACGAGCCGGCGTTACCGCGCCCGGAGAACAACAGGTCGAAACGATCGGTGGCATTCTCAAGGAAGGCTATCTCCAGCCGGCTGTCCGCATGATCACCGATGCCGCTGATTTCAAGGCGTGCCGCATCGGCATTGGCGTTGATCACCTTGACGTTATCCGCCCGGCCGGACAACAGCAATCCCTCACGGCCAAGCGCCTGCGCCGCCCAACTCTGCACGATCGTCCCTCCGTCCGTTCCCTCTACGGTGGCGTTGCCACTCAATACCCCGTAGTCAAACACATGAGCACTCGTCGCCAGCGCTTTCGTGCTGTAACCGTTCCAACCGATTTGCGTCAACGTGGCTTCCGCCTGGCCGATATAACCCGCCATATCTATCTGTTCGAAATGACTGAAATTGGCGGCATTGCTGCTCACCGTACTGATGCGCGCGCCAAAAAGATCGAGCGTCGAGGTCATTTTGACGATCAGGTTGGCGGACAAAATATCGTGCCCGTCACCGCCATCGGCGCTGAACACCCACCCCACATGATTGGCGCCGCCATTGGCATTGCCTCCCCACAGCAGACTGTCATTGCCGTTGTTCAGATAAAAGTGCCCTTGGGCGGCGGCGAGGTCGGCCTGCGGGGTGAGCTGCACCCGATCGTCGCCATAGGTGCCATGCACTATCACATTGGCATTGTTTACCGTCATGTCCACCCCATACCGAGCGGCAGGGTTATAATGCAGCCAGATATCCGCCGCAGCGTCGCCATTGACGATCAGATAAGAAAGCTGCGAGGCATAGCTCAGGTCAACCATAACGTCTGCGTCAGCATGCAGGAACACCCTGAACAGCACGGCGGTTTCCGCATTGCTCAGCGTATGGTGAGCATGCGTATTCACCGTACCCGACGCGTTGCCGCCACCCTCGCTGGTGGCGAGAGAAGCGGTCGTTTTATACGCCAGGCTGGCGCCGACATCGCGCGCGAACATCCACTGTTCATACTGAACGTCACCTGCCGGCGGCGCATTGATCAGATCGGCAATCACCGCCTGCGTGACCAGTGCCTTGTCGCCGCCCAATGCCCGATAATGTTCCAACTGCTGTTCATCCGCCGCCCGGCCATGCACCGTCTGATAGACGTGCTGAATAAAGTCGTCGCCCTGCAAACCACCGACCTGCGCCTGAAATTCCGGCGTCGCCAGAAGGGCCGTGACCAATTCGGTATAGCTCAACGTACCGGAGGCCAGCGTCTTGCTCCAATTGTCCAGCGAGACGCTGTCCACCGCCCGCTCGGGCAATGCACGGAACAGCGCCGCTATCTGCTCCAGATACTCGGTCGCCGGCAGTTCGCCCGGCGAATATTCCTGGCCCGCCGCATTGAAATGCTGTTGAGCCACCGCATCTTCCGGCGCCACCACGCCGCGCAACTGCGCGATCATATCCACCAGCAGATCGCCACGCGTCGCGCCTTCCGCCAGCCGTTGCTGGTAAGCGGCCAGTTCAGGTACCGTCGGTGGCCGTTCGAATCCCTGAGCGAACAGATGCAAAATGAAGTCATGATCGGAAAGATCGTTGAGTGGCAGAGTGGCAATCTTGCTCTGCGCCAACGCAGCCAGATCGCCGCCCTGATTGAGCAGCTTGCCGTCATGGGCAATTTCATCGGTCTGCCAGGGCGCTCGCAGCAGATAAAACATCGCCTGCGCGTCGCCGCTTCCGCCGGCGGCATCGGCTGCCGTGCCGGGATACAAACCTTCTGCAATGCGCTGATCGAGCGCATCACGCTGCGCCAGCATCACCGGATCGTCCCCCAGATAGTTAAAGAGGTCGATGACAACGCTGGCGACAGCGCTGTTGAAATGCCCCTGCTGTAGCAAGGCATTGATGTAATCCGGATCGGGAGCGGTATTGTAAACGGAGAAATAAACCTGGCTGAGAATGTCGTATTCGCTTTGGCCGCTCATCCAACCGGCATCGGGTTGGCTCATTAAAATACTGGCCATATAGGCGGGCGGCTGGCTGCCGATATCAAATGCGCTGTCGTAGTAATCGATTTCCGCCGCCGTCGGCAAACGCCCGAAAATCCCGATGATTAAGGCGCCGACCTCTTGTTGCGTAGCTAAAGGAATCATAATAAATCCCGTCAGTGTGATGGATTACGTTCGCGGCATGGCTGCACCGCGGCCTGTCTCCTACATAGGGAAGAGAGACATTGCACACTGCCTGAATGGGTTTTATTGGTATTTCTACAGTTAAGAAATGCTGATGCGATAAGTCAATAAAACGGGGAAAACCGGTCCTCGGTATGAGACTTTGCTCCCATACCGAGGCACCTGAAGACCTAACGCCAGCGTTCGGCTGCCCAGGCGGCTTGTTGCTCGGCGTCGTGGAAGGTCCAGGCGACGAAGCGGCTGATCTTCTGCCCTTGCGCCATCTCGATGGTGCGTACCTCGGCCGCGCCCGCCACGTTCAACGCATGGTAGATGGCCGGCAGCGTGGTGTTTTTCGAAATGAGCGAGGTAAACCACAGGCAGTTGTTGGCCTTGCCGACGCTCTCTTCCACCATCTTGCGCACGAAGGCTTCTTCGCCGCCTTCGCACCACAGCTCGTTGTTCTTGCCGCCGAAGTTTTGCACCGGCTTGTCGGCCACTTCCCCTTTGCCCAGTTTATGCAGCTTGCGGCGGGTGCTGGCGCGCGCTTCCTGCTCGGACGAATGGAACGGCGGATTGCACAGGGTGGCATCGAATTTCTCGGCCGCGCCGATGATGCCGCTAAAAATCAGCTCAGGCTGTTTTTGCAGCCGCAGACGCACGCTGTTGCGCAGCGTCGGGTTCATCTCGACGATCATCTTGGCCGCGTTGAGCGACACCGGATCGATTTCAGACCCGGTGAAACGCCAGCCGTATTCGCGCAGGCCGACAATCGGATAGATGCAGTTGGCGCCGACGCCGACGTCGAGGATCGCCACACCCTTGCCGCGCGGGATCTCACCGCCGTTGCTGGTCGCCAGCAGATCCGCCAGGTGGTGCAGATAGTCGGCGCGGCCGGGGATCGGCGGGCACAGGTAGTCCGCCGGAATATCCCAGTGTTCGATGCCGTAAAAGTGTTGCAGCAACGCACGGTTGAGCATTTTCACCGCCGCCGGATCGGCGAAGTCCACCGAGACATCGCCCCAGGCGTTCGGTTTCACGAACGGCGCCAGCGCCGGGCAACTGGCGATCAGCGCCGGAAAGTCGTAGCGCGAACGATGACGGTTACGCGGATGCAGGCCGCTTTTCTGCTGCGGGAAGGTTTTCTTTTTTTCCACCGTGACGGGCTCTCTTGAAGGTATTTCCGGCGCGTAAGATAACACATCCGGCCCGGAATGGCGCAGCGGCGGGAAACCCGGCACAATGAAAGCTTCATCGATTGCCACAGGGTCCCCCATGAGCCGTGAATCTCGTTATTATTATGAACCCGCCTCCGGCCACGGCCTGCCGCACGATCCGCTGAACGCCATCGTCGGCCCGCGCCCCATCGGCTGGATCTCTTCCCGCAGCGCCGCCGGCTTGCGCAATCTGGCGCCCTACAGCTTTTTCAACTGCTTCAACTATCGTCCACCCATCATCGGTTTCGCCAGCACCGGCTGGAAAGACAGCGTGGCGAATATCGTGGAAACCGGCGAGTTCGTTTGGAACCTCGCGACGCGCCCGCTGGCGGAAGCGATGAACAACAGTTCCATCAACCTGCCGCGCGGTGAGGACGAGTTTGCCTTCGCCGGCGTCACGCCGCTGCCCGGGCGCCGGGTCAAAGCCGAGCGCGTGGCCGAAAGCCCGGTGAACTTCGAATGCCGGCTGACCCAGTACATTCAGCTGCAAACCGCCGCCGGGGAACAGGTGGAAACCTGGCTGGTATTGGGCGAGGTGGTGGCGGTACACCTCGATCCGGCGCTGCTGGACGAACACGGCGTCTACCAAACCGCCGCCGCCGAACCGATCCTGCGTGCCGGCGGCCCGACCGCCTACTATGGCATTTCCGAACAGCACCGTTTCGATCTGGCGCGCCCGACGCGCTGATCGTCTCCCCCGTTTAGGTAGAAGATGAACGGGGGAATAAATAATCAAAAAATCTGAAAGAAACCATCAACACTCTCCGATTTCATCCCGCCTGTCACTGCGCAATAATCTTCCCATCGAAAGGCAACCCCCTTTCTCCCTAATTCACTTTGACAGGAATAACGAACATGAAAACCATCAAAACTTTTGCTGCTGCTATCGCCCTGGCCACCGTTTCTTTCACCACTTTCGCCGCTGAGCACGTTAGCGCCCAGGATGCCGCCCAATTCGAAAAAGCCGGCGTGATCGTCGCCAGTGGCTCAACCGACCTGAGCAGCCTGACCTCTCAGCTGGCCGCCAAAGCCGACGCGGCAGGCGCCAAGGCCTTCACCATCACCTCCACCAGCGGCAACAACCTGATGCACGCCACCGCGGTTATCTACAAATAATCACCGCCCCAGACGTCAAAAAGCCCGCCGGCTATCACCCCGGCGGGCTTTTTTTATGTTCAAGTGCATTAGCGCCGAATGGGTACGACAGCGAGTTTCTTACCGTCTGCTTTGTCAGCAACCCACGCGTAAACGAACCGGATAATGCTGCCGGAAATAGGTATAAACCCCGTATTTAATGGGGTTTGCAGGGGGGATGAGCACACATTTTTTTACCACCCCATTGCTGGACTAACGGGAGAGGATGATTATCATGTTACGCAGACTACAGATGCAGAGAGCGTTGTATGCAACATATCATTGAAGGTTTCCTCAGTTTCCAGAAAGAGATTTTCCCGCAGCGTAAGGAACTCTTTCGCAGCCTGGCCTCCAGCCAAAATCCTAAAGCGCTGTTTATCTCCTGTTCTGACAGCCGCCTGGTGCCCGAGCTGGTGACTCAGCAAGAGCCTGGGCAACTGTTCGTTATCCGCAACGCCGGTAACATCGTCCCTTCCTTTGGCCCGGAGCCGGGTGGGGTTTCTGCGACGATCGAATACGCGGTGGTGGCACTGGGCGTGACTGATATCGTGATTTGTGGCCACTCGAACTGCGGCGCCATGAAGGCTATCGCGTCCTGCCAATGTCTCGACCCTATGCCTGCGGTAGCCCACTGGCTGCACTACGCGGATGCGGCCAAAGCGGTGGTCGAGAAGAAAACCTGGAATAGCGAAACAGACAAAGTTAACGCTATGGTGGAAGAGAACGTTATCGCCCAGCTAAATAATATCAAAACCCACCCTTCTGTTGCGGTGGGTCTGCGCAACAGCGGGCTGCGCCTGCACGGCTGGGTGTACGACATCGAAAGCGGCGAAATTCGTACGCTGGATAGAAACACCAAGAGCTTCGTGTCCCTGGCCGATAATCCCGACGTCTATTTCGAATAAAATAACGCCCGGTTTTAACCCTTAAATAAAATCCACGCGGCCGCGTGGATTTTATTGTCAGCCTTAAACCAAACGCGCCTCTATCGCCGCGGCGAAGTCGCGGCACATCCGTTCGTCACCGTCGGCGTTGTCCGCCAATACCGTCTCGCCGTCTACCACCCGAATGTGCGCCTCCAAATCGAAATCCGCCGGCGGCTGCGGGCGCGTGGCGGCGGCGGCCATCGTCTGCTGCGCCTCATGCCACGCCTGTGCCACCGTCTGGTTACAGGCCTGCGCCAGAGAGTCCGGGTTGAACCCTTCGCCGGTCAGGCTGCGCAGCGTGTCGTCATGGCTGACGCTGTTGCCCGGCAACCAATAGTGTTGCGCCAGATCCGGGCCGATGGCCGGATTGTCCGTCAGGTAACCGTCGCGCTGCAGGAAGAACTGGCGGGTTTGTTCCACCGCCATCATCGCCAGCAGATAGCCCTGGTAAGAGCAGGCGGACTCCAGCGACAGCAGATGCGGGATCGCCAGCGTCGGGCGCGGGCTGCCGCTGATGCCGAGGATCTTTTGCTCGACCTCGCGCGCCAGCGCGGTGATGGCTTCCGGCGTACGCTGCTCGTCATCCCACTGATACAGCGCCCACTCGAAGTACGGCACCAGCAGGATATGGCGTTCGTTGAACGCGCGCATCGGCTGGCGCGCCGCGATGCCGGCTTCGATCAGCGCATCGGGCACCGCTTCACCGGCGGCGTTTTTCGCATAGCGTTTCAGCCAGTCGGCGTCGTCCAGCAGGCTGTCGCAGAACATCGACTGGGTTTCGGCATAGGCCATCGAGGTCGGCGGGAACTCCTGCGAGAAGCACGGCGCATTCTGGCGAATGTTGGCGAAATGCGCCGCGTGGCCGCCTTCGTGGAACAGGGTGTTGAGCCCGTAAGCGCCGCTGCCCACCTGCTCCGGCTGCGCCAGGCTGGTGAAGTTGATGCGCGCCGGCACCCATTCCCCCTGGCGCACAAACGGCGGTACCGGGCCGTGCATAAAGCCGTTCTCATATTTGCCTTTGCGCACCAGCAGATCGAGGTTCATCTCGGCGCCGCCAAAGCCAATGTGCAGACGTTTGAAGCTGTCGATCCAGCGTTCCAGCGAACGAGAGAACGGGAAGTAAGGATCCAGTTGGCGGGTGACGTCGCCGGCGCTGGCGAAGCGCACGTTCCACGGCTCCAGCGCCTGGCTGCCCTTGTCGGCCGCCAGCTGCTGCAGGCTGCGCGCGTTGGCCTCGCGGGTTTCCCGCTCGAAACGATCCAGAATGGCGAACAGCTGCTCCGGCGTCATGCGCTCGGTTTTGTTCACCTTGTAGTCGAAATAGTTGCGATAGCCCATCTGGCGCGCAAAACGGTTGCGCAAGCCGATCAGCTCCGGCAGGCCGTTATGCAGCAGCCATTGCTCCAGATCGCGCAGCGCCTGCTGCGAGCTGCGGCGGTAGTCTTCGTTCGGGTTGGTCGCCTGGTTGGTCAACAGCTCGCCGAGCGAGGCCGCCACCCGCCGGCCCTCGGCGTTCAGGTGCGTGACCTGGTAGCCCTTGCGGCGCGAGTAGAGATCGGATTCGGCGTGAATGATCTGATCCAACAGCGCCTGCGCCTGCGGATCTTCGATGGCGTTGCAGTCGAAGAAACGCAGCCAACCTTGCAGGCCGTGGATCAGCGCATCGCGCTGCGCCTCCTGCGGCAGCGCTTCCAATCCGGCCAGCAGATTGCGGATCTCCGCCAGACGACGCGGTTCGGCGATAAAGCGCTTATAGGCGCTTTCCGCGGCGGAAAAGCGCGCCGACAGGTCTTCACCGCCGGTGCCCATGTAGTTTTGCCAGAACAGCTCTTCTTTGGCGCGGTGTACGTCGAGGTAATCCTGGTTCAATTGATTGAAGTAATCGAGAGCCTGTTGCATAACCGTCCTTCTCAGCCGATGAGGAAATATCCCAGTATAGTCGCGCTCAGGCCTGATGCAGGCGCTGCAGCCCCTGTTCCAGCGTCTCGCTCTCGCCGGCGGCCACCAGGCAACAGGCGATCTGCCGCTGGATGGCCTGCGGGATCGCCACCTCGCCCGCCAGGCAGCGCTCGGTCCAGCGCGCGGTAGTTTCCGCGTCTTTCGCCGCCGGCAACGTCGGCGTTTCATCCTGCAAGGTGCGCTCCAGCAACACGCGCTGTTCGCCGCCGGCAATATAATGAATCTGCGGGCAGCGCAGCGGGTTGGCGTAGGCTTCGCCTTCGGTGCCGTGCATCAACAGCCCGCGGGCGCCGATCTGGCGGAAAAACGACGCTACCCGGCCGACATACTCCGGGTGTGAGACGCTGGCGAGGCGCAGCGCATCCTGTTCGCCGAACGGCGTCGCCAGCTTGGCCAGCGTATGCGCGCTGTTGCGCACCCCCATGCGCCAACGCAACCCGAGCTGCCGCGCCAGCGGCGCCGACAGCGCAGAAACCGGCATGAATACCGCCTCGCCGTTATCGAGACGCTGCTGGGCGTGAACGGCCTGTTCCGACCACGGCAGCCCCAGGGCGCGGAAAATCTCGGCGCTGGTCACGCGGGTACTGTCGTCCGGCACGCCGTGCACCACCACCGGCAGGCCCACTTTCGCGAGCAGCAGCGCCAGCAGCGGCGTCAGGTTGGCCTGCTTGCGCGCGCCGTTGTAGCTCGGCAGCACCACCGGCAATGGCCGCCCCTGCGGCGCCTGCAGCGGCAACACCTGCTGCTGCATCGCCTGGTAGAAGCCCAGCATCTCCTCTTCGGCCTCACCCTTGATGCGCAGCGCGATCAGAATGCCGCCCAGCTCCAGCTCGGGGACCGCCCCGGCCAGCATCGCCTGATACAGCTCAAAAGCGGTCTGCCGGTCCAGGTCGCGCGCATGATTTTTGCCGCGGCCTATTTCTTTGATAATTTTGGTGTAATCCATCCGAAGGTTCCCCTTGCTTACTCTTCGGTTAGCATACCCTATCCGCGCCGCCGCTCAACCTCCGCCGCCAGCCGCCGCTGCGTTTCATCGCCATCGCGCAGCCCGGCGATCACCCCATCGACATCGTCGGCGCTGCGGTTTTGGCTCATCTTCCATTTGCCTTCGCGCCGGGTGACGGCGATCTCGATACCGACGATGCCGTTAAGCTGCGCGGCGATGTAGTTGGCCGGCGCGTCGTCGAGCCGCCAGGGCGCCGGGCGGCGCCCTTCCTGTTGCGCCGTCAGGTCGATCAGCTGGCGGCGCAGCCAGGCCGGGTCGTCCATCACCGTCGGCACGCCATACAGCTGCACCACGCTGTAATTCCAGGTCGGCACCACTTTGCCGGTCTGGCGCTTGCTCGGGTACCAGCCGGGCGACACATAACCTTCCAAACCCTGAAAAATCACCAGGCATTCCGCCGCGTGCTGCAGCCGCCGCCAGTGCTCGTTGGCGCGCGACAGGTGCGCCCGCAGCCGGATCTGCCCCTGTTCGACATCGGCCAGAAACGGCAGCGGATCGGCCGTCAATCCCTGCTCGCCGTGGCTGACCAATAACCCCAGCGGGTGGGCGCGCACCAGCGCCAGTTGGGCATCCAGATCGTCTTCGCGAAATGCGGCGGGTTGAAACATCAGTGTGGCTCCTTACGCTCTCTCATGATGACGACAGTAAAGCACCCGCCGGCGGCCTACTTAAGATCCGCTTTCTGACTATTTCGAGTGATCCGGTTTAACAAGATCAGGGCAATGCCCATCGCCAACAGATTAAATACCATGGCGCCGGCAAAGGCCTGCGCATAGCGTTCCGCCGCGCCGCCGTTCGCCAGCAGCGGCACGAAGCCGACGCCGCTGACCACGATGCCCAGCGCGCCTCCCACCTGCTGCACGGTGGCGACCAGGCCCGCCGCCATGCCCGCCTGCCGCTCCGGCGCCAAACCGAGCACCAGATTCAGCAGCGGCGTCATGCTCAGCGCCTGGCCGAATCCCAGCACCACTAACCCCGGCAGCAGCCGCAGCGGATGCGCCAGCCCCGCGCCCCACAGCGCCTGGGCCATCAACAGCGCCAACCCGGCGGCGTAAATCGCCACGCCCACGCTCAGTACGCCGTTGCCCCAACGCAGCGCCAGCCGAGGCGCGAGCATCGACGCCAGCATAAAGGCCGCGCTGGCCGGGGCGAACAGGCTGCCCGCTTGAAAAGGCGTCAGCCCCGCCCCCGCCTGCAGCAGCAGCGCGAAGCACAAGAAAAACGAGGAGGCGGTGGCATAAATCGCCAGCACCACCGCCATGCCCGGCGCGAAGCCTGCCTGGCGTAACAGCGCCGGATCGAGCACCGCATCACCGCCGCGCCGCGCCAGACGGCGCTCCCAACGCAGGAAGCCCCACAGCGTCACCATCGCCAATGCCAGCATCGGCGCTATCCACCACGGCCAGCCGCGCGCCGGCCCTTCCAGCAGCGGCAGCAGCAACAGCGACAGGCCGATCGCCGCCAGCCACAGGCCTACGCCGTCCAGCCGCTGCGCCTGCGCCACCCGCGATTCGGGAATCCGCCGCGCCGCCCACAGCGCCAGCGCGCCGATCGGCAAATTGATCAAAAAGATCATGCGCCAGCCGCTGCCGAACAGGTTGGCCTCGATGATAAATCCGCCGAGGATCTGGCCGAAGATCGCCGCCAATCCCAGCGTCATGCCCAGCCAGGCGAAGGCGCGCCGCCGCTGTTGCGGCGCGTACAGCACCCGCATCAAGGCGTAAATTTGCGGAAACAGCAACGCCGCCGTCGCCCCCTGCAGGATACGCGCGGCGATCAGCAGGTTGAGCGATCCCGCCAACCCGCATAGCAGAGAGCTCAGCGTGAATCCCAGCATGCCGAGGCTGAACAGACGCCGGCGTCCGAAGCGATCGCCCAGACGCCCACCGGCGATCAGCAGCACCCCAAACGCCAGTTCATAACCGGCGACGATCAGACCGACACCGGCGAAATCGGCGGCGAACTGCCGCTGGATCACCGGCGCCGCCACGTTGACCACAAACAGATCGAACACCGTGACGAAGCCGCCCAACAGCAGTACCGGCAGGCCGGGCAGCGCTCGCCGCTCACGAGATAATGAATATTCCATACCACCTCCAGAGATTATGATGGTCGCAGTATGGAACAGGGTTTAAACTGTTACTATATAGCCATTTATACTATTACTAACAGCAACAGGACGGCCGACATGCCCCCACGCACCCTCGAGCGCACCCGCCACGAACTGGCGGATTTTCTACGTCAAAAGCGAGAACAGCTGTCGCCGGAGGCGGTCGGTTTGCCGAGCGGCAGCCGCCGCCGCACGCCGGGGTTGCGGCGCGAGGAGGTCGCGGCGCTGGCCGGCGTCGGCCTCACCTGGTACACCTGGCTGGAACAAGGCAGGGAAATCAATGCGTCGGTGGCATTTTTGGAAAACCTGGCGCGGGTGCTGCAGCTCGACGCCGCCGGCCGCTACCACCTGTTTTTATTGGCGCATCAGCGGCCACCGGTGCCGGTCGGCCATCAGTGGTGCCAGGTCTCGCCGCTGGTGCGGCGGCTGCTGGACGACCTGCCGCTGCGGCCGGCCTACGTCATGAACCTGAGTTGGGACATCATCGCCTGGAACCCGGCGGCGCAGCGGCTGTTCGCCATCGGCGAACGCCCGGCGGAAGAGCGCAACATGTTGTGGATGCTGTTTGCCGATCCGCAGCTTAATGCGCGCCTGTTGGAGTGGGAGGCGCAGGCGCCGCAAATCCTGGCCAGCTTCCGCCGCGACTACGCCCGCGCGCCGGAGGATGAGGTAATGCGCCAACGGGTACAGGCGCTGGAGCGGGTATCGCCGCCGTTCCGCCGGCTCTGGCGGCAGCACGATATCCACGGGCGCTGCCAGGGGCGGCGCAGCTTCACCCTCCCGGAAATCGGCCCGGTCACCTTTGACCACGCCTCTTTCATCGTCGACGAAGAGAACCACCTGCGGCTGGTAATGTACAGCGCGCTACCGGAGGAACCGGCCAGCGCGGCGTTTGAAGCGCTGCTGCGCGAGGGCTAGCGGCGGCTGTCGAAAATGAGCTTGCAGGCCAGCCCGGCGAACACCCCGCTCAGCAGATAGTTCGGCCAGCGGGCGCTGAAGCGGCGGCCGGCGAAGCGGCTTTTCATGCCGCTGACCGCCAGGATCACCCCGCCGTTAATCAGCAACCCCACCAGATTCAGCACCGTCGCCAGCGCCAGCATCTGCACCACCACCGAGCCTGAACGCGGATCGATAAACTGCGGGAACAGCGCCAGCACGAACAGCGCCATTTTCGGGTTGAGGATGTTGGTGAACAGCCCCTGGCGGAAGATGCGCGCCGTCGGCACCGCCTGCAATCCGGCAGAAGCCTGCAAACTGCTGCCGGATCGCAGCGTTTTCCACGCCAGATAGAGCAGATAGGCGGCGCCCAGCATTCTCACCGCGTCGTAGGCCAGCGGCACGGCGACGAACAGTTGCGACAACCCCAGCGCCGCCGCCAACGCGTGGCAATACGTGCCGAGCTGAATGCCCGCCAGCGAAGCGAAACCGGCGCGTCGCCCCTGGCTGACGCTGCGCGAAGCGATCAGCAGCATATCCGGGCCGGGGGTCAGCGCCAGCGCCACGCAGGCACCGGAAAACAACAACAGCGTTGCGGCATCAATCATGAATCACCTGATAAGAAGATGGACGGGAATGGAGCGTCCATCATAGCGACGCCGACGTGGCTTGTCAGCGTCGCTCGCGTCAGATCACCCACAGATCGAGGTATTCGTTGACCGGCATCTGCGCCAGCCGCTGCCGGTCCAGCGACACCTCGAGAATGCGCTGCTGCTGCAGGGCCGGGAACTGGCGCGCCAGGTTGGTTTTGAACTTCTCGATCAGCAGTGGGATGCCCTCTTCGCGCCGCCGCGCATGGCCGATAGGGTACTCCACCGCCACCTCATCCAGGCGGCTGCCATCAGCGAACTCTACCGTCAGCGCATTGGCGATCGATCGTTTTTCCGGATCGTGATAATCGCGGGTGAAGGCGGGATCTTCATGGCAATGGATCTTGCCGCGCAATGCGTCGATGTGCGGATCCTCGGCCACCCGATCCTCGTAGTCCCCCGCCGTCAGCCGGCCGAACAGCAGCGGGATCGCCACCATATACTGAATACAGTGATCGCGATCCGCCGGGTTATCCAGCGGCCCCTGCTTGTCGATAATGCGCAGGCAGGCCTCGTGGGTGCGGATGCTCACCCTGGCGATGTCGGCGGCGGTTTTGCCGGCGGCCTGCATCTGGCGGTGCAGCGTCATGGCCGCCTCCACGGCGGTCTGGGCATGGAACTCCGCCGGGAACGAAATTTTAAACAGCACGTTCTCCATCACGTACGCGCCGTACGGCCGCTGGAAGCGGAAGGGTTTGCCGTTGAATGAAACGTCGTAAAACCCCCAGGTCGGCGCCGTCAGCGCCGAGGGATAGCCCATTTCGCCGGTGGCGGCCATCAGCGCCAGCCGCACCGCGCGGGCGGTCGCATCCCCCGCCGCCCAGGATTTGCGGGTGCCGGCGTTCGGCGCGTGGCGATAGGTACGCAGCGACTGCCCGTCCACCCACGCCAGCGACACCGCGTTCAGGATCTCCGCCCGGCTCAGGCCGAGCAACTGCGCCACCACCGCGGTGGACGCCACCTTCACCAGCAGCACGTGATCCAACCCCACCCGGTTGAAGGCGTTTTCCAGCGCCAGGCAGCCCTGGATCTCATGCGCCTTGATCATGGCGATCAATACCTGCCGCATGGTCAGCGGCGCCTTGCCCGCCGTCACCGCCTGGCGCGAGAGCCAATCGGCCACCGACAGGATCCCGCCCAGGTTGTCCGACGGGTGGCCCCACTCCGCCGCCAGCCAGGTGTCGTTGAAGTCGAGCCAGCGGATCATGGCGCCGATATTGAACGCCGCCTGCACCGGATCCAGCTGGAAGCGGGTACCCGGCACCCGGCTGCCGTTCAGCACCTCGGCGCCCGGCACCACCGGCCCCATCAGTTTCTTGCAGGCCGGATAGCTCAGCGCCTCCAGCCCGCAGCCGAGGGTATCGAGCAGGCAATAGTGGGCGGTGCGGTACGCCGCCGGGGTATCGACGGCCTCTTTCATCACATAATCGACGATATCGATCATTTCGCGATCGAACGGCGGACGGCGGGTATTGGCAGACTCAAGCATCATGATTCCCGAAGACTCCATAGTGAATAACAATCGGCGCTCAGCGCTGATCCAGCGGTACGAACGCCCGTGCTTCCGGCCCGGTATAGTTGGCGGACGGGCGAATGATTTTGTTGTCCTGCCGTTGCTCGATGATGTGCGCCGACCAGCCGCTCACCCGCGCCATGACAAACAGCGGCGTGAACACTTCGGTGGGCACCCCCAGTTGGTGATAAGACACCGCCGAGAACCAGTCGAGGTTGGGGAACATGTTTTTGGTGTCGCGCATGACGCTTTCCAGCCGATCGGCGATGTCATACAGCTTCATCGCGCCCGCCTCCTGCGACAGGCGCAACGCGATCTCTTTGATCACCTGATGGCGCGGATCGGAGACGGTGTACACCGGGTGCCCGAAGCCAATCACCACCTCTTTGTTGTCGATGCGGCGACGAATGTCGGCTTCCGCTTCGTCCGGCGTTTCATAACGTTGCTGGATCTCCAGCGACACCTCGTTGGCGCCGCCGTGTTTCGGCCCGCGCAGCGCGCCAATGGCGCCGACGATCGCCGAATAGACGTCGGATCCGGTGCCGGCGATCACCCGGCCGGCGAAGGTCGAGGCGTTGAACTCATGCTCGGCGTACAGGATCAAGGAAGCGTGCATCGCCTGTTCCCAGCTGGCGGAAGGCGTTTCGCCGTGCAACAGGTGCAGAAAGTGGCCGCCGATGGAATCGTCGTCGGTCTCCGGCTGAATGCGCTCGCCGTTGTGGCTGTAGTGATACCAATACAGCAGCATCGATCCCAGCGACGCCAGCAGCCGGTCGGCGATGTCGCGCGCGCCGGCCGCGCCGTGCTGCTCTTTTTCCGGCAGCGTGCAGCCAAGGGCCGAGACGCCGGTGCGCATCACGTCCATCGGGTGAGACGCCGCAGGCAGCGCCTCCAACACCGTGCGCACGCTGGCCGGCAGGCCGCGCAGCGCTTTGAGACGGTGTTTATAGGCCTGCAGCTCGTCGCGGTTGGGCAACTTGCCGTGGATCAGCAGGTGGGCGACCTCTTCAAACTCGCAGTGGCGCGCGAGATCGAGAATGTCGTAACCGCGGTAGTGCAGATCGTTGCCGCTGCGCCCTACGGAGCACAGCGCGGTATTCCCGGCGGGTACGCCAGATAACGCCACGGATTTTTTCGGCTTAACGCCAGTCGGGCTTTGCGGGGGGATCGCTTGGCTCATACTGTCCTCATTTGGCTTCTGCGTGAATGGCGCCTATTCGTCGCGCTGGCGAGCGAACAGGGCGTCGAGTTTCTCTTCGAACAAATAGTAGTTGATGCTTTCGTACAGCTCGTTGCGGGTCTGCATGGTGTCGATGACGCTTTTCTGCGTGCCCTCCTCGCGCAGGGCGCGGTATACCCGCTCCGCCGCGCGGTTCATCGCCCGGAAGGCCGACAGCGGATACAGCGCCATATCCACCCGAGCGCTGCGCAGCTCGTCGATGGTAAACAGCGGCGTCGCGCCGAATTCGGTGATGTTGGCGAGGATCGGCACCTGCGTCGCTTCGGCGAAACGGCGATACATGCCCAATTCGGTGATCGCTTCCGGGAACAGCATGTCGGCCCCAGCCGCCACATAAGCCTGAGCGCGCTCGATGGCCGCCTCCAGCCCCTCCACCGCCAGCGCATCGGTGCGCGCCATGATCACGAAGTCCGGATCGCTGCGCGCATCCACCGCCGCCTTGATGCGATCCACCATCTCTTCGGTGGAGACGATGGCCTTATTGGGGCGATGGCCGCAGCGCTTGGCGCCGACTTGATCTTCGATATGCAGCGCCGCCGCCCCGGCCTTGCTCACCGAGCGCACCGTGCGGGCGACGTTGAACGCCGAAGCGCCGAAACCGCTGTCGACATCCACCAGCAGCGGCAGCGGGCAAACGTCGGTGATGCGGCGAATGTCGGTCAGCACATCGTCCAGGGTCGAAATGCCCAAATCCGGCAGCCCCAACGAACCGGCCGCCACGCCGCCGCCGGAAAGGTAGATGGCCTGGAACCCGGCCCGCTGGGCCAGCAGCGCATGGTTGGCGTTGATCGCGCCGGCGATTTGCAGAGGTTTTTCTTTACTCAGGGCCTGACGAAAGGCGAGCCCGGGTGAGCGCAGCGTCATGACGTTCTCTCCGATTAGCTAGATGAAACAGACAGAGCAAAGGGCGGGCCAGGTTGTACTTCGGTGAGGAGAAAAATTAAAAACGTTAAAAATAAGTGAGTTAAAAAATCTGCAGCGCCATTGGCCAGGCAAAGGAATAAAAAACGTTTCAGTTAACGTTTCAATTGCTGTTGCACGTAGCGAATTTGAAACATAGCTGAAACCGGGCTACACCTAATGCAGTCTCTTCCATTCGGTAACCCGCCATGAGCGATCACATCACGCCGGACAAACCGGTGATCTGGACCGTCTCCATCACCCGCCTGTTCGATCTGTTCCGGGACATCAGCCTCGAGTTCGACCATCTGGCGACCATCACCCCGATCCGCCTCGGCTTTGAGGAGGCGGTGCAGCACATCCGCGCTCGCCTGGCTACCGAGCCTTGCGACGCCATCATCGCCGCCGGCTCCAACGGCGCCTACCTGAAAAGCCGCCTGTCGGTGCCGGTCATTTTGGTCAAGCCCGGCGGCTTCGACCTGCTGCAGGCGCTGAGCAAGGCGCGCAGAACAGCCGATCGGATCGGCGTCATCACCTATAAAACCCCCCTGCCCGCGCTGCTGGAGTTCCAGCAGACCTTCGATCTGCCGCTGGAGCAGCGCAGTTACGTCACCGAAGAGGACGCCCGCGGCCAGATCGCCGAGCTGAAAGCCGTCGGCATTCAGGCCGTGGTCGGCGCCGGCCTCATCAGCGATCTGGCGGAAGAGGCCGGGCTCACCGCCATTTTTCTCTATTCCGCCGCCACCCTGCGCGCCGCCTTCAGCGATGCGCTGGACGTAACGCGCCTGATGCTGGGCGGCGGCAAACGCGGCGGTGACTACGCCGCGCGCAATACCCTGCAGCCGCGCTACGGGCTGGGCGATTTGCAGGGCGAGTCCCCGCAGATGGAGCAGGCGCGGCGCACCATCATGCTGTACGCCCGCTCGCCGGCCGCGGTATTAATTGAAGGAGAAACCGGCACCGGCAAGGAGCTGGCGGCGCAGGCGATCCACCGGGAATACTTTTCCCGACGCGGCGCACCGTCCAGGGGCGCGACGCCGCCGTTCGTCGCCATCAACTGCGGCGCCATCGCCGAATCGCTGCTGGAGGCGGAGCTGTTCGGCTATGAGGAAGGCGCCTTCACCGGCTCACGGCGCGGCGGCCGACGCGGGCTGCTGGAAACCGCCAACGGCGGCACCCTGTTTCTGGATGAGATCGGCGAAATGCCGCTGCACCTGCAAACCCGGTTGTTGCGCGCGCTGGAAGAGAAAACCGTCACCCGGGTGGGTGGGCAACAGCCGGTAACGGTCGACTTTCGCGTCATCAGCGCCACCCACAGCCACCTGGAGCAGGCGATTCAACGGGGCGACTTTCGCGCCGATCTGTTCTACCGCCTGAGCGCCCTGCGGCTGCAGCTGCCGCCGCTGCGGGCGCGCGGCGACGATATCGCGATGCTGGCGGAACACTTTCTGAAACGGTCACTGGCGGCGCTCGACGTGCCGCTGACGGAGCCGCTGCGCGCCGCCCTGGCCGGCTGTTACGCCGCGCTGAGTCATTACGCCTGGCCCGGCAACCTGCGCGAACTGCGCAACATGATGGAGCGGGTGGCGCTGATGCTGAGCACCGGCACCGCGCCGAGCGGCGAGACGCTGCGCTGGCTGTTGCCGGAGCTGGCGGCGGCCACACCGCCCGAGACGCCGGTAGCGCCCGTCTCCGCTCATGAGGCGCTGGCGCGGTGCGGGGGCGACCACGCCGCCGCCGCCCGGTTGATCGGGATCAGCCGCACCACGTTATGGCGCCGGCTGAAAAAAACGAACTGAGCATCAGCCGGCGCGCCGGCCGTCTGAGGCCGGCAGCAGTCGCGCTCGCCGCTCGCCCAGCAGGTTCATGCCGGCCGCCGCCAGCAGAATGATCGCCGCGCCCAGCAGCTGCCATGCAGACAGCCTGTGGCCAAACGCCAGGCGATCCACCAGCATGGCGGCGATCGGGTAGATGAACGACAGCGAACCGATCAGGTTAGTCGGCAGCTTCTGCAGGGCGCCGTACATCAACACATACATCAGGCCGGTGTGCAGCACGCCGAGCGTCGCCAGCATTCCCCACTGCCCAGCGCTGGCCGAAACGTGGAAATCCACCAGCGGCAACAGCATCACTGCCCCCACCGCCACCTGGATCAGCGCGATAAGATGCGGCGGCGTGCCCTTCAGTCGCTTGGCCGCCAGCGCCATCAGGGCGTAGAAAAACGCCGCCCCGAGCGCCAGCGCGATGCCCGCCAGATAATGACTCTGTTCCCCCGCCTGCCGCGGCTGCGCCAGCACCACCAGCATCATGCCGCCGAACGCCAGCCCCAGCCACAGCAGTTTGCGGGCGGTCAGCCGCTCCCCCAGAAACAGCGCCCCCAGCCCCACCAGCATAAACGGCTGGGTGTTGTACACCGCCGTGGCGATGGAGATAGACGCATAGGAGTAGGCGGCAAACAGCAGCAGCCAGTTGATCACCAGCGCGACGCCGCCGGCGATCGCCAGCAGCAGCGTGGCGCGCGTCAACGCATCGCGCCGCAGTTGCCCCAGCGCGCCGCACACCGCCAGCAGCACCAGCGCCCCCACCGCGCAGCGCCAAAACACCACGTTGATAACCGGCTGGCCGGACATCAACACAAACCAGCCGATAGAGCCGGAAATCAACATCGCCGCCGCCATCTCCAGCGATCCGCGTTTTATCTCTGCATTCATTCTGCGTTCCTCCAAACTTGCCCAGAGGCATAGCTTGCGGCTTCACGGCACTGCTTTCCATAGCATAAAGAAGGCAGATATGCTTAACTGCCTTTTTCTCGTAGCTATAACAAATAAAATACCTAATGGAGGCGTTATGGATGATATCGATCGCCAAATCCTGACCATTCTGGCGGAAGATGCGCGTGCATCGTTGAAGACGCTGAGCGCGCAGGTGGGGCTGTCGTCGCCGAGCACCTCGGAAAGGCTGCGGCGGCTGGAGGAAAACGGCGTGATCCAGGGCTATACCCTGAACGTCAATCTGCAGGCGGTGGGCTACGCCTTCGAGTCGCTGGTGCGCATCAAGCCGCTGCCGGGCATGTTGAAAAAGGTCGAACAGCTGATTCAGGCGATCCCGGAAGTGGTCGAATGCGATAAGGTGACCGGCGAAGACTGCTTTATCGTGCGGCTGGTGGCGCATTCGATGGAGCAGCTCGATCACACCCTAGATCGGCTGGCCGAACACGCACAGAGCAACACCTCGATCGTGAAAACCACGCCGGTTAAACGCCGCCTGCCGCCGCTGCTCTGATTAACGCCGCCGCTTGCGGGCAAACGGGTTGCCGCGCTTCTTCTCTTTTTTGGCCGCGTCGGCGGCGGATTGCAGCGCCGCCAGATGCGCCTTGTCGGCCTCCGGCACCGCGCGCTGTTCGATCGGGAACACCGGCAGCGACGCCAACAGCCGCGAACCGTAGTTTTTGGTCAACAGCCGGCGATCGTAGATCACGATCTCGCCGTAGCATTGGTTGCTGCGGATCAGGCGGCCGACCTGCTGGATCAGGTTGAACGAGGCGCTCGGCAAGCTCTGCACTTCGAACGGATAGCGCTTCAGCGATTTCAGCCACTCGCCTTCGGTAATGATTACCGGGCTGTCGATCGGCGGGAACGCGATTTTGTGAATGTGTACCTGGGTCAGCAGCTCGCCTTTCAGATCCAGCCCTTCGGCGAACGATTGCAGCCCCACCAGCACGCTGGCGACGCCCTTCTCCACCCGCTTGCGGTGCTCTTCCACCAGCCGGTAGCGCGGCTGGTCACCCTGCACCAGCAGCATCAGCCGCAGATCGGTCACGTAGCTGAGGAAAGTCTGCATCGCCCGGTGGCTGCTGAACAGGATCAGCATGCCTTTGTGTTTGCCGCTCGCCTGCTCGGCGCGGAAACATCGCGCCATCTCCTCGAGGTGCTCCGCCTCGTTGGCGAGCGCCGGTTCAAAGCGCATCTGCGGAATGACAATCTTACCCTGTTCGACGTGATTGAACGGCGAAGAGAGCGTTTCGAAGCGATCACCGGCCTTCTCGCTCAACCCGCTCATCTCCTGCAAACGCGCGAAGCTGTTCAGCGAACGCAGCGTGGCCGAGGTGACCACCACGTGCGGCACCTTGCGCCACAGCAGCTTCTCCAGCTGGTCGCTGACGCGAATGCCGACGCAGTGCAGGTAGAGATGGGTAACGTTATCGCGCAGCTCGCGCGTGACCCATTTGGAGATCGGCGCGTTGGACGATTTATCGAGCGCCGCCAGCCGCCACAGCTTGCTCATCGCCTCCAGATAGCCCAGCGTGCGGCTCATCTGAATGATCGACCGGTGCAGGCGCACGATGTCATGCTTGCCGGTCTGCTCGGTGAGATCGTTAAGCAGGAACTCCGCCAGCCCGCGCAGCGCATCGGTCAGTTTGAACAGCCGCGCGCAGCTCTCCACCATCTCCGCCGGCAGCTCGCCCATCTCGAAACGGTGCTCGGCCGCTACGCTGTCGCCGGGCAGGTAGGCACTGACCTGATGCTCGAAGATCTGCACCAGCTCGCGCAGCTCCTCGCAATGGTTCTTCAACCGCTCGCTGTTGGCCAGCCCCGGCGGATTCTTCGGCCGGTACTGGGTCATGCACTGCTCGACCTGGCGCACGATCATGTCCAGCTGCAGGTTGGTCGACAGCGCGGTGATTTCCCCGTCGATCTCCAGCGCATCGCGCGCCACCTCCGGTAAATGGTGGCCTTCGTCCAGCACCAGCAGCAGCTCTTTCGGGTTCGGCAGCACCGACTCCGTCTCCAGCGCCGCCATCACCAGGGCGTGATTGGCCACCACCACGTCGGCGCTCTCGATCTCTTTGCGGGCAATATAAAACGGGCATTCGCGAATGTAGTGGCAGTTGCGCCCCAGGCAGTTGGCCTTGTCGGTGCTCAGCTTGGCCCACAGCGGATCGTCGATGCTCTGTTGATAGTGATCGCGCAGCCCGTCCCACTCGAAGCGGGCCAGCGCCTTGGTCAGCTTCTGGCACAGCGCCTGCTCTTCGCCGCTGGAGGGCGCCAGCTCGTCGTCGAGGAACAGCGTCAAATCGCCCTGTTGGCTGACGTCGGTGCTCATCGCCGCCAGGTTGCGCGGGCACACGTAGCGCCCGCGGCCAAAGGCGCCGGTAAATTTCAGATCGGGGATAATCTTCTTCAGCAGCGGCAAATCCTTGCTGTAGATCTGGTCCTGCAGCGCCACGTTGGCGGTGCTGACCACCAGCGGTTTGCTCTCCGCTCGCCCGACGGCGATGCCCGGGATCAGGTAAGACAGCGTTTTGCCGACGCCGGTCGGCGCCTCGATCGCCAGATGGCGCGGGTAGTCACCGGCCAGCGTCTTCGCCACCTCGGCGATCATCTGGCGCTGGGGCGCGCGGGAAATAAAATCCGGTATTTGCTGCTGCAGGGCTTTGTACCACTGGCCAATCTGATCTTTAACTGCGGAGGAGAGCGCCATTCAACTCTTATCTAAACGAAATGATGGCGCTATTGTCCCACAGACCGCTCGCGGCGTCAGCCCGAGTTACGTCTGCGGATCGATCATCGAGGCGCGCCCGGCGCTGAACGACCACTCGTCCAACTGGGTGGTGGTGATCACCACCATCACATCCTCGGGGCGCAGCCGCAGGTTTTCCGCCAGCAGCGCCGCCAGCCGCCCGTAGAAGCGCCGCTTGGTGTCGGTGTCGCGCGGCCGCCCGGCGGTGATGTAAAACAACACGAAATCCGCGCTGCGCGGCCCGCCAAGATAGTCGCGATCGTAGACAAGCTCACCGGGGCGGTATTGATCGATCACCTGAAATTTATCCGTCGGCGGCACCTCAAAGGCCTCCACCAGCGCCTGATGCAGACTGTCGGACAAGGTTTGCAGATAGTCGGCGGACTTGCCCTGATGCAGAGCGATGCGGCTAAACGGCATGATTGGCCTCCTGTTCCAGCTCGCGCAGGCGCGCCACGGCCGATGCCGCCGCGGGCCAGCCGGCGTAGAACGCCAGATGGGTGATAAGCTCGGCCAATTGCTGACGCGTCACGCCGTTGCGCTGCGCCAGCTGCAGGTGAAACGGCAGCTGTTCCACGCGGTTGAGCGCCACCAGCGCGGCGACGGTAATCAGGCTGCGCTCGCGCGGGCTCAGCGCCGGCCGCTGCCAAATATCGTCAAACAAAACGCGGTCGCTGAGCTGCGCCAGCTTGGGGGCAATATCGCCGAACGCCTGTTGTCCGGCCTGGGATTCTGATGGCATCACACTCTCCTGTCAGTTGCGGATAGCCTTACGCTACCCGCCGCCGCAGCGAGTGAAAATCGGGATTTTCGGCAGTCTCGGTTCAGAAAAACGGGAGGGTTCCCCGCCGGGCGGCGGGGAGATTTCAGGACTCCAGCGGGGCAACGCCGTCGAACTGCGCGCTCAGCAGCGCATTCAGCGCCGGCCGCTGCTCCACCCGTTCAGCGATGGCGTACAGCCGCGGACAGTGTTGCCGGAACCACGCGCGGCCCGGCCGCCAGTGGCACATCACCGCCACGTACAGATCCAACGCGCTGAAGCTCTTGCCGAGAAACCACGGGCCCGCTGCGCCGGCGGCGGCGTTCAGCTGCTGCAATAAACGCTCGCGATAATCCATTACCGCGTTTTTCAGCTGTTCCGCCCCCGCCGCCTGCGGCTGCCAGCGCTGCGGATGGTCGGCATAGGTGAAGGTGGGGTAAATCTCCGCGTTGATGAACAGCAGCCAGCGCAGAAAACGCGGCAACAGCGGCGAACCGCCGGGCGGCGCCAGCTCGGTGTGCGGTGCGCGATCGTGCAGCAACAGAATAATCGCCGCACTCTCCGTCATCACTTCATCATTGGGCAACACTAAGGTGGGCACCTGGCCCAGCGGGTTCAGCGCCAGCAGGCGATCGCGCTCCGGGCCGTCCTGCGTGTAGTCCACTTCCTCATAGCCCCAGGGGAAAGCCGTCAACACCAACGCGGCGGCCACGATCGTCGAACCGCAGCCCTGCGTACCGAACAAAGTATAAGTATCGTGCATGATTCCTCCCGCAGCGGAACAAGGTATCGGTAACTGTAGACCAGCCGCCGACCGTCGGTTGAAGAAAAAATTCACCCTTTGCGCGACTTTTTTAATCGTTCGACATGAAAATGAATTTTTTGTCATAAATAGATCACATTACTACGGTAAAAATTCTCCGCCGCCAACAATCAGGCGGCACAGTGAAACAGCAATGCAACTGATGATAAGCGTCTTTCAATCGAATAAAGCAGGGTAACTCATGAAACGTAATCTTCTGGCCGTTATTATTCCGGCACTTTTACTTGCGCAAGCGGCACAGGCAGCAGAAATCTACAATAAAGACGGCAACAAGCTCGATTTTTACGGCCGTGTAAAAGCCCTGCATTATTTCTCCGATGATGCCGGCAACGACGGTGATAAAACTTACGTGCGTATCGGCTTTAAAGGCGCGACTCAGATTAATGATATGCTGACCGGCTACGGCCAGTGGGAATATCAGATCGCCGCCAACCATACTGAATCCGACGGCACTAAAGACACCAAAACGCGTCTGGGCTTCGCCGGTCTGAAATATAAGGACCTCGGCTCCTTCGACTACGGCCGCAACTACGGCATCATTTACGATGTCGGCGCCTGGACGGATATGATCCCTGAATTCGGCGACGATGCTTATATCAAGACCGACAACTTCATGAACGGCCGCACCAACGGTGTCGCCACCTACCGTAATAACAACTTCTTCGGTCTGGTTGACGGCCTGAAATTTGCCGTGCAGTACCAGGGCAAGAACGAAAACGACGGCCGCTCCGCCAGCAAGGCGAACGGCGACGGTTGGGGCCTATCCTCCAGCTACGAAATCATCGACGGCCTGAGCGTAGGCGCCGCCTATGCCTCTTCCAACCGCACCGCCACGCAAAAAGCGGGCACCTTCGGCAAAGGCGACAAGGCCGATATCTGGGCCGGTGGTCTGAAATACGACAACAACAACGTCTACCTGGCCGCGACTTATTCGCAGAGCCGCAATATTGCGCCTATTTCCGGCACCGCCACCATCAATAACAACTCGACTTCCGTTAGCGGCTTCGCCAATAAAGCGGAAGGGATTGAATTGGTCGCGCAATATCAGTTCGACTTCGGTCTGCGCCCATCGCTGGGTTACGTTCAGCAGAAAGGCAAAGATATTGAAGGCATCGGCGATGTCGATCTGGTGAAATATTTCGACGTGGCGGCGACCTATTACTTCAACAAAAACATGTCCACTTATGTCGAATATAAAATTAACCAACTCGATGACGACAACAAGCTGGGCCTGAAAAACGACGACGTCGTTGTTCTCGCTCTGACCTACCAGTTCTGATGTGATGAATGAATAACCACCACTGCAAACTTTAGCGTCACTTGATACCCAGAGTTTTATTTCGCCGGGCGGCTGCGTCCGGCTTTTTTGTTTTTATTTTCCCGCCAACGAATGCCCCCGCTTGCCTTGCAAAACAAACGGGTCTACATGTATAGCTTTCCCCCGAGCGGAATCAGCCATGCATAACGACGGACGCTTCGACTTCCACCACGCCCTGCGCTACAGCAGCGACGAGCTGGCAAACATCCTCAACCACTGTTTTGAAAACTACATGGTGCGCTTCGTGCTCGACGGGCCGACCTTCGCCGCCCGCTTCGGTGCCGAAGATCTCAGCCTGAACGACAGCCTGATCGTCACCCATCGCCAGGAACCGGTGGCGGTGGCGCTGATCGCCCGCCGCGGCCGGCACAGCCGGGTGGCGGCCTTTTCCGTGCGCCCGGAGATGCGCGGCCAGGGGCTGGGCAAGGCGTTGATGCAGCGCCTGGTGGCGGATGCCCGCCAACGCGGCGACCGTCGGCTGTCGCTGGAAGTGATCGAAGGCAACGAAGCCGCGCTGGCACTGTATCATCGCGCCGGGCTGCGCATCGTGCGCACCCTGACCGGCCATCAGGCACCAGCGGAAGTGCCGCCTGGCACGGCGGTGCTGCAGGCGGTCGATCCGCTGACCGTCAGCCATCGCCTGACGGCGGAAGGCGCCACCGACCTGCCCTGGCTGATCGCCCCCGAATCGCTGTTCAAGCTGCCGGGCAAACCGCAAGCCTATACGCTCAATCGTCAAGCCTACGCCGTGGTGATGCCCGGCGCCGAGCACTGCTGGCTACGCCTGATCTACGTGCCGCCGCAGCACCGCGGCCAGGGGCATGCCCGCGCCTTGCTGGCCGCCCTGCAAGCGCAATTCGCCCCTTTGCCGCTGGCCGCCAACGTCTTTGTGCCCGAGGTGGCCGCCCCCTTCTTTACGCATCTTGGCTGGCGGCAGGATCCCCTGCGCCAGTTCGAGATGGATATGTTGCTGGACAGCCCACAAGACTAAAACCAAGAGAGATAACGATGGCAGGAAAACAGGCAAGGAAACTCACCCTCGGCGCGGCGGTTGGCGTCGCGCTGCTGACGTTGGCCGGTTGCGCGCAGCCGCCGCACACCGACGCTCAGGCCCAGCAGCGGCTGGCGGATCAGTCAGTGCTGGCGGTGAACTGGTTCCAACAGTCCGGCGAATACCAGGCGCTGGCGCATCAGGCGTTCAACAGCGCGCAGCGCGCCTTCGATCAGGCTAAGACCGCGCCGGGCCGTAAAAAGGCGGTGGTGGTCGATCTGGATGAAACCATGCTGGATAACAGCGCCTACTCCGGCTGGCAGGCGCAGCAGGGCCAGCCGTACGACGGCGCCACCTGGGCCCAATGGACACAGGCCGAACAGGCCGGCGCGGTGCCGGGCGCAGTGTCGTTTGCCCGTTACGTTAACGCCCATCAGGGGACGATGTTCTACGTATCGAACCGCAAGCAGAGCGAATACGCCGCCACGGTGGCCAACATGCAGAAGCTCGGTTTCACCGGCATGTCGGAAAAGACCGTGCTGCTCAGCACCGACACCTCCAATAAGCAGGCGCGCTTCGACGCCATCAAACAAGCCGGCTATGACATCGTGGTGTACGCGGGCGACAACCTGAACGATTTCGGTGCCGCGACTTACCACCAGGACAATGCGCAGCGCCGGGCGTTCGTCAGTGAGAACCAGGGTAAGTTCGGCACCGAATTCATCGTGCTGCCCAACCCGCTGTACGGCGATTGGGAAAGCGGCCTGACCCGCGACTACAACAAGCTGACGCCGCAGCAGAAGCTGCAGGTGCGCCAACAGGCGATCAAAGCCTGGCGCGGGCGCTGATTCAGGAATAGGGAGAAATGCCCCATATAACCTAATATTTTATCAAAAAGGGATTAACGGAGCATGCCGCCGAACCAATGGGGATATTGGCTCGGCGGCGAGAAAATGAGAAAATGAGAAAATGCAGGCGTTAAAAAATAGACAAAGCAGATTGCAAATCATTAACTCGTCGCGCCGTCGACGTCAGCGTAACTTTTTGGCCAAAAAACAGACAAATCTATGAACGATATAGAAAAAAACTACCGTCCCTATGATATAAGTTAGGCGCTCCGTCGCTGTCTCATAGTGAAAGAAAAAATAGATGCATAAAGCAAACATCACAATAAGCAGCAGCTGAAACAACACGTCGTATAAGAACTTCATGCCTCTCTTGAACACGCCAGTGTCTTTCATTGTGCTTTGAACTCCAGAATGTCCAGTATCTTCATAAACGCCCCCTCGCCATAACGGTTACGGACGCTCAAAGCGTCGATAAAAGGTTTCATATACGGCTTAAGCAGGAAGTAAAGAAAATCCAGGTTTCCCGCCCGCCGTAATTTGTAATACACCGGGGCGTTCTCTCGCTCTAACTCAAAGGTCTTGTAGATACAATGTTCGACCAGCCCCCCACTCGTCAGGAAAAACCCCATCGAACCGGCAGAAAATTTCGACAGGAACGAGGCACCGCCTGCCGCTATGACCTGATTAGCTATAGTCGCAGCGACGACACCACTGGTGAGCAGTCTGCCAGCTACCGATGAACCTATACCTCCATAAACCCTGTCTTGCATATCTTTGGGGATATAATCTGTGAACGCGTTAATAACTATGCGGATTGCTCGTAAGATTTGATGACGATTGAATATTCCAGAGCGGATAGCACTAATGAGACGGATACGTTCCGTCTGCAAACGCCAACGATTGCCCGTATCAAAAACGCTCAGCGCTAAATATCCCAAATCAATCGGTATCGATACCGCCCCTTGAGCCAATCCAACAACGCTTCCCGGTGAAACAAGCACTTTCACTATCCTTTCAGCAATATCAGAGTAGTTCATCCTTTAACCCTCTCGATTTTAACCGCCCGGAAAACGCAGCGGCATCTATTCTTTGATTTAACCTGGCCGTAACATAACCAACAAGACAAGGATCTTCAATGTCAAATGGCTATTAGGGACTTGCAACATTATTACAGAACTTTCTCGAAACAGACCGCCTGCAGGTTACCTTGGTAACGGCCATAGTTTTCGCGTATCCGATACCCCTGAGCCAGATAAAACTTGATGGCACGCAGGTTCACTCTTCGAGTTTCCAGCCACAGTTGGCGATACCCCAACCATCGAGCCTGTTGTTCCAGAGCATGTAATAATTTACGACCAATACCATTGCCAGGCTCGCGTACATACATACGTTTTAACTCCGCAACGCCAGAAGTTAATCGACGCAGCGCCCCACAAGCTACGGCTTCATCAGCAGCATTGCGTACCAACATAAAACAACCTCCATCCGCTTCTATAGAAGCAGGATCAAACGAGGATGTACCGCTATCGCCGGTGATCTCAGCGAGTTGCACCGACAATTCCGCCATCAGTGCCAACGCGTCTGAGCTATCGACTTCGCTTAATAGTATTCGAAGGCTCACAGCAGTTTGTACATATAGCAGGTGGCCTCCAACGCCCCGCCGTCGCTGGCGCGGGCGTATTGTGGGATGTCGCCCGCCGCTTCGAACCCCAATTGGCGGTACAACCCCTGCGCCGCGCTGCCGCTCAGGGTATCCAGCACCAGCAGGCTGCGGCGATGACGCGCCGCCAGCGCCTGTACTTCCTGCATCAACAGCCGCGCGACGCCCTGCCGCCGCGCCTGCGGGTGCACCATCAGTTTGACCACTTCCGCCCGGTGGCGGCCATTGTCCGGCATCGCCAACAGCAGCTGCACGGTGCCGACCGGCCGACCGTTCGCGAGCGCCACCAGCATCGCGCGCTCTCCCCGCGCCAGGGCCGGCAGCAGCCCCTGCCAAAACGCCCGCGCCTGATCCACCGTAAAGGGCATGACAAAACCGATGCTGGCGCCGTGCGCCACGCTGGCGTGCAGCATCTCGGCCAAGTCGTCCATGGCGTTTTGCGCCGCGTCGGCGCCCCACTGTTGCAATTCAATCATAGCTATGGCCTGCAGATAACGAGCGTGTAATGGGCCGGCTCATCGCCGGGAACATGGAAACGGGAAGCACCGAACAGGCGGTAGCGCAGACAATCGCCGGGCGACAGCCGGAAAACGCGCCCTTCCAGCGTCAGCTCCAGTTGCCCGGACAGCAGCCAGAGGTGATGCTCCAGCGCCGGAATCGACGGCAGGTCGTAATCGATCTGCGCGCCGGCATCGAGCCGGGCTTCGATAAACTCGGCCTTATACAGCGCGGCAGGCGGGGAAACGGAGCGACGGTGAAAACCGCTGGCGCGATCGATCCACACCGGCTGTTGCGGTGGCCGCAGCAGCTCCGGCGGTTCGTCTTCGATTTCGCTCAGCAGGCGCGACATGGTCAACCCGTAGGCGGCGCACAGCCGGTTCAGCAGCGACGCCGTCGGGCTGGTTTCGGCGCGCTCCACCCGTGAGAGCGTCGCCCGGCTCAGGCCGGTGCGCTGCGCCAGTGCCTCCAGCGACCACCCCTGCTGCTGGCGCAAATCCGCCAACCGCTGCGCCAACTTCTGGTCGGCCGTCTCCAAACCGTTATCCATCGCTCACACTCCGTTATAAATCCCATATAAGAGAAATAATCTCAAAATAGAGATATGGCAAGCGAATTTTAAAAAATGCCGCGCAGCGCGATAAATATCAGCAGGCTCAGCAACACCACCGCCAGCATGTTGCGCAGAAAGAACGCCAATATCACCGCAAACACCGCCCCCCACAGGTAAGGATTATCCGGCGCGGCGCGCAGCTGGTCGCCGCTGAAGGCGACAATCGGCCCGCAAATTGCCGTCAGCACCGCCGGCACGGAAAAGCTCAGCAGGGTTTTGACGCGCGGCGATAACCGCAGCGGCAATCCCGGCGCCAAAAAGCAGTAGCGGTTGAAGAACACCACCAGCCCCATCAAGACTATCGTCAGCCAGATCATCGGCGCCCCCCGCTGCACAGCAGCCCGACCAGCATCGCCGCCACGGTGGCGATCACCAGTGCGCCCGGCGTCTGGAAATGGTGCAACACGATGGAAAGCAGCAGCGCGGTCAGCACGCAGGCCAACACCGGCAGGCTGCGCACCAGCGGCACCACGATGGCGATAAAGGTGGCGACGATGGAAAAATCCAGCCCATAACCGTCCAGATCCCCGGCGCTGCCGGTGGCTACGATGCCGAGCAGCGTGGAGAGAAACCAGCACAGGTAAAAGGTCAGCCCGGCGCCCAGCGCATACCAGCGGTCGAAACGCGCCGGCGCCTGTTCGCCGGTCAGCGCGAACAGCTCATCGGTGAGCAAGAATCCCAGCGCCAGCCGCCAGCGTAACGGCAGCGGCGCAATGCGCTCCCGCAGCCGCAGCGCATAGAGAAAATGCTGGGCGGTGACGAAAAAGGTCGACAGCAGGATCGCCAGCAGCCCGGCACCGCCCTTGATCATGCCCATCGCCACCAGCTGCGCCGCCCCGGCGAACACGATGGCCGACATGCCCAGCCCCTGCGCCGGCGTCAGGCCGTTTTGCAGGGCCATCGAGCCCGCCAGTATGCCCCACGGCACCACCGCCAGGCACAGCGGCAAGATCGCCACTCCCCCCTGCAGCGCGGGGCGCAGGCGGGCAGACGGCGGCGTGATGAGAGGGATTGAGTCAGTCATGGGCTTCTCCTTCGGTTGAAGAAGCCAGCTTACGGCGCAGGCGCACACGGGTATTGCACCCGATTGCCCGACTATTTCAGCGATTTGACGTAGTCGCCCGGCGTGATGCCCATCGACTTGCGAAAATGGCGGTGGAAATGGCTTTGATCGTGAAAACCGCAGCTCAGCGCGCTGTCCAGCACGCTGCTGCCGGCCTTCAGCATGCCGCGCGCCTTGCGCAGCCGCGCCTGAATTTGATAGGCGTGCGGCGGCAAACCGGTGGCCTGCTGAAACTGCCGCAGCAGGTAATAAGGGCTGAGCGCCACCCGCTCCGCCAGCTCCAGCAGCGAAATGTCCGCCTCGGGGAAATCGTCGAGAAAGGCTTTCACCCGCGCCACCTGGCTTTGCGCCCGGCTCTGCGGCGTGGGATCGATGCGGCTTTTACCGTGCCGCAGCATCAGCCAGGTCAGCGCCGAGAACACCATGGTCTCTTTCATCAGCCGGTTCTCATCGCTGCGCAGCAGGCTGAACGCCATCCGCAGCTGGCCGGCCAGGCCGACGTCGTGCACCACCGGGTTGGGGAAATAAGGCGTCGCGCCAGCGCCGGTTTTCAGATCGCGCGACAAAAACGCCAGCAGCTCCGGCGTCGGGTACATCGCCTGATACGACCATCCCTCTTCGGTGGCGGAACTGCCGGTGTGGATGTCGTCGGCGTTGACCAGAATGATGCTGCCCAGCGGCGCCACGTGTTCGCCGCCGGTGCGGTAGAAGCGCTGGGCACCGTCATCGATAACGCCCACGCAGAAGCCTTCATGGCTGTGGCGCGAGAAGGTTTGGCGGCGGTAGGTGGCCTGCAGCACTTCCAGCCCGCCGAGATCGTCGACGTGCATGAAATGGGCCTGTTCCCGGGATGCTTTGCGCGCTATGCCTTCCGCCTTCATCTTGCCTACCTCCGCTGAATGAGCGCCATTCTAGCACTCGCGCGAGGGCGGGTTTTGTACAAAATTGCCCGTCTCGGCGCCCGGCGGCGCGATCGCCGCGCAGCGCCAGGCGCTGAATACCGCCAGCAGCGGCGCCAGCGCGAACGTCAGGAACAGCCAACGCGCCGCCGACGCTGCGCCCGCCGCGCCGCCCGGATCGTTCAGCCCCGCCAGATTGGCGATCATCCCGGCCAGCGCCGCACCGAATGCGGTGGCGAACAGCTGCACCGTGGTAATCGAAGCGCCGGCGATGTCTTTGTCCGCTTCTGGCGCCACCTGCAAAATGCGCGTCAGCAGGTGCGGCCAGCCGAAGCCGATGCCGAATCCCACCAGCAACAGCGCAATGACGATCGGCGCCAGCGCCTGCCAATGGCCGCCGGACGGCACCGGCATCAGGATCGCCAGCGCCAGCAGCCCCACCAGCACAAACAGCGGCCCGCTGACGATCGCCCGGCGAATGCCCGCCCCACGCCAACCGGAGCTGAGGATCTCGGACAGCGTCCAGCCGGCGGCCATGGCGGCGGCGATATAACCGGAGATCAGCGGCGACTGGCCGTGCAGCAGCTGCAGGAAATAAGGCACGAAGATCTCGCTGGTCATGCCGATCACCAGCAACGCGGTCGTGATGTAGAGCGCCGCCAGCGATGAGCCGCGCCGCAGTGCGCCGTGCGGCAACAGGCGGGCCCTCGAGTGCGCTTCACGCTTCAGCAACCAGGCCATCAGCAGCAGCGAGAGCGCGATGCCCGCCAGGTTGATCCAGGCGCTGTGCGCCAGGCTGCCGGCGGACACCACCAGCACCGCCACGGTCAGCAACAGCAGCTGCGCGGTCGGCAACGGCGCAGCCGCCTGCTGCGCTTTGCCCTTGGGCAGGATCAGGAAGGTAAACGCGGCGTACAGCGCCATGATCGGCAGCAGAATGCCGAAGGCCCAGCGCCAGGCGTTCAGCTCGGCGAAAATACCGCCTACCGCCGGCCCCACCAGGGTGGCGATGCCCCACATCGCCGAGATGAGCGCCATGGCGCGCGGCCACAATCGCTGCTCGAACACCAGGTTGATCATCGCGTAGGAGAGCGCAAAGATCAGGCCGCCGCCGAAGCCCTGCACCGTGCGGCCGATCAGCATTACCGGCATGCTCGGCGCCAGCGCGCACAGCGCCGCCCCGGCGATGAAAAACAGCGAAGCCACCAGATAGGCGCTGCGCGCGCCGTAGCCGCTGAGCAGCCGGGCCGACAGCGCGGAACCGAGGATCGACGCCACCACGAACAGCGTGGTGTTCCAGGCGTAGAGATCCAGCCCGCCGATATCCTGCACCACCGAGGGCAGAATGGTGGTGGCGACCAGAATATTGATGGCATGCAGCGCTACGCCGAGCGAAAGCGCGATCGCACTGGCCGCATTTTTGCCGGAGAAAAGGTCGCTCCAGCGGCTATCGTCATGGGTTATCACGGTTGTCGTCCTGTTTTCAGAGGAATGGCATTGAGTTGATCATAAGATTGCGTTAAATTTAACAAGAGTTATCTTGGAATAAGTTAGGGCGAGGCGGAGAAATATGTCAAGAATAAACTTGGAAAATAGCGGCGGCACCGCACAATCGGTCAGTGACCGCTTGCTGACGCTATTGAAAACCCGCGGCCCGCAGCAAGCTTCTGACGCAGGAAAGGTGCTCGGCACCACCGGTGAGGCGGCCCGCCAGCAGTTCGTCAAGCTGGCGAAAGAGGGGCTGGTCGAAGCGGTGGCGGAAACGCGCGGCGTGGGCCGCCCGGTGCAGCTGTGGCATTTGACCTCGGCCGGCAACGCACGCTTTCCCGACACCCATGCGGATCTGACGGTGCAGCTGCTGCGCACCGTGCGCGACAAGCTGGGCGAACAGGCGCTCGACGTGCTGATCGAGACCCGCGAGCAGGAAAACCGCATCAACTACAAGCAGGCGATGATCGGCGCCACCGATCTGCGCGAACGCGTGGCGCGGCTCACCGAAATCCGCTGCCGCGAAGGGTATATGGCCGAATGGCGCCAGGAGGAGGACGGCGCCTATCTGCTGGTGGAAAATCACTGCCCGATCTGCGCCGCCGCCACCGTCTGCCAGGGCTTCTGCCGGGCGGAGCTGAGCATCTTTACCGAAGTACTGCAGGCACAGGTGGAGCGCGCCGAACACATTCTGGCCGGCTCGCGCCGCTGCGCCTACCGCATTTCGCTCCTGTAACACCGGTTTTTGCCCACGTTTTCAACCGGTACAGATTATTCTGCTTGTGCACCCCGCACCTTCCCTTCTAAGGTTGAATTAACGAACATTCAGGCAAACGGCGGGCCTCGCGTCCGCTCTGGCAAATCCGTCGGCGCTAAGCGCGCAGCGGCAGAGTAACCCCACGGGAGTTGAACGATGAAGAAGCCGCATGCCGGATTCTGGCTGGCGACGCTGGGACTGGGCGTTTGCTGGCTGCTGGCGCTGCTGACTCGCGATCGGCTCAATGGCATACTGCTGGCCGGCGCGGCGCTGGCGCTGATCTTTACCCCTGCCGCCCGCCGAAAAGGCGCGGCCCTGGCGGCCCTGGGCGGCATCGGCATGGATGGGCTGTGGAGCTACAGCGGCGTGCTGCACTACAGCGGGGAACACGGCCTGCCGCTCTGGGCCCTCGCACTGTGGATCGGCTTCGGCTGTTGGTGGTATTGGCTGCTGGACGTGGTCAGAGCGGCCCCCTGGCCACTGGCGGTGCTGGGCGCCGCCGTCGGCCCCTTCGCCTACGCCGTGTCCTGGAAGCTGGACGTGTTGCTGCCCGGCGTGCCGCCGGAGTTCATGCTGCTGCTGCTGGCCATCGGCTGGTCGATTTACCTGCCGGCCGTCAGCTGGCTGCAGTGGAAACGACGGGGCAGCTGAACGGCGGCCGGCGGCCGGGAAAAATAATGCCGAAAGCCATTGCTTATCCGCTGCCCGATCGGGTTTACTGAGCATTCTAATAATAATCATCCCTGCAAAACACAATCCCTATGCTTAGCCAACCAAGCCGTCGCGTCCTGCCGTTGATCGGGGCGTTGTTCACGTTATATATCGTTTGGGGTTCCACCTATTTCGTCATTCGCCTCGGCGTCGCGCAGTGGCCGCCGCTGATGATGGCCGGCATTCGCTTTCTGACCGCCGGCATCGTGCTGTTCAGCTTCCTGGCCTGGCGCGGCCATGCGCTGCCGACGCCGAAGCAGTGGCTGGCCGCCGGCGCCATTGGCATTCTGCTGCTGGCGGTAGGCAACGGCCTGGTGACGGTGGCGGAACACCAAGATGTGCCGTCCGGCATCGCCGCGGTGATGGTGGCGACGGTGCCGCTGTTCACCCTCTGCTTCAGCCTGCTGTGGGGCATGCGCAATTCCAAACTGGAATGGGCCGGCATCGCGCTCGGGCTGGTGGGCATCGTGCTGCTCAACACCGGCAACAACCTGGTGGGCAACCCGACCGGCGCGCTGCTCATTTTGCTGGCGTCGGCCAGCTGGGCCTTCGGGTCGGTATTGGGATCGCGCATCTCGCTGCCGGCCGGGCCGATGGCCGGCGCGGCGGAGATGCTGGTCGCCGGCGTGGTGTTATTGGTCGCCAGCCAACTGAGCGGCGAGCACCTGACGCAGATGCCGAGCACCAGCGGCTTTCTGGCGCTGGGGTATCTGATCGTCTTCGGCTCGATGCTGGCGATCAGCGCCTATATGTTTTTGTTGAAGAACGTGCGCCCAGCGGTCGCCACCAGCTACGCCTACGTCAACCCGGTGGTGGCGGTGCTGCTCGGCATCGGCTTTGCCGGCGAATCGCTGGCGCCGCGCGAGTGGCTGGCGCTGGCGATCATCGTGGCGGCGGTGGTACTGGTGACGCTGGGGAAATACCTGTTCGCCCGCCCGGCCCGCGTGCAGGCCATCGACAGTGAACGGTAGCGATCGCAAAGGGCGGTCTGCGGGTCGCCGTTAAAAACGATTCTTGTTTCACCCGGCGAAGGGGCTATAATTCCCGCTGTTCCAAGCAACCTGCGAAATTATTCCTATGCTGAAAAAAGCGTTCGTCATCGTCATCGCCCTGTGCGCCTTTGGTTCTCTGGGCGGCGTATTCCTCGCCGGGCTGAACATCTACACCCGTTCCACCACCCCGCACGAAGAAAGCGCGCCTGCCGGGGATGCCGCCGCCACGCCGGCGCAAACCGAAACCCTTCAGGCCAAGTGATCGTCCATCCAACGCTGGCAGCGCTGCTGTAAAAAGCGCTGCAGCTGCCTGACGCGTTCCGACACCTGCGAGCGATGCGGGCAGACCAGATTGATCGGCACCGCGTCGCTGCGCCATTCCGGCAACAGTTGCACCAGCCGCCCGGCGCGAATATCCGCCGCCACGTCGATCGCCGACTTGCGCACCACGCCGTGGCCGGCCAGCGCCCAGCGCCGCGCCACCTCACCGTCATCGGTAAAATAGCTGCCGTTCAGCGGCACTTCGACCAGCTCCTCACCGCGCCATAGCCGCCATTCCACCTGCCGTTTGCCGCTGGGCTGATACACCAGAATGCTGTGCCGGGCCAGATCGGCCGGCGTTTGCGGCACGCCATGCCGCCGCAGGTAATCCGGGCTGGCGCAAATCAGCCGCCGGTGCTGCGGCAAGATCGGCAGCGCCACCAGCGAAGAGTCGGCCAACGGCCCGAAACGCAACGCCACGTCCACCGGTTCGCGGAACAGATCGGCCTGCCGATCGTTGATCAGGAGCTGCAGCTGAATATGCGGATGCTGTTGCCGGAATTCGTCCAGCCAGCCCAAGAGCAGATTACGGCCGAAATCCGACGGCGCGGAAATCTGCAGCACCCCAGACAGCCCCTGATGCTTTTCGCGGATCGCCTGCTCCCCTTCGGCCAACGCACCCAGCGCCAGGCGCGCGCTGTCGAGATAGCGGGCGCCCTCCTCCGTCAACCGCAGGCTGCGGGTGGAACGCACCAGCAGCCGCGCGCCCAGCTGCTGCTCCAGCCTTTTCACCGCAATGCTGGCCGCCGCCGGCGTCATATCCAGCGCGCGCGCCGCGGCGGAAAAACTGCCGCCGTCCACCGTGCGGACAAACACCTCGAGATCGACAAATGAGGTCATGCATTTCCCTTCTTGGAGAGCCGGTTTCACGGCGTAACGGATTGACGATAAAACGCCCAATTGTTATGATTAGATCATAATAAATGGAGCTTTGATCAATGGATGAACACAACGGACTGGACTACATCCTTAGCCTGCATGGCACGCGGGTCAATCGTGAAGATGGCTATTGGTGGAAAATCGAGGCCTGGACGGTGACCCAAACCGCCTTTATCCCTCACGGCATCCGTTACAATTTGACCCTGCACGATAACCACAATACCCGGGTTTTTGGCATAGACAACGCGCATGCCATTAAAACCCCTCGCAAAGGAAAATTTTCAGGCCGCGTCGTTTACGATCATCAACATGATTCCCCGACGGACAAAGGCTCACCCTACGAGTTTTATTCCGCCTATCAGTTGGTGGAGGATTTTTTTACCCGGATAGATGAAGTCATACGCAAGAGAGAAAATCGAGGTTGATGATGAAAGCACTGATTGGCGTGATGCCTGAAGAACTGATTCGCAAGCGCATACTGGCGATCGCGAAAGGGGAATACCAGCCTCAGGAACGTGAACCCAAAGTCTGGTTCACGTCGATGATTGCGCTGGCCCAGGTGCTCAGCAACGAGAATATCGCCCTGCTGCGTCTTATCGACACCGCTCGCCCCGAGACCATCAGCCAACTGGCCGAACTGTCTGGTCGCCAGGTCAGCAACCTGTCGACCACGCTGAAAACACTGAACGGGCACGGCCTGGTGGCACTGGAAAAACAGGGGCGTTCGGTAAAACCCCGGGCGCTGTTTACCGACTTCGAAATTATCGTGGATCAGAAGTTAAATGCCCGCTTTAGCGCCGCGTGATCTTTAAAATTCATTAACAAGTGTTTGTCAGTAAGGCCGATTGTTAGGTCATTTTCAATCAGGAAAGATAGATCCCGTTGAAACTTACCCTAAAAGAGGCCTTAGCATGACGATTCCCGATTCCCCACTGAAACGACAAAAACTGGTGATCCTGGGCGGCACCAGCGGCATTGGCGCCGCGGTGGCCTACGCAGCGGCGGCGCGCGGCGCTGAAGTGGTGCTGGCTTCGCGCCGCCTGCCCCACGCCAAGGAGAAGAACGACGCGCTGCGCCTGATGCAGGCCGACCTGACCGATGAAGCGTCGCTGCGCGCGCTGTTTGCCGCCGTCGGCGATTTCGATCATCTGGTGATCACCGCCGGGCCGCTGGTGGCAGCGAAGCCGCTGGCGGAGACCGCCTTTGAACAGGCGCAGACCGACTTCAACGTCAAATTCTGGGGAAGCTTGCGCGCGGTGCAGGCTGCGCTGCCGACGCTGTCGCCGCAGGGCTCCATCACCCTGACTTCCGGCCAGCTGTCGCGTAAATACCTCGGCGGTCAGCTGGTCAAAACCGCCATCAACGCCGCACTGGAAGCGGCCGGCAAGCAGCTGGCGAAGGAGCTGGCACCGCGGCGGGTGAACGTGGTCAGCCCCGGCATCACCGCCACCGAAGCCTACGACGGCATGAGCGCCGCGCAGCGTCAGGCGCTGTTCGAACGGGTTGGCGGCAGCCTGCCGGTCGGCAGGGTCGGCCAGGCGGCCGACGTCGCGGCGGGTTACCTGCTGGCGATGGAGAACGGCTTCGTGACCGGCAGCGTGATCGACATCGACGGCGGCGGCCTGTTGTAACGGCAGCTAGAGCGCCGTTACACCCTGCGCGGTGGCCTGCTGTTCCAGCACGGTGATAATCTGGTAGGCCGAACGCGGCACCAGGCTGAAATCGCCGATCAGCAGGCGGTCGCTGACCGCCTCATCCAGCATCGCCCGGGCGCCGGCGCGCAGGATTTCCACCTGTTCCGGCGGCGTGCCTGCCGCTGTGATCAGCGGCAGGCCGGGCACCGCCGCCGTGCGGCCGATGATTTTCAGCCCCTCCAGCGCCTGCGGCTGCGCGCGGCGCAGCAGTTCCATGCTGATCGAATCGATGGCGGCGATATCCGCCTGCCCGCTGCGGATCAGCTTCAGCGACTGATAATGCGCGCCGGAAGCGATAGCCGTACCAAAGAATTTCCCGTCCTGCGCCAGCGGCGCGATCAGCGCGCGCAGGCCATTGTAGCCGGACTGGGAATCGGTGCTGTTATAGGCCACCGTCCGACCGCGAAAATCCGCCAGCCGTTCGCCGGGATCGCCCGCGCGCACCACCAGCCAGCTGCGGTAATTCGGCCCGTCGCACCCTTCAACCCGGTAATGGTAGGTGCCGATCAGCTGCACCTGCGACAGGGTGCTGACCAACGGATAACCGCAGGTTTGGCTGAGCAACAGATCGTCGCGCCGCCAGTGCTGCGCCAGATCGTCCGGCCAGCTGAGCCGTTCCGGCGCCGCCGGCAACCCCAGCCGCAGCAGCTTGCCACGCAATACCTGCCAGAAGGATTCGGCCTGCTCCCGGCCAACGCCGTACATCGGTAGAGACACCTGCATCATTTCCCCCTTACCCCGCCGGAGTGGTCGCCAGCGTCTGCTGGCGCCAGGCGGTGAGATAACGCACCCAACGTTCGAACAGCATATCGGTGATAATAGCCAACAACGCCACCACCGCCGCGCCCTGGATCACATAGGCGGTGTTAAACCCGCTCAGGCCGATGATGATCGGCGAGCCGAGGGTCTTGGTGCCGACGGTGGAAGCGATGGCCGCCGTGCCGATGTTGATGATCACCGACGTGCGGATCCCGGCGACGATCACCGGCGCCGCCAGCGGCAATTCGACCCGCCACAGAATTTGCCAGGCGCTCATCCCCACGCCGCGGGCAATCTCGCGCGTGGCGGGCGGCACCGATTCGATGCCCGCCAGCGTGCCCTGCAGGATCGGCAGCAGGCCGTACAGCACGAGCGCAATGATCGCCGGCTGTTCGCTGAAGCCCATCACCGGCACCGCTACCGCCAGCACCGCCACCGGCGGGAAGGTCTGCCCCACCGCCACCACCGTTTCCACCAGCGAACGAAACTCCCGGCCGCTGCGCCGGGTGACGGCCACGCCGGCCGCCACGCCGAGAGCCACCGCGATCAGGCTGGAGATCGCCACCAGCGACAGGTGCGCCCCCACCAGCGCGATAAAGCTGTCCTGCTGATAAATGGGCCGCTCCAGATCGGGGAACCAGGCGGCGAACAGGCCGCGCAGATGATCCATGCCGAACACCAGCGCCAACAGCAGCGCCAGCGTCCAGGGCAGCGGATCGCGCAGCAGGCGCCAGACGCGCCCGCTCATGACAGCGCCTGCCCGGCGATCAGATCGTTGAAGTGCAACACCCCCAACGCTTCACCCCGTTCATCCACCACCGGCAGGCAGTCGCTGCCGCGCGCCACAAACACCGACAGCGCCTCGCGCAGGCTCATGGCGGCGGCGATCGGCTCGCCTTCGGCGGCGCCGGGCCGCACCCGCTCCGCCACCGTCCCCAGCGACAGCAGCTTGATGCCGCGATCGCTGCGCCCGAAGAAATCCCGCACGAAGTCGTTGGCCGGCGCGGTCAGCAGCGCCAGCGGCGTGCCCTGTTGCACCACCCGCCCCTGATCGAGCAGCACCAGGCGGTCCGCCAAGCCCAGCGCTTCATCGATGTCGTGCGTCACCAGCACGATGGTGCGGCCGGAGAGCTGATGAATGCGCGCGATCTCCGCCTGTAGCGCCGCACGGGTGACCGGATCCAGCGCGCCGAACGGTTCGTCCATCAGCAACACCTCGGGATCGGCGGCCAGTGCACGCGCTACCCCGACCCGCTGCTGCTGCCCGCCGGACAGCTGGTGCGGATAGCGGCGACGAAACAGATCCGGCTCCAGATGCAACAGCTCCAACAGTTCGGTCACCCGCTCGCGAATGCGCGCGCGCGGCCATTTCAGCAGCTGCGGCACGGTGGCGATGTTCTCCTCCACCGTCCAGTGCGGAAACAGGCCGATCGACTGGATCGCATAGCCCATGCGCCGCCGCAGATCCTGCGGTTTGAACGACTGGATCTCTGCGCCGGCAAAGAGAATCTTGCCCCGATCGTGTTCGATCAGGCGATTGATCATTTTTAACGTCGTGGACTTGCCGGAACCCGAGGTGCCGATCAACACGGTGAATTCGCCTTCGGCGATGTGCAGCGTGAGATCGTCTACCGCCGGCTTGCCCTGAAAAATTTTGCTGACTTGCTCAAAGTGAATCATCGGCGCGATACGTCCAGGATTGAAACCCAAAATTTAAATAGCGAATCGACGATGACCGCCATCATGACCACCGGGATCACCCCCAGCAGAACCAGATCCAGCGCGCTGCTGAGCAGCCCCTGGAACACGATGGCGCCAAAGCCGCCGGCGCCGATCAGCGCCGCCACCACCGCCATGCCGACGGTTTGCACCGCCAGGATGCGCACGCCGGTCAGGAACAGCGGCAGCGCCAACGGCAGCTGCACGCGCAGGAAGATCTGCCCGCGCGTCAGCCCCATGCCGGTGGCGGATTCGATCACCCCGGCCGGCACGCTTTGCAGCCCCGCCACCACGCTGCGCACCAGCGGCAACAGCGCGTACAGCACCAGCGCCACGATCGCCGGCGCCATGCCGATGCCGCTGACGCCGTGCTCCGCCAGCCAGGGCACCGCCGTCGCCAGCCCCGCCAATGGCGCGATCAGCAGGCCGAACAGCGCGATGGACGGCACGGTCTGGATAATGTTCAGCGCGGAGAAAATCGGCCGCTGCCAGCGTTCGGAGCGAAAACACAGCACCCCGAGCGGCACGCCGATCGCCAGCGCCGGCGCCATCGTCGCCAGCAGAATCGTCAGGTGCTGCAGCAGCGCGGCGTCAAACACCTCCTGGCGATTGTGGTACTCCTTCAGCAGCGACAGCTGATCGAGCTGATGCCCGAACAACAGCAGCGCCGGCGGCACCAGCACCAGCGCGTTGCCGAGCATGCGCCACAGGTGCGACGCGGTGATGCGCGCCATGGCGTCGGCGGCGATCAGCAGGCTCAGCGCCATCGTCAGCCAGCATCCGCTGCCCCAGGAGGTGCGCGCCAGGCGCGATCCCTCTTGCGCCAGGCGTTCGGCGGCCTGCCCGCTGATCCAGAAAGCCAGCGTCAGCACCCCACAGGCGGCCAGCGCCGCCAGCAGCGCCCGCCACCGCGTCGGCGGCAACAGGCTGAGGATCGCCAACGCCGCCAGCGGCAACAGCAGCCACAGCGCCGGGCCGTGCAGCAGGGAGAACAAGGAGAGACTTTTGCCCGACAACAGGCGATTGGGGGCATAACTGAGGAACGGCAGGCCGAAAGCGGCCAGCAGCAACAGCATGAACAGCGTCAACAAGACGCGATGTTTTACGACGATAGTCAAAGAAACGCTCCGGCTCCCTCGGTTTACCCCCTCTCCCGACGGCAGAGGGGGCACCTCGGCATTATCCCTTAACAAACCCTTTCTCTTTCAGGTAAGCGGCCGCCACCTGTTTGGCGTCCTGGCCTTCCACGGCGATCTGCGCATTGAGTTTTTGCAGCGTCGGCCCGTCCAGCGAGGCGAACACCGGCTTGAGCAGCTCAGGCAGATTGGCGTGCGCCTTCAGCGCCGCTTCACGCACGATCGGCGCTGGCGCGTAGATCGGCTGTACGCCTTTCGGGTCCGCCAGCGTCTGCAACCCCAGCGCCGCCACCGGGCCATCGGTGCCGTAGGCCATCGCCGCGTTGACGCCGGAGGTCTGCTCCGCCGCCGCCTTGATGGTCACCGCCGTGTCACCGCCGGCCAACGACAGCAGTTGGTCCTGATTCAGTTTGAAGCCATAGGCATTCTGGAACGCCGGCAGCGCATCCGGCCGCTCGATAAATTCCGCCGAGGCCGCCAGCTTGAACTTGCCGCCGCCGTTGATCCACTTGCCGAGATCCGACAGCGTCTTCAGATGGTTGGCCTCCGCCACGTCCTGACGAATGGCGATGGTCCAGGTGTTGTTGGCCGGCGCCGCATCCAGCCAGACGATTTTGTTTTTGTCGTAGTCGAGCTTTTTCACCTTCTCGAAGCCGGCCTGGGCGTTCTTCCACGCCGGATCTTTCTCATCGGAGAAGAAAAACGCGCCGTTGCCGGTGTATTCCGGGTAGATGTCGATCTCGCCGGAGGTGATGGCGCCGCGCAGCACTTTGGTGGTGCCGAGCTGCAGCTTGTTGGTGGTCTTGATGCCGTTGGCTTCCAGCACCTGCACGATGAGGTTGCCGAGCAGCGAACCTTCGGTATCGATCTTGGAGCCGACGCGCACCGAGTCGGCCGCCTGCGCCAGACCGCCGGTGGCCAGCAGGGCCAGTGCGACGGCAAAGGAACGTCCGCGTGATAAGGTGATTGCCATACTTTTCCTCTGGTTATATGTTTTCCGGCTCATGGGCCGGTTAGGTTGGAAAATCCTGAGAAACGCGCTTCCAGCGCGCAATAAATTTTTCCGTCGGCAGGGCATCGCCTTCCCCCTGCGGTTCATCGGCGCGCAATGGATGAACGCCAACGTCGATCGGCGTTAGGGCGTAATCGCGCAGCCACTCGCCATAGCCTTGCGCGACAAATCCCTGGCTGCGCTGCTGATACGCCTCACGCTCCGCCAGATAAACTTCGCGCAACCCATACCAGGGCAGGCCGGGCAGATCGTGATGCACTAAATGGTAGTTCAGATTGAGAAACAGTAGCCGCCACGGCCAGCCCGCCTCATTAATAATAGAACGTGCCTGCGGTGCGTCCACGGCGCGATGCTCAAAAAACGATCTTACCTTGGTCAGCGCCAGCGCCGGGTAGCTGATGACCAGCAGGTAAAACGCCGTGCCGATACCCTGCGCCTGCAGCCAGTTCAGCAACATCGCCAACAGCGACAGGTGCACCAACCACCTCGCCCAGGCGCGCCACTCCCCGGCGGCGAGCGCTTTCGCCGCCCCGGCCAAGGTCGCGGCGATATCCAGCGCCGGGCCGAGAAGCACCCGGCCGATCAGCGTATTGCGCACGGCAGCCAGCAGCGGCAACAGGCGGGGATAGCGCCGCCACTGCGCGGCGCTGAAGTAATAGCTTTCGGGATCTTCGTACGGATCGGTCAGGTGGTCGTTGCGGTGGTGGCGCAGATGCGAATCGCGATACAGCCCGTAGGGATACCACACCGCCAGCGGCAACAGGCCGAACAGCTGATTGACGCGCGGCCAGCGCGTCGGATGGCCGTGGATCAGCTCGTGTTGCAACGACAGGTACCAGGTGGTCAGGAGGATCAACAGCGGCGCGCCAAGCCACGGGCCCAGCGTTTGCCATCCCATCGCCACGCCGAACCAGCCGCCGTACACCGCCGCCATGATCCCCCAGGTGGGCAATTCCATTCGCCAATACCGGCGCCGATAAAGCTGCCTGATTCGTTCGCGCTGTTCGGGGTGCAAATAGTGGGCGTGGGACATGCTGCGGCTCGCGGTAAGAGATTTTCTCCCAGTATCCGTGAGCCGTAGCGGCGTTCAAAATAACGAAAATGGCAAAGCTAAGTGAAAATTCAGCGGGTTGCGTACTCGTAAAAGCGAAAAAACGGGCCGCGGAGGCGGTAATATCAGTCAGTTAAACCTGACTGGCATTTTTTATCCCATCTTTGTGTGTTTCGTGTAGCCTGAATTGCCGTAAATGTTCCGCATTTCTCTGTTACTACAATGAACGGCAATTGGAGGGGCCGAAGGCGCGGCCCCTCCACCCGCGCCTTCGCTTAACACCGTCTGTCCGCTGTGCGGATACCCTCGCCGCGTCTGCATTGTCGGGCGGGTCGGCTGCGACACACGTCCCTGTTAGTCTCGCCTCAACCGGCCTTCCCTGGCCGGTTGCCCCTGACAACGCCGTCTTGCTCGGCAGCCGGTGATGCACACTAAAGGTCAACACCCAAGCAGGCAGCTACCGCGCTATCTGTCCGTTATGAGTTTATGGCAGAGAAGAGGAATTGGAGATGAGCACGGTATTGGACGCCCTTGAAGACGCCGAACGCAGGCATAGCGCATTAGGAGAAACCGCCATGGACGGCGGTTTCAGGTGAGACAGGCAGGGACGCCTGTCGCAACCGGCCTCAATGCGCTATGGCGGAGGGAGGGGAGTTGGCAAAGCCAACCGTCTGATAGGGCAAAGGCGCAGGTTGCCAGGGGCCGCGCCTTCGGCCCCTGGCTCGGTCGAGGTGCAGGAGCCTCATGATGCACCTCTCATTTATCGACCGAAAACGTCACGAGTACTTCAAAAAAAACGCTAACAGACAAGCATTAACCGCGCAGGCGGCCCGTCCTTTACCTCCCTTCAGGGAACGAAATCGAGCACCACGGCGTTGAACAGCGCGTACTCAGTGGCGGTGGCCATCGGCGGAAACTGCGCGTGCTGCACCGCCGCGCTGGCCGCTGCGCACAGTGGCGCGTCGCCTCTTACGATCTTGCTGCTCGCCAGCTTGCCGTCCGGCCGCAGACGAATGCTGATGGTGCAGCGTTGGCCGCGCGCGCGTTCAGGCAAACGCAGCTCGCGGCTCACCGCGTTATGCACCCGCACCGGATAGCTGAGCGGTGCCGTGGCCTGCGTCTCGGCCTGCGGCTCCGGCAACGGGATGCCGGCCTGACGCCCGGTGCCGCAGCCGCTCAGCAACAACAACGCCAACAGGCCTAGTGTTTTTTTCATTCCCGATGTCCTTATTGGGGGATTTATCCTTATCGAGCGGCCCTCACTGCGCCGCCGGGTAAGCCTCGCCGTCATCCGCGAAACGCTGCAGCCGCTCACGCCACCACTTGGCCGCCAGACCGCTGGCGCTTTCCCGCCAGCCGAAATAGGCAACGTCGCTGCAGCGTTCAGATTCCACGCGTTTCGCCACCAGTTCCCCGCTGTTCAGGTAAGGTTCCGCCAGAGAACGCGGCAGATAGCCGCAGCCCAGCCCGGCCAATTGCGCCTGCAGCTTGGCGTCGAAGCCGAAGACCGTCAGCGTATCCTGTTCTTCCAGCAGGTTCAGGCTCTGCGGCGCGTTGACCCGCGAGGTGTCGCGCACCACCACCGCCCGGTGCTGACGGATTTCGTCCTTCGGCAACGGTTCCGGCAGCGCCGCCAGCGGATGCTTCGGCGCGACGGCGAACACGTAATCCAGCTGCCCCAGCCGGCTGAACGCATAGCCCACCCGCGACGGCGGCTCGCAGATGGCGCCGATGATAATGTCGGCGCAGCCATAAACCAGCGATTCCCAGGAACCGGCCAGCACCTCGTGGCTGAAACGCAGCCGGGTATGATGATGCTGCCGATAGAACTCGTCGATCAGCGGCAATAGGCGGGCGAACGGGAAGGAAGCGTCGATCCCGAGCGTGATCTCGCTTTCCCAGCCGTTCTCCACGTAGCGCGCCTGCTGCTCCAGATCCTGCGCCGCTCGCAGCAGCACCCGGCCTTTTTCCAGCATCAGCTTGCCGGTATCGGTGAACTTCGCCCGGTGGCCGGAGCGGTCCAGCAGGGTGATGTCGAGATCGTTCTCCAGCTTCTGCACCATATAGCTCAGCGCCGAAGGGGTTTTAAACAGTGCGGCGGCCGCGGCGGCGAAAGATCCGTGCCGGTCCAGCGCGTCCAAAATCAGCAACGCTTCCAGGTTTAATCTCATGCTTTCTCCCGTGTATAAAAAAACTCAACAAGTCGGCAAAAATTCTGCGGTATCTTTGAAATCGCCCTCTGCCTACCATGGGTTTTATCGGCGTTACACTCATCAGATGTTCAACCGAGATATCACTGGGAAGGTAAATTATGTCCAAGTTTCAACTGCTTGATAAAGACAACTCCGCACTGATTTTTATCGACCATCAACCGCAAATGGCCTTCGGCGTGGCTAATATTGATCGTCAGCAACTGAAAAACAACGTTGTTGGTTTGGCGAAGGCAGGCAAGATTTTCAACGTCCCTACCCTTTTCACCTCGGTAGAAACCGAAAGCTTCAGCGGCTATATCTGGCCGGAACTGCTGGCGGTACACCCTGAAATCACCCCGATTGAACGCACCTCGATGAACTCCTGGGAAGACGCGGCCTTCGTTAAAGCCGTGGAAGCCACCGGCCGCAAAAAGCTGGTGATCTCCGCGCTGTGGACCGAAGTGTGCCTGACCTTCCCCGCGCTGATGGCGCTGGAAGCCGGCTATGAAGTGTATGTGGTGACCGACACCTCTGGCGGCACCTCCGTCGATGCGCACGAGCGTTCGATCGAGCGCATGGTGCAGGCCGGCGCCGTGCCGGTGACCTGGCAGCAGGTGCTGCTGGAGTACCAGCGCGACTGGGCGCGCAAAGACACCTACGACGCGGTGATGGCGCTGGTGCGCGAACACAGCGGCGCGTACGGCATGGGCGTCGACTACGCTTACACCATGGTGCACCACGCACCGGCTCGCACGGTGAAATAATCCCTTGCCCCGGCCCTGCGCCGGGGTATTTTCAGGAGTCGGTTTTATGGCCCATCCGCAGCATGTCACGCTGGTGATCACCCACCGTTTGGCGCCGGGGAACGAGCAGGCCTATGAGGCCTGGCTGAACCGCATCATGCCCGACGCCGCGGGCTTCACCGGCCATTTGGGCGTCAACGTCATCCGCCCTTCCGGCGACGAACAGGCCTATACGGTGTTGGTCCGCTTCGACAACCTCGACAACCTGTACCGCTGGATCCACTCGCCGCTGCGCAAGCAATACATCGAAGAAGTCACCCCGCTGCTGCTGGAGAGCGACCATATCGAGATCCGCCCCGGCGCGGAGTTCTGGTTTACCCCGCCCAACCCCGGCGTGCGCCAGCCGCCCCAGTGGAAGCAGTTCATCATCACCCTGCTGGTGATTTTCCCTTCCACCAATCTGGTGCCCTGGTTTTGGGGGTTGGTGCTGCCGCAGTTGGACGGCACGCTGCTCGGCCATTTTCTCAATGACGCCACCGTGGTCGCCCTGGTGGTGTACCTGTGGATGCCTATCGTGACTCGCGTTTTTCATCAATGGCTGACCCGCCGCTAGGCGGTTCGCCGGGAGAATGTTATGAACCACCACGCTTCATTGATCATCACCAACGGCAAGTTTCACACCGTCGATCGCCAAAATCCCACCGCACAGGCGGTCGCCATCCGCGACGGCAAGTTTCTGGCGGTCGGCAGCGAAAGCGAAGTCATGCAGCACGCCGGGCCGGAAACCCAGGTGATCGATCTGCACGGCCACACCGCCATTCCGGGCCTGAACGACTCGCACCTGCACCTGATCCGCGGCGGCCTGAACTATAACCTGGAGCTGCGCTGGGAAGGCGTACCTTCGCTGGCCGACGCCCTGCGCATGTTGAAAGAACAGGCGCTGCGCACGCCGAACCCGCAGTGGGTACGGGTGGTCGGCGGCTGGACCGAATTCCAGTTCGCCGAGCGCCGCATGCCGACGCTGGACGAGATCAACCAGGCGGCGCCGGACACGCCGGTGTTCATTCTACACCTCTACGATCGCGCGCTGCTCAACCGCGCGGCGCTGAAGGTGGTCGGCTACACCAAAGACACACCGAACCCGCCCGGCGGCGAGATCCAGCGCGACGCCAACGGCAACCCGACCGGCATGCTGATCGCCAAGCCCAATGCCATGATCCTGTACGCCACGCTGGCGAAAGGGCCGAAGCTGCCGCTGGAGCAGCAGGTCAACTCCACCCGCCAGTTTATGCGCGAGCTGAACCGTCTGGGCCTCACCAGCGCCATCGACGCTGGCGGCGGCTTCCAGAACTACCCGGAGGATTATCAGGTGATCGCCGAGCTGCACGAGAAAAAGCAGCTGACCCTCCGCATCGCCTATAACCTGTTCACCCAGCGGCCGAAGCAGGAGCTGGAAGACTTCGAGCTGTGGACCGACATGCTCAAGCCGGGCCAGGGCACCGACTTCTATCGCCACAACGGCGCCGGCGAGATGCTGGTGTTCTCCGCCGCCGACTTCGAAGACTTCCTGCAGCCGCGCCCGGATCTGCCGCCGGGCACCGAAGACGAGCTGGAACGGGTGGTGCGCCATCTGGTCGAGCACCGCTGGCCGTTCCGCCTGCACGCCACCTATGACGAATCCATCAGCCGCATGTTGGACGTGTTCGAGAAGGTGAACCGCGACATTCCGTTCAACGGGCTGCACTGGCTGTTCGATCACGCCGAAACCATTACCGAGCGCAATATCGAGCGGGTCAAGGCATTGGGCGGCGGCATTGCGGTGCAGCACCGCATGGCGTTCCAGGGCGAATATTTCGCCGACCGCTACGGCATCGAAGCCACCAAACATACGCCGCCGGTGGCGAAAATGCTGGCGGCCGAACTGCCGGTCGGACTGGGCACCGACGCCACCCGCGTCGCCAGCTACAACCCGTGGACGGCGCTGTACTGGCTGGTTTCCGGCCGCACCGTCGGCGGCATGGCGATGTACGACGACAGCGCCCGCCTGGATCGCGAAACGGCGCTGATGCTGTGGACGCAAGGCAGCGCCTGGTTCTCCACCGAACAGGGCAAGAAAGGCCAGATCAAGGTCGGCCAGTTGGCGGATGTGGCGGTGCTGTCGCAGGACTATTTCAGCGTGCCAGAAGAGCAGATCAAAGGCATCGAGTCGGTGATGACGGTGGTGGACGGCAAGGTGGTCTACGCCGCCGGCAGCTTCTCGCCGCTGGCGCCGCCGCCGCTGCCGGTGCTGCCGGAGTGGTCGCCGGTCACCCAGGTGCCGGGCCACTACCGCTCCGCGCCGCCATCGGCGGCGGCCAAAGTCGGCGTGCTGAGCCAGGCGCACCAATGCTGCGGCCCGTGCGGTGTACACGCGCATCAGCATGACATTGCGCGCCGCTCCAGCATCCCTGTGTCGGACGAGAATGCCTTCTGGGGCGCGTTCGGTTGTTCGTGCTTCTCATTCTAAGTTGCTAGGTCAGCAACTTATTATGTAACTAGCTTAATAAGATATTAAGTTAGCAACATAGCAAACTAATGGCGCTGTCCACGGGAGAGCGCCATTTCATTTTCAATCGCGGTTGATCTCCAGCCAGCGCCTCTGCTCGGCGGAGGCGGCTATCGCATCCAGCACGCAAGACACCTTCCAGCCTTCTTCAAAGTCCGGCCACATGCGATCGCCCGCGGCGATGCCATTGACCAGATCGCGGATCTCCACCGTCTTCTGATCGTTAAAGCCGATGCCGTGCCCGGCGCTGATGCAGAACGCCGCGTAGTCCGGGTGCTTCGGCCCTACCAACAGCGTTTTGAACCCTTGCCGCTCCGCCGGCTCATCGTGCCGATACAGCTTCAGCTCCGCCATCCGTTCCTGGGTATAGCTCAGCGTGCCCTTGGTGCCGGTGACCACATAGGTCAGCCCCATCTTGCGCCCGCAGGCAATGCGCGAGGTTTCGATAGTGCCCATCGCCCCGCCGGCGAAACGCAGCAGCGCGCTGGCCTGATCTTCGTTTTCCACCGGCAGCAGGCGCGCCGGGTCTTGCGGATCCGGACGCTGTTTGATCACGGTCTGCATATCGCCGGAAACCGCCACGATATCGCCCACCAGGTAGTGGGCCATATTGACGATGTGCGCCGCCAGATCCCCCAGCGCACCCAGCCCGGCGCTGGCGCGACGGCAGTGCCAGTCAATCGGCGTGCGCGGGTCAGCCAGATAATCCTCATTGTGGGTGCCGTAAAAATGCACCACTTCGCCGATTTCGCCGTTGGCGATGATCTCGCGCGCCAGCTGGCTGGTCGGGTTCTTCATGTAGTTGAAACCGACCAGCGTTTTTACGCCCTTGGCGCGGGCGGCCTGCACCATCTCCGCCGCGTCGGCGGCGTCCAGCGCCAGCGGCTTTTCCGAATACACGTGCTTGCCGTGGCGTATCGCCTCCAGCGCCATCTCTTTGTGCAAGAAGTTGGGCGCGCAGATGTCCACCACGTCGATCGCCGGATCGGCCACCAGCTGCCGCCAATCGCCGGTCGAACGCGCAAAACCGAACTCGGTGGCGCGCTGCGCCGCCAGCTCGGGCGTCACTTCCGCCAGCATCTCCAGCACCAGCTCCCCTTTCAGAGGAAAGACCGTGGCGGCCTGCGCATAGGCGATAGCGTGACAACGCCCGATATAACCGGTGCCGATTAACCCAACGCGTACCTGTTTCATCATTTTCTCCCGTGATCGACATCCTGCATAGAACAAGGCGCTGCTTAATGAAACGCGCCGGTTGACAACGGGTTTATATGGAATATAAATTTCAATAACAAGCACACGGAAAAATAAAGTTCATATTCGTGATGCCGTTCATGAAACGTTGACGGGATGATGCAACGGGGAAAGTCCGGACACGGCGGGTCGTATCCGGACGAGATAAAATGAATCGTTTATTTCATATCAAGGTAAACCGTTGGCGCCGTGCTGCACGTAGCCGGGGCGTTGCAGCAGGCGCTGCTGATAGGCCGCCAGCGCCGCATAATTCGGCCGCTCGAACGGCGTCATCAGCCAGCGGTTTAGTGACAGCCCCAGCACCACGTCCGCCAGCGTAAAGGCGGCGCCGGCGGCATAAGGGCCGTGCTGCGCCAGATGCCTGTCCAGCAACCCCATCAGCCGGTTCCACTCGCGCTCGGCGGCGGCCAGGCTGGCAGCATCCTGATAATCCGCATGCCCACGCACCCGAGACATGAACACATAGCGCCAGGCGCCGTTCAGATCGGTGGCCTGCCAGTCCATCCACATCTCCACCGCCGCGCGCGCGCCGGGTTCCTGCGGCAGCAGATCGCGGCGCCCTTCTCGCCCCACCAGATAGCGGCAGATGGTGTTCGACTCCCACAGCACCCGCTCGCCGTCGATCAGCACCGGCACCAGGCCGTTGGGATTCAGCGCCAGAAACGCCGGCTCCTGCGTGGAGCGAAAGCCGCTGCCCCAGTCCTCCCGCGCCAACGGCAGCCCCAGCTCCTGGCAGGTCCACAACACCTTGCGCACGTTGATCGATGAAGCCTTGCCCAAAACTCTCAGCATCGGTTTTCCTTATTCTTTCCAGAACGGTTTATAGCCTTCACGCAGCGCTTCCGCACGCGACAAACCAATATCGATCAGCCGTGCATCGTCCAGCAATAATAATTCTTTTCGCGTCCTATAACGTTGCAGATACAGACGCCAGCGTGACCAACCTACCGAGCGCCGCCGCGGCGTACCAGAAAACAGAGCCATGTTGTTATTCTCCCTGATGTTTTCACGTTGCAGTCATCATGCTCGCCGGGAGGAAAACAATACAGATTCACGCTGGCGCTATTTTTTTCATACAGCTGCGCCAAAAAACCCGCTGAATGGTTTACTTTGAAAGCATCTGTACCGGTTTTTGAATCCTTTATCACGATGAGAGGCTTCTGTATGACACGCTACGCGACGCTGGCCGCCATTCTCAGCCAACGCATTCAGCAAGGGCTGTATCCGGCCGGCCATCGCCTACCTTCGGTGCGCGCACTCAGCCAAGAGCACGGCGTCAGCATCAGCACGGTGCAGCAAGCCTACCGGCTGCTCGAGGAACAGCGCCTGGTGGAAGCGCGGCCGAAGTCGGGCTACTTCGTGCATACGCGGCGCGCGCAGGCCGAGCTACCCGCCATGACGGCGCCGGTGCAGCGGCCGGTGGACATTTCACAATGGGAGCAAGTGCTGGAGCTGGTGCGCAGCCGGCCGCGCGAAGGCCTGATCCAGCTGGGGCGCGGCATGCCGGATATCGCCGAGCCGACGATGAAACCGCTGATCGTCGCCCTGCGCAACGCCGCCCGCCACGGCGACCTGCGCAGCCTGTATTACGACAGCATTCAGGGCGTGGCCGCGCTGCGCGAGCAGGTTGCCCGCCTGTTGCTGGATTCCGGCTGCCAAATCGGCCCCGATCAGTTGCTGATCACCACCGGCTGCCAGGAAGCGATCTCCGCCGGGCTACGCGCCGTTTGCCAACCCGGCGACATCGTGGCGGTCGATTCGCCCTGCTTCCACGGCACCATGCAGACACTGAAAGGGCTGGGTATCAAGGCGCTGGAAATCCCCACCGATCCGCTCACCGGCGTCAGCCTGGCGGCGCTGGAGATGGCGCTGGAACAGTGGCCGGTCAAAGCCATTTTGCTGACACCCAACTGCAATAATCCGCTGGGCTACATCATGCCAGACGCCCACAAACAGCGGCTGCTGACGCTGGCGCAGCGCCACGACGCGGCGATCATCGAAGACGACGTTTACGGCGACATCGCCTATCACTACCCGCGGCCGCGCACCATCAAGTCGTTCGACGACGACGGCCGCGTGCTGCTGTGCAGCTCGTTTTCCAAAACGCTGGCGCCGGGGCTGCGCGTGGGCTGGATCGCGCCCGGTCGCTACCTGGAGCGGGTGCTGCACATGAAATTCATCGGCTCCGGCGCCACCGCCACCCAGCCGCAGCTGGCGATCGCCGAATTTATCCGCGGCGGGCACTATCTGCAGCACCTGCGGCGCATGCGCGCCCGCTACCAGCAGAACCGCGACCGCATGACCGACCTTATCCTGAAGCACTTCCCGGCCGGCACCCGCGTCAGCCGGCCGCGCGGCGGCTTTATGCTATGGATCGAACTGGACGAAGCGTTCGACACCCTGCGGCTGAACCGCCACCTTGAGCCGCAAGGCGTACAAATCGCCGTCGGCAGCATTTTTTCCGCCGCCGGTAAATACCGTAACTGCCTGCGCATCAACTATGCGCCGACGCTGACGGCGGAGATCGAACAGGCGGTGCAGCGGGTCGGCGCCACCATCCAGCGGCTGATGCCAAGCGGCGTGCTGCAACCTCAGCCGGACTGAAGCAAAAACTCCGCCACCCGGCGGCGCAGATGTTCGATGCCCTGCGGATGGTGAATAAACTGCGCCACTGGCATCATTTGCCAGCGCTGGCCTTCATCGCCGAAGCGAATGGCGGCGATCTGCGCCGGGGCGATCTCGCTGGCCATAAACCAGGTCGGCGGGGAGCCGGGCAAAATGCCGTCGTAACGCCGCCGCCAGATAACCTGGCATTCGGCGATCGCCACGCCGAATTCTTCCTGCGTCTCCCGCTGCACGCACTGCAGCGGCGTTTCGCCGTTTTCCCGCCCGCCGCCGGGCAGATCCCACAGGCCGGGCCACGGAATGCCCGGCTTGTCGTCCCGTTGGTAAACCAGCAAGCGATCGTCGCACAGCAGCGCGATCTTGGCCCCGCCAAACGCCTCGTCCGTCATGTTTTCTCCGCCCCTTGCCCATCCTCTTTGACTGAACATCATACTTCATCCCCGCGCGGCCTGGTGTATAGTGAAAATCCGTTTTCACAACAGGCGAACAATAACGATGAACTCTCCGTTTCTGGTGACCCCTCAATGGCTTGCGCAACATATCAACGATGAAAATCTGGTGGTGATCGACGTCCGGATGTCGCCGGTCGGGCTGACGCCGAAGAAAGACATGCTTGCCGAGTTCGAACGCGGCCATATTCCCGGCGCGGTCTATTTCGATATCGACGAGGTGGCGGACAAAAACACCGCGCTGCCGCACATGCTGCCGACGGCGGCGGAGTTTGGCGCGGCGGTGGGCCAATTGGGCATCAGCGAACGCGACACCCTGGTGATTTACGATGAGGGCAACCAGTTCTCCGCGCCGCGCGGCTGGTGGACCTTCCGCAATTTCGGCGCCCGGCATGTTTACGTGCTGGACGAAGGGCTGAACGGCTGGACCGCGCTGGGCCAGGCGCTGGCAACCGGCCCGGCGCAGCCTGAGCCGCAGACGTTCAACGCCCGGTTCAATGCCGACGCGGTGGTGGATATGCAGCAAGTGGAACGGGCGTTAGGCACGCCGGTGCAAATTCTCGACGCGCGCGCCGCGCCGCGCTTTTATGCCGAAGCGCCTGAGCCGCGCCCCGGCCTGCACCGCGGCCATATTCCCGGCAGCATCAACATTCCGTACGGCGAGCTGCTGGAAAACGGCCGCTTCAAATCGCTGGAGGCGCTGCGCCAAACCTTCAGCGACAAGGGTGTGGACATCAACGGGCCGATCATCACCAGCTGCGGCTCCGGCGTGACGGCGGCGGTGCTGGCGTTCGGCCTGCTGTCGCTCGGCGCGCCGCAGGTCAAGCTGTATGACGGCGCCTGGAGCGAATGGGGCCAGCTGAGCGGCAAGCAGCCTATCGCCAAAGATTAGGTTTCGATCCGCTCGACCACGATCTGCGCCAGCCGCTGCACGGCGGCGGAAGGCTGATCCTCGGCGCGGTGCAGCACCACGCCAAGCTGGCCGAGAGCGGGCAGCAGATCGGGCGCCAGCGGCGCCAGGCCGGGCGGCAAACCCGCCGCCGTGCGCACCGTAACGCCCAATCCGGCGTTCACCGCCGCCCACACGCCGTTCAGGCTGCGGCTGGTAAAGGCGATGCGCCAGGGAATGCCGGCACGATCCAGCGCCTGCGTCGCCGCGCTGCGCATCAGGCAAGGCGCGTCGAACATCACCAGCGAAAGCGGCTCATCCCCTTCTCGCCAGGGCGCCAGCGCGAAGCCGGGCGAGGCGATCCAGTGCAGCTGCCGCTGCCCCAGCGCCTGATGAAACGGCGTGCTCAAGCCGCCATCCCACGCCAGCGACAGATCCAACTGGCCTTTCAGCACCCAGTCGATCAGCTCGGCATTGCGGGCGATGCGCGCCTCGATGCGCACCTTCGGATTGGCGCGCGCGAAGCTGCCCAATACCTGCGGCAGAAACGTCTCGCCGAAGTCCTCCTGCAGCCCCAGCCGCACCGTACCCTGCAGATCCAACCCGCGCACCGCGGCGGCGGCTTCGTCATTGAGCTCCAGCAGGCGGCGCGCGTAGCCGAGCAGGGTTTCCCCCGCCTCGGTCATCACCATGCCGCGCCCGGCCTTGCGCAGGATCGGCGCGCCGACCTGCTGTTCCAGCTTTTTCAAATGGGCGCTGACCGCCGACGTCGAGCGCCCTAACCGTTCAGCGGCCTTGGCGAAGCTGCCCAGTTCGACGCCGGTAACGAAGCTGCGTAAATCCTCGAGATCGAACGTTATTCGCCCCATGCTGACCATCCTGATTTTCTGAACCATCAATCAAAATAATACCGATTTTACTGATAAAGATGGCGTGTCACGCTCTCCAGGTCAATGTTTTTCCGGAGAATCCTTATGCTCGCGATGCAATACCGTTTCACCCTGCCCGCCGATTACGACATGGCGATCGTCCGCCGCCGCATCGCCGATTTCGGCCACCGGCTCGACGCCTGCCCGCAGCTGATCGTCAAAGCCTATCTGTACGCGCAGCGCAGCGAAGGGAGCGCCGAGAATCTCTATGCTCCCTTCTACCTGTGGAACAGCAGCGCCGGCATGAGCGACTTCCTGACCGGCGAAGGTTTCAGGGGCCTCAGCCAGGCGTTCGGCTGGCCGCGCGTCAATCATTGGCTGCCGTGGCTGGCGCATTTCGATCGTCCTCATCTGACCGAGGCCGCCTGGGCGACCTGCCAGGAACGGGCCATCATCCCCTACAGCGATCTGCCTGCGCTGCGTCGGCAACAGCAGGCGGCGCCCGGCGCGCTGGCCTCCATCGTGGTATTCGATCCCGCCGAGTGGCGGTTAGTGCGGCTGCATTTATGGCGTGAACCGCCGCAGTCCCCCGCACAAAACGGCCAGCTGTTCCGCGTCGGCCATCTGTCCGTCCCCTTTGACCACACTGCGCCGCGGGTTGACAGTCAAACTTGATATTGATAATCATTATCAACATTAAACATTCATTTGCGGTTCGCGGGATGCGGGCCGCTCTCCGGGGTCAACCGCCATGCCGTCATCACCGATCACACCTTACGCCACCACCTGCTGCATCGTGGGGGGCGGCCCCGCCGGGCTGATGCTCGGCTATCTGCTGGCGCGGGCGGGGATCGACGTGACGGTGCTGGAGAAGCACGCCGACTTCCTGCGCGATTTTCGCGGTGACACCATTCACCCGTCGACGCTGGAAGTCATGCACCAGCTGGGCCTGCTCGATGAACTGCTGACGCTGCCGCACCAGCGCGCCGAATCCCTGCACGCCGAAGTCGCCGGGCGCGACATCAAGCTCGCGGATTTCACCCGCCTGCCGACGCGCTGCAAATTTATCGCCTTTATGCCGCAGTGGGAGTTCCTCAACTTTTTGGCGCAGCAGGCCGCCGCATTCCCCCATTTCAGGCTGCTCACCTCGACGCAGGTTCATGAGCTGCTCTACGACCGCGGCCAGGTATGCGGCGTGCTGGCCGACACGCCGGAAGGGCCGATCCGCGTCCGTAGCCAGCTGGTGATCGGCACCGACGGCCGCAACTCGGTGGTGCGCGAGCAGGCGGCGCTCAGCAGCCGCTCCTTCGGCGCCCCGCGCGACGTATTGTGGATGAAGCTCAGCAAGCAGCCGGGCGATCCGGCCTGGTCGATGGGCCATACCGGGCCGAAGCAGAACTTCATCATGATCGATCGCGGCGACTACTGGCAGTGCGGCTACTCGATCGATAAAGGCAGCTTCGACGCGATCCGCCGCAGCGGCCTGGAGAAATTTTTGCTGCACCTCGCCGAGGTGGCGCCATTCCAGGACGATCGCCTGCAGGAGATCGTCGAGTGGGATCAGGTGAAGCTGCTGAGCATCCGCATCGATCGTCTGGATCGCTGGGCCAAACCGGGGGTGCTGTGCATCGGCGACGCCGCGCACGCCATGTCGCCGATCGGCGGCGTGGGCGTCAACCTGGCGATTCAGGACGCAGTGGCCGCCGCCAACGCCCTGATTCCGCCGCTGCGCCAGCAGCGGCTGCAGCTGAAGCATTTACTGAGCGTGCAGCGCCGGCGCGAATTTCCCACCCGGGCCATCCAGTTTTTGCAGATCAAAATGAGCCAACGCAAGCCGGGCGAACGCCGCGCAGCGGGCGGTTCGCGCCTGATCGCCCGCGTCGGCAACAGCCGCTGGCTGCCGCGCCTGTTCGGCCGCATCATCGGCCTGGGTTTTCGCCGCGAAACGCCGCGACATCTTGAAAATTAACCCGCTATACTCATCGGTTCCCGCTTCGATGAGGTTCATTCATGTTCACCGTCCGTCAGGCATTGCTGGAAGATTTAACCCAGGTGCGCGATATCGGCATCCGCACCTATCGCGCGCACTTCGGTGAGCTGTGGCGCTACCCGCACGAGCTGGAGGCCTTTCTGGCCGAGGATTTTTCCGTCTCCGCGCTGGAACGGACGCTGCGCGATCCCGACGTGTGCTGGCTGTTGGCCTATGAGAATGACGCCCTGGTCGGCTATGCGCGGCTCAACGTCGACAGCCTGCTGGCGCCAACACAAACCCGCGGCGCAGAGCTGCAGAAAATCTATTTCCTGCCGGGCCATGCCGGCAACGGCTATGGCCAGCGCCTGTTCGAACAGGTGCAGCAGCGGGCCATCGAGCGCCGGCAGAAGACGCTGTGGCTGGAGGTGCTGCAACGCAACACCGGCGCCCAACGCTTTTATCAGCGCCAGGGATTGAGCATTTGTGGCGAGACCTGCTACACCAGCGCCCAGGGCTCGATAGGCATCTGGTATATGAGCAAGGCACTGTAACCGCGCCCCGCTCCGCCGTCGTTTAGCGCGGCTCCCGCTGCAGCATCAGGAACAGCAAGGCAAACGCATTGGGCGCCAGGTAGATCAGCGCCCCCAGCTGCACCGCCAGCGGATCCTTCTTGGCCTGCCAGGCCATAAACCAGTCGCCGGCGACCACCATAAAGCCGACGCCCCACACCGCGATCGCGCAAAGCGCCCCCAGCATCGCCCAGGCCTTGCCTTTGGCGAAGGCGGCGTAAGGGCCTTTCAATCGCCCAAGCATCAGCGCCACGCCTACGGCCGCGAATAGGCCGGCCAGCGTTTCCAGCGTGGTGATGACAGCCAACCCCAACATGCAGGCCCAGTCGGCGCTGATCGCGCGCCACATCAGCCCCGGCGTTTGATAGGTATCCTGCATGGCGAGCAGCGGCCCCACCGCATTGCGCGCAGTGCCGGCGAAATCCGCCGTATTGTTCAACAGGCTGAACAGCCCCCACAGGGCTGGAAACAGGGACAGGACGATGCAACCGAGGCGTGACACAGTGATTTCGTTCATGGTTATCCTTAATGAATAAACGGGTAACTCCCGCCCTCATGACGGGACCGCTATTGAGATCCTGATAGTTTGACGTGCACAATGTAAGAACTAATCTTACAATGACGCAGCATAGCCGAAAGTGAGGAGGAACAATGGGCAGAACATTAACGGTAGATCTGGGTGACGAACTGCGTAGTTTCGTCGAAGACCTGGTGGCCAGCGGCGATTACCGCACGCCCAGTGAAGTCATCCGCGAATCGGTGCGCACCTTGCGCGAACGTACCGCCACCTCAAAGCTGGAAGAGCTTAGGCGCCTGATCGCCGAAGGAGAGAACAGCGGCGAAGCTGTCGAATGGGATCGTGATGTGTTCATGGAAAGAATACGGGGCAAAGCAAAAGGATGCGCAGATAAGTAACCGTTCGTCCAAAAGCGTTGGACGATATGGAAGAGATCTATTTTTACGGGTTGGCGCGCTTTGGCTTATAGGTGGCCGAAGATTATCTGCGCCGCCTGCATCAGGCTTTCGATAACCTTAGCCACCACCAACTCGGCAGAAACATCGATGCTATCGGCCCCGGCCTATGGGTATTGCCCGTCGCCAACCACCTGATTTATTTTCGTCAGCACAGGCGGGAGGTGAATATCATCAGAGTGCTGCATCATTCCCGCGATCCGCTCAGTCAATCCTTTTTCAGCTGATCCAACGTCAAATCGCCACCAGCCCGCGTACGCCGTCCTGTTCCATGGCGCTGCCGGCGCCGCGCTGCACGATGCTGCCACGCGACATCACCAGATAGCTGTCCGCCAGATCGGCGGCAAAGTCATAGAACTGTTCCACCAGCAGGATCGCCATATCGCCCTTCGCCGCCAGCTGCTTGATCACCGCGCCGATCTCCTTGATCACCGAAGGCTGGATCCCTTCCGTCGGCTCGTCGAGGATCAGCAGTTGCGGCCGGCAGGCCAGCGCCCGGCCGATCGCCAACTGCTGCTGTTGCCCGCCGGAGAGATCGCCGCCGCGCCGATCCTTCATTTGCCGCAGCACCGGAAACAAGTCATAGATCGGATCCGGCACCGTGCGCGCAGCGGCGCCGGAAAAGCGCGCCAGCCCCATCAGCAGATTTTCCTCCACCGTCAGGCGCGGGAAAATCTCCCGACCCTGCGGCACATAGGCGATGCCCGCCTGCACCCGCTGATGCGGTTTTTTACCGGTGATGGTTTCGCCCTGCCAACGGACGCTGCCGCTGCGCGCCGGGACCAGCCCCATCAGGCATTTCAGCAGCGTGGTCTTGCCCACGCCGTTGCGCCCCAGCAGGCAGGTCACCTCGCCGATGCGCGCCTCGAACGACAGGCCGCGCAGAATGTGGCTGCCGCCGTAATACTGATTCAATTCCTCTACCTGCAGCATCGTTACGCCTCCTCAGCGCCCCAGATATACCTCAATCACCCGTTCATCGGCCTGCACCTGCGCCAGCGATCCTTCCGCCAGCACCTGCCCCTGGTGCAGCACCGTCACGCGATCGGCGATGGTTTCCACAAACCCCATATCGTGCTCCACCACCATCAGCGAATGCTTACCCGCCAGCTCGCGGAACAGTTCGGCGGTGTAGTCGGTTTCGGCGTCGGTCATGCCGGCCGCCGGCTCGTCGAGCAGCAGCAGGTGCGGCTCCTGCACCAGCAGCATGCCGATCTCGAGAAACTGTTTCTGCCCGTGGGACAGTAACCCGGCGGGCCGGTGGCGCTCATGCCCCAGCCGCAGGGTCTTCAGCATCTCGTCGATGCGGTCGCGCTGCTCGCTGCTTAACCGAGCGCGCAAGCAGGCCCACACCGACTTGCGGGTTTTCTGCGCGATCTCCAGATTCTCGAATACCGTTAGCGCCTCGAACACCGTCGGTTTTTGAAACTTGCGGCCGATGCCGGCGTGGGCGATCTGCATCGGCGCCAGCCGGGTCAGATCGACGGTCTGATCGTAAAACACCCTGCCGCTGTCCGGCCGGGTCTTGCCGGTGATCACATCCATCAGCGTGGTCTTGCCGGCGCCGTTGGGGCCGATCACGCAGCGCAGTTCGCCGACGCCAATGCGCAGCGACAGATCGGTCAGCGCGCGAAAACCGTCGAAGCTGACGTTGACGCTATCGAGCTGCAGCACCGGATCGGTTTGCTGCCGGTATTTATCCGCCGGCAGCGGGTGGGTAAACAGCTCGTCGGTCACTTGCATCGCTTTCATGAGGTTTTCCTCCGGCGCAGCAGGCCGATCACCCCTTTGGGCAGAAACAGCGTGACGACAATAAACATCAGACCGAGGAAGAACTGCCAGTATTCGGGAATGGCCATGGTGAACCAGCTCTTGGCGCCGTTGACGATGCCGGCGCCGAGCAGCGGCCCCACCAGCGTGCCGCGCCCGCCGAGCGCCACCCAGATGGCGGCCTCGATCGAGTTGGTCGGCGACATTTCGCCGGGGTTGATGATGCCGACCTGCGGCACATAGAGCGCGCCGGCCAGCCCGCACAGCACCGCCGACAGCGTCCAGACGAACAGCTTGAAGCCCTTCGGATCGTAGCCGCAGAAGGTCAGTCGGTTTTCCGCATCGCGCACCGCGGTCAGCACCCGGCCGAACTTGCTGCGCGCCAGCGCAAAGCCGATGACCAGGCTGGCGGCCAGCAGCAGTACCGTCGCCAGAAACAGCGCCACCCGCGTGCCGGCGGCGGTGATGGGAAAGCCGAGCAGCGTGGTGAAACCGGTAAAACCGTTATTGCCGCCGAAGCCGGTCTCGTTGCGAAAGAACAGCAGCATGCCGGCATAGGTCAGCGCCTGGGTCATGATCGAGAAATACACCCCTTTAATTTTCGAGCGAAAGGCGAAGTAGCCGAACAGGAAGGCCAGCAGGCCCGGCACCAGCACGATCAGGCACAGCGCCCAGGCGAAATGCTGGGTGCCGCTCCAGAACCACGGCAGCTCATTCCAGGAGAGGAACGCCATAAACGCCGGCAGCCCGTCGCCTGCCGCCTGCCGCATCAGGTACATGCCCATGGCGTAGCCGCCGAGCGCGAAGAACAGCCCGTGGCCGAGCGACAGCAGCCCGGCATAGCCCCACACCAGATCGAGCGCCACCGCCACCACCGCGTAGCACAGGATCTTGCCCGCCAGCGTCAGGGTATAGGTGGACACCGCCAGCGGATGATCCGCCGGCAACAGCGTCAAGAACGGCATCACCAGCAGCGCCAGCAACGCCAGCGCGCCGATGCTTAACGCCAGCCGGGGCGCTTTCTGCACGCCGGTTACGGTCAATGGTTGGCTCATCAGTCAATCACCCTGCCCTTGAGGGCGAACAGCCCCTGCGGGCGCTTTTGAATAAACAGAACGATCAGCACCAGGATCAGGATCTTGCCCAACACGGCGCCGATCTGCGGCTCGAGGATCTTGTTGACGATGCCGAGGCCGAAGGCCGCCGCCACCGTCCCCGCCAGCTGGCCGACGCCGCCGAGCACCACCACCAGGAACGAATCGATGATGTAACCTTGCCCCAGCTCCGGCCCGACGTTGCCCAACTGCGACAGCGCCACCCCGCCGAGTCCGGCGATGCCGGATCCCAGCCCGAAGGCCAGCATGTCCACCCGCCCGGTGGGCACGCCGCAGCAGGCCGCCATCGCGCGGTTTTGCGTCACCGCACGCACGTTCATACCGAGCCGGGTCTTGTTCAGCAGCAGCCAGGTCATCGCCAGCACCAAGAGCACGAACGCGATCACCGCGATGCGGTTCCACGGCAGCACCAGGTTCGGCAACAGCTGCACGCCACCCGACAGCCACGCCGGGTTGGCGACCTCGACGTTCTGCGCGCCGAACAGCACCCGCACCAGTTGGATCAACACCAGGCTGATGCCCCAGGTGGCCAGCAGGGTTTCCAGCGGCCGGCCATACAGGTGGCGGATCACCGTGCGCTCAAGCAGCATGCCGATCCCGGCGGTGATGGCGAACGCTACCGGCAGCGCCGCCAGCGGATAGAGCGCCAGCCAGTGCGGCGCAAACTGCTGAAACAGCCCCTGCACCAGGTAGGCGGAATAGGCGCCGAGCATCAGCATTTCGCCGTGCGCCATATTGATGACACCGAGCAGGCCGTAAGTGATCGCCAGCCCGAGCGCCGCCAGCAGCAGGATCGAACCGAGCGACAGGCCGCTGAACGCCTGGCCGAGCAGATCGCCGATCATCAGGCGATGCTGCACCTGCTGCAGGCTGCGTTGCGCCTCGGCGCGCACCGCGGCGTCCGGTTCATTGGCCACGTCGGTCAACGCTTGCAGCCGCGCGCGGGTGTCCGGCTCACCCGATTCGCCCAACAGCCGCACCGCATTGAAACGCACCTGCGGATTGCCGTCGGCCAGCTGCAGGTTAGCCAGCGCCAGGCTCAGCGCGTCGCGAACCTGTGGGTCTGTTTCCCGCGCCAGCTGCCGGGCCAACAGCGGCAGCTGCTCGCCGTTCGCTTCGCGCTGCAGCGCGCTCGCCGCCTGCAGCCGCATCGCCGCGTCCGCGCTGACCAGCCGCTGCGCCGACAATGCGTTGGCGATCAGAATGCGTAGCCGGTTGTTCAGCCACACCTTCTTCGGTTCGCCAACCGGGGCCGCCTCGCCCTCGAGCGGCAGATAGCGATCGCCCTGGCGGATAAAGGCGCGCTTCGCCCCGTCGATCGCCACGGTTTCCTGCTGCAGCCCCTGCAGCAGCGGCAGGCGCGCGGCGTCCGGCTCGGCCGCCCAGGCCTGCAGCAGTTTGGCCTGCTGCGCACGATTGGCCGCCGCGAACTCATCGGCCGGCCCGGCCTGCGCCAGCAGGGGCCAGGCACACAGCAGCCACAGCCCGACGCGCAAAGAAGATAAAAACGGAGATTGCATCAGCTGCCTCTTCTGTTGGGCCGGCGGGCGTTGGGCCGCGCCGGCGCTGAGTGACGTTACTTGCCGCCTTTCACCGGGTAATCCGGCTTCTTGTCGTTGCCGGCGATATACGGGCTCCACGGCTGCGCGCGCACCGGCGCTTCGGTCTGCCACACCACGTTGAACTGGCCGTTGCCCTCGATCTCGCCGATCATCACCGGCTTGTGCAGGTGGTGGTTGGTCTGGTCCATGGTCAGCGTGAAGCCCGACGGCGCGGCGAAGGTTTGCCCGGCCATCGCCGCGCGCACCTTATCGACGTCGGTAGTACCGGCCTTTTCCACCGCCTGCGCCCACATGTGGAGGCCGACGTAGGTGGCCTCCATCGGATCGTTGGTGACCGCAGTGGCGTAATTCGGCAGGTTGTGCGCCTTGGCGTAGGCTTTCCACTGGCTGACAAACTGTTTGTTGGTCGGGTTATCCAGCGATTCGAAGTAGTTCCAGGCCGCCAGATTGCCCACCAGCGGTTGGGTGTCGATACCGCGCAGCTCTTCCTCGCCGACCGAGAAGGCGATCACCGGCACGTCGGTGGCCTTGACGCCCTGGTTGGCGAGTTCTTTGTAGAACGGCACGTTGGAGTCGCCGTTGATGGTGGAGATCACCGCGGTGTTGCCGCCGGCGGCAAACTTCTTGATGTTGGCGACGATGGTCTGGTAATCGCTGTAGCCGAACGGCGTGTAGACCTCTTCGATATCCTTGTCCTGCACGCCTTTGCTGTGCAGGAAGGCGCGCAGGATCTTGTTGGTGGTGCGCGGATAGACGTAATCGGTGCCCAGCAGGAAGAAACGTTTGGCGCCGCCGCCGTCCTCGCTCAGCAGGTATTCCACCGCCGGGATCGCCTGCTGGTTCGGCGCCGCGCCGGTATAGAACACGTTCGGCGACATCTCTTCGCCTTCGTATTGCACCGGGTAGAACAGCAGCCCATTCAGCTCCTCAAACACCGGTAACACCGACTTGCGCGACACCGAGGTCCAGCAGCCGAACACCGCCGCCACCTTGTCCTGGCTCAGCAGCTGGCGCGCCTTTTCGGCGAACAGCGGCCAGTTGGAGGCCGGATCCACCACCACCGGCTCCAGCTTTTTGCCGAGCACCCCGCCTTTGGCGTTGATCTCGTCGATGGTCATCAGCGCCACATCCTTCAGCGGCGTCTCGGAAATCGCCATGGTGCCGGAGAGCGAACTCAGAATGCCGACCTTGATGGTGTCGGCGGCCTGCGCGCTCCAGGCCAGGCCCAGGCCGACAGCGGCGGCGGACAGCGCAAAAGCTTTGATAAAACGACGACGTTGCATAGTTCAAACTCCTGATGTGTGTGAAATCAAAATCGTTGCGCCGAGCGCGCAGGCTGCTGGGCCCGCGCCTGGTGCAACATGTGCAGCGTTATTTTTCGTACCTCTGCCTTGCTGACGGCGATATGCTCGCCGAGCAGCGCTTGCGCCGCCCCGCTTTGCCGCTGCAGGATCGCCTGCAAAATGGCGGCGTGTTCGCGGTAGGTGGCGTCCACCCGCGCCTGCTGGGTGAAGTCCAGCCGGCGAATGATGCGGATCTTTTCGGTCAGCTCGCGGTGAATGCGCGCCATTTCGCCGTTGCCCGCCGCGGCCACCAACGCCTGATGAAACTGCTCATCGTGCTGCGACACCGCCTGGCCGTCCGCCAGGCGCGGCGCTTCGGTCCAAAAATGGCTCAGCGCCGCCAGCGCGGCCAGCGTTTCCCCGGCCGGCCATTCGCACAGCCGTTTCACCGCCTCTTGTTCCAGCACGATGCGCAGGTCGTACAGCTCTTCGAAGTAGGCGAAGTCGAACGGCCGCACCTGCCAGCCGCTGCGAAACAGCACCTCGACATAGCCTTCGCGCTCGAGCCGAAACAGCGCCTGACGCACCGGCGTGCGGCTGGCCGCCATGCGCTGCGCCACGTCGCTTTCGCTGAAGCGATCGCCCGGCAGCAGGCGAAACTCGAAGATGTCGGCCTTGAGCTGCAGATAAATGCGCTCCGCCAGTCCCTCCGGCCGCGCCTTGTGCTCCCCGTTGGTGATTTGCATCATCGCCTCTCCGTTCAGACCGCTTTTTCCAGCCACAGCAGGGCGTCGCCCGGCCCGACCGGCCGCCCCTGCCGGCAGCTGATACGTTTGACGATCCCGGCGCGCGGCGCGGTGACCGCCAATTCCATCTTCATCGCCTCGACCACGATCAGCGGCTGCCCGGCCGCCACCGCCTGCCCCGGCTCCACCAGGATCTTCCACACGCTGCCGTTCAGATCGGCGCTGACCAAATCGCCGTCGATCGCGTCTTCTTCAACCGGCGGCAACAGCTGCGCCTCGGCCTCGTCGTCATCGCTGCGCCAGCGCGCCACTTCGGCGCTGAACGCCTGCTGCTGGCGATGCTGGAAGTCGGCGATCGCCTCGGCGTTGTCGGCCAGGAAATCGGTGTAGGCAGCGAAGTCGAATTCGCTCTCTTCGATACGCACCTGCATGCGCCCTTCGCGGAACGCTTCGCGCTGCTCGTCCAGTTCTTGCTCGCTGACCGGGTAGAAGCGCACCTGATCGAAGAAGCGCAGCAGCCAGGGCTCACCGGCGGTGAACTGCGGGTTTTTGAGGAATTTGTTCCAGATCGGCAGCGTGCGCCCCACCAGCTGGTAACCGCCCGGCGAATCCATGCCGTAAATGCACATGTACATGCCGCCGATGCCGACCGTTCCTTCGGCGGTGTGGGTGCGCGCCGGGTTGTATTTGGAGCTCAGCAGGCGATGGCGCGGATCGAGCGGCACCGCGCAGGGTGCACCGAGGTAGACGTCCCCCAGCCCGAGGATCAGGTAGCTGGCGTCGAACAGAATGTCGCGCACCTGCTCGCGTTGGCTCAGACCGTTGATGCGCTGAATGAAATCGACGTTGTTCGGCAGCCAGGGCGCCGAGGCACGCACCGTCTGCTGATAGCGATCCACCGCGCCCAGCGTGGCCGAATCCTCGAACGCCATCGGCAGCCAAACGGTGCGCGTCGGCACCTTCAGGCGGCTGACGTCCCCCAGCGCCCGTTCGCGCGCCAGCAGGCGCTGCAGCAGATCGGCCTGGCTAATCTGCCGGCTGTCGTAGCGGATTTGCAGCGAACGCACGCCCGGCGCCAGCTCCGCCACGCCCGGTATCGCCTCCTGCCGCAGCGACTGCATCAGCAGATGAATGCGCAGCCGCAGCGCCAGATCGAGCACGTTTTCGCCGTACTCCATCAGGAGGTAACCGTCCCCCGCCTGGCGATACGCCACCGCCGGGCTCCCTTCCGCCGCCGGCAGCGCCGCCAGCACCGCAGCGGAAACGGTCTCCGCCGGAGCCAGATCCGGCGGCGGCAGGGTGATGGCCTTCACCGCCGCCAGCGCTTCGATGCTGCCCAACTGCGCCTGCTCCAGCGACTGCGCCTGGCGAAAGCCGATCGGATGGAACCGGATGCGGTCGCCCGGCTTCACCTGCCCCACTTTCCACAGCTCGGCCTTGGCGATGGTCACCGGGCAGACGAAGCCGCCGAGGCTGGGCCCGTCGCGGGTCAGGATCACCGGGAAGTCGCCGGTGAAATTGATCGCGCCGATGGCGTACTCGCAGTCGTGCACGTTGGAAGGATGCAAACCGGCTTCGCCGCCGTCCTCCCGCGCCCATTCGGGCTTCGGCCCCGCCAGGCGCACGCCGAGGCGGTTGGAGTTGTAATGCACCTGCCAGTCGGTAGCGAAGAAGGCCTCTATCGATTCGGCAGTGAAAAAGTCCGGCGCGCCGTGCGGACCGTACAGCACGCCGATGTGCCACTGATCGCCGTAGTGCGGGATCAAGCTGTCGTCCATCGCCTGTGGCGCGGCGATCGGCGCCGGCGTGGTGCAAGCAGCCAGCGTCGGTTGAGCGATCGCCAGCATGTCCGCCACGCGCAGGGTGCGCCCGGCGTGGCCGCCGAACTGGCCCAGCGCAAAGGTGGAGCGGCTGCCGAGATACACCGGCACATCAAAGCCGTTGCGTACCGCCAGATAGGTGCGGCAGCCGTGCGTGGCGCGCCCCAGCGTCAGCACCTGCCCGGTCCGCACCGCGATCGGCCGCCAGTAAGCGACCGCTTCGCCGTCCAGGTCGGCCGGGCAGCTGGCACCCGTCAGCGCGATGATGGCGTCGCAATGAAAGCGCAGCGTCGGCCCCTGCAGGGTAAACTCCAGCCCGGCGGCCGCCGGGTGGTTGCCGACGATGCGGTTGGCCAGCCGGAACGCGAAGTCGTCCATCGGGCCGGACGGCGGTACGCCGATGTCCCAATAGCCGAGGCGGCCGGGATAATCCTGCACGCTGCTGTAGGTGCCGGGTTGCAGCACTTCGAGGCAGTGCGGCTGGAAACGCACATCGTCCAGCAGGCGCGTCCAAACGTCGCCGCGCTGAAATTGCGGCGTGGCGATCACCTGTCGCAGATAATCGAGGTTGGTGGCGATACCGTGCAAACGGGTCGCCGCCAGCGCGACGCGCAGTTTTTCCAGCGCCTGCGCGCGGTCAGCGCCGTGCACGATCAGCTTGGCGATCATCGGATCGTAAAACGCCGAGACTTCGCTGCCGGTCGCCACCCACCCGTCGAGGCGCACGTCGGCGGGGAAATGCACTTCAGTCAGCACGCCAGGGCTGGGCTGGAAGTTTTTCAACGGATCTTCGGCGTAGAGGCGCACTTCGATCGCCGCGCCCTGCGGCGCGCGTTGCAGCGCCGCCCAATCCAGCGCGTCGCCCGCCGCCACCTGCAGCATGCCTTCGATCAGATCCAGGCCGGTGACCATCTCGGTGATCGGGTGCTCTACCTGTAAGCGGGTGTTCACTTCCAGGAAGTAAAACTCGTCGCGCGCGGCGTCGTAAATGAATTCCACGGTGCCGGCGCTGCGGTAATTCACCGATTCGCCCAGCGCCACCGCCGCCCGATGCAGCGCTTGACGGGTCGCTGCCGGCAGGTGCGGCGCCGGGGTTTCTTCCACCACCTTTTGGTTGCGGCGCTGCAGCGAGCAGTCGCGCTCGCCGAGCGCCACCACCCGCCCCTGGCCGTCGCCGAAAATCTGTACCTCGACGTGGCGCGCCCGATCGACAAAGCGTTCGATAAAGGCGCCGGCGTCGCGGAAGAACTGCTCTCCCAGCCGTTTGACGCTGTCGTACGCGTCGCGCAGTGCCGCCTCATCGTCACAGCGCGTCAGGCCGATGCCGCCACCGCCGGCGGTGCTTTTCAGCATCACCGGGTAGCCGATGCGCGCAGCGGCGGCAACCGCCTGCTCGACGCTCTCCAGCAAGCCGGTGCCCGGCGTCATCGGCACTCCGGCCAACGCCGCCAGCTCGCGCGCTCGGTGCTTGAGGCCGAACTCGCGGATCTGCGCCGCCGTCGGGCCGATAAAGGCGATGCCCGCTGCCTCGCAGGCGTCGGCAAACTCGGCGCTCTCGGACAAAAAGCCGTAGCCGGGGTAGATCGCCTGCGCGCCGGTGGCCGCCGCCGCCGCGAGGATTTTGTCGATGCGCAGGTAGCTGTCGGCGGCCTTGTCGCCGCCGAGCGCCACTGCCCTGTCGGCCTCAGTGACGTGCGGCGCATTGCGGTCGGCGTCGGAATAGACCGCTACGCTGGTGACGCCCAGGCGTTTCAGGGTGCGAATGGCGCGGCAGGCGATCTCTCCGCGGTTAGCGATCAGTACGGTAGTAAACATGTTCATGCCCCCTTAACGCCGGCGAGATAGTCACGCCAGCCGCCAAACTCGGTAATATCCGTGGCGCCTTCCAGCGCCCAGGCTTCGCAGATAAACCCCTTCACCCGCCGGCCGTCCGCCAGCAGCAGCGTGCCGATGCCCAAGGGCGACGGGATTTCCGCCACAAACTCGCCGAAACGGGCCAGCGGGATGTCCCACAGCTCAACGCGGATCGCCGCCCCCTGCGCCACGCGCGCCAGACCCGGCTTCGGCGGCTCGGTATCGGCCAGCGCATACAGGCGATAGCAGGGGGCGGTGACGGTTTGCTCCACCCGCACCGCGTCGCGCTGCGTCAGCTGGACGTTGAGCGGCATGCCGCTGAGGTGAGCGCCCACTACCGCCAGACGCACATGTCCCGCCGACGGCGCCGGCGCGGGCGCGGGCTGCGGCGGCAATGCTCGGCCGATAGCGCCGAGCGGCAAGGCGCATTGCCGTTGCCAGCGCAGGCCAAACGCCGCCAGCGCCCGGTCATGCCAGGCGGGCGCAATCAGGGTAATGCCCGCCGGCAACCCGTCTTCGCGCAGCGGTCCCGGCAGCGCCAGCGCGCTCAGATCGGCCAGGTTGGTGAAATTGGTGTAAGTGCCGAACTGCGAATTGAACAGCACCGGCTCCTGCGCCATCTCCGCCAGGGTGCGAATAGTGGGCGCGGTCGGCACCACCAGCGCGTCGAACGGCGCCAGCCGCTGGGCGATCTGCCGCGCTAATTCGGCACGCAGGTATTCCGCCTTGTAGGCGTCGCAGGCGCTGTAGCCCAGGCCGTTGCCGACGATGCCACGCACCACCGGATCGATAGCCTGCGGGCTCGCTTCCAGCACCTGCTCAATCGCCACGGTGCGCTCCGCCACCCAGGGGCCGTAATACAGCTGCTCCGCCAGGGTGCGAAACGGCGCGAAATCGAGGGGTTCCAGCGTGGCGCCGCCCGCCTGCAGCTGCGCCAGCGCACGGTGAAACGCCCGCTCAGCCTGAGCGTCACCGAAAAACTCCAGCTGGGCGGGGATGGCGAAACGCGGCGCGGCGGGAATATCCGCCGGCGCGGTATGCGGATCGGGGCGGGAATACGGATCTGCCGCGTCAAAGCCGCTCGCCAGCTCCGCCACCTGCGCGGCATCGGCCACCGTCAGCGCGAAGACCGACACCGTATCGTTCAACCGGCAGGCCGGCACCACGCCGCGGTTGGACAGCCGCCCTTTGGTCGGCTTCAGCCCGACGATGTTGTTGAACCCAGCGGGCACGCGCCCCGAACCGGCGGTGTCGGTGCCCAGCGCGAACGGCACCAGGCCGCGCGCCACCACCGAGGCGGAGCCGGAGCTGGAACCGCCGCTGACGTAGCGGCTGTCGAAGCTGTTGACCACCGCGCCGTAAGGTGAGCGGGTGCCCACCAACCCGGTAGCGAACTGGTCGAGGTTGGTTTTACCGAGGGCGATCGCCCCGGCGGCGCGCAGATGGGCGACCACGGTGGCGTCCGCCGCGGCTTGATAAGTGAACGCCGGGCAGGCGGCGCTGGTCGGCCAGCCGCCGACGTCGATATTGTCTTTGATGGCGAAGGGCACGCCGAACAGCGGCAGGCGGCTGAGATCGCCGGCGACCGCTTCCAGCCGTTGCGCGAGCTGCCGATACTGCTGCTCGCGCTGCGCCGGCGTGGCGAGATACAGCCAGGCGTTATCGTCCGGGTTCAGCCCGGCGATCAGCGTTTCGATCGTCGCGCAGACGCAGGCGAGGCGCTCGCCCGCCGGACGGGTTTGATAATGGTGCTGCCATTCACTGAGGGTAAAACCGCACGCTTCAACAGGGTCGCTCATCGGCTGAATTCCATCTGGTACACAAGATGGGATTCAACAGAGCAACCGGCGTGCCAATTTTTAATCTCATGATTTCAATAAATTATAATTAAAACTTATGACGACGAGGGTGAACGGCCTGCACCAGCGGCGCGCAGCGGGAGAACAAAAAGAGTGCAATGGCGGGATGGCAAAGCGTAAAAATCGGGGCGACGACACTCGCCGCCCCGGGAGGCCGATGGAGATCAATACGCAATATGTTGCAGGCCAGGTTGCTACCAGTTTTCTAACGTGATCCTTCTCCAGGTATTGGCCGCCGTACAAACATAAAAGAATGCGGCGTCTGCCGACCATTGGCCGACTTTACCGGGGGCGGCGGCCGAAGCGGGGACGGCGACTCTGACACCTATGGGGTCTCCGTTCACGTTTGCTGAATCATAAATATTCAACACTTTTATGTGGCCAGAGGAGAATTGGTTATTCGGCCCACCAATAGGGTAAGCGCCGTTGCCGGCCGGGTAAATGCCATTATCCGCAACCGTTAACTGCTTAGTGTACAACCCGCTCCATTTGAATGAAGGTTGTCCTAAGGCGATCGCGATATCCTTCTGCGGCGAAAAATCCGCGGGGGAGATGGATACGCCACTGCTGGTCGTATTGTTATTAGCGCCAAGCGTAAACTTAGGTGCAAAACTAATGAAAGAAGCCCCGTCCTGAGCCAGTCTTACGCCTGGTTCAAACCCCTGAAGGCTATTGCCTGGAGAAATGCCGCCAAAGTAATGGTAGTTGGTATTCCCCCCTCTGGCGGCATAGAACAGGTTATCGGATTCACCCTTGATGCCATGAAAAATGGCTGGATAAGCGCCATTGCTGGCCCTGTCCGCCAAGGACCACGGAAGCTGCCTCGGAGCCATATCGGCGATTGCCGCGTTGGCGAATCTTGCCGTATTGCTCATCATGTTATCAAACACAAATGCCGCCGCGATGCCGTTTACCGGCTCTGCCGCCACATTGTAAGTGGTATTACTCACGTTATAGAAACCGCCTCGACATTCAAAGGTGCTTCCATCACTCTGAAGAATGGTTTCACCTTCGCAAGTAAACTGCCCCAGGATGTTATTGGTGTTGGTTCGGGTGAGTTTAATCGCCGTAGCGCCGACGCCGCCGAACAGGTGGATATAACAGAAACCATTGTACCACCGCACCGTGTTGGCGTTTCCTCTCAGCTCCAGCCCCACGCCGGCATCCGTATTTGTGCCACCATCGCCCGGATTGCCGGAGACTTTGATCTGACATTGAATTTCGTGGAACCCCACGCCGTGGAAGGAGCTATCCCCGCCATTGCTCTCCATCAATATGTTGGACAGGCCGCGGTGGAACCGGCAAGAGTGAAAACTTACGAACTCGGTAAACGCACCGGCATAGCCATTCAACAGATGTAGGTTCACAAAAAATTTCATAATCAGCAGTCTTTCATGCCGCATGAAGCAGGAACCATTGATCCGATAGCCGGTGCCCGTATATAACGCACCCTTGGACGGCGTAATCGTCACGTCGCTGATATATCTGTTGGTATGGATCCCGGAACCGCCTTTCGACTCAAAACACGCATGATTATTAGACGTCGGTTTAAAGAAGAATGTCGTACTAATCCAATTTTCACCCTCTATCGCAATGCCTTTATCTCCGGTGTAGTTTCCCCCCCCTAAATTTAACGTATCCGTAATGTAATAGTTGCCAGCAGGAACATAGAGCTTCTTGTAGCCTTGATTAATCGCATAGGCGATAGCCTGTTTAAACGCCTGCGTATCATCCGTTCCAACGCCGGCTGTATCATTCCAATCGCCCTTCGCACCGAACATCTGAGGGGTAATGTGGTCCACGCCTTCATTCGGGAAGGAATATTGAATAAGTCGATTGCCCGTTACCCCAGCAATCGTAGAGAGAATCGGTTTAAAAGCGCAATCCCAGACGTTCTTGCCAATGAGGGTCGTTTCGTCAAATGCCCCGCCTAACTCCAGTGCCCGGGCAGGCGCAGCAAGCTTAATCACATTCCCTTCAATAATAGCGTTTTTCCCATTCAAAAAGCGGATATAACCAAAATCAGAGTCCGTTACCCGATTGCCGGAAAACACCGTGCGGTCGCCATAGAGCTTGATCCACACCTGGCTGCTGGTCCATCCGGAGTTGGTTATTTTGTTGCCGGTCATCACGCAGCTATTGGCGAACAGGGCGACCTTACAGTTATTGATAATATTGCCTGAAAGGGTCGCCTCCGTTGCGGCAATGCCATTGAAGGCCGACGCCGTGGAGGTACCACAGAAATTTAAAAAGTTATCTGCGATAACAGACTCCGCGACAGAAATATCGTTATTTCCGTGATAGTCGATGCCATTCTCAACGGTATCTTCAACGTGATTCCCAATAATTCGTGAATTATTCGTAGGAATTTTGGTGGGGTTATTTACTAAGGAATAGTCTATCTGAATGCCGAACCTTTCGATCGTTTTGATATAGTTATTAGAGATATTAATGTCACTGATTCCACCCAGTGCGATGCCATAGCTGGTATTAACAATATGGTTATTGGCAACGGTCAGGTTAGTGAATGAATGAGGCGTTCCGGTCACCTCGTTATTGAGCGTCACCCCGCCCCCTCTTTGCGTGTGCCCTGCCCCTGCCGGTTTCGCAGGCTTGTGCCCATCGTGAATATGATTGTTCACGATTAAGATGTCATAAGCCTCTCTGTTCACGCCCGTTTTCAGCAGGATCCCGTCGCCCTGGTGATTCGTCAGCTCGTTATTCTGGATCGTGATATGGCGGCCGCCACGAACCGCGATAGGTTCCTCTCCCAGATCTTTAAGTAAATTGTTCTCAAGAGTAACGGACGTACAGTCAGAAAGGCCTAAAGCATCAGTATGCATACTGATGACGCAATTCCTCACCGTGAAGTTTTCACAACGGGTGAAAGCCATGCCGGTACACGCGCGAGTGGCATACCACCAAATAGGATCTGCATCTTTCTGGGTCGCCTTTCTCGTGATCCTCAGATCTTCTACGATAAAATTCGACTGCTCAACGGTATTAAAAATGTTGATTTGAGGCGTATCGTCATCCAGGTGAATTTCACCACCGCCATAAACATGACAGTTGCTGGGGATCTGCAAAGGCTGCCAAGCCGTACCCAGCGTCAATCTATAAACATTCGCCATTCTGACCTGGCGTTTTTTTATCGATTTAGCGGCGTCGATAGCCACTTTAGCGAACATGGCGCTGACAGCCTCTCGATCATCGGCCAGGCCATCGCCTACGGCGCCGAACTGTTCAGGGGTATATTCAACGAATTCGCCGCCGTCATTGACCTGAGCGGCGGCTTTTCCTGCGTTGAACTGCGGATCTTCTTTTGACATTTGAGCCATTGAATTACTCCTCTGGATTTTACGTTTCAATCGACATTGAACGAACCCTGGAAAAGTAACCGGAGGGGCGGCCCGCCCACCATCGATGGCGGATGGCTGAGGGCCTGTACAACAACGGCAGGCGGGAGAGCGGCAATAAAAAAGGCGCAACCTTGCGATTGCGCCCGATGTTCGGTGAACGTTGCGTATTACTCGCCGCGAACGCGCTGCGCCAGCCCTTTGAGGAAGTAGCGCAGCATCTGATCGCCGCACGGGCGGTAATTCTTGGTGCCTTCTTTGCGGAACAGCGCGCTCAGCTCCGGCTTGGAGATGCGGAAGTCCACCGCGGTGAAGATCTGGTGCATGTCGGTGTCTTTCAGCTCGAACGCCACGCGCAGCTTTTTCAGCACCAGGTTATTGGTGATCGGCAGTTCAACCGCCGGCGCCGGGAACTTATCGTCCTTACCGCGCTTGAAGAACACCAGGCCGTTGAGGAAGTGTGCCATCACTTCGTCCGGGCACTTCTCGTAGCCCGGCTCGCCTTCTTTAATCACGTAAGCGTCCATCGCCGACACCGCCACCTCGAAATCGTCCAGTTTGATAATCTCGACCATTTTGGCGTTGTTAATGCTCAGCATATAGCGCACGCTGCGCAGCACGTCGTTGTTCATCATGGGATTGCATTGCCTTTACTTGTCTAACGGGGACGTGCGCATTGTAAAAAAATGCCCCATACCCAAAATAATTGGAGTTGCATTGCGGCGGCAAATTTGTAAACCCCCGGAGCATAGTTAACTATGTGACCGGGGCGCGCAAATGCAGCCAACAAAGAGGCAGCTCCAAGTATGACGGGTATGGCCGCACACCTTGAATGTGCGGCAGTATAGGGATCGGCAAGGGGTTTCTCAATCGATTTGGCTTTTTTGCTGATACAGCGGGATGTCTTCGCCGATGATGTACTTGTTGCGCAGCATCGACGAGACCTTGTCCATGATCATCACCACTACCACCAGGATCAGGGTGATGAACATCACCACGTCCCAGTTCCACAGCCGCATGTTCTCCGCGTACACCAGGCCGATGCCGCCGGCGCCGACGAAGCCCAGCACCGCCGCAGAGCGGGTGTTGGACTCGATCTGGTACAGGCTGAGCGCCAGGAAGGTGGGAAACGATTGGGTGAAGATGCCGTAGCGGTGCTTCTGCAACCCGTTGGCGCCTACCGCCGTCAGGCCGCGGCTGGGGGACTTGTCCACCGCCTCGTGCCCTTCGGCGTACAGTTTGCCCAACAGACCGACGTCCTGCATCACGATAGCCAACACCCCGGCCAGCGGCCCCATGCCGACGGCGCGCACGAAGATCAGCCCCCAGATCGCCATATCAATACCGCGCAGCACGTCCAGCAAGCGGCGCACCAGCACGGAGATCGGCCGCAGCAACGGCGTCGACATCACGTTGCGCGCGGCGAAAAACGACAGCGGCAGCGCGATCAGCGACGCGGTGATGGTGCCGGCGAACACGATGGCGATGGTGATGCCGATCTGCTGGAAATAGTACATGAACGGCCAGTTGGCGAAGTCGTGCCAGACGAACATGCGCAGGAAATAACGCCCCAGCTGCTGGCAACCGTTGATAAACTGCGGCCAGGTAATGCCGAAGACCAGGAAGAAGAACACGTAGTACAGCACGATCGCCAGCGCGATCAGGCCGACGGTGCGCAGGTAGCGCCCCTGCTGCGCGAAGATCGCCGGATGCTGCTGTTTCAACTGGTGCAGCGTTTCCGCCGATGCCGGAGTGCCCGCTATCATTTTGTCCCCTCCACCACGCGCTTGCGCAGCTCGCCCGACACGTAGTCGAGCACGGAAACCACCACGATGATCAACAGCAGCGTCATGCTGACCTGATCGTAGCGGTCGAGTTTAATGTTGGTCATCAGCTCCTGGCCGATGCCGCCCGCCCCCACCAGCCCCAAAATGGTCGACTGACGGAAGTTGATCTCCAGCCGCATGAAGCTGTAGGAGAGAAACACCGGCTTCACCTGCGGCCACAGGCCGAAGCGCATGCGCTGCAGCGGCGTGGCGCCGCAGGCCGCCAGCCCGCGCACCGGTTTGTTGGAGGCGGTTTCGATCGATTCATAGAACAGCTTGGTCAGGCTGCCGATGGTGTGCAGCGCCAGCGCCAGGAAGCCGGGAATGGCGCCGATGCCGAACGCCATCACGAACATCACCGCCCACGCCAGCTCCGGCATGGTGCGCAAAAACGCCACCAGCGTGCGGATCGCCAGCCGCACCGAGGCCGGGGTATAGGTGTTGCCGGCCGCCAGAAACGCCAGCACGGTCGCCACCAATACCGAGAAAATGGTCGCCGCCAGCGCCAGCTGCAGGGTCTCCCAGATCAGCGGCAGCTGGATGTTCAGGCGGTAACCCCAGTAGGCCAGCGAGCCTTCGGTGCGCCCGTCGGCGAACAGCAGAGGCCAATGCAGCGTCGGAACGGTTTCGGCCAGGTAGTCGAAGAAGTGCGGAATAGACACCCAGACGGTGTGCAGGTTGAACTCGGCGAGGTTGCCGGCGCCCAGGTACAGCACCACCAACCCGAGCGACCACAGCAGCGCTTCGCGCTTTTGCTTGCTGCGGATCCGTTGGTAATAGTGTGCGAAATCGGTATTCAAAAGAGGTCTTCCATCTTTATGGAACAAGGGGTTCAGCATGCTGAACCCCTTCATTCGGACGGCCGAGGCAGCCGGGAATTAACGGTCGCCTTTGGTCAGCTCGCGCTTCATATCGATGATGGTCTGGTATTCCGCCAGGGTGGTGTCGCCGATGTGTTGTTTGCCGCCCATCGCTTTGATAAAGCACTGGTGATCGTCTTTATCCAGCTTCTTGATGGCGGTGACCACTTTGGCCTTGAAGTCGGCCGGCAGCGAGTTGCTCACCAGGATCGGACCGTTCGGGATCAGCGGCGACTGCCAGATGATGCGGATCTGCTTCATCAGGTCCGGGTGATCCATGCGGATCATGCGAGTGAACGCGCCGCTGGTGTAGCCGGTGTTGTAGTCGCCGATCATCGACGCCCAGGTCACCGCGCCTTCGAACTGGCCGTTCAGCACGCCGAGGATGTCCTGCTCGTGGCCGCCGGAGAAGGTGACGCTGGAGAAGGTGTTGTTGTATTTGTTGTCGACCGTGCCGCCGAACAGCTTTTTAAACGCCTGGTTCGGGATCAGGAAGCCCGAGGTGGAATCCGGATCGGCGAAGCCGATGGCCTTGCCCTTCAGGTCTTCCAGTTTCTGGTACGGGCTGCCGGCCTTCACCACCACCACCGAGTGGTAGCCGCGCGACTGGTCGACGTCATCGACCGCGATGCCGACGATGTCCACCGCTTTCGGATCCTTGATGTAGACCGAGGCGAACGACGACGGCGACATGCTCAGCACCAGGTCAATCTTGCCGCCCAGCAGGCCCTGGATCACGCCGGAATAGTCGGACGAGTTGCGCAGCTTGGTATCGACGTTCAGCTCCTTGTCCAGGAACTGCTTCACGCACTGGTTATCGCCGATCTGCTGGGTGGCGTTCTGGCCGCCGAGAATGCCCAGGTTCAGCTCTTTCGGCGCATCCGCTGCGGCAGCATTAAATACCATCATCGCGCCGGCCATCAGGGTGGTCAGACTCAATACTTTTTTCATCAGGTGTGCCTTGTGTGTAAAGGGTAAAGGTCAAAAGTGCTTCAATGGATCTGATTGGCTTCTTCGCCATACAGCTGGTGCAGGATCCGTTCGTTCAGTTGCGAAGGATGCCCGTCAAACACGATCTTCCCGTGGGCGATGCCGATCACCCGCGAGCAATACTCTTTCACCAGTTCGACCGAGTGCAGATTCACCATCACCGCGATGCCGTCTTCGCTGATTTTCTGCAGCGCGTCCATGATGCGGCGGGTGTTTTTCGGATCGAGCGACGCGACCGGCTCATCGGCCAGCAGGATTTGCGGGTTTTGCATCAGCGCGCGGCAGATGGCGACGCGCTGCATCTGGCCGCCGGAGAGGTTCTCGGCGCGCTGCAGCGCATGCGGCAGCATGTTGAGCCACTGCAACAGCTCGATGGCGCGAGCGCGGTCGGCGTCATCGAACAGTTTGAAGAAGGATTTCAGGGTTGAAGTGTGGCTCAGACGGCCCAGCAGCACGTTGGTCATCACGTCCAGCCGCGGCACCAGGCAAAAGTCCTGGAAGATCATGCCGCAGCGCGCGCGCCACTGGCGCATCTGGCGGCCGGCCAGTTGCGCGATATCCTGCGCGATGCCGTCGTCTTCGAAGCGCAGCATCTCGCCGCAGCTGGAAGGAATGGTGCCGTTCAGAGTGTGCAGCAGCGTGGACTTGCCGGCGCCGGAACGGCCGATCACCGCCACGAATTCGCCGGCGTGCAGATCGAAATTGATGTCATCCAGCACGCGCTGCTGCGCTTTGTAGGCCTTGCCGAGTCCCTTTACCGATAATACTTTGCGGGATGCGGCGGCGTGCTGCCCTGGAAAGTCGTGCTGTGCCAATTTTAACAGTGCCTGAGCCATATGATTTCTCTGGTTTCAGTGGCTAATCATTATGGGCACCTATTAACGGATAAGTTTATGACAGTGGGATGATCGTTTTATGGCCGGGGCGTGACGCGTGCCGCCCCGGCGTTCGCCTCACGCCAGGGTGAAGAAGTCCAGCCCCAGCGCCGTCTTGACCTGCTGCAGCGTCTGCTGGCTGACCTGATGCGCGCGGCGGGTGCCGTGCTGCAGGATGCGCGTCAGCTCGCCTTTATCGGCGATGAATTCGGTGCGGCGGGTGCGGATCGGCTCAAGCAGGCTCTGCAGGCAATCCTCCAGCAGCCGTTTGATTTTCACGTCCCCCAACCCGCCGCGACGGTAATGCGCCTTCAGCTCCGCTACCAGCGCGGCGTCTTCGCAGAAGGCGTCCAGGTAGGTGAACACCATGTTGCCCTCCACCCGGCCGGGATCGCTGACGTTGAGATGCCCGGGATCGGTGAACATGCTCATCACCGCCTTGTGCACCTCGTCGGCGCCGGCGCCAAGCTGGATGGCGTTGCCGCGCGATTTCGACATCTTGCCCTGCCCGTCCAGCCCCGGCAGACGCCCGACGTTGCTCAACAACGGCTGGCACTCCGTTAATATCGGTTGGCCGACGATGTGGTTGAAACGCCGCACGATCTCATTGGTTTGCTCCAGCATCGGCAGCTGATCCTCGCCGACCGGCACGTGGGTGGCGCCAAAGGCGGTGATGTCCGCCGCCTGGCTGACCGGATAAATCAAAAAACCGGCCGGCAGGCTGCGAGCGAAATCCTTCTCGGCGATTTCGTTTTTCACCGTCGGGTTGCGTTCCAGCCGCGCCACGCTGACCAAGTTGAGGTAGTACATCGTCAGCTCGGCCAACGCCGGCAGCGCCGACTGCAGGCAGATCGTGGTCTTGTGCGGATCGATGCCCACCGCCAGATAATCGGCCACGACGTTAAGCACGTTGGCGCTGATTTTTTGCGGGTTGTTGCCGTTGTCGGTCAGGCCCTGCAGATCCGCCACCATCACCGTTTGGTTATGCTGGTGCTGCAGTTCGACGCGCTGGCGCAGCGAGCCGACGAAGTGGCCTAAATGCAGTGGGCCGGTGGCGCGATCGCCGGTAAGAATGGTGTAACTCATGACAGTGCTCCTGAAGGTCTGTAGACCGCCGGATCAACGCCACAAAAAATAATGCCGCCAAACCGGCGGCATTAAAAAGAGATGTGAATACTCGTGCCGCCTCAGAAGAGGCGCCACCATGACTGATTGTGGGTGGAGTGCATCGATATATTCATGCCATCAAGGTATACCCGCAGCGGCAGCGCGTCAATAGCCCGCCGCCGGCGCGTAAGACGGCGTTACACTCCGACATTTGCGTTCCTGGCCTGGCGCGCTAGGGTAAAACCTTCAACCTGAAAAAGGAGCGCATGATGAAGATCGGATTTGCCGGACTGGGTGGGATGGGCAGCGCCATGGCGGCCAACCTGTTGCAGGCGGGCTTCGCCTTAACGGTATGGAACCGTTCGCCGCAGGCGGCGCAGCCGCTGGTGAGCGCCGGCGCGCGGCAGGCCGAACGGCCGGAACAGCTGGCCGATGCCGACGTGCTGATCACCATGCTGGCCGACGATGCCGCCACGCAACAGGTGGTGGTGGGCAGCGGGTTGCTGCAGCGGATGAAACCGGGCGCGCTGCATATCAATATGGCGACCATCTCGGTCGAACTCGCCAGGCGTTTGACGGCGCTGCATGAGGAACACGGCATCGGCTATCTCGCCGCGCCGGTGCTGGGGCGGGTCGACGTGGCGGCCGCCGGCAAGCTGAATATTCTGGCGGCCGGCGATAGCGGGCTCCTGAAGAAAGCGCAGCCGCTGTTCGATGCCCTCGGCCAGAAAACCTGGCACTTCGGTGCCGATCCGGCGCAGGCCAACGTCGTCAAGATCGCCACCAACTTTACGCTGGCCAGCGCCATTGAAGCGATGGCGGAAGGCAGCGCGCTGGTGCGCAACTACGGCGTGTCCGGCGCCGACTACCTGCAGATGCTGAGCGGCACTGTCTTCGCCGCCCCGGCCTATCAAGGCTATGGCGCGCTGATCGCCGCCGAGAAGTATTCCCCCGCCGGATTCCGGCTGGCGCTGGGGCTGAAGGACGTCGGGCTGGCGCTGGCTGCCGGGGCCGACAGCCATACGCCGATGCCGTTCGCCGGGGTGCTGAAAGACAATTTCCTCGACGCGATGGCGCAAGGGGATGCGGATCTGGACTGGGCCGCGCTGGCCAAAGTGGCGGCGCGGCGGGCGGGCCTGAAATAACGAACGGGGGCGTTAGCCCCCGTTTTTCCGTTCTCAGAACACGATGTCCGCCGCGGGCACGGCGCGGATCGGCACGCCGAAGCTTTCGATATTCGACAACGTCTCGTTATGGTGGGTGCGGATCAGCAGACCGTCGGCATAGGGTTTGTCGTGGCAGGTGTGGGCATCCGCCGCCAGCGTCACCGGATAACCGTGCGCCGCCGCGCTGCGCACCGTGGTGTCGATGCAAAACGGCGTGGAGTAGCCGCAAACCACCAGCTGCGATACGCCGTGGGCGATCAGTAACGCGCCCAGCGAGGTGCGCAGGAACGAGTCCGGCGTGGTTTTATCCACCCGGTGATCGCCGGGCGCCACCTTTAGCGCCGCGAGCACTTGCCAGGCGGCGCTGCCGTGCCGCAGCTCATCGTCCGGCGTGTGGTGCTGAATCACGACAACCGGCACGCCCGCCAAGCGGGCGCGCTCGCTCAGCTGATTGATGCGCGCAACGGTGCCCGCGGCATCCGCCGGCGGCGGCGTAAACAATCCTTCCTGCACATCGATAATCAACAGCGCGGTGGTCATGGCGGCTCCCGAAGAGAAGATAAATAGCGTCAGCACACCGGCTGGCGCGGGCGGAAAATATGGTCGACGCCCTGCTCACGTAGCCGGTTCACCAGATCGTGCCCGCCGTTCGGCGTGGCGTGCGCCAGCTGCCGCTCGGCGGTAAACACCGGGCTGGCCCAGAACAGGTTCACCGGATCGCCGTACTGCTGCGGCAGAGCCAGGTGCGCGCTGTGCGGGTAGAAGGACGACGATAAAATATAACCCTCGTAGCCCAGCGGCGCCACGTCCGACTCCAGCGTATGCCCTTCGCCGATCCAGGTCAGCCGCGCCCACGGCGCGTGCGCGAAACCGGCCAGTGCGCTGGCCATCTGCACCGCGTTGTCTTCGGTCATGTATTGGCTGTCGATGGCGATCGCCATCTCCATGCGGCGATAGCGCGAAGCCTCGTCGTTGAACAGGATCTCCACCCACGGCATCGGCCGGATGCTGACCCCCATGGTGAGGAAGTAATAGATGCCGTCGCGCTCGTGCTGGGTGATGGCCATCGGCGGCCACTTGCCCTGATCGATGGCGTAGTACTTCACCGAAGGGCCAAAATGCGGCTCATAGCGCGCCTGAAAATCGCGCTGCATCTTCGGCCACGGGTTGCCCTCTTCACGCTGCCAGCTGCGCCAGAACTGGCGGGTGCTCTCCGCCTGCGCATACTGGGTGTTGGTCGAGGCCGAGCCGAGCGGATAAGCCAGTGGGCTCTCCTTGATGCAGCTGGCGGAATAGCACACCGAATGGTCGATATACAGACTCCAGCCGGGGATCACCGCCAGCAGTTGGCCGTAATACCACAGGGCCGCGCCGTCGTCGCTTTCGCTCCACACCACCATCAGCCCTTCCGGGTTCAGCGGCGCTTCGCCTTCCAGGTTGCGGCAATACTCCGCCGCCAGCATCGGCGGCTGCCCTTGTTCCAGCGCGGCGCGATCTTCCTGCAGCGGCGCGGCGGCCAGGTTGCGCAGCCAGCAGGCGCGCACCTGATAGCGATCGCTGTAGGCTTCGGCGGGATAGATATAAAAATAGGCTGCCCGGTGATCTTGCTGAACCACCGCAACCAGCGTCTGGTTCTCATTGCTGACTTCAGCAAGTACGTATGACTCGTTCATATCACCTCAATAGGGTCAGGGCGCGGCAGAATCGGCTGCGCGCCAAAAATGGAATGTGGCTTTGCCCCCAAGTGTAAAACGCATTACTGGCCGGATCACCCGTAAAAGTCTCAAAAGCGTCCGTAAACGAAGATAAACAAAGGTTAATTATAGCGGCTGTGACTCATGACGGCTGAGTGATGCGCCGCACCGCGCGCTGATAGGAGCCGTTGCGCATCGACGCGCCCAGCACCTTGCCAAGGCCTGCGGCGCCCATCCGCACCAGCCGCCGCCGCAGCGCACCCGGATGAAAACCGAACTGCCGCTGCGCCCAATCGGGTAACAGATCGATGCCCGCCTGCATCACCACCCCACCGAGCGGGCGCGCCAATACGCTCGGCGCCGGCGCTTTCAGCAGAATGCGCGCCACCTCTTGCGTGCGTTCATCGCAAACCAGCTGGGGCCGCATTGCCTGCAGGTATTCTTCTATCTCCGCGCAGGACTGAGGAATTGCGGTCGCCCCCAGCGCGGCGGCCACGCGCGCCGCTTCGCGGTAGTATTGATCCTGCAAATCGCGGGAAAGATGGGGGTTGCGGTAGCGCAGGTGACTGGCCAGAAAACGGCTGCTCTCCGCGACGTGCACCCAGGTGAGCAGCGCCGGATCGCTGGCGGCATAAGGCGTGCCGTCGCTGCCGACGCCGGTCACCCGCAGATGGATAGCTTTGACTTTGGCGATCAGCCGCTCCGCCTCGGCGGTCGGGCCGAAGGTGGTGACCGACACGAACTGGCTGGTGCGGCGCAGGCGGCCAATCATATCGTCGCGGAAGTTGGAGTGATCCCACACCCCGGCCAGCGCCAGCGGGTGCAGCATCTGCAGCAGCAAGGCACTGACGCCGCCGCACAGCATCGGGGTGAAATCGCGGTGTACCTGCCAGATGACCGACTGCGGGCCAAACAAGCCCGGATCGCCCGGCGGGTTCTCAAAATCGACGCCGCCGAGCGCCAGCCCGGTCAGGCTGAGCACCTGTTTTTCTATCGCTGCGCGTACCGCTTCCATCCTGCTGCCCTCTCGCTCATTCAGCGGCCAGTGTATCACGCGGCGGGCGCCCCATTACGCCCTGCGGCGGTTGAAAGCATTAACTTACTGAATTACAGTTGTTATACCGCTGGCAGAAAGGCGGGCCTATTCGATCCACTGCAGAGGCGCTTTGCAGGGCGTTAACCCACGTTAATTCGGCACTAACCCCACAAAACCTCTATCTAGTTTTTTTCCTCCAACTTAGATAGCAGAGAGTTCGATGATTACCATCAGAGCACGCGCGGCGGAAGACAACGCGCAATTGGCAGATATCTGGCTGCGTTCGGTGCGCGCCACTCACCATTTTTTAACCGAAGACAACATCGCGCAGCTGTTCCCGCTGGTGCTGAACGACTACCTGCCGGCGGTTAACGTCTGGGTGGCCGAAGAGCGGCCGGGGCACCCCTGCGGCTTTATCGGCCTGAACGGCAACAAGGTGGAGATGCTGTTTATCGACGCCGATCAGCGCGGCAAAGGGGTGGGCAAAGCGCTGCTGACCCACGCGGAAACGCTGCACGATGAACTGCAGCTGGACGTGAACGAGCAAAACCCGCAGGCCAGCGGTTTCTATCGCCACTACGGGTTTGTCATCACCGGCCGCTCGCCGCTCGACGGCCAGGGCAACCCGTTCCCGCTGCTGCACATGAAGCTGGATAAACGCTAGCCCTCCCGCCGGCCGCCCTGCGGCCGGTTTTCTCCCCCCTGTTTCACCCGCCGTTTTATATATCAAATCAGAATAAGTAATAGAATTTACATTCTTCCTGTCACTATAAACCCTCGGTAGGATTGCCCGGTATTCACCCGCAACAGAGGTTCCGTCCGCCACTCCCCGCCGGGTTGTGCCCGCCGAAAAGCCGAACGATCCCTGTCCGGCGCACCGAGCTCTGGACGGAATGCTGTGAAGTATCGATAAGGATCCGCTTCGCTATGATCGTTCTTTCGAACGTTTGCAAAACTTTTGACAGCACACAGGGCCGCGTCGTGGCGGTAGACAACGTCAGTCTGGCGGTAGAGGCCGGGCAAATTTACGGCATCATCGGCTACAGCGGCGCCGGCAAAAGCACGCTCATCCGCCTGCTTAACGGCCTGGAAACGCCCACCAGCGGCCGCATTGACGTAGGCGGCTTCGATATCGCCCGCGCCAAAGGCAGCCACCTGCGCCAGGCGCGCCTGAAAATCAGCATGGTATTTCAGCACTTCAACCTGCTGTGGTCGCGCACCGTCAGCCAAAACATCGCTTTTTCCATGCAGATCGCCGGCGTGCCCAAGGCGCAGATTGCGCCGCGCGTGGCGGAACTGATCGCGCTGGTCGGCCTGCAGGGGCGCGAAGACGCCTATCCGTCTCAGCTCAGCGGCGGCCAGAAACAGCGCGTCGGCATCGCCCGCGCGCTGGCCAATAACCCGAGCGTGCTGCTGTGCGACGAGGCCACCTCGGCGCTCGATCCGCAGACCACCGACGCCATTCTCGACCTGCTGCTGGACATCAACCGCCAGCTGAAATTGACCATCGTGCTGATCACCCACGAGATGCACGTGGTGCGCAAAATCTGCCACCGCGTGGCGGTGATGGAAAACGGCCGCATCGTCGAAGAAGGCCCGGTGCTCGACGTGTTCACCCGGCCGCAGCAGCCGATCACCCGGCAGTTCGTCAAACAGGTGTCACAGTATGCGGACACCGAAGAGAGCTTCAACCCGCTGCTCACCGCCCACCTGCCGGGGGCGATTTTCAAGCTGACCTTCGTCGGCGTGCAAACCCATCAGGCGGTGATCTCTGAAGTGATCCGGCGCTATGCCCTGACCGTCAACATTCTGCACGGCAAGATCAGCCACACCCTCAACGGTTCGTTCGGCGAACTGTATATCCACGCCGAAGGCAACGAACAACAAGTCGCCGACATGCTCAACCTGCTGCACGAAAGAGACATCGCCGTCGAGGTTATCCAACATGATTGAATCCCTGTTCCCCCACCTGCGTCTGGATCAACTGTGGGACGCCACCTGGGAAACGCTTTACATGACCGGCATCGCCGGTTTGGCCACGCTGGTGCTGGGCATCGTGCTCGGCGTGCTGCTGTTTTTAACCTCGAAGGGCCAGCTGTGGCAGAACCGGGCGGTCTACTCGCTGATCTCCGTGTTGGTCAACGTCTTCCGCTCCATTCCGTTCATCATTCTTATCGTGCTGCTGATTCCGTTCACCAAGTCGCTGATCGGCACCATTCTCGGCGCGGACGCGGCCCTGCCGGCGCTGATCGTCGGCGCGGCGCCGTTCTACGCCCGGCTGGTGGAGATCGCGTTGCGCGAGGTCGACAAAGGGGTGATCGAAGCGGCGCGCTCGATGGGCGCCAAAAACCGCACCCTGATTTTCCGCGTATTGCTGCCGGAGAGCTCGCCGGCGCTGGTTTCCGGCATCACCGTCACCCTGATCGCGCTGGTGAGCTACACCGCGATGGCCGGGGTGATCGGCGCCGGTGGCCTGGGCAACCTGGCCTATCTGGAGGGGTTCCAACGCAACCACAGTGACGTGACGCTGGTGGCGACGCTGACGATTCTGCTGATCGTTTTCGTCATTCAGTTCATTGGCGACACCCTGACAAGAACGCTCGATAAACGTTAATTAACCAAGGAAAACGATGATGAAAAAGCACCTACTGATGTTGGCTTTCGCCTCTGTCGCCACCCTCGCCTCTTACGGCGCCGCCGCCGCGACCAAGCTGGTGGTCGGCGCCTCCAACGTGCCGCACGCCGAGATCCTCGAACAGGCCAAACCGATACTGGCGAAGGAAGGCATCGATCTGCAGATCAAGCGCTTTCAGGACTACATCCTGCCGAACACCGCGCTGGCCAGCCACGACATCGACGCCAACTACTTCCAGCACGTGCCTTACCTGAACTCGGTGCTGAAAGACCACGCCGACGACAAGAGCTACGACTTCGTCAGCGCCGGCGCGATCCATATTGAGCCCATCGGCATCTACTCGAAGAAGTACAAGAGCCTGAAAGATCTGCCGGAAAACGGCAAAATCATCATGCGCGACGCGGTGGCGGAAGAAGGCCGCATCCTGTCTATTTTTGAACGGGAAGGGGTGATCAAGCTGAAACCGGGGGTGAGCAAGGTGGACGCGCGCATCACCGACGTGGTGGAAAACCCGAAACACCTGAAGTTCCAGGCCAACGTTGAGGGCGCGCTGCTGCCGCAAATGTACAACAACGACGAAGGCGACGCGGTAGTGATCAACGCCAACTACGCCATCGACGCCGGGCTGAATCCGACCAAAGATCCGATCGCGGTCGAAAGCGGCGAAAACAACCCATACGCCAACATCATCACCGTGCACAAGGCCGACGTGAACAAGCCGGAGATTGTGGCGCTGGTGAAGGTGCTGCACTCCAAGCCGATTCAGGACTTTATCCGCGAGAAATACCAGGGCGCGGTGATCCCGGTCAATCAGTAATCGGTTACACGGCCCGGTAAAAGCCGCAATGCCGCTCACTTAAGCCTGAGTGGCATTTTTTTATCCAGCCTCTGGGCGTTCTGTGCAGGGGAATTGCCGTAAATGTCCGCATTTCTCTGTGGCCAATATGAACGGCAATTGGAGGGGCCGCGCCTTCGGCCCCTGGCTCGGTCGAGGAGCGTGAGCCACATGGGGCATCTCACTTTTATCGACCGAAAATGTCACGAACGCCTGCAGAAAAACGCTAACTGATCAGCATTGCGGTAAAAGCCGGGCCGGTTGTTACACCTTATTGCCAATCTGGCTGAGCCGCGGCCACACCAGCATCAACGCCTCCAGCAACCGCAGCAGATCGCTCCGGCTTGCCCCTTCGCGCGCCTGCACCGACATGCCTTCAATGGTGCAAATCACGTATTTCGCCAGCAGTACGGTGTCGGTTTTCGCCAGCAGTTCGCCCTGCTGCACCTTGCGATCGAAGCAGGCTTTCAGCGCCGCTTCCTGCGCATGATGCTTCCTGCGCAGCATCTGGGCGACGTCATCGGACGCCGACGACAGCGCGGCCGAGGCGCACACCATGAAACAGCCTGACGGCGTATCGGGATCGGTAAACACTTCGACGGAAGAGCGCACGTAGGCTTCGACGATCTCGGCCACCGGCAGATCCTGCTCCAACAGTTGGTTGGTGCAGGTGGTGTATTTTTGCAGATAGCGTTCCACCGCCGCGCGGAACATCCCTTCCTTGTTGCCGAACTCCGCATACAGCGTCGGCGCCTTGGCGCCGGTCACTTCCACCAGATCGGCCAGCGAGGTGGCTTCATAGCCGTGCCGCCAGAACAGATCGAGCGCGCTTTCCAACGCCCGATCGCGATCAAATTGTTTCGGTCTGCCGCGGCTTTTTTTGCCGCAGACCGCTTCATTGATGCCCATCGTTCCTCTCCTATCCCGCTCCACGGCAGGGTTAGCACAAATAACTTAACGATCATTATAAAAAAATATTGCGCCCTCGTCGAGAACCGATTAGCATTTAGTTATCGATCGTTAAGATAATTTAGCGAAGCAGATTAACCCCCTCTATTTACCGTTATCGGAAAGGAAATAACATCATGAAAAACTTAAAATTAACCTTAGCAGCTCTCACTCTGGCCAGCGTTTCCTTCGGCAGCTTCGCCGCTGATTTGGTCCAGAACCAACCGGCAGACCAGCAGAAAGTGGGCGTCATCACCGTCAGCGGCGCATCCGATCTGACCTCGCTGGAAAGCAGCCTGGCCGCCAAAGCCGATCAGGCCGGTGCCAAATCCTTCCGCATCATCGGCGCCGGCGGTAACAACCAACTGCATGGCACCGCAGAAATCTATCAATAACAAGGTATTAAACCAGCGGATCGCGAGAAATTCTGCTCCCGACGCCAGGGCGTTAAAAAAAATTAATTAACGAGCATTAAAAAAATACTTGCAATCCGTCAAACCGGCATCTAACATTAAATTATCGATCGTTAATTAATTTAACGACCTTACAAAACTAACATCGTAAAGAACAAAGATAGGAAATAAGACCATGAAAAACCTGAAAATGACCATCGCCGCCATCGCACTGGCTTCCGTCTCCTTCGGCAGCTTCGCCGCCGAACTGGTCAACGCTCAACCGGCCGATCTGCAAAAAGCCGGCGTCGTCACCGTCAGCGGTGCTTCCGACCTGAGCAGCCTGGAAAACAAACTGGCGGCCAAAGCCGACGCAGCCGGCGCCAAATCCTTCCAGATCATCGCAACCACCGGCGACAACAAATTGCACGGTACCGCGATCATCTACAATTAATTGCCACACCGGCAATCGCGCAAAAGGGCGGCTCAGGCCGCCTTTTGTTTGTTTTGATGCCAACGTTCTGTTGTAAGCTGTAGCAACCTTTTCTTGCTGAGCCGAGCAACGCCATGACTCCCCTGCTGTTTCACAAATATCACGGCCTGGGTAACGACTACCTGGTTTGCCACCGTTCGGTCGCCGATCGTCTGAGCCAGGAACAGATCCGCCTGCTGTGCCACCCGCATTACGGCATCGGTTCCGACGGCCTGCTGATCGACAGCGGCGACGCCGTCAATCCCACCCTGCGCATCATCAACCCGGACGGCTCCGAAGCGGAGAAAAGCGGCAACGGCCTGCGTATCTACGCGCGGTATCTGTTCGACAGCGAGCGCGTGGGGCATCAGCCGTTTCTGGTGCATACCGCCGGCGGCGACGTGCGTTGCCAGGTGGCGGAAGACGCGCATCAGATAACCGTGGAGATGGGGCGCGCCAATTTCAGCCCGGCGGCGCTGCCGGCCTTGATCGATCTGCCGGAGGCACTGAACTATCCGCTGCCCCTGATGGAGGAGACGTTAAGCGTTTCGCTGGTGTCGATGGGCAACCCGCACTGCGTGGTGCCGGTGGAAAAACTGGATCTGGCGCAGGTGCATCGGCTCGGACCGCAGATTGAACGCCATCCGCTGTTCCCGAAACGCACCAATGTACAACTGGTGGAAGTGGTCGATCGCCAGACGCTGCGCATCGGCATCTGGGAGCGCGGCGCCGGTTTTACCCTCGCCTCCGGCAGCAGCAGCTGCGCCGCCGCCAGCGTGATGCGCAAGTTGGGACAAGTCGACGATCGGGTTAGCGTGCGGATGCCGGGCGGCGAACTGCAAATCGCCTTCAGCGGCGATTTTCAGGTCAGCATGCGCGGACCGGTGCATAAAATCGCCACCCTGACGCTGGACGAAGATTGTTTTGCCGGCGGCGCGGGGCTGTTTACGGGATCCACCCCAGCAGCCTGAACCACAGATAATCCAACGGCACCAGCAGCGCAAAACTGAGCGCGGCCAACAGCAGGCACAGCTTTAGCCCTTCGCGCGCCGGCACTTTGCCCATCCCCATCGCCACCACGATCGGCGAGGCCTGATACGGCAGCAGCGGCGTGGCGTAACCGATCACCTGGGTCATCAACACCGTCAGCAGCGGCAGACCGCTGCCCGCGGACAGCGCCTGCGCCAGCGGGGTAAACAGCGCCGGCACGCCGTTGGCGGTCACCACGAAATTCAGCAACGCGGTGATCCCCACCAGCGAACCGAATGCGGTGAACGGTTTGCCGTGCAGATCCGGCATCATCGCCAGCAGCGCACCGCCCAGCCGATCGCCAAGCCCCGAGTGGCTGACCAGCGCAGTCAGCCCCAGGATCCCCGCCACGTAGATGCAGGTGCGCACGTTAACCCCGGCGGCGAACTGCTCGCCGTTGAGAAACCCGATACGTGGCAACAGGCAGAAGCAGGCCGCCGCCAACCCGATCCAGGCGGGGGCGATGCCGTGCCAGCTGTCGGTCATCCACAGCAACACCGTGGCACCCAACAGTGCGATCAGCCGCCATTCGGCGGCGCTGAGCGGGGTTTGCGCCGCCTCGGCCGCCACCGGCTGCGGCCGCGCACGGAACAGGCCGCAGATGCACAGCGTCAGCAGCGCGCCTTTGGCGATCCCGAGCACCGGGGCGTGCAACAGCAGGTAGGAAAGATAAGCGAAGTGGCTGCCGTAGGCGCTTTCCGCCGCGCCGCTCATCACCAGATTGGGCACGTTGGCCGGCAGGATGCTGGCGGAGAGCTGGAAGGTGCCGAACCCCACCGCCAGCGCCAAACCGATGCGGCCGCGCGAGCCCTCCACCAAACCGGCGCGATCGGCCAACGCCATGACGATCGGCATCAGCAGCGTAATGCGCCCCATGTTGGAAGGCATGACAAACGCCAGCGCGTAGCTTATCGCCACCACCCCGCCCACCAGGCGGAGCCAGGAGCCGGCCAGGTGCGGCAAGAGCCGGTTGGCCAGGCGATCCGCCAAACCGGTGCTGCGGATGGCGGTGCCCAGCACAAAACCGCTGAGCACCAGCCAGAATGCGGAAGACGCGAAACCGGAAAAGGTCACCGCGGCAGGCGCCAGCTGCAACACCATCACCGCCGCGAAGAACAGCAGCGCGACCAAATACTCCGGCAAGCGGGCGCTGGCCCATAGCGCGATGACCACCAGCGTGACCAGCGCGGACAGCGCCATCGGATCCCCTAGCATAGTTTCCTCCCTGATAAAACGTTGTGATTGTTATCAAACGGTTAACAGGGTGGCACAAGGCGCGGGCGCTAACCTTGAAACCGCTCACATATCGCCGTTCTTCAGATTTTTCAGCATGCACACGTTGCAACCGTGATGGCCGGTGTTGCCGCGCCGTTCCGTCAGCAGCGTGAATCCCAGCGCGTAGTACAACCCGATCGCCTCTTTCAACTGTTCGGTGGTTTCCAGGTAGCAGTAGCGATACCCCGCCGCCCGCGCCGCCTTCAGCGCCTGCACCACCATATAGCGCGCCATACCCAGCCCACGCGCGCCGGGTTTGAAGAACAGCTTCTGCAGCTCGCAATAGCCGGGCTCTTCGCCCGCCAACGGCGCCATGCCGACGCCCCCCACCACCTGCCCGTCCCGCTCCAGCACCCAGTAGTGGCCGCCGTTGTCGCGATACAGGCCGGTCAGCCGATCGAGATCCGGATCGTGCAGGCTGACGCCTTCCATCTTGTCCATGCCGTACTCACGAAACACGTCGCGAATGATCGCCGCCATCGCCGCATCGTCGCGCGCGGCGATCGGCCGCACCCGCAGGTTGGCGTCGCGCTGTTTGCGTGCGCTGCGCAGCGCCGCGGTCATCTTTTTCATCGCCGCGGTGGTGCTCGCCAGCTCATCGTCGTCCAACTGCGCCAGCGCCGCCTGCATAAAACCGTCGGCGTCGCTCTCGATGCCGGCCAGCGCCTTGCCGCCGTTTTTACTCAGCCGATGCAGGTTGTGCCGCTTGTCATCCGGATGATCCACCGTTTCTATCACGCCGGCGGCGACCAGGCTGCGCAGCGCCCGGCTGGCGCTGGCCTTGTCGATGCAAAGCCGGGCCGCCAGCTCGGTGACGCCCAGCGGCTGCTCGCTGACTTCGATCATCAGATGGATCTGCAGCGGCGAAAAGCGCGAGCCGTTGCTCTGCTTGTTCAACATGCCGAATTCTCTGACCAAACTGCGCGCCAATGCTCTGAAATCCCTGATGTTCACGACGTTATGCTCCCCTGTTCTTCCACCTTCACGCTAGGTTGGATGGATTATTGGTTGATAGTGTTACCTAATTTCGAACATAACGATAACGCATAAACAATTGCGAATGAATAACCAACGGGGCACCTGAATATGTCAAAATATTTCACACACAAGAACTTAAAACCAAAAAAAACAATCATTTTAAAAATTAAAACCCAAATTAAAATTTAAAATTAAAATAAAAAACCAATTAAAATGAGCGCAAAAACAGCAAACCTTGAAATAGCAAAAAATAAAATAAATATCTATTTGAAAAATAAAATATAAAAATTAAAACGTGAAAACTTGATAGCAACAACTTAACCGCTATCTGGTCAACGTCGGTTACATATTTACGCCTGCCTTCGCACGCCTCCCTGCACCATTGTCCCTTTTGCCAAAAGTAGCCCATGCTTTAACTGCTCCTCTCCTTCTGGCTAACCGGGACGCTGGCTCATGACGAAAAAAACCACCCTGCTGCAATTCTTTCACTGGTACTACCCCGACGGCGGCAAACTGTGGCAGGAGGCCGCCGAGCGCGCCCCGCACCTGGCCGAACTGGGCATCACCGACCTGTGGCTGCCGCCCGCCTGCAAGGGCGCTTCCGGCGGCTACTCCGTCGGCTACGATACATACGATCTGTTCGATCTCGGCGAATTTGACCAGAAAGGCAGCGTGGCCACCAAATACGGCGACAAGGCGGCGCTCGAACACGCCGCCAATACGCTGCGCGAACACGGCGTGGGGGTGCTCTACGACGTGGTGTTCAACCACAAGCTCGGCGCGGACGAGAAAGAACAGGTACACGTGTTCAAGGTGGACGCCAACAACCGCAACGACATCGACGACCAGGGCTTCGACGCGCTGGCCTACACCCGCTTCACCTTTCCCGGCCGCCAGGGCGTGCATTCCGAGTTTATCTGGGATTACACATGCTTCAGCGGCGTCGATTACGTTGAGCAGCCGGACGACAAAGGGGTGTTCAAAATCGCCAACGACTATGGCGACGACGGCTGGAACGATCAGGTCGACGACGAAAAAGGCAACTACGACTATCTGATGGGGGCCGACGTGGAGTTCCGCAATGCCGCCGTGACGGAGGAGCTCAAATACTGGGCGCGCTGGCTGTTGGAAAGCCTGCCGTGCGACGGCTTCCGCCTGGACGCCGCCAAACACATTCCCGCCTGGTTCTTCAAAGAGTGGGCGGATCACGTGCGCGGCAGCGCACAGCGCGACCTGTTTATCGTCGCCGAATACTGGTCGCACGATCTCGGTGCGCTGCAACAATACATCGAGTTGGTGGACGGCAAGGTGATGCTGTTCGACGTGGCGCTGCACCTGAAGTTTCATCAGGCGTCGAAACAGGGCGACGGCTTCGACATGGCGCAGATCTTCACCGATACCCTGACCGCCGCCGATCCGGCCCACGCGGTAACGCTGGTCGCCAACCACGACACCCAGCCGTTGCAATCGCTGGAAGCGCCGGTAGAACCCTGGTTCAAACCGCTGGCCTACGCGCTGATCCTGTTGCGCGAACAGGGCGTGCCCTGCGTGTTTTACCCCGACCTGTATGGCGCCAGCTACCGCGACAAGGGGCGCGACGGCGGCGAGCACCAGATTGACATGCCGGCGATCCCGGAGCTGGAGAAGCTGATTGCCGCCCGCCAGCGTTTCGCCAACGGCCCGCAAACCGACTACTTCGACGACAGCCACTGCGTTGCCTTCAGCCGCGCCGGCACCGCCGAGGCCCCCGGCTGCGTGGTGGTGCTGACCAACGGCGGCGAGAGCGGCAAGACCGTCGCACTGGGCGCCGATTTGGCGCACACCGCCTGGCGCGATTTCCTCGGCAACCGTCAGGAGGAAATCACCACCGACGACCAGGGCAGTGCCCATTTCCCGGTCAACGCCGGCAGCGTCAGCGTTTGGGTGCCGGCCGCCAGCCTGTGAGCGCCCGCCGCCGCGTAATGATGACGCGGCGGCAAAACTAATGTTTGCCTTTCGGGTCTAACTTACGCTATCAACTGCGCAAGCCATTCACACCGGAGCCTAAATAGGGTACAAGGCTGCATGAAAATTCCAAAACGACTCCAGCCGCTGGTTGATGACGGGTTAATCGACGACGTCATCCGCCGGTTGAAAAGCGGCAAAGAAGCCGACGTGTTTATCGTGCGCTGCGGCGATGAGATCCGCTGCGCCAAAGTGTACAAAGAGGCAGAGAAGCGCAACTTCAAGCAGGCCGTTCACTATCAGGAAGGGCGCAAGGTGCGCAACAGCCGCGACGCGCGCGCCATGAGCAAAGGCTCCAAATTCGGCCGCCAGCAGCAGGAAGAAGCCTGGCAAAACACCGAAGTGGACGCACTGTATCTGCTGGCCAAGGCCGGGGTGCGGGTGCCGCAGCCGGACATCTGCCTGGACGGCGTGCTGCTGATGGAGCTGATCACCGACGAAGAAGGCCTGGTGGCGCCGCGCCTGAGCGATGTCATCCTGACGCCGGAACAGGCGCGCGCCGATCACGCCCTGATGATGAACTATGCGGTGCGCATGCTGTGCGCCGGGCTGGTGCACGGCGACCTGTCGGAATTCAACGTGCTGATGGATAAAGACGGGCCGGTGATCATCGATCTGCCGCAGGTGGTGGACGCCGCCGCCAACAACCACGCCAAAAGCATGTTCGAGCGCGATATCGGCAATCTGGCCGAGTATTACGGCCAGTTCGCGCCGGAGCTGCGCGACAGCCAATACGCCAAAGAGATTTGGGCGCTGTATCAGGAAGGCAACCTGACACCGGACAGCACTCTCAGCGGCCGGTTCAGCGAAATCCAGAAACGCGCCGACGTCGGATCGGTGCTGGAAGAGATCCAGGCCGCCGGCGAGGAACACCAGCGCCGCATGATGGCGCGCAACGCGGAAGAGTAACGCGCCGCGCTATTCGACGCGAAACACGTCCGGCCGCTGCGGCGTCGCCGCCTCGTGATAGATATCCCCCAGATAGCCGGCGATCTCCTCTTCGCGCAGATCGGCCGGCAGCACGATATCGTGACTGGGGGCATATTTGCGCTCCGGCAACGTCACGCGGAACAACCACCATTCGTCCCCGATGCGCTTCACGCCCAGCAGACGGCCGAACACGTTAAAAATCATCATCCGCCATTCCCTCTCTCGTCGCTTTCAGGCTATAACACTGTGATGCCGCCGCAGTGAAAAGGAAAGCGTATGAGTGAAAAAACGCCGCAGTTCTGGCGCGATCCGCAGTTGCCGTTCGTCGAAGCCCGCGCCATCGCGGATGGCCGCCAGGTGTGTTACAGCCTGCACAGCCACGAATTCTTTTCCATCGGCGCCATCACCGGCGGCGTCAGCACCTATGTCAACGGCGAGCGGCGCATGCAGGTCAGCGCCGGCGATTTGGTTGTCATCAACCCGCAGCAGGCGCATGCCTGCAACCCCATTGCCGATCGCCGTTGGTCGTACATCATGTTCTATCTCGATCTCGCCTGGCTCGGCGCGCTGCAGCAGGAGCTGCTCGGCGGCGACGGCGATCGTTTTGTTCCGTTCAGCCAGCCGCTCAGCCGCGATCCGGCGCTGTTCCACGGCCTGAACCGGCTTTATGCGCTGCTGACGGATCCGCTGTGCTGCGCGCTGGAAAAACAGATCGCCATGGTGGAGTATTTCAGCGCCCTGCAGCTCGGGCTGGGCGATGTCCGCCAGCCGGAGACACCGTCGCATACCCGACTGGAAGCGGCGGCGGCGTTTATCGACGCGCACTGCACCCGGCCGCTGACGCTGGACGACATTTGCCGCGCCGCCGCGCTGTCCCCTTCTTACCTGATCCGCGCCTTCCGCCAGCGCTACGGCATGACGCCGCACGCCTATCTGGTCAACCGCCGCGTGCAGCACGGCCATCGGCTGTTGAAGAGCGGCCTGCCGATCGCCGCAGCCGCCAGCGAAAGCGGCTTTGCCGATCAGGCGCACTTCCAGCGCACCTTCAAGCAGCTGCTGGCCGCCACGCCGGGGCAGTATCAAAAACCTTCCGCCAGCAGATAGCAGGCGCTGGCCGCCAACAGCAGCGCCATCGCCCGGTTGAAACGCCGCACGTTGCGCGCCTGCCTGAGCAGGCCACGCAGCATCGCGCCGACATAGGCCCAGCAGGCCACCGAGGCATAGCAAATCACGAAGTAGAGCCCGGCGAACTGCCACAGCAACAGCACATCGCCGTCGCCGACAAAGGCGCCGAGGCTGGCCACCGACGCCAGCCACGCCTTGGGGTTCAGCCATTGCATCAGCGCGCCGTACCAACAGGAAGGCGCCCGCGCCGCGCCGTTGCCCAATCTGCCGTCGTCAAACGCCAGCCGGTAGGCCATAAACAGCAGGAAGGCCACGCCGGCCCACTGAATCAAGCGGGTCAATGCCGGCCACAGGATCAGCAGCTGGTGCATGCCCAATCCCAGCAGCACCAGCAACAGGGTAAACCCCAGCGTAGCGCCGAACACGTGGCGCTGGGTCGCGCCAAAGCCGAATTGCGCCCCGGCGCTCAAGGCGACGATGTTGACCGGGCCGGGAGTGATGGAGGCCGCCAGCGCAAACGCGGCCATGGAAAGGTAGATGTTCATGATGGGCACCTGAGAAAGTATTCACAGGCGCCAGAATGCCGGCCGCCGCCGACAACGTATTGAACAGAATTGCCCTGTTCGGTTTAACGCGCGATCGCCGCCCGACGGCGCGGCAGCCCGAAGGTGTTGACCGCCATGCCGGCCAGCACCAGCAATGCGCCGCCGAATTGCGCCGGCGACAGCGCTTCGTCCAGCAGCAGCCAGGCGGCGAACAACCCGACCAGCGGCACCAGCAGCGTCAGCGGCGCAACCCGCCAGGTTTCATAGCGCCCCAGCAGGCTGCCCCACACCGAATAACCGAACAGCGTGGCGGCGAACGCCAGATAGGCAACCGCCAGCCAGGTGCCGACCTGCACATGACTCAGGCTGCTTAGCACCGCCTCAGGGCCGTCGAACAGCCAGCTGCAAGCCAGGAACGGCACGACCGGGATCGGCGCGCTCCACACCACCAGCGATAAAATATTACGCTGCGGGAAACCGGCCAGGATCTTCTTGTTGGTCAGGTTGCCCAGCGCCCAGGAAAACGCCGCCGCCAGCGTCAGCAGCATGCCCGCCAGGGGGACCGCGCCGCTGCCCGGCTTATGCAGGCTGGCCTGCGCCAGCACCAGCATGCCGCCGCTGGCGATAGCGATGCCGACGAAATGGTTGACGCGCAGCTTTTCGCCCATCAGCACGACACCCAACAGCAAGGTGAAGAACACCTGCGCCTGCAGCACCAGCGAAGCCAGCCCCGCCGGCATCCCCACCTTGATGGCGACGAACAGAAACGCGAATTGCGCGAAGCTCATGGTCATGCCATACAGCAGCAGCCATTTCCACGGGATAGTCGGACGCGGGATAAAAAAGATCGCCGGCAACGCCACCAGCAAAAAACGCATCCCGGCCAGCAGAAACGGCGGCATGCCCTGTAAACCGAACTTGATCACGACGAAATTCACGCCCCAGATCACCACCACCAACAGCGCCAACAGCCGATCGCGCAATGTCATCCTCGCCCCGCTTATCCCATTGAAAATTCGCTTTAGCTTGCAGGTTACAACCAAACCGGGCGCATGGACACCGGCAAACGCCGGCGATTATTCCGGCATCAGGCCGATAAAGGTGGTCTTCTTGCGCGGGCCGGTCATCAGCGCTTCCAGCTTCTCCACGCACTGCAGGTAGTGCGGGGTCTGCTTGTGCGCCGCCACCGCCTGCTCGTCGCGATAAGCTTCGTAGATGTAAAACCGCGTCGGAATCTGTTCATCCTGCAGCACGTCGAAGCGCAGGTTGCCCGGCTCTTCGATTGCCCCCCGATGATTGGCGCGGAAAACATCGATAAATTCGTCGATTTTGTCCTGTTTAACGTTGATCTCAACCAATGTGACGTGCATGGCAACTCCTTGTTTAAACGGCGTACCGCAAAATGACTCTTTCCAACCATAGGTTTATTCCCGTCGATTGCCCGCCGCAACGGCAATTTTGCCGCCTGGCTCACAAATCGCATCGGCGACGCCCACTCCTTCCCCGGCGGGGTAAGGCGGCGGCATCTATAGTTAACACTCCTCCCCCTGAGAGCATAGGCTATGGATAACTACTTGATGGCGCTGGACGCAGGAACGGGCAGCATTCGCGCGGTGATCTTCGATGTGGCGGGCAACCAGATCGCGCACGGCCAGGCGGAGTGGCAACACCTGGCGGTGTCGGGCGTGCCCGGCTCGATGGAGTTTGACCTCAGCCGCAACTGGCAGCTGGCCTGCCAGTGCATTCGCCAGGCCTTGCAGCGCGCCGGGCTGACGGCGCAGGCGATACGCGCGGTGGCCTGCTGCTCGATGCGTGAAGGCATCGTTCTGTACGACCGCAACGGCGTGCCGATCTGGGCCTGCGCCAACGTCGATGCGCGCGCCAGCCACGAAGTCAGCGAGCTGAAAGAGCTGCACAACCACGGCTTCGAACGCGAGGTGTATCAATACTCCGGCCAGACGCTGGCGCTGAGCGCCATGCCGCGCCTGCTGTGGCTGGCGCACCATCGTCCGGACATCTACCGCCAGGCGGCGACGCTGACCATGATCAGCGACTGGCTGGCCAACATGCTCAGCGGTGAGCTGGCGGTCGATCCTTCCAACGCCGGCACCACCGGCATGCTGGATCTGACCAGCCGCGACTGGCGGCCGGCGCTGCTCGACATGGCCGGGCTGCGCGCCGATATTCTGTCGCCGGTGAAAGAGACCGGCAGCGTGCTGGGGCGCGTCACCGAACAAGCGGCGCAGGAGAGCGGGCTGCTGCGCGGCACCCCGGTGGTGATGGGCGGCGGCGACGTGCAGCTCGGTAGCCTGGGGCTCGGCATCGTGCGCGCCGGGCAGACGGCGGTGCTCGGCGGCACCTTCTGGCAGCAGATCGTCAACCTGCCGGAGCCGGCCATCGATCCGGAGATGAACATTCGCATCAACCCCCACGTCATTCCCGGCATGGCGCAGGCGGAATCCATCAGCTTCTTTACCGGCCTGACCATGCGCTGGTTCCGCGACGCTTTCTGCGCGGAGGAAAAATTGCTGGCGGAGCGGCTGGGGGTCGATGCCTACAGCCTGCTGGAAGAGATGGCGGCCAGGGTGCCGCCGGGTGCCTACGGCGTGATGCCGATCTTTTCCGACGCCATGCATTTCAAAACCTGGTACCACGCGGCGCCATCGTTCATCAACATGTCGATCGATCCGGAACGTTGCAACAAACAGACGCTGTTCCGCGCGCTGGAGGAGAACGCCGCCATCGTCTCCGCCTGCAACCTGGAGCAAATCGCTGCCTTCTCCGGCGTGCAGGCGCGCTCGCTGGTGTTCGCCGGCGGCGGGGCCAAGGGCAAGCTGTGGAGCCAGATCCTCAGCGACGTCACCGGTTTGACGGTGCGGGTGCCGGTGGTCAAAGAGGCCACCGCGCTGGGCTGCGCGATCGCCGCCGGCGTCGGCGCCGGGCTGTACGAGTCGCTGGCCGAAACCGGTGAGCGCCTGGTGCGCTGGGAACGCGAGTATCAGCCGGACATGGCCCACCACGCGCTGTATCAGGAACAGAAAGAAACCTGGCGGCAGGTTTACGCCGATCAGCTGACGCTGGTGGATAGCGGCCTGACCACTTCGCTGTGGAAAGCGCCGGGGCTGTAAACGCTACGCGGCATTCGGTCATAACCTTATGCCGTTTTATTCCTTTCCCCTCAGCGCGGCGCAAGCCGCGTTTCCACTCGCCGCCGGCGATTGTTTCCCCTCAGAAACAGTGTAACCACCGCAAACGGATTTATCCGCGGCTTCGGCCTGCCGTAGATTGTGACTTCGGTCACACCGCGCCCCGAGCGCGGCCTGCGCATTCACCCAAGACGAGCGGCATTATGCTGAATAATAAAGATAAACCTGCATCATCCCCGTGGCCGGCGATCTTCTCGCTGACGGTCGCCTGTTTTGTCATGGTCACCACCGAGTTTCTGCCGATCGGCCTGCTGACCAACATCGCCCCTTCGCTCGGCGTCAGCACCGGCACTGCCGGGCTGATGGTCACCATGCCCGGCATCGTGGCGGCGGTGGCCGCCCCCGCATTGAGCCTGATTTCCGGCCGCCTGGATCGGCGTTTACTGATGCTGGGGCTGTCGCTGCTGCTGATCGTCTCCAACCTGGTGGCGGCGCTGGCGGTCAACTTCCCGATGATGCTGTTGGGCCGCGTGCTGCTGGGCATCTGCGTCGGCGGCTTCTGGTCGTTCGCCGCCAACTACGGCCGCCATCTGGTGCCGGAAGCCAGCCAGGGCCGCGCCACCGCGCTGATCCTCAGCGGCATCTCGGTCGGCGCGGTGTGTGGCGTGCCGGCCGGGGCGCTGATCGGCGATCTGTTCGGCTGGCGCGCCGCCTTCTTCGGCGGTGCGGCATTGGCGGTTGGCGTGCTGCTCGCGCAGCTGCGTTTGCTGACCTCGGTGCCGCCTTCCCGGCCGGTCACGCCGCGCGATCTGGTGCTGCCGCTGCGCCTGCCGATGGCGCGCATCGGCCTGATCGCCATCGTGCTGTTGTTCATCGGCCACTTTGCCGCCTACACCTATCTGCGGCCCCTGCTGCAACAGGTGTTCGTCCTCAGCCCGTCAGCGATCTCACTGCAGCTGTTGGCCTATGGCGCCATCGGCCTGCTGGGCACCTTCCTCGGCGAGCGTCTGGGGGAGTACAGCCTGCGCGCTACCTTCATCCTGATCGCCGCCATGCTGGCGGGCATTCTGATTGTTTCGCCGCTGCTCAGCGGCCTCGGCGGCGCCACGCTGATGGTGTTGGTCTGGGGTCTGGCCTTTGGCGCGGTGCCGGTATGCGCCACCAACTGGATGTTCGCCGCCGTGCCGCAGGCGCCGGAAGCCGGCCAGGCGCTGCTGGTGTGCGTCATTCAGATCGCGCTGGCCTCCGGCGCACTGCTGGGCGGCGAGGTGGTGGACTGGCAAGGCGTCAGCAGCACCATGCTGTTCGGCGGCGCGCTGATCCTCTCCGCCACGCTGGTGTTCGGCCTCAGCTTGCGATCCGGCGCGATTGGCGCTAAACAGTGTTAATCCTTATTTATCCGCAGAAACATGCCCCGGCCGTCGCCGGGGCATGACGTTGAGAACCTATGGACCATCATTTGCTCGCTATCCGGGTATTTAACCGCGTGGTGGAAACCGGCGGCTTTACCCGCGCCGCCGATTCGCTGGGCATGCCGAAAGCCACGGTGACCAAGCTGATCCAGAATCTGGAGGATCACCTGCAAACCAAGCTGTTTCAGCGCACCACCCGCAGCGTGTCGGTTACCCGCGAGGGCGAATGCTATTACCAGAATACGGTGAAATGGCTGGCGGATTTGGAGCAGATGGAAGGCTGCCTGACCGAATCGCAAAGCTCTCCGCAAGGCGTGCTGCGCATCGACACCGGCGGCGGCACCGCGCGCCGGCTGCTGTTGCCCGCCCTGCCCGACTTTCTGGCGCGCTACCCGCAGATCCAGATCGATCTGAGCGTCGGCGACCGCGTTATCGATCTCATTAGCGACAGCACCGACTGCGTGATCCGCAGCGGCCCGCTGGCCGACTCCAGCCTGATCGCCCGCCGCCTGTTCGATCTGGACTGGGTGAGCTGCGCCACCCCGGCCTACCTGGCGCGCCACGGCACACCGCGCCACCCGTGCGATCTGGAGCAGGGTTTCCCGATGGTGCACTATCGCCACCCGCTCAACGATCGCATTCACCCGCAACGCTATGTCGAACGCGGCAAAGAGATCGCCATCCAGCAACGCTATCCGGTCAGCATCAACGAAGGCAACGCGCTGCTGGCGGCGAGCCTGGCCGGGTTGGGCATCATCCAGACCTACCGCTTTATGGCGCAGCCGCATCTCGACAGCGGTGAGCTGGTCAGCCTGCTGCACGACTGGCAGCCGCCGCCGGAGCAGATGTACGTGGTTTACCCGTCCAACCGCCACCTCAGCGGCAAGCTGCGGGCGTTTATCGACTGGGCGGTGGAGACGTTTCGCTAGCGGCAGGATGAGCCGCACGTTGTAGCCGCACGCAATGTGGTATTATTTGCCGCATAGTGATTCACGACGGACGACCACCATGGCCTATATCCCCAAAAACTATGCGAAGCTGGAAACCGGCTACCGCGAAAAAGCGCTGAAACTGTTCCCCTGGGTGTGCGGGCGCTGCTCGCGCGAGTTCGTTTATTCCAACCTGCGCGAACTGACGGTGCACCACATCGATCACGATCACAGCAACAACCCGGAAGACGGCAGCAACTGGGAAATGCTGTGCCTGTACTGCCACGACCATGAACACTCGAAATACACCGAGGCCGATCAATACGGTTCGACGGTGGTGGCCGGTGAAGACGCGCAGAAAGATGTCGGCGTCGCCACCCACAACCCGTTCGCCAATCTGAAGGCGATGATGAAGAAATAATGTCGGCGACAGCTTAATAGGTAACTAACTTATTAAGCTGTTAAATTAACAAAACCTGCCTCCGCACCGCCACTTCCCAGAGAATTCCTACTTACCCATCCGGGCCATCCAGCGCAAAATAAGCTGCGCAGTTAACGACATACTGGCTTGGCAAGCCGCCGCAGTTGGTGCATATTGTTCGCGAGTTGTTCTTGTTAACCTGTTTGATTATCAACCTAATAAGCACATTAACTTAATAAGTTATCAGCTTAATAACTTGAGAGATGGCAGCATGATTGTCCTGATTGGCTCGCAAAAAGGCGGCGTCGGCAAATCGACGAAAGCGGTGAATATCGCCGGGTATTTGATTCTTAAGCAAGGCAAGACGGCGATCATCGTCGATGCCGACGACCAGAAATCGATCATGACCTGGTACAACGACCGTCAGAACGTCGAGGGGTTACCGCACATTCCTGTGGTGGCCGCATCGGGCAAAATCAAGGAAACCCTGCTGGAGCTGGATCGCCATTACGACTACGTGATCGTCGACACCGCCGGCCGCGACAGCGCCGAACTGCGCTCCGGGCTGCTGGCCGCCGATCTGTTCCTCTCGCCGCTGCGCCCTTCGCAGATGGATCTCGACACCATAGGCTATCTGTCGGAAATGTTCTCCACCGCGCAGGAGTATAACGAGAAGGTCAAAGGCTACATCGTGCTGAACATGTGTCCGACCAATATCTTCATCAATGAAGCCAACGAAGCGGCGCAGGTGCTGAGCGAATACCCGGAGTTCACCCTGGTGAGCCACCGCCTGTGCGACCGCAAGATTTACCGCGACGCCTGGGGCGAAGCCATCACCGTGCACGAGGCGAACAACGAAAAGGCACAGAGCGAAATTGAATGCCTGGTGAAAGAGGTGATCCTGTGAAGAAGCGCACACCCACCCACCGCATGTCGGAAGACGAATTCATCAACAGCGCCACCTCGCACACGCTGCCGGTCGCGGCGCCCGCACCGGAAGCCAAACCGGCCGGCCGCAAGCGCACCTATAAGGCGATCTCCGTCAGCCTGACGGACAACCACATTGAAGCGATCGATGAAGTGATCGTGCAGGCGGCGCGCAACGGCATCGTGCGCATCACCCGCTCCGACATCATCAAGCTGGCGATCGACGGGCTGGCGGAGAAAAGCGAAGCGCAGCTGCTGGCGCTGCTGAAGAAGCTCTGACCGCGCGGCAGCCGCCGACGGGCCGTTAAACCGAGGAAAACTCGCGTGGGAACGGCATAGTACGATAGGTTTTGCCGGTGGCCTTATGCAGCGCGCTGGCCATTGCCGGAGCGACCACCGCAGTCGATACTTCCCCGCATCCCTGCGGTGCACGCGCGCTGTCGAGCACCGCCACTTCCACCTTGGGCATTTCGGCGATCGCGAGCAGCGGATAACGATCGAAATTCCCTTCCACCACGCCGCCCCGTTCAAAATGCAGTTCGCTGTGCAGGCAGGTGGTCAGCGCAAAGCCGATGCCGCCCTCTACGTTGGCGCGCACCAGATTTGGGTTTATCACCTTGCCGCAGTCAATCGCACATACCGCGCGGAGCACCCGCAGTCGCCCCTCCTGAATGGCGATTTCAACCACCAAACCGACGTAGGTGGTGAAAGCGTTATTGCGGCCGAGCCAAATATTGCACGACATACCGCGATAAACGCCCGGCGGCGGTTCGTGCTGCCAACCCGCCGCCGCCGCGGTGGCGTCCAGTACGCGCAACGCTTCCGGAGTGTCCTGCAGCAGATGCCGCCGATACTGATACTCGTCTCGCTTGGCCTTATGGCTGAGTTCGCTGATAAAGCTTTCCAAAAAGAACAGGCTGGCGACGCTGCCGACACCGCGCAGATAGCTCAGGGAAATCGGCTGTTCAACGATGCCGGCCTCCACCTTCAGATGAGGGATGCGATACGGCGTGCTGTAAACGCACTCCACCATACTTTCATCCCATCCCCCGGCCTCGTGTACCGTTTCGCGCCGCATTTGCCAAAAGAGAGACTGCCCCGCATAGCGCGCCCACAGCGCCAGCGGGTAGCCGTTTTCATCTAGTAGCGCCCGATAATGGCTGATGCAGGCCGGACGATAATATTCATGCCGCATGTCAATCTCGCGCGGATAGATCACCTTGACCGGTTTTCCTACCGCCCGGGAGGCGGCGGTAGCATGCATCACGGCATCCGGCAGATATTTGCGCCCAAAGCTGCCCCCCAGGTAGGTCGTATTCACCACCACATCCGCCGGCTTCAGCCCGAACATTTTCGCCAGAACGTTGCGCACCATGTCCTGCCCCTGGAAAGGGCCCCAGGTTTCGATACGGCCCTCTTCATAATGACTGGTGGCATTGCAAGGCTCCAGGGTGGCATGCGCCACATAAGGCGCGCTGTAACGCGCCTCATGCAGGCGCGAACCCTGCTCAGCGTCATGGATCAACGCCGACGCCTCACCGCGATCAACCGCCGGCACCAAGGTATCGCCGTCCAGCATCGCCAGATTCTCCGCCGCAATCGCGCTATCGTTCAGCGCTTGCCCTGCGCCCGGCAGCCAGTCGACCTCCAGCAAATCCGCCGCCTTTTTGGCCTGCCAATAGCTCTCCGCCACCACGATCACCGTATTGAGCGACATATCGTGATCCAATCCGACCATGTTGTTCATCGACCACTGCCGGGTCAGCACCAGATCCACCACGCCCGGCATGGCCCGAATCTGCTGTTCATTACGCACGGCGACCAGCTTTCCGCTGAGGTCGGGCACCATCCAGGGGACGCCGATCAGCATCTCCGGCAGGTCGATATCGATACCGTAAATCGCGCTGCCGTCCACTTTCTCCGGCGTATCGACCCGCAACAACGGCTTGCCGATGAAACTCTCTTGCTCTTGCGCTTCGCTCTTTAAACCAGGCTGCGGATCCAACGGCAACTCGGCGGCATAGCGCACCAGATCGCCGTAGGCGACCTTGCGCTGACCGCCTTCCTCAATCACCCAGCCCTTCTCCGTGCGACACTGCTGCGGTGAAAGCGCGAGATGTCTCGCACCGGCCCGCAGAAAGAAATCTCTCGCCTGCGCGCCGGCCAGCCGGGTGCGCTGATAAAATTTGGTCATGGAGGTTGAAGCGGCGACAAATTGCGCGAAAGCCTCGCCCCCGGCAACCTGACGGTAGGCATCGCGGCCGGTGACGAACTTCACCGTCACCTGCGCCCAATCGGCATCCATTTCCGCCGCCACCACTTCGGCCAGGCCGGTGTAAATCCCCTGCCCGACCTCACATTGCGACACGCCGATAACGATGCGGCCGCCGCTATCGATCCAGATCCAATCGTTCAATTCGTACTGACCGTCGGGCGGCACCGCGTCCTGTGAAACCACGGCCGCCAGGCTGCGCGTCGATATCGGCAGCAGCATGGCGGCCACCGCCAACGCGCTGCCTTTTAGCAAGGTTCTGCGGGTGATCGCCATGCTTAGGGTTCTCCCTTGTCGGCGGCGCGGTGCACCGCTGCGCGGATACGGTGGTAAGTGGCGCAGCGGCACAGATTGGTCAGGCCCGCCTCTATCTGCCGGTCGTCCGGCTTCGGGTGCTCCGCCAACAGCGCGCTGACTGCCATGATCATGCCCGATTGGCAGTAGCCGCACTGCGGCACATCCTCCGCAATCCAGGCCTGCTGCACCGGATGACTGCGATCGGTGGACAACCCTTCGATGGTAGTCACCTGCCGATCGCGTACCAATTGCAGCGGATAGCAACATGAACGCACTGCCTTGCCGTCGACATGTACCGTACAGGCGCCACAGGCGCCGATACCGCAGCCGAACTTGGTGCCGGTTAACTTAAAATGTTCCCGGATCACCCACAGCAGCGGCGTATCCGGCTCGCCGTTAAATTCGACCGCCTGGCCGTTCAGATTGAACTTCATGCCATCCTCTCCCCAATCAATGCTTCATCCGACGTTTCACCCACGCCCCGATGACGATCAATGCCAGCAATACACCGCCCCAGAACACATAAGGCAATGACGCAATCAACCACGGTTTCTCACCGCCAGCCCGCTGCCGAGCCACTTGCTCCGGCGTTATCCTGACTGCCGGATTGCCGAATTGCTGTAATACGTAATTGCCCAACTCGGCCAGTTGCCGGTCATCCAGGCTATCAGCAAATCCCGGCATCCAGGTTTGCAGCGTCTCTCCCTGGCGCTGCACGCCATGCAGCATCACCATGATCAGGTTATTGGCCTGCTCGCTGCCAACGGTGGAATTGTGAGTCAATGAAGGGAAATGGCCGTCGTAGGCGCCTTCGCCGCCCAGGCGATGGCAGCTGGCGCAGGCAGCGGCATACAGCGCCTGCCCGGCTGCACGGCCTTCACCGCCCCCCTGGTATTGATAGGCTGCTTTCGTTCCTTGCACGGTGACGATCGGCGGCGTCTGTTTAAGCCAGTCGGCGATGGCGTCGAGATCGTCGTCACTCAGGAAACGCAGGCTATGCTCCACCGCCTCCGCCATGCCGCCGGCCGCCTGGGCTTTGTCATTGCGCCCGGTGCGCAGATACTGCGCCAACTCTTTCCGGCTCCAGCCGCCGATGCCGCTGACGGGATCCGAGGTGATATTCGGCGCGATCCAACCGCCGGCCTCTCCTCCCGCCAGATAGCGATCGTCGCGTTCGGCCATCATCCCGTTACGCGGGCTGTGACACGCCGAGCAATGCCCCAAAACATCCACCAGATAGCGACCCCGCGCTTTTTGCTCATCTTCATCGTCGGGCCTTTTTTTCAGAAACAGCCAGTTCCAGCCGTGGATCGCATAACGCCAGGAAAAAGGGAACGCCAGTTGGGTCTCAGGCACCGCACGATCGACCGGTGCGACCCCGGTCATAAAATAACGATACAGCGCGTGCAGATCGTCATCGCTCAATCCCCGATAAGCGGTATAAGGCATGGCGGGATACAAGGGTTGACCATCCCGCCGGATGCCCTGCGTTAACGCGCGGCGAAACTCGGGTTCACTGTAGTCGCCGATGCCGGTTCCTTTGGCGGGCGTGATATTGCTGGCGATGATATCGCCCATCGGCGAAGCGATGGCATAACCGCCGACGTAGGGGGCGTCCTGTTGGCTGCTGCCGCGGTGACAAGCCGCGCAATCTGCGGCGATCGCCAGGTATTTTCCGCGTGCGATGACCTGTTGGTCATTCTGGCTGGCGAAGACCGGGCAGGAGAAGATCCCCAACGCGATAACGCACAGCTGTCGTGCTCTTCGCCAGCCGCCGTTCACGCTTCACCTTCCGGCTTCACCGCACCCGCTCGCTCCTCCGCCAACAGCGCAAACTCGTCCGGCAACAGATTTTCCTGTTCGAGCATCGCTATCGCGTTATGTTTGATGCCAAACAATACGCGATAAAAAGCCTCCAGATCGCCGGCCGAAATGCCGTTGAGCAGCTTTTGCCGCGCCTGTTGGCTGGAGTGATCCAACTGCGCCAGCATCTCCTGCCCGGCCACGGTCATTCTCACGCCTTTAGCGCGCTTATCTTCAGACAGGGCATCGCGAGCGATCAGCCGATTTTTTTCCAAAAACAGCAACGCACGCGACATCGTCGAGACTTCGGCGTTCAAATGCTGCGAAACGTCTTTCAGGGTGCAGCCATCCCCCAAATCGGCAATCGCACTCAGCGCCAGCCAGTGCGGGCGCGTCAGATTGGTCATTTTCACCGACTGGTCCATCGCCGTGCGCCACAGGCGATTGGCCACATCCAGATGGATGCCCAGTGCAGCAGGAAGTTTGCGTGGTTGTGACATACCGGTTTGCTCTCGATTATTTATTTGCTTGTGCAAACAAATAATAGATCGGACGTTATGACGGGATCAAGCAGATGTCGCAGAATAAAATAAAATCTAGTTAATACAGATCGGTATAGCGCATTTTAACAGATTCGCTCCCCGGTAACGGGGAGCGATAAGAAAAACTCAGTTGCCCGCCACCGCGCATTGGTAGTCCTGAATTTCGCCGGCCGAGCCCAGATTCAGATCGGTCAGCTTCAAACGGTTCGCCAACAGCAGCATCTCGCCCTGTGGGTTGACCGCCAACGCCAGGCCATAATTGCCGATGCTGTCGCCCTGCTCGACCACATAGTTCTGCAGTAAATGGAAAGGATCTTCCTGGGTTAAATCGGTGCCCGCCAATTTTCTGGCCAGATATTGGTGACCGACCAATTTCACCGCCAGCGGGCGCCACTGTTGATCTAATTGTTCCGCCTGCTGCCCCAGTGCGTTATAGACATCCTGACGCAGGCAGGCGACGTGAATATGCAGCTGATTCTGAGAACGACCATATTTCGAATTGACCGCCAGAGAAAGCCACGCATCTTTTAACGGTTTACCCAGCTCGCCGGATATATGTTCCCTGTTATTCCAGGCCTGGGCGAAATAAGGCGGCGCGTGCTCCGTCTGCAATGCCGGGCTCTCGATGCCGCTGACCTTTTCGGTTGGCATCACCAGATCGTGATAGGGGCCTTTGCTGTCCTTAAACAGCACATAACCCTCGGTTAAATCAACCTTTAAGCAGGGCGCCGGATCGTTGTTCTGCTGCTGATTAGGCACGCACTGTTGGCTGACGATTTGCCACAGCGCATTCGGATTACCACGCCCGAAGAACCACCACAGCACCGCCGCCAGCAGCAAAATGACAAGCAAAATAATTAATAGTCTGAAAAGTCTTTTCATCGCGACTCCCTGTTTACCTATTCCATCTTGAAAGGAACGCCAGCATAAACCAAGGCTCTTATCGTCACCAGAATATTATCCTTAGCGTTACCTTTCATTGACGTCTTGTTATCAAGAGAAATTAAAAATAAGGGTTTACCTAAGTAATTTAAGGTAAATTAATACCGCAGGTTGAATATGAGTGTGATATAAGCAGCCGGACTCTCTTTATATAAGGAACCGATAAGATGCCAACGATGGGCAAATCCCTGCATTATCTCGACGTGGGCTCAGGCTTTCCGTTGCTGCTGGGCCACAGTTATCTGTTCGAGCTGAACATGTGGGCACCGCAGTTCGAAGCGCTGGCGAAACGCTACCGCCTGATCGTGCCGGATCTCTGGGGCCACGGCGACTCACCGGCGCTGCCGGCCGGGCGAAACAGCCTGTCGGATATCGCCGCCGATCATTTGGCGCTGATGGATCATTTGGATATTGAAGAGTTCGGCATCGTCGGCCTGTCCGTCGGCGGCATGTGGGGCGCCGAACTGGCAGCACTGGCGCCGGAGCGGGTCAAGGTGCTGGCGCTGATGGACAGCTATCTGGGCGACGAAACGCCGGAGGCGCGGCAGCGTTATATGGGCATGCTGGCGGCCGTTGAACAGGCCGGTGCCATCACCTTGCCGTTGCTGGAGTATATCGCCGCGCAGTTTTATTCCGACGAAGTACCCGATGCGCTGTCGCAACCATTGTTGGCCCATCTGCAGAGCCTGCCCGCCGCTCGCCTGCGCGAGAGCATCGTCCCACTGGGCCGGATGATCTTCGGTCGCCCCGACAAGCTGCCGCTGCTGAAAAACATTACCGCCGCCAGCATCGTCATCACCGGCGCGCAGGATAAACCGCGCCCGCCGGCGGAAGGCCAGCGCATGGCCGATCTTCTCGGCTGTCGGCACGTGCTGATCCCCAACGCCGGGCATATCAGCAACAAGGAAAACCCGACGGCGGTCAACGAAATCCTGCTGGCGTTTCTGGCTGAAAACACCACCCCGCTGTTCTGGTAAGATTCCCCGGGCCGCCTGGCCCGGCGAGTCATTCCGCGCGCCGCATAAACCCGTGTCGGCTCAGGATTGCCTGCCCCGTTTCGCTCAAGATAAATGCGGCCAACCGCTGCGCGCCGCCATCCAACAGGCATAAACCGTAATCTGCCTCGATGTCCAGCGGCGGCGCCAACGGCCGCACCGCCAACGTCGGGTAGGCGGCTAAAGCCGGAGCATAGCTGGCGTAGCCGAGAAAAATATCCGCCTGCCCGCCGGCGATCAGATATTCCGCCGCCAATCGGCCCGCCGGCACCGGGGCGGAATCCATGCCGCCAACCAACGGCAGCGCCCGGCGGCGCAATGCTTCCCCTTGCCCCGGCCAGTATTGCTCACAGCGTTCGAAAAGCTGCAGCGCATAATCGCCGGAAGGATCCGCTCCCGGTGTCGAGGTAGCAAGGCGCCAGTGCGGATCGAACAGCACCTGCGGCAGCGGACGTTCGGTTAATGCCGGCACGTTACGAACCGTCACGCAGAGCCGATTGCGCGCAAAAATCTGCACCGCCCCCGCCATCCCAAGATCCGCCAACCTTTGCGGGTGCGCCACGTTGGCCGAAGCGAACAGCTGTGGCCGCTCACCATTCTCTATCCGTTGGCGCAACAACCCCGCCGGGCCGAATTCCGCCGTGACTTTTTGCCCGGCGTGCCGCTGAAATGCCGACAGCAGCGGCGCAAACGCCAGCCGCAGGCTGCCGGCGGCAAACAGCAGGAGATCACTCATCATGTCGCTCCAATTGGCTGCGATACAGCGGCACCAGCGTCGCGTAGCGGCGGCCCGCCACCGTCAGCGGCACCCGTTCGATCGCCAGTTCGAACAGGGGTGACAAGGATTGCGCCGTTAACACCTCGCGGCAGGCCCCGAGCCGGCTGCGCCCTTCCTTGCCCAACAGCAAAGCCCGATCGGCCACCGCGTGAGCATGGTTGGGCTGATGCGTGGAGAACACCACCGCCAACCGCTGTTCCCGCGCCAGGCGGGCCATCAGGCTCAACACCCGATCCTGGTAATGCAGATCCAGCGCCGAAGTCGGTTCATCCAGAATCAACACCTCGCAGCGCATCGCCAACGCGCGGGCGATCATCACTAATTGACGTTGGCCGCCGGATAGGCTGCCAAACTCACGCTCTGCCAGGTGCTGCAAATCCAACGACTGCAACGCTTCTCTCGCCAGCCGATGGTCCTCGGCTGACGGTGAACGGAACAGGCCGACATGGCGCGCCCGCCCCATCAATACGATATCCAGCACCCGATAGGCGAACGGCGGCGCAAAGTACTGCGGGACAAAGCCCATCTCACCGCGGCGCTCAATCTCGCCGGATTGCGGCGTCAGGCTGCCTAACAACAGCTGCAGCAGCGTGCTCTTGCCACGCCCATTCGGGCCCAATATCGCCAGCACTTCGCCGCGCCGCAGCTGAATGTCCAGATGTTGGAACAGCGAAGCCCCGCCCGGCCAGGCGAAACTCACGCCCCTGGCGGCCAATAAGGTGTCAGTCATGCCAGCCTCTCACTTGCGCGCGGCGCAGCAGCAGCGCGAACAGCGGCGCGCCAATCAGCGCGGTCAGAATGCCCAGCGGGATTTCGCTGCTGCTCAGCGTGCGCGCCAAATCGTCGATCACCAGCATGTACAAGGCCCCCAGGCAAAGCGAAGCCGGCAGCAGACGCCGATGATCCGGCCCCACCAGCCGCCTCGCCACGTGCGGGATCACCAAGCCGACCCAGCCGATGCTGCCGCTGACCGCCACCTGGGCGGCCACGATGGCGGCGCACAGCGTCAAAATCAACCAGCGGGTGCGCTCCACGTTGATGCCCAATGCACCGGCATCCTCATCGCCCAACGACAGCAGATTGATGCGCCAGCGCAGCGCCAACAGCAAGCCGCCGGCCAACAGCAAAGGCACAAACAGCATCAGCAGCTTTTGCCGATCGGCGGTGGCAAAGCTGCCAAGCAGCCAAAACACGATGCTCGGCAGTTTCTCTTCGGTATCCGCCAGATATTGCATCAGGCTGACGCAGGCGGAGAAGAAGCCGCTGAGGATCACCCCCGCCAGTACCAAAGAGAGGATATTGCGCCGCGCAATGGCGCTGGTGAGAGTGAAAATCAGCAGCAGCGCCGCCATGCCGAAAACAAATGCCGACAGCAGCAGCGCCGCCAACGGCAGGCTGAGCAGGATAGCCAGCGTGCCGCCAAAGGCCGCGCCGGACGACACACCGATGATATGCGGATCGACCAGCGGGTTGCGAAAGACGCCTTGCAAAGCCGCGCCGCACAGGGCCAGCGCTGCGCCGGCGCCCATCGCCAACAGCACTCGCGGCACGCGCACGCCCAGGATCACCTGGCGTTGGATAGCATCGATGCCGGCATAATGCTGCCCGGTGAACGGCTCCAGCAAAATCATCAGGCTGTGCGTCATCGGCACCTGAAAGCGGCCAACGCCGAGTGAAAACAGTGCACAGCACAGCGTCAACAACGCCAGCCAGCCCAGCCTCATTGCCCGCTCTGGCAGCAGGTGGCGCGGTAATAACGTTGATAGTAAGCGTCGACCCGCTGCTGCAGATTGATATCGGCAAAACGCTGCGGGTAAAGTTTTTTCGCCATCCACAACTCACCCAACGCCATCGCCTCCGGCATTGGATACCCCCAGGCCTTGGCGTACTCCGGCATCAGGTAGACCCGCTTATTCTTCACCGCATCGATCGGCTGCCACTGCGGTGACGTCAGGATCTGTTTCACCACGTCCGGGTAGCGCTCCTGCACGAAAATCACCGCCGGATCCCACTTCAGGACATCCTCGATAGAAACCTGTTTAAACCCCTGAATGTCCTTCGCCGCCACGTTGAGCGCCCCGGCGTGCCGCATCATCAACCCGGTATACTTGCCGGCGCCGTAAGTGGTGAGATCGGGGTTGGCCATATACACCCGCACCCGCTGATTTTCCGGCAGATCGCGCAGCCGTTCGGCGACCAACGCGCGCTGCTGAATAACGTCCTTAATCAGGGCTTCGGCCTGAGGCTGACGCGACATCACTTCGCCGATCAGGCGAATGCCATCCTGCAGCCCCAGCGTATAGGCCCGATCTTCATCGCTCAGCTGCGGATTCATTTTACCCGCCTGATCGGCCGCCTCGCGGCGCAGCGAGATAGCCACCACCGGAATGCCCACTCGTTCGATCTGCGCAATCATCTCCGGCGGCGCATAGTTGGCCACGAACACCACCTGCGGATGCAGGCCGAGCAGGCTCTCGATATTCACCGACGTCAGATCGCCCGGCATCGGCAGGGTTGCCAACGTCGGCGCCAGCCGCAGGTAGTTTGGCCCCAGCTGCTTTTTCCAACTGCTGAGCACACCGACCACCTGAGGCATCGCATCAAGCTGCACCAACAGGTTCAACGTCTGGTGTTGCAGCACCACCGCGCGAGTGATGCGATCGGGCAGCGTGACCTGGCGATTGAGCTGATCGGTGACCTGGCGATCCGCCTGGGCGGCGGTGGAAAACAAAACAAGCGCCAACAGCAGGCGCGGGAGAAAGTTAAACATGGCAGTGACCGGTTGATTATCGTTGTATAGCAAATGATATAGCGATGAGCATGGCGAAACAATCAGCGGGATCAAACCGGATGCGGGTACTCGGGAGGTAAAACGAGGCGTGAATGCGATCCTGGAAGCGGATCCGCCGGTGTGGCGACGGATCCCATCGGCCCTGAAAGGGCGCGTGAAGAAGACTTATTGACCGATAGACGTCAGGCCCTGGCGGATCCCTTCGTCAGCCTGCTGGCACCATGCCTGCAGCCCCTGCGGCGCTTCTTTTTCCAACGCAACCACTTTGCCGTCGTCGTTCAGCACATTGCCTTCACGGCCCATCGCTTCGCGCTTGTCGCCGTCGCGGGTGTCGACGCCGCCGGGAATAGCCGCCACGTAGGCCACCATTTTCTTGGCGTTGTCGATGCTATCGGCTTTCAGGAAACCTTTATCGACGCAGTAAGACATCAGCCCGGCGGTATTGCGCGTGATGTCATAGACGTTTTTCAATGCGGCAGGATCCATCCCTTCAGCGTTAGCGGTGTTGAACAGGCCCAGAGTCGCGGCAATCATGCCGGTCAGAATGCTTTTTTTCATTGTTAACTCGTTTTAATAATGAATTATTTAATTTTTAATTATTCACAAATACAATGTGAATACCGCTACGGTATAACGGCGACCTAGATTAGCACAACCCTAATGCATTAATAGCGGTGATTAAGTTAACTCTCAATAAAATAAAAACGCATGATGGGGTAATAACCTCCGCCCGGCGTCATTTTTTCACGTTAGGTTTGGCCGTGCTCAATTCATAGTAAAAATAATCTCACCCAGGAATTATTTACAACGAAAGCGTTGACCTGCGGCCAATCGCGCGCCCCCCTTTGCCAAAACCACCGGCGTGGCATAGCCTGTTAAGACGCGCCATGCCTAGTGGGAGGGGATTCACATGAACCATTCCGTCCGGCCGCCGCAATGCGACGACAAAACCATTCTTGATATCACGATGAATTTATATCTCTATCCGGCGGTGCTTATCGCGCATCGCCTGGGTATCTTTGAGTTTATTGCTCTGCACCCCCGCAACCTGACCGATATATGCGCTCAGGCCAATGTGGAAAGACGCCCGGCGGAAACGTTGGTCATGGCGTTATTGGCATTGAAATTGATAGACAGAGACGGTGAAACATTCTCTCTCTCACCGGAAGCAGAAACCTTTTTGTTAAAAAACAACCCGCATTATTTCGGTTATTTCTGGGATTTGATGGTTGAAAACAGCGACATTTTCTCGCTGAAAAACCTGGAAAGCGCCATCAGAAAGAATACTTCGCAGGTGTACGGCGAGCAGGAACTGTTTGAAACGCATACGCTCGACGCCGACAGAATGCGGCGGTTTACCCACGCCATGCACAGCCTGAGCATGGGATCGGCCAGCGTTTGGCCGGCGCTGTTGCCCCTCGGCGCCTGCCGCGCGGCGCTGGATATCGGCGGCGCCTCCGGCGCCCATGCCATCAGCCTGGCGGCCCACTGGCCGACGTTGACCTGCACCGTGTTCGATCTGCCGGAAGTGTGCCCGCTCGCCGCCGACTACGCGCGCCATTACGGCCTCAGCCACCGCATCGGCACTCACAGCGGCGATATGTGGCGCGATCCCTACCCGGCGGCGGATCTGCACCTGTACTCCAATATTTTCCACGACTGGCCGATGGACAAGAACCGCTTCCTGGCGCAAAAGAGCTATGCGGCCCTCCCGCCCGGGGGCAGGATCGTGATCCACGAAGTGCTGTACAACGATGACGGCGATGGCCCGCCTGCCGCCGCGGGCTACAGCCTGATGATGATGGGATGGACGCAGGGCCGCCAATACTCCGGCAGGGAAATCGGCGACCTGCTGCGCGACGTCGGCTTCGGGCCTGCTCAGGTGCTGCCGTCGCTCGGCTATTTCAGCATCGTGACGGCGCAAAAACGCCAGGCTTAGCGGTTCACCGAGCGCGCCATGCGGCTGTAGGTGTGGCGCACGCCGCGAATCGCCACGCTGTAAGCGAAGATGTTTTCCGGCAGCGCCAGCCCCAGATAGCCGGTATCGCCGATATGGTGCAGATCCGCCCCAGCCATTTTGCTCATCAGCGCAATCTGCCGCACGGTCTGCACGTCGGCCCCCTCTTGCGAGGTGCCGATCGCCGTCATCGCCAGCGCGCCTTGCCGCTGGGCAAAGGCGATCAGCGCCGCCACTTTCTCCTGCGACATGCCGGGAATGGTGCCCGGCGCCGGCAACAGCACGATGTCCGCACCGTTCTCCACGAACAGCGCGATGTCCCGCTCGCCGATCAGCTGGCTGCCGCTTTCGCGCACAATACCGGCGCCGTGCATCTTGCCGGTCACCAGCACCATCTCGTCGCCCACCTCATCGCGGATCGCTTTCAGCGCGGCGGCGATCGCCTGATTGCTGACGCCGTTGCTCGGGTTGCCGGTCAGCACCAGCATGCGCGCGCCAAGCTGATACAGCTTGCGGGCATTCTCGGCGGTGGCGGCTCGCCCCGCCGTCATCTGCCAGAAATCGTTATGTTCGGTGGCGAAGGCCGGATCGACGGCCTCCAAGTTCACGCCGATCACCCGTCCGGTCAGCCGCTGCAGCGTGCGCAGCGCCTCCCGTGTCGGCACATCAGCGGGCAGGCCCGCAATATGCGGCTGGTCAACGTCGAACAGGTTCAGCAGCAGCAGGTCGGCGCCCTGGCTGGCCGCCAGCTCGGCGTTGGTGACGTTATTGAGCAGCGGCTGAGTGACCGCGATGGTTTCGCTGACCAAAATGCGCCCTTCGCTGGCGCGGATGGCATAGAGCAGATCGGCTTTGCCGATATCGGCCAGATCGCTGGCGCTGCAGTCCAGATAGCGTTTCATGAGGCAAGCTCCGATGACGTTAGCGGGAATGGATGCCCCCTCGCTCAGCGCGGCTGAACGAGGGGGGGCAGGGTTACTTCAGCGTAAAACTTTGCGCCTGCACGTTGTCGGAGTCCAGGCCGACGAACACGTTGAATTTGCCCGGCTCCGCTCCCCATTTCAGGCTTGCGTTGTAGAACTTCAGATCGTCTTCGCTAATCGGCAGCTCAACCTGCTGCGACTGGCCGGCCTTCAGCGTCACTTTCTTGAAGTTGCGCAGCTCTTTTACCGGCCGGCTGACCGAGGCGGTCACGTCCTGCAGATACAGCTGCACCACCGTGGCGCCGTCGTACTTGCCGGTATTCTTCAGCGTGACGCTGGCGGTTAGCTTGCCGTTGCGCGCCATCGTCGGGCTGGACAGTTTCAGATCCGACAGGCTGAAGGTGGTGTAGCTCAGGCCGTAACCGAACGGATACAGCGGGCCGTTCGGCGAATCGAAGTAGCGCGAGGTGTACTTGCCCGGATTCTCCTTGCCGAACGGGCGACCGGTGTTCAGGTGGTTGTAGTACATCGGGATCTGGCCGACCGAGCGCGGGAAGGTCATCGGCAGCTTGCCCGACGGGTTGTAGTCGCCGAACAGCACGTCCGCCACTGCGTTGCCGCCCTCGGTGCCGCTGTACCAGGTTTCGAGCATGGCGTCCGCCTGCTCGCTCTCCCAGCTCAGCGCCAGCGGCCGGCCGTTCATCAGCACCAGCACCAACGGCTTGCCGGTGGCTTTCAGCGCGGCGATCAGATCGCGCTGGCTCTGCGGAATCGTGATGTCGGCGCGGCTGGAGGCCTCGTGCGCCATGCCCTGCGATTCCCCCACCACCGCCACGACCACGTCGGCCTTGTTCGCCGCCTGCACCGCTTCGTCGATCATCTGCTGCGGCGAACGGGTATCGAACGCCACCGCCGGCTCATACTCGTTAAGGTAGTCGATAATGCCTTTATCCTGCGTGACGTTGGCGCCCTTGGCGTAAAGAATGCGCGCCTTGTCGCCCACCGCCCGCTCCAGCCCTTCGCGCAGGTTGACCGACTGCTTGACCACCCCGGCGGCCGACCAGCTGCCCATCACGTCGCGCTGGCTGTCGGCCATCGGCCCGACCAGCGCGATGGTCGCCTGTTTGCTCAGCGGCAGCGTCTGCTTATCATTCTTCAGCAGCACCATCGTCTTGCGCGCCACCACCCGCGCCTCGGCGCGGTGCAGGCGGCTTTCGGCGTTGGTGTCCTGCGGGTCGGAACCCGCCGGGCCCAGATGCACGTATGGATTGGTGAACAACCCCATGTCGTACTTGGTGTTCAGCACGTCGCGGCAGGCGCGATCGATATCGCTTTCAGGCACCAGCCCGTCTTTCACCAGACCCGGCAGGTATTTGTCGTAGAACTCGTCGCTCATGCTCATGTCGACGCCGGAGGTGATGGCCAGCCGCACCGCGTCGCGCGCGTCGGCGGCCACGCCGTGTTTTATCAGTTCTTTAATCGCGCCGTGGTCGCTGATGGTGATGCCTTTAAAGCCCCACTGATCGCGCAGCAGATCTTTCAGCAGCCACGGGTTGGCGGTGGCCGGCACGCCGTTCACCGAGTTGAGCGACACCATCACCCCGCCGCTGCCGGCATCCACCGCCGCTTTGTAAGGCGGCAGATAGTCCTGATGCATGCGCAGCGGGCTCATGTCGACGGTGTTGTAATCGCGGCCGCCTTCGACGGCGCCGTACAATGCAAAGTGCTTAACGCTGGCCATCACCGAACCGGGTTTGGCCGGATCGCCGTTCTGGAAACCGTCGACCATTACCTTGGCGATTTTCGATACCAGCCAGGTGTCTTCGCCGAAGCCTTCGGAGACCCGGCCCCAGCGCGGATCGCGGGTGATATCGACCATCGGCGCGAAGGTCATGTTCAGGCCGTCGTCGCTGGCCTCCTGCGCCGCTACCCGAGCGCTGAGCGCGATGGCTTCCAGATCGAAGCTGGCCGCCAGCCCCAGGCTGATCGGGAACACGGTGCGCTGGCCATGCACCACGTCATAGGCGAAGAACAACGGGATCTTGAGGCGGCTGAGCTGCATCGCCTGATCCTGCATCACCCGAATGTCCGGGCGGGTGACGGTATTGAAGATGGCGCCGATCTGCCCTTTGCGGATGCCCTCGCGGATCGCTTCTTTCGGGTTATCCGGCCCAACGCTGATCAGCCGCAGCTGGCCGATCTTCTCTTCCAGCGTCATCTGCTTCATCAAATGGGACACGAAGGCGTCGCGCTGCTGGGCGTGAATGCCCTGCGTTATCGGCGTTTCCTGCGCAAAAGCCGGGCTGAGGGCCAGACCGGACAACATACTCACCACACAAAGCCATTTCATCTTGTTTTATCTCAGGCGTGTTTCCGCCGCCAAAGCCGCGGGGTTTAATCGGAGTGAAGAAACAGTTTGCCACACTCTGTTTCATCGCCAAGGGAATTCGCATCGGTAATGTTTACAAAGCATTACAGGTTATCGGCAGGTAATTCTGCAGCCGGGCGCGGCTGTCGGCAGCCTCCGCCGCCAGAAAATCGACCAGTGCGGTTAACGTCGGCGGCGCTACCGTGCGTTCAGGATAGACCAAATAATAGGCCGCGCCGCTGCTGACGCAGAGCGGGAACGGCGTCACGATGCGCTGCGCCTGGATATCCTCCTCCAGCAGGCACAGATCGCCGATGGCGATGCCAAACCCCTGCAGCGCGGCGCTCATCGCCAAATCGAGGGTATCGAAATGCTGGGCCTTGCCGGACGGCAACGCATCGGCGCCCGCCGCCTTCAGCCAGCGCAGCCAGTCGCGCCGATCGCGTGTCGGGTGCAACAGGGTTTTATCCGTCAAATCCGCCAGCCGGGGCGCCGGCGGCAGGAACGTCGGCGTGCAGACCGGCGTGAGGATTTCATCGAACAGCAGGTGTGCGGTCAGCTTTTTACCCGGCGGCCGGCCGAATACCACCGCGGCGTCAAACTGCTCGGTACTGAAATCCAGACCGTGCGACACCGAGGCGGTCAGCTCGATATGCATGTCCGGCCGTTCATTCTGCAGGCGAATGATGCGCGGCAGCACCCAGCGCATGGCGCAGGTCGGGCATTTGATGCGCAGCGCCCCCGGCGGGGCGGCGGCCCGCGTCAGCGCCTCGTCCAACTGCCCCAGCGCCAGCTGCACCGGCGCCAGCAGTTGCGCGCCCTGCGGCGTCAGCGCCAAACCGCGCGCCTGGCGGCTGAACAGCGGATAGCCCAGGCGCTGTTCCAGCCCGAGAATTTGCCGGCTGACCGCTCCCTGCGTCAGGTGCAGCTCCCGAGCGGCATGGGTAAAGTTGAGGCGTTGCGCCACCACCACGAAGGTTTTCAACACGTCGAGCGACGGCAGGGATATCGGCATAGCGGGCCTCGATTAGGTATGATCATAGTGCATGGCAAGTATGACAAACTTTCCCTTGTCCGCCTACGCCGGCTGATGCTTAATCGCTCAACACTTCCCTGTTTGCCTGGAGCCCATCATGCAGAGCGCCTGCTCATCCCGCTCGAAGCTGCCGGACGTCGGCACCACCATTTTCACCGTTATTGGCCAACTCAGCGCCGAACATCAGGCTCTCAATCTGTCGCAGGGCGCGCCCAACTTCGCCGGCGACCCGCAGCTGATCGAGGCAACGGCGCAAGCCATGCGCGCAGGTCATAACCAATACGCGCCGATGAGCGGCGTGGCGGCGTTACGTGCTGCTCTGGCGGAAAAAGCTGAACGATTGTATGGCGCACGCTATGACGCCGACGAAGAAATCACGGTGATCGCCAGCGCCAGCGAAGGGCTGTACTCGGCGATCAGCGCGCTGGTGCATCCCGGCGACGAGGTGATCTATTTCGAACCGGCGTTCGACAGCTATGCACCGATCGTGCGCCTGCAGGGCGCCACGCCGGTAGCGATCAAACTGTCGCTGCAGGATTTTCGCGTCGACTGGGATGAAGTGGCCGCCGCCATCAACGGCAAAACGCGCATGATCATCGTCAATACGCCGCACAACCCGACCGGCGCAGTGTTTGACGAGTACGACATTGAACGCCTGACCGCCCTGACCCGCGACACCGATATCGTGATCCTGTCCGACGAGGTCTACGAACACGTGGTGTTCGACGGCGATATTCACCACAGCATGGCGCGCTACCCGCAGCTGGCGGAACGCAGCGTGATCGTGTCGTCGTTCGGTAAAACCTACCACGTCACCGGCTGGCGCGTCGGCTACTGCCTGGCGCCGGCGGCGCTGATGGACGAGATCCGCAAGGTGCACCAGTTTATGGTGTTCTCCGCCGATACGCCGATGCAACACGCCTTCGCCGCCGCGCTCGCCAACCCGCAGAGCTACCTGGGGCTGGCGGCGTTTTACCAACAAAAGCGCGATCTGCTGGCCAGCGCCTTGCAGGATTCGCGCTTTGAGCTGCTGCCCAGCCGCGGCAGCTTCTTCATGCTGGCCCGTTTTAGCGGCTTCAGTCACGAAAGCGACAATGATTTCGCCGTCCGCTTGATCCGCGAAACGAAGGTGGCGACGATCCCGCTGTCGGCGTTCTACAGCGACGGCACCAATACCGGCCTAATCCGGCTGAGTTTTTCCAAAGATAACGAGACCCTGCTGGAAGGCGCGCGCCGCCTGAGCCAGGCGTAATTTTTTGTCCGACCATGGGAAAGGGGCACTGCCTATGAAAGCACTGAAAACGCTGTTCGCCGCCGGATGCCTGCTGGCCGCCGGCACTTCGCTGGCGGCGGAAAACAGCCTGCGCTTCGGCCTGGAAGCGCTGTATCCGCCGTTCGAATCCAAATCCGCCAGCGGCAAACTGGAAGGGTTCGATATCGAACTGGGTGACGCGGTGTGCGCCGCCGCGCAGTTGAAATGCAGCTGGGTGGAAACCTCGTTCGACAGCCTGATCCCGGCGCTGCAGGCGCGCAAGTTCGACGCCATCAACTCGGCGATGAACGTGACCGAACAGCGGCGCCAGGCGATCGCCTTCACTGACGCCATCTATCAGGTGCCGAACCGCCTGATCGCCAAAGCCGGCAGCGGCCTGCTGCCGGACGCCAAATCGCTGGCGGGCAAACACGTGGGCGTGCTGCAAGGATCGATTCAGGAGATTTACGCCAAAACCCATTGGGCGCCGGCGGGCGTGGACGTGGTGTCTTATCAGGATCAGAATCAGGTTTACCTCGATCTGGCGGCTGGTCGGCTTGACGCCACGCTGGTGATGGCGCCGTCGGGGCAAAGCGGCTTCCTGTCGCAGCCGGACGGCAAGGGCTTCGCCTTCGTCGGCGAGGCGGTACGCGACGACAAAATCCTCGGTGAAGGTATTGCCTTCGGCCTGCGTAAAGGGGATGAGCCGCTGAAGAAAAAACTGGATGCCGCCATCGCCAAAGTGAAACAGCAAGGCACGGTGGCGGCGCTGTCGAAGAAGTATTTCGGCGACATCGACGTGACGGTAAAGTGATAGACGGGGGCGGCACCGCCGCCCCCTGCCGCGTTTAGCGATCGAACACCGAGCTGTTCAGCGCGCGATCCTGCTGATGGCGTTCCAGCGCCAATTCGATCAGGCGTGTGATAAGTGCCTGATAGCTGACGCCGCTGGCGGCCCACAGCTTGGGATACATGCTGATGTTGGTGAAGCCCGGCAGCGTGTTGATTTCGTTGATTACCACCTGGTTATCCGGCGTCAGGAACACATCCACCCGCGCCAGGCCGAAGCACTCCAGCGCGCGGAACGCCTTCAGCGCCACCTCGCGGATGTGGTCGCTCACTTCCGGCGCGATCGCCGCCGGCACCACCACCTGAGCGCCCTGCTCATTGATGTATTTGGTATCGTAAGAATAGAAGGCGTCGCTCAACACGATCTCGCCGCACACGCTGGCCTGCGGATCGTCGTTGCCCAGCACCGCGCACTCGATCTCGCGGCCGACGATCGCCGACTCCACCAGCACTTTGTGATCGAAGCTGAAGGCCAGCGATACCGCCGCGTCGAACTCGGCGCGGTTTTCCACCTTGCTGACCCCGACCGAGGAGCCCTGGTTGGCCGGCTTGACGAACAGCGGCAGGCCGAGGCGCTCGCTCAGTTGTTCAAACGTGAATCCGGCGCGGTTGGCGCGCGTCAGGGTGACGAACGGCGCCACCGCCAGCCCGGAGTCGCGCAGCAGGCGCTTGGTCACGTCTTTATCCATGCTGACCGCCGAACCGAGCACGCCGGCGCCGACGAACGCCATATTGGCCATGCGCAGCAGCCCCTGCAGCGAGCCGTCCTCCCCCAGCGTGCCGTGCACGATCGGGAAGATGACGTCGAGTTGGCCCAGCGCGCCGGCGCTGCCCGCTTCGATCAGCTGCTGTTTTTCCTGGCCCGGGATCAGCGCCACGTTCTTGTTCGAGCGGTTCAGCGCGATCAGCGCCGGGTTCTCGGCGTTGAGCAGGTAGTTGGAGGCGTCGTTGATGTGCCACTGCCCCTGTTTGTCGATCCCCAGCAGCGTGACGTCAAACTTCTCTTTGTCGATTGCATCCACAATGTTTTTGGCCGACTGCAGCGACACCTCATGCTCCGCCGATTTACCGCCAAAAATCACCCCAACACGTAGTTTAGTCACGCCTTAAATCCTTCTGAAAAATCATGGCAAAAAAGTCGTTCATCACAATAAACGCATTGCCTGGCGGCGGCAATCGTTGTTGCCAGAATCTTCTTACGCCACAGATTGCCACATCACGACCATCCTAAACGTATACACTTCGTATATCGTTCACTTAGGGAGACGCCGATGGGCATCGTAAAAATTTCAGACGCGCTGCACGACGATCTGCGCCTCGCCAGCCTGACCATGACGCGTTCGATCAACGCGCAGGCCGAGTACTGGATCAAGATCGGCATGCTGGCGGAGTTCCATCCGGAACTGACCTACCCGCAGCTGGTAAAAAAAATGATGAAAGATAACGCGCTGACGCTGAAGGAGATTGTCGGGTGAAACAGATTGTGATTAAAACGCCGGAAGAGATTGCCAAAATGCGCCATTCCGGCGCCCTGCTGGCCAAAGTGTTTGCTATGCTCGATGAGGTCATCGTCGAAGGCATCTCCACCATGGAGATCAACGACCGCGCCGAGGCGTTTATCGTCGACGAGCTGAAGTCGCGCCCGGCCAGCAAGGGGCAGTATGATTTCCCCTATGTGCTCAACACCTCAATCGACGACGTGGTGTGCCACGGGGTGCCATCGGCCAGCAAAATCCTGCGTTCCGGCATGATTATCAACGTAGACATCACGCTGGAAAACGGCGGCTATATCGCCGACTCCAGCAAGATGTACTGCGTCGGCCAGGTGACACCGCTGGCCAAACGGCTGGTGAACAACGTCTATGAATCGATGTGGCAAGGCATTCGCGCAGTAAAACCGGGCGCTACCCTGGGGGATATCGGCCATGCCGTCCAGCGGCATGCCGAGCAGGCCGGCTACAGCATCGTGCGGGAGTATTGCGGCCACGGCATCGGCCGCGATATGCATGAAGAGCCGGCGGTGCTGCACTACGGCCAACCCGGCAGCGGTCTGGTGCTGCAGGAAGGCATGGTGTTCACCATCGAGCCGATGATCAACCAGGGCGACCGCCGCATCAAGCAGAAGAAAGACGGCTGGACGGTGGTGACGCGCGACAAAAAACTGTCGGCGCAGTGGGAGCACACCGTGGCGGTCACCGCCGACGGCGTGGAGATCCTGACGCTGCGCGACGAAGAGCGCCGGGCCGGCTACGCCGAGCGCTACTAAACCCGCAAGCCATTAGCTTGGCAAGCTGATAGCTTAATAAGTTATTTAATTGATAACCTCTTAGCTTATATGCGGCACTCCGGCGCCGCGGTTAAAGCGACGGAGATGACAGGGAGACAGGCAGCATGCAGTCAGGCAATCAGACGTTTATCAATCAGCTCAAGGACATCGTCGGCGGCCCGCAGTTGTTGACCGGCGATCGCAACACCGAGCGGTATCGCAAGGGGTTCCGCTCCGGTGAAGGCCAGGCGCTGGCGGTGGTGTTTCCCACCAGCCTGCTGCAGCTGTGGCGCATTTTGCAGGCCTGCGTGGCCGCCGACAAAATCGTCATCATGCAGGCCGCCAATACCGGCCTGACCGAAGGATCAACCCCCAGCGGCAACGACTATGATCGCGACATCGTCATCGTCAGCACCCTGCGCCTCGACCATATTCAGGTGCTGGACAACGGCAAGCAGGTGGTCGGCTTCCCCGGCAGCACCCTGCACCACCTCGAGAAATTGCTCAAACCCTACGGCCGCGAACCGCATTCGGTGATCGGTTCCTCCTGCATCGGCGCCTCGGTGATCGGCGGCGTGTGCAACAACTCCGGCGGCTCGCTGGTGAAACGCGGCCCGGCCTACACCGAAATGGCGCTGTACGCCCAGCTCGGGGAAGACGGCCAGCTGCGCCTGGTGAACCATTTGGGCATCCGCCTCGGCGACACGCCGGAAGAGATCCTCACCCGGCTGGAAAAAGGTGACTATCGCCCGACAGACGTCGAATACGGCGAGCTGCGCGCCTCGGATAACGAGTACGCCAGCCGGGTGCGTGACGTCGATGCCGACACCCCTTCCCGCTTCAACGCCGACAAACGCCGCCTGTACGAGGCATCCGGCTGCGCCGGTAAGCTGGCGGTGTTCGCGGTGCGGCTCGACACCTTCGAGAAAGAAGGCAAAGAGCAGGTGTTCTATATCGGCACCAACGACACCGCGGTGCTGACCGAACTGCGCCGCCACATGCTGAGCCAGTTCGAAAACCTGCCGGTGGCCGGTGAGTACATGCACCGCGATATCTTCGACATCGCCGAGGTGTACGGCAAAGACACCTTCATGATGATCGACAAGCTCGGCACCGATCAGATGCCGCGCTTCTTCACCCTGAAAGGCCGCATGGACGCCAGCCTCAACAAGCTGCCGCTGCTGCCGCACAACCTGACCGACCGGCTGATGCAGGGCCTGAGCCATCTGGCGCCGAGCCACCTGCCGAAGCGCATGAAGGAATACCGCGAACGTTTCGAACATCACCTGCTGCTGAAGATGGCCGGCCCCGGCGTAGACGAAGCGCAGCGCTACCTGACCGACTATTTCGCCCAGGCCGAAGGCGCTTTCTTCGCCTGCACGCCTGACGAAGGCAAAAAGGCCTTCCTGCACCGCTTCGCCGCCGCCGGCGCCGCCGTGCGCTACCATGCGGTGCACGCCGACAAGGTGGAGGATATTCTGGCGCTGGATATCGCCCTGCGCCGCAACGACACCGACTGGTTCGAAACCCTGCCGCCGGAGATCGACAGCCAGCTGGTGCATAAGCTGTATTACGGCCACTTTATGTGCCACGTTTTCCATCAGGACTACGTGGTGAAAAAGGGCGTCGACAGCCACGCGCTGAAGGAAAAGATGCTCGAGATCCTCAACCGGCGCGGCGCCGAATACCCGGCGGAGCATAACGTCGGCCACCTGTACCACGCCAAGGCAGATCTGCAGGCGTTCTACCGCGCCGCCGATCCGACCAACAGCTTCAACCCCGGCATCGGCAAAACCAGCAAACGCAAAGGCTGGGCCGAAGGCCCCCGCTAAGACCGCCCGATTGGCCCGCCGCCGCACCCAGTGCGGGCCTACTCTCCCCCGCCTGCCTCATCGTGATCTTTCTGCACCTTTAAAGATGCATTTTTATTGCAACTTATAGATTTCCCGATTACCATTCACCACATAATCGCAAATGAGAATCAATTACAAAACTGTCATGACGGATACATGGCATCCGCCGTGGCAATCATCGCGAAGTTGTTAATGAGAAGGAACCTACCATGAGTCAGACCCTCGATTCCGCCCAGCTGTTAGCCGCGCTCGATAAAGTGATGGTGATCTCCACCACCGATCTGCAGGGCACCATCACCTACGTCAACGATCTGTTTTGCCAGCTGACCGGCTTTTCCCGGGAAGAGCTGGTGGGCCAGCCCCACAGCATCGTGCGCCACCCTTCGGTGCCGAAAGCGGTTTACAAAGCGATGTGGGACACCATCAAGGCGGGCGGCATCTGGACCGGCATCATCCCGAACGTCGGCAAGGGCGGCGTGCTGTACGTGGTCGACACCACGGTGCAGCCGCTGTATGACGCCCAGGGCAATATCGCGGCCTATATCAGCATCCGCCGCGTGATCAACGATCTGATGACCGACTTCGAATCGGTAGAATTCGCCAAAGAACAGTTCGACAACCACTACGACAAGTAACCGCCATGGCCGACCTTATCGAACGCATCCTGATTGGTTACGGTTCGGAGTCGGGCAACGCCCGGGCGCTGGCGATGCGCCTGGGCGAGCAAAGCAGCCTGCAACCCTACCGCCCCGTCGTGAAAGAACTCAACGCCATCCAGCCCGCCGATGTGGGCGAGCGTGACGCCCTGCTGATCGTCTCCAGCTCATTTGGCGACGGCGAACCGCCCGCCAACGCCGAGCGTTTTTCCGACGCGCTGGCGCAATGGCCGGATCGTCACCGGTTGCGCTACGCCATCTTCGGTCTCGGCGACACCGCGTACCCGCATTTCTGCGGCTTCACGCAGGCGCTGGATACACGCCTGACGCAATACGGCGCCCGCGCCATCATCAATCGCGTCGACGCCGACGTTAACTTCGAACCGTTCTTCGTAACCTGGCTGACGACGCTGGAGAAGGTGCTGGCCGGCGATGCCCAGGCCGGCCGCGATTTGCATCTGCGCGTGACCGCTTACGGCGAAGACCATGCGTTCAGCGCCCCCCTCCTTGAACGGCGGCCGCTCAGCGCACGCACGCCGCAGGCCTGGCACCTGCGGCTGAATATCGCCGGCAGCGGCATCGTTTACCGGGCGGGGGATACCGTCTATCTGTTGCCGGAAAACGACGAAGGATTATTGATCCGGCTGGCAGACTGGCTCGGCAGACCGGAGGCCGCCGACGCGCTGCGCCGCCGGGAGCTGCGCCAGCTCAGCAAAACGACGCTGCGCGAACTGGCGCAGTTGGCCGACAGCGAAGAGCTCAAAGGCTTGCTTAAGATCCGCCAACGCAAAGCCCTGGAGAGCTATCTGTACGGCGCCGATCTGCTGGACGTGCTGCACGATTTTTGCCCGCCGCAGGCGGTCACGCTGGAGAACCTGCTGGCGCTGCTGCCCGTTTGCCTGCCGCGCGCCTACTCCATCGCTTCGGCAACGCGGGCAGAGAGCCTCGATCTGTGCGTGCGCGACGTACATTATGAACGCGGCGGCCGCATCCGGCGCGGCACGGCGACCGGCTGGCTGCTCAGCCAACCCGGCCCTTTCCGCCTCTTCTGCCGCGCCAACCCCGGCTTTTACCTGCCGCGCGATACCACTGTGCCGGTGCTGCTTATCGGTACCGGTACCGGCATAGCGCCCTTGATAGGCTTGCTGCGCGAAATGGCCGCCCAGGGTGAACGGCGCGAAACCGTGCTGATCTTCGGCGAAAAACGGCGTGATGAAGATTTCCTGTATCGCGAGGAATTGGCTGCACTGAACGCGGCGGGCGTACTCACGCGGCTCATCACCGCCTTCTCGCGCGACGCCGTCGCCAAATACTATGTGCAGCATGCGATCGGCGATCATGCCGATGCCATCAGCGGCCTGCTGCAGCGGGGAGCGCATGTCTACCTGTGCGGCAATCGCCAGTATCTGGAACATGCCGTGGCGACGGCGCTGGAGCAAGCCTGCGGGGCGGAAAACCTGTGGCAGACGCTGATTGAGCAGCAGCGCCTGCATCTGGAACTCTATTGAATCAGGGTGGCGTTCATCGTTCCGCACGCAGCAGCAAGGACACGATGAACGCGCCCCCCAGCCCCGCCGTAATGATGCCGATGGGCAGCTCCTGATGGGGGATCAGACTGCGGCTGAGCATGTCGCCGCCGGTCAGCAACATCGCCCCCAGTAGGCCGCACATCGGCACGGATAAACGGTGGCGCACGCCCACCAGGCGCCGGGCCAGATAAGGCACCATCAGCCCGACAAAGCCGATCACGCCTGTCAGCGAAACGAGAAACGCCGTGGACAGTGCGCAGCACAGAAAGGTCTCGGTGCGCAGCCGCGCCACGTTGACCCCCATCGAATGGGCGGTTTGTTCGCCCGCCAGCAACGCGTCCAGCGCCCGCCAACGCAGCGCCGTAAACCCGGCCAGCAGCACGAAACTCGCCAGTGGAATGAACAGATTATCCCAACGCGCCAGCCCCAACCCGCCGAGCGACCAGAACAACACCGAGCCGGCCGCCCGCTGATCGCCGGAAAACACCAGGTAGCTAGTGAGCGCGCTGAACAAAAACGAGACCGCCAGGCCGCTAACGATCAGCTGCTCGGCGCGCCTGACCCGGCCGACGCGAAACAGGATCATCACCGCCAAGGCGGACAAAATGCCGCCGGCGAAAGCAGACAGTGGCAACGTCAGCACGCCCAGCGCATCGCCGAAGCGCGTGATGACCAGCACCGCACCGGCGGAGGCGCCGGAGGAGAGCCCAAACAAAAAAGGATCGGCCAGCTCATTGCGGGTGGTGGTCTGCAGCAGCGCGCCGGTCATCGCCAGCCCGGCGCCGGTCAAGGCCGCCAGCAAGGCTCTGGGCACCCGCAGTTGCACGACGATGGTATCCAGCATGCCGGAGAGGGGCGCCGATGAAAGCCCCAATGCCGCCATCGTCTGCCGCCATGACAGCGCGACGCTGCCCAGCTGCAGGCTCCAGATCATTAACCCGCACAATACCAACAGCGCCAACGGCGCGAACAGCATAAACCGCCGGGTCGGCGAGTTCATTCAGCCTCCGGCGCGTACAGCGCCCGCGCCAGCTTTTCCACCGCGCCGATGTTGGCCGGCCCCGGCGTCAGCTCCGCATACTGCAGTTTCAGATAGCGGTGGTGCCGTACGGCAGGCGTTAATTTCATCAACGGGTGGGACTCGAGGAAGCGCCGCAGCGCATCGGCACCCGAGCCGGTTTGGTAATCCAGCAGAATAATGAAGTCGGGCTCGGCCGCCGCTACCGCCTCCCAGGACGCCGTCGTCCAGCTCGCCGGCAAACCGTCCATCACGTTGCGGCCGCCCGCCGCTTCGATGATCGCCGTCGGCATAGCGTATTTGCCGCTGGTGAAAGGCTTCTCCTCCCCCGAGTCATAGACGAACACCTTGAGCGGCGCCTGGCCCGCCGGCCTGGCGGGCAGCGCAGCCAACCGGCGCTTCCAGCCCTCAACCAGCGCGGTGGCCTCTTGCCGCTTGCCGAAAATCTTGCCGAGCTTCAGCTCATCGTCATACAGCAGATTCATATCGGCCTTCTGCGGCCGCCCACCGGCCTGTACGCAGCTCTCGCTCAGCACCAGCGTCTTGATGCCGAACGGGGCGAGCTTCTCCGGCGTGACGTCGCCGCCGATCTTCATGCCGTAATTCCAACCGGCGAAAAAGAAATCCGGCTGTGCCGCCAGCAGCGTTTCCAAAGTGGGATATTTTGGCGCCAGTTCGGGAATGGCGCCCATCTCGGCCTTGAAGTCGGGCGTCAGTTTGTACCAGCCGGTGATGCCGGTCAGCCCGACAATGCGATCCTGCAGATGCAGTGCAAAGGCCATCTCGGCCATGTTGATGTCGTTGATGACGGCGCGCTGCGGCGCCTGGTTGAAGGTGACCGGCACACCACAGCTTTCTACGGTGACGGGAAAATGTTCAGCCGCCGCCGACCTGGCGGCCAGCAGCAGAAGCAGGATGAATACGCGTGCGTTCATGTTTCTCTCTGGTTTATCAAGCGCAATGGGGAACGTCAAAAATGCGCAGCGTTTTCCCGCTGACGGGATGCGCTACCTTGAAACTGTTCATGCCGAACACCGGCAAAATCACCGAAGTCTGTAACACCGACTCGGGCGTACCACAGGCCACCTGACGGCTTTCGTTGAGCACCAGGATCCGATCGGCAAACGCCTCTGCCACGGGCAGGTCATGCAGTACCGCAATCACGGCGATGTCTTTATTTTTCACTAACGACAGCAGCGCCGAGCGCCCGGGCGGATCGAGGTGATTGGTCGGTTCATCCAGCAACAACAGATCGGGAGACTGCGCCAACGCCCGAGCCAGCGCCGCGCGCTGACGCTGGCCGCCCGAGATCCGCCCCAACGGGTGGTGCCTGAGCGGCGCCAGCCCGGTTTCCCCGATGGCCTCGTCAACGATGCGCTTTCCCGTCGCAGAGCGTTCGCCATGCGGCAAACGGCCCAACGCCACGTAGTCCTCAACCGACAGTCGCAAATCCGGCGAATCGTTTTGCGCCAGAAAGGCGATGCTTTTGGCACGTTCCGCCGCCGGCCACGCGGACAAGGCGCGCCCTCGCCAGTGAATGACGCCGCCGTCCGGCCGCGTTTCGCCGATCAGGGCACGCAGCAGGCTGGACTTGCCGCTGCCGTTAGGGCCGATCACCGCCAGCTTCTCACCGGCGCGCAGCGCGAAATGGATGTTGTCGAGTATCAATGCCTCACCGTGGCCGGTCAGGCTAACCCCATCAACGTGGAGGATGTCGTGAACTGAATTCATCATGCTTAAATTGTTATATTATAACATACCAATGTTTTTACCACGATTACGCGCCTTCTGCAAAAACGAATCGCAACGTCTTTTGCCGCACGTGCTGCGTGGAGCCAGGCAGGGAGCAAGCCGCGCCCCTGTGTCAAAACTGCGCGGCCAAAGCAACATAGCACAACCTTTTATTAATGATAATGATTTTCATTATCAATTAAATCATAGTGATTTCCGATTGCGCATCCCGGCGAACTTGGTTATGTTTGAAGCGATTAGTCTCATTCCCGATTTTCAGGAACTCACATGACCTACCTGGCGCACAGCACAGATCCGACAGACGCGACCGTTCCGGCCGTCGTTTTGCTGTGTGCTTCCTCCGCCCCACCCGCCGTTTCCTCTGTCGTTTCAGCGGTTGCCGCTTACCCACCACGCATTGTGGTTGTGCGCTAAGCCAAACCGACTTTTTACCTCCGGCTTATTGATCTGTTGCGTTTAGGCGTAGACCGCCGCGCGCGCCGGAGCCTGTAATTTTCACGACAGGTGAAATTGACATGCGATTACCCTCTCTCTGGGCCAATGCCGGCCTGGCTACGCTGTTCGTCCTGCTTTGGAGCAGCGGCGCGATCTTCTCCCGTTGGGGGTTGGAGCACGCCTCCGCCTTCGCTTTCCTGTTCTTCCGCTGCGCCATCGCGCTGGCGGTGCTATTGGCCATCGGCCTGTGGCAGCGCCAGTGCCTGCCCGCTCCCGGCACCCGACGGCGCGTCGCGCTGATTGGCGTGTTAATGATCGGCAGCTATCAAATCTGCTATCTGCTGGCGCTGGAACAGGGTATTACGCCCGGCGTGCTGGCGACGTTGCTCGGCGTACAGCCGATCCTCACCCAGTTCATCACCGAACGGCGCTGCACCGGGCTGCGGGCGCTCGGCCTGGCGCTGGCAATGGTCGGGCTGACGCTGGTGGTGTACCAAAGCCTGATGGTGGCCCACTTCTCGCTGAGCGGCATGCTGTTCGCCTTTATCGCGCTGGGCTGCATGACCGCCGGCACCCTGCTGCAAAAAGGCATGACGCAGCCGCCGCTGGCGGTCTTGCCGCTGCAGTATGCCGTCGGGTTGCTAATGTGTACGCTGGCGCTGCCGTTTGAGCCGCTGCGGGTCGAATGGCGGCCGGCGTTCGTGCTGCCGCTGCTGTGGATGGCGGTGGTGATCTCGGTGCTGGCGACCTTCTTACTGTATCGCCTGATCCAGCGCGGCAACCTGGTGCAGGTCACCAGTCTGTTCTATCTGATCCCGGCGGTGACCGCCCTGCTGGACTACCTGCTGCTCGGCCACGCGCTGGCGGCGCTGAGCCTGCTGGGCATGGCGGGCATCGTGCTCGGCGTGATGTTGGTTTTCCGCCGCGTATAAAAGCAAAAGCCCCCGCGCCGTTCCACCGGCGCGGGGGCGATAACAACAGCCGTTAACTCAGAACAACCAGGAACCGTACCCCCACAGCAGCACCGTCACCCCAAGCAGCAGCTCGAGCAACAGGATACCGATAGCGAAGGTCGAGCTGGAGAAGATGAACCCTTCCTTACTGTCGATATTCAGGAAGTGCGGGATCCCCAGATTCAGCAGATAGCCCGAATAGCACAGGCCGATAATGCCGACAAACAGACACAGCCAGACGACCGGATAGAGCGCCACAATCCCGCTGAGGAACATCGGGGTCGCCACGTAGCCGGCGAACACCATGCAGCGGTGCAGGCTGGGGCGCGATTCATAACGCCGCGCCATCCAGTGAATGACTTTCCCCATGGCCGCTACACCCGCCAGCATCAGCAGGTAAAACGCCACGGCGGTATAAAGCGCGGTAAACATGTCGAGCCTGATGGCATGTCCCTCGCCGGAGAGCCAGCCCAACTGGGTGGTGCCGATAAAGGCGCAGACCACCGGGATGGCTGCCAAGAGCAACACGTGATGGGTGTATAGGTGCGAGACGCTTTCATTCTCGCTTTTGATCTGTTCGAACTCGGCGCTGGGATGCGCCAGAAGTCCCCAAACATGACTGACCATGAGACACCTCCTATCTCGCCGTAGGCCGCGATCGGCGAACGAATTTCACACCTCCGACGGACTGCTACCCGTGCGAGGATTGCGGCCACGGGGCTCTCTCCCCTGTACTAATTATAGTCTTTCGGCGAAAAAACGTGCGGAAAGCGCAACGCCGCGGCGCTTTGTCTTATACTCCCACCATAAAAACCAGGCTGCGAGGAAGGCCATGTCATCCGTTATCACCACCCGCCAGGCGGGGATCGTCGACGTCGACGCCGGGCGCAACGTCACCGTTGTCGAGCCCTGCAATCTGTACGGCTGCCGGCTCGGCGACGATGTCTTCGTCGGCCCGTTCGTGGAGATCCAGCGCCACGTCAGCATCGGCGCGCGCAGTAAAATTCAGTCGCACAGCTTTATCTGCGAATACGTCACCCTCGGCGAAGCGTGCTTTGTCGGCCACGGCGTCACCTTTGCCAACGATCTGTTCAAAGACGGCGCACCCAATGCCGATCCGGCCAGTTGGGGGCGCACACGCGTCGGCGATCGGGTATCCATCGGCTCCGGCGCCACGATCCTGGCGGTGGAGATCTGCAGCGACGCGGTGATCGGCGCCGGGGCGGTCGTAACCCGCGACATCACCCGCAAGGGGATTTATGCCGGCAACCCGGCGCGCCTGCTGCGGGAGCTGCCGTAATGACCCCGGCCATCCGCATCGCAGCCATTGAGGCGCTGCCCGATGATTACCTGACGCGCGGCGATTTCGGCTTTACCATCCGCTGTTACGCCCTGCCGCAGTTCGACACGCCGGTCGACAGCTGGCCAACCCACCCGGTGGCGCCGTTTCGCAAGCAGTATCCCCTGGCGCCGTTCGCCAACGAAGACAGCGCGACCTTCCTGGCGTATCGCCAGGACGACGCCGTTGGCCACATCACGCTGAGCAAAAACTGGAACGGTTATACCCTGATTGACGAGATCGCCGTCAGCGCTCACGCGCGCCGTCAGGGCATCGCCGGGGCGCTGCTGGACTGCGCCAAACAGTGGGCGCGGCAGCAGGAAACCTCGGGTATGATGCTCGAAACGCAGAACAACAATCTGGCCGCCTGTCGCTGCTACCAGCATTACGGGTTTATTCTCGGCGGCATCGACCGTTTGCTGTACCGCGCCGAGCCGGAGAGCGCCGATCACGAAATCGCGCTGTTCTGGTATTTGCCGTTCAATAGCGAAATCGGTTACTGATTTATCGGCCGCTATTGAGGCTATGTTTACTTTTTAACCCCTACCATCGGATGAGAACTGTTATCACTGACTCTGATAAGCCAGCGACACCCAGGGAGGGCCGTATGAACCAGAACAAGGTTGTTTTACTGATGTTAGCTATCGCCATGAGCGGATGCGCCGAGCGCCCTGCCGCCGTCTCCCCCGCGACGCCGCCGACCGACGTCACCGTTTCGCCGTCGGGCGCGCAGCCGGAGATGGACGCCAGCACCCGCAGCAAGCTGCGTGAGATCCTCGCGCTGCGCGCCGGTTGGCCCGCCGCACAGCCGCATGGCCGCACCGTCGATTTGATTTCGCGCGAGTTTCTCGGCACGCCCTATCTCGCCAACCGCCTGATCGGCTCGCAGAGCACGCCCGAGAAGTTGGTGATCGACTTCCGCGGGCTAGATTGCTTCACCTACATCGATTATGTGGAAGCGCTCAGCACCGCTCGCAGCGAGGGCGAGTTCGTACAGCGTCTGGTAGACATTCGCTACGTCGACGGCAAAATCGCCTTCCCGCAGCGCAAACACTTCTTCACCGACTGGGCGCAGCGGCCGCACCAGGTGGCCGAAGACATCACCGCGCAGCTCAGCCCGCACGCCGTCACCCTCGTGAAAACCCTCAACCGCAAGGCGGACGGCAGCAGCTACCTGCCCGGTTTGCCCAACGTACAACGCAGCGTGACCTATATCCCCAGCGACAACGTCGACGACAAGGTGCTGGCCCAGCTGCACACCGGCGATTACATCGGTATTTACACCAACCTGGACGGGCTGGATGTGACCCACACCGGCATCTTCGTGATGACCGACAACGGTCCGGTGCTGCGCAACGCCTCTTCGCGCAAGGCCAACATGCAGGTGGTCGATTCGCCCTTTATGGATTACGTGATGGCTACGCCGGGCATCGTGGTGCTGCGTTCGCTCAGCCGATAATCCCCCGCCGCATAACGGCTATAAGCTATAGCCGTTTATGCTGAACGAGCGTTTGACTTCATCGGCGGTTCAGGCTTAGCTGTAAGGACAAAAAACAACTGATTTTATTGTTCTTTTCAGGGAGACTTCGATGACCTTACGCTGGCGTATCACCCCTCTGGCGGCGGCCTTCGCCGCCGTATTGGCGCTTCAGGGCTGCGATCAAAAAACCGATCAGAATCATATCAAGGTCGGCGTCATCAACGGCGCGGAACAGGACGTGGCGGAAGTCGCCAGACAGGTGGCGAAAGAGAAATACGGGCTGGACGTCGAGCTGGTCGGCTTTAGCGGTTCACTGCTGCCGAACGACGCCACCGACAAAGGCGAACTGGACGCCAACGTGTTCCAGCACCGCCCGTTCCTCGAACAACAAAATAAAGATCACGGCTATAAGCTGGTGGCGGTCGGCAATACCTTTGTCTTCCCGATGGCCGGCTACTCGAAAAAGATAAAATCGCTCAAAGAGCTGCCGGACGGCGCGGTGATCGCCATCCCGCTCGATCCGACCAACCTGGGGCGCGCCCTGCTGCTGCTGGAAAAAACCGGATTGATTACGCTGAAGCAAGGCAAGGGGTTGTTGCCTACCGCCCTGGACATCAGTGCCAACCCGCACCATTACCAAATCATGGAGCTGGAAGGCGCCCAACTGCCGCACGTGCTGGACGATCCGAAAGTCACCGTCGCCGTCATCAGCACCACCTACATCAACCAGACCGGTCTGACGCCGACCAAAGACGGCATCTTCATCGAAGATAAGGACTCGCCGTACACCAACATCATCGTTACCCGCGAAGACAACAAGGACGCGCCGAACGTGCAGAACTTCATCAAGGCCTATGAGTCTGACGAAGTGGCCAAAGCCGCCGAGAAAATCTTCAACGGCGGCGCGGTAAAAGGCTGGTAATTCCGGGCACAGCGCCACAGGGGCTCTCCCCAAAGAGCCCCTTCCCGCTCACCATCGCCTTTTCTTATCTCACCATAAGAAAACCCGATTTACCCCGGCGGCAAGCGGCGCGCATAATGGCGCTTATCCGCTGATTTCCAAGGTAAACAGGCATTACCATGACGCTCTCCGCTCCCGTACTCAGCCTCCTCGATGCCACGCCGGACGATATGGCCGCCGTGCTGCGCATTTACACCCACCACGTGCTGTACGGTGCCGCCTCGTTTGAAGAACAGCCGCCGGCCCTGGCGGAAATGCAACTGCGGCGGAGCAAGGTGCAAGAAGCCGGGCTGCCCTGGCTGGTGGCGAAAAGCGAAGGCCGTATTGTGGGTTACTGCTATGCCACGCCGTATCGCCCCCGGCCGGCCTATCGTTTTACCGTGGAAGACTCGGTATATATCGCCGAGGGGCAACAGGGCAAAGGCGTCGGCAAGGCGCTGCTGAGCGCGCTGATCGCCCGCTGCGAGCAAGGCCCCTGGCGCCAGATGCTGGCGATCGTCGGCGATTCCGCCGCCAACCGCGGTTCGCTGGCGCTGCACCAGTCGCTCGGCTTTACCAGCGTAGGGACGTTAAAGGCCGTGGGGTTCAAACTGGGGGAATGGCGCGACACCCACATCATGCAGCGCGCGCTGGGCGCGGGCGACAATCGGCATCCCTGAATGCATGGCGACGCACGATAGGAAGTTAGCGTCTATAGTGAAGAGTGATTTCATTGAGTTAGCGCCAATCGTGCGCCACATTTAACCGGTAAGGGAGAAGTAAATGAAAATTATTCTGTGGATTGTCGCCATCATCTTTATCGTGGGTTTGTTGACGATTACCGGCGTTCTCAAACTGATCTTTTAATCCGTCTCATACGTCCCGCCCCTCTCGGGGCGAGACTTTTCATCATGCCTTGAAACGCGCGCGCACCGCCCCCAGCGCCGACACCACCGCCAGCACCACGCCGCCGGCCACCAGCCCGAACGCCACGTTCAGCAGAGCCGGAACCACTCCCTGCAAAAGATGGCCAAACGTCGGCACCACGGTGGTGTACGAAGCCCAGTCTTCGAACAGATGATGCACCGGCGGCAGGCCGTGGGTCAGGATGCCGCCACCGACCATAAACATGGCAATGGTGCCGACGATCGACAGCGTCTTCATCAGATAAGGCGCGGCACGCACGATGCCGCTGCCGAGGGAGCGTGCCACCGCGCTGCTTTTACGGCTCAGATACAGCCCCAGATCGTCCAGCCGGACGATGCCGGCGACGATGCCGTACACGCCAAGCGTCATCACGACGGCGATGCCGCACAAGACGATCACCTGCTGGCTGAAGGTGGCGCCAGCGACCGTGCCCAAGGTGATGGCGATAATCTCGGCGGAGAGCACGAAGTCGGTGCGTATTGCGCCTTTCACCTTACGTTTCTCATAGGCCGCGGCATCCTCATTGGCGCCGGGACCGTCCGATTTTTCTTCCTGTGCCGCCTTGCCGTGGCTCAGGCTGTGAAACACCTTTTCGAACCCTTCGTAGCACAGGTAGGCGCCGCCCACCATCAGCAGCGGCGTAATCGCCCAGGGTGCAAAAGCGCTGATCAGCAGCGCCAGCGGCACCAGGATTGCCTTGTTGATCAACGAGCCTTTGGCGACGTTCCACACCACCGGCAGCTCGCGGTCGGCTTTAACGCCGGTGACCTGCTGCGCGTTGAGCGCCAGATCGTCCCCCAGCACCCCGGCGGTTTTTTTCGCCGCCATCTTGCTCATTAACGAGACGTCGTCCAACAACGAGGCGATGTCGTCGATAAGGGTAAGTAAGCTACTTCCTGCCAAAATGATTCATCCTTTTCATGTTCACGGGCCATTCTATATTTAGCATAGCGGTAAAGCGTCATGAAAGGATATGGGAGGATCGCGGAAAATGCCGGGCGGGCGAATGCCGCCCGGCGCCGGCGTTAGAGCGCTACGCTGCCCAGGATGAACGTCACGGTAATCACCGACAGCAGCGTCGTCCAGGTGATGATGGAGGCCATCGCTTCATGATCGCCCCCCATTTGCCGCGCCAGAATATAGGCGTTGCCGGCGCAAGGCACGGCGGAGTAGAGAATGGCGATGCTGGCCGGCACGCCGGTGGCGCCGAAATAGTGCACCAGCGCAATGGTAATCAGCGGCATGGCCACCAGTTTCAGCACGGTCGCATAAGAGATGGAAACCAGCTTGCGGATATGCATGCTGACGATCAACCCTGCGCCGACCGACATCAGGCTCAGCGGCGTGGCGGCGTTGGAGAGATAAACGAACAGCTGTTTAAGCGCGCCGGTGATGTGCAGGTTGCACAGGTTCATCAGCACCCCGAATAGCGCGCCGATGATCAGCGGGTTTTTCGTCAGCGCCAGCAGCGCACCGCTCAGGCTTTTCTTGCTGCCGGTGCCGTAGTGGTTCATCACCAACACGCTCATGATGTTGGTCAGAATGATCATGTACGCCACGAAGAAACCGGACAGCGCCACCCCCTCGCTGCCGAACAGCGATTGCGACAGCGCGATGAATACATAAGAGTTGTATCTGACTCCGCCCTGAAAAATGGAGGTAAACAGATCGGCCGACGTATTGAAGAACAGTTTGCCAACGAAAATAATCAACGCGATGGCCAGCGTGGAAACAATGGTCGCCACAACGGGATAAAAGCTGTCCGCGCCGCTAAAATCCGCCTCGCTGATATCCAATATCAACAGCGCCGGAAAAAACAGGTAATAAACAAATTTGTCTGAGAAGCCCCAAAATACGGCGACGTCTTTAACATAGAGTTTCGAACAATAACCCAGCACGATTAACAAAAAAATCGGCAATATAGAAAGAAAAACGTTCAGCATGAATAATAACCTTAAATCGAGAAAATGCGCTCTTCAACCTGATTGAGGTTGCGGTGATTCCACAAACTTGCCGAGATGAAGACGCGTTGCACCCAGCGCAACGGCGTATCTCTTTCATCGAAAGAAGGCGTGAATTTATCGCGCGAATGCAGCGCAAAGCGGTTATCGATATACACCAAATCGCCCGGGCAAATATCGATGCCGATGGCGTTTTCTTTCACCAACCCGTAGAAACGCTCCAGCGCGGCTTCCGCTCGTGGCGTGCTGGCCGCAATCATGCCGGGATAAAAGACGGCGCTCACATCCGGCAATACGTGATTTTGCGAAATCAAAGGCACCAGCGCGGTTTCTTCGCGCCCGGCCTGGGTGGACTGGCGCCAACGGTAGGGCAGCTTGATGCTGTACAGCGGGCTGGCCAGCGTTTCGACGTCCTCGCGGCTCAGTTGAGCGATCGCCAGACGCGAATCGGAGATGCGCGTCATCGGGCTGTGCGGATCGCGGCGCACGCCGGCCAGCAGCAGGCCCATTGGCGAGACGTTGAACTGCTCCAGGTGTTTCAGCGCTGCATTTTCAATATGGAAATCCAGTTCAACATCGAACCCCAGACCGGTATATTCTTTTTTGGCTTCGCGTTTGGGGATCAGATTATTAATCAGTTCCTTCCCCTCGAAATACATCGAATAGGGCTCGCCGATTAACGAAGAAATACCCACCAACAGGTTTTCGCTGATATTACCGGATTTGGCCGAAGGCGTGTATTGGTTCGGGCAAGGGGAAAAGAACACTTCTTTATCCACCGGCACATTTTTTAAAATAAGATAAGGCCGTGGTTTGATTGACGCCTTTTGCTGGCTTAATGCGGCGCTTAATCTGTGGGGTAAGTGGGTAATCATGGCCGATCGTATGGCGTGAATATACGCATCACCGCCGGCCGGATCGTAAGCAATTTTATCTAATGCCGAAAATAACTCGTTTCTTTCCTGATCCGTCAATTGAAAGACGTTTTGGTAATCCATCCTGAGCATTCCTTGACAATAAGAATATCATTAGCAAGCCTAATGAAAGCGGCAGGATGTTAACACCTTGCAATCAAATTCATAAAGATTTATTAACTAATTTCGTGATCTTAATCACCACTCCTCCGTCCAGTTACTGACGGAGAAGAAGTGATTAAAAAACAAACAGCTACGTAGGGACGTTTCCATCAGACGCGATAGCGAATACGCGCGAGAGGTAGCGCAGGACATGACCGTGGGCCGCAAAGACGCACGATAAATGCGTACTGCTCTCAAGCAAGCCAAAGGCAACATGCACGCTGCCATGCTGTTCGACGAAACGCTGCAGCGATTGCGCGCTGAACAGCTCGTCTTGCGCCGCCGCCAGCAACAAAGTCGGCAATCGCAGCGCCGCCAGTTGCTTTGCCGGCGTGCGTGGCGTCAAGGCGTTAGCCATATTAACGCTGTATTGGCAGACAAAATCGGGTGCGGCGGCCAGCACGGCCGGGGGAAAATTCAGGCTGACCGCCCGGGATTGCCCAAACCACCGCCCGCCGCTCAGCGCATTGGCCACAAAAGGCCATTGGCGCACCTGGGCGAAACGGGCCGCCGCCGGCAGATCGCGGGCCATCCCGGAAAATGGCCCCAGCTCGGGCGCCAGCAGGATCAGGCTGTCCGCCTGCTGTTCGCAAGGATAGCGGGTCAAGTAGTTGAGCAACATTCCGGCGCCGCTGGAATGGCCAAGCAGGTGTCTGCGCGCCAACGGAAAACGCAGGCGCATTTCCGCCAGCATGACATCGACATCGCGCCAAATACGCTCAGGCCGCTCAACCGTCCCCCGCTCTCCCGAGGAGTCGCCATGCCCGCGAATATCGACCAGGCACACCGCGAACGTTGGCTCGGCGGCCAACTGGCGCGCAAGAATGTCATACCCGGCGGCGCTGTTAACCCCGCCGCCGTGATAAACCAGGATCACCTCTTCGCTCTCGGCAGTTTGCCGATACAGGCGGTAGCTCAATCCCTCAACGCTGCCGGACGACGTGCCCACCTGTGCCCCCGGCCACTCACCGTAAGACCTCGCTTGCTCAACATAGCGGTCAAAATCAATCAAATCGCACCTTTCCCTGATGTTGTCGGTATTCCCCACGGCAGAGCCGCTGCCCCGGTGATAAGCATATGAAACGACAGCAGGAACTGCCATGCCTTTTGCACGCGCCCCCTTAGCGTCAGGGCAGATCCCCCGCCGGCACATTGAGCTGCCAGGAAAGCCCAAAGCGATCGCTGAGCCAGCCGAAGCGAGCGCTGAAGCCGTAGTCGTCGAGCGGCATCAGCACCTTGCCGCCCTCCGCCAGGCGGTGGAAAGCCTGCTCCAGCGCCTCTTCGTTAGGCAGATTGATGAACAGCGATACCGCCGGGGTGAAGCTGAAATCATGGCTGATCGGGCTGTCGATAAACACCAGGTTCTGCCGGTCGAAATCGATGGCGGCATGCTTGATCAGCCGCCGGCCGTCCGGCGTCGGGTCGTAATGCTGCACCTGCATGAGCCGAAAACGCGCAAACACCTGGCTGTAGAGGTCGATCGCCTGCTGCGCCTCCCCCTGGAACATGACAAAGGTCGAAACCTGACTCATAACATCCTCTCCGGCAATCGTTGTGGTATTAATGGAGGATAGCGGATTACCGTTGAAGCGGCGGAAAGGAGCAACCATGAGCATCATTCATCGCCTGGCGCAGCCGGACGATCTCAACGGCCTATTGGCTCTGTATCGCGAGCTGCGCCCGCAGGACGCGCCGCTGCGCACCGACGACGCGCGCCGCACCCTGCAGCGCCTGCTGGACGATCCGGCTATCCGTCTGGTGGTGGCGGCGGACGAGGAACAACCGATCGCCACCTGCATGCTGGCGCTGATCCCGGGGCTGGCGCATCAGGCGCGGCCGTTCGGCGTCATCGAGCACGTGGTGACGGCGGAGCCCTATCGCGGCCACGGCGTGGCGCTCGCAATGATCGAATACGCGCTGCAGCTGGCCTGGCGCAAGGGCTGTTACAAGGTGATGCTGCTGTCGGGGCAGCAACGCACCGGCGCGCACCAGCTTTATCTCAAAGCGGGTTTCGACGGCGATCGCGAGCGGGGATTTGTCATCAGGCGGCCCGAGGGCCGATAGCGGCCTGCTGCAAACGAGCAGGCCGCCAGGCGGGTCATTCGGTGGCGTTTTTCGCCAGGCTGGCGTCTTTTTGGCGACGATAGTCGCGGGCGGCGGCCGGAATCGGCGTAACCTTGCCGGTTTCGATCCAGCTGCGCAGCCGGTTGGCGTCGGCGAAGTGGGTATATTTGCCGAAGGCGTCCAGCACCACCAGCGACACCGAGCGGTTACCGATTACCGTACGCATCGCCAGGCAGTGGCCCGCCTGGTTGGTGAAGCCGGTTTTGGTCAGCTGGATATTCCATTTCGGGTTATACACCAGATGGTTGGTGTTGCGGAACGGCAGCGTATAGTTCGGATCTTTGAAGCTGGCCATGCGCTCGGTGGTGGTGCTGAGCTGGCCAATCAACGGGTATTGTTTGGTGGCGATCAGCAGCTTGGTCAGATCGCGCGCCGTCGACACGTTATGAATAGAGAGCCCGGTCGGTTCCACATAATGGGTATTGGTCATGCCCAGCGCCTTGGCCTTGGCGTTCATCGCTTTGATAAAGGCGTTGTAGCCCCCCGGATAGTGGTGCGCCAGGCTGGCGGCGGCGCGGTTTTCCGACGACATCAGCGCCAGCAGCAGCATATCCTTACGGCTGATTTCGCTGTTCAGCCGCACCCGCGAATACACCCCTTTCATCTCCGGCGTCTGGTGGATATCCACCGCCAGCATCTCGTCGAGCGGCAGGTGCGCGTCCAGCGTGACCATGGCGGTCATCAGCTTGGTGATCGAGGCGATCGGCACCACCTCATCCGGGTTGCGCGCGTACATCACCTTATGGGTTTGCATATCGACAACCATCGCGCTGCCGGAGGCCAGCTCCGGCTGGGTGGCGTGCAGGGCGGCGGCGTTGTCACTGGCCAGCGCGCGCGGCGCAAAGCCTGCGCCCGCCTGCAAAGCGAGCAGGGTCAGAACCAAAACACGTATTTTCACAGGCATTACTCTGAAATGGGGGCTTGAACTCAGCGAATTATATGTGAGGGTTCAGCGCTTGGCACTGGGATTGTATGGCGGATTTGTGACAAATTCTGTCGGCCGAAAAACGACGCAGCCCGCGGGCGCTCTGGGATGAACGCCCGCGTAGAAAAAGTTACAGCGCCGGCTGCCAGGCCGACTGCGGCAGCAGGTACAACCCCGGCGTTTGCCGCGCCCCCGCGCCGACGATATGGCCGATGCCGGCCGCCATCACCGCCAGCGTCACGTCGAAGGCGTTGAGGCTGTCGCCGTAGCCGGCGGTCAGGTTGAACATCGAACCGTTGGCCAGCAAATAGACCGTCTTCTCATTGAGTTGGTAAGCGTTCACATAAGGCATCGGCTCGTGGTGCGGCAGGCCTTGCAGGAAGCCGACGTCGATCTCTTCCGCCACGTGGCCGACGTTGAGGATAAACACGCCGTCCTGCGCCTGCTGCAAATGCTGCGCCGAGAGCACGTTTTTCGCGCCGGTCGCGGTGGCGATCACGTCCGCCTGCGCGACGGCGCTCGCCAGATCCACCACCTGCCAGCCGTCATAACGCGCCTGCAGCGCGCGCGCCGGATCGATTTCTGCCACCATCACCTGGCCGCCGTAAGCCCTGGCCGCCGCCGCCGTCCCCTGCCCGACCAGGCCGTAGCCAATCACCAGCACGCGCTTTTCGTGCAGCGTCAAATGGGTGGTCTGGAAGAAGGTGTGCCAGGCGGTCAGCCCAACCATATGCCGATTGTGCAGCCCCTCTTTCACCGGCAGATCGTCCCAGTTGAAGATCGGGTAGCGCGGCGCCACGCCGTTCAAACGGTTGATGCCCGATCCGGTGGCCTCCAGCCCGGCGACGATCTGCGGGCCGCTCGGCGATTGGTGCAAACGGGTGGTCAGATCCGCCCCCATTTCGCACAGGTGAGTCGGCTGCCAGGCCAGCGCGCGATCGAAAGATTCCGACCATTCGCCCGCGTTCATGTCACGCCAGGCATAGGCCTGCGCGCCCCGTCGTTCCAGCCAGGCCACCACGTCGTTCTGCACCGTAGTGGGATTGCAGGTGGTCAGAAAGATCGCCGCGCCCTTGTCCAGCAGGCCGGCCACCAGCGGCGCCATTTTCAGATCCAGGTGCATATTGCACGCCAGCCGTACCCCGTGCAGGTCCGGCAACGCCGCCACCGCCGCCCGGGTGCGCGGCATATGGCGCATCGCCCAGTTCAATTCGCTCTCGAAATCCTGATACATCCGTTGCTCCTCTGGTGTGCCCCGCCGTCAGGCGTGGCTAAAAAGTTATCCCGCGCGGCCGAGCCGGCGGATCGCCTGTGGCGACAGGCCAAATACCCGGATAAACGCCCGCCTCATGCGCTCCGGATCGCTGAATCCCACCGAGCGGGCGATCGCCTCCAGCGGCTCGGCGCTCTCTTCGATGCGCACCCTGGCCGCCTCCACCCGCAGCTGTTCAATCACCTTGGCCGGCGTCTGCCCGGTTTCGGCGCGGAACAGCCGACCGAACTGGCGCTCGCTCAGGCAGGCGGCGTCGGCCAGATCCGCCACCGACAGCGGCAGGTGCAAGTGCTCGCGCGCGTACGACAGCGCGGCGCGCATGCGATCCGACGACGGGTTCAGCGCCAGCAAAAGCGAGTACTGCGACTGCCCGCCGGGGCGCCGGTGATAGACCACCAGCTGCCGCGCCACGGCCGCCGCCATCGTGGCGCCCAGATCGTCCTCGATCAGCGCCAACGCCAGATCGATGCCGGCGCTGATGCCGGCCGAGGTCCAGATATCGCCGTCGCGAATGAAGATACGGTTGCTGTCGACGCGGATGCGCGGATAACTCTGCTGCAGCCGCGCCGCGTGATACCAGTGGGTGGTGGCGCGTTTACCGTCCAGCAAACCACAGGCCGCCAGAATAAACGCGCCGGTGCACACGCTGGCGATGCGCCGCGCTCGCCGGCTGTGGGTGGTCAGAAACGCCACCAGCGCCGGCGACTGGGCCGCCATCACATTGCCGCTGCCGCCGGCCACCACCAGCGTATCGAAACGCTCATCGCCGCACGGCTGCGTGGCGATCTCCACCCCGGCCGAGCTGGCGACCATCCCACCCTGCGGCGAGATCGCCACGCAGCGGTAGGCCGGCGGATCGGTAAACTGGCTGACGTTATCGAACGCCGCCAGCGGGCCGGCAAAGTCCAGCAGGTTGAAACCGGGGAAAACCACAAAACCGATCGTTTTCATGATGGCGCTTTTTGAGGGTTATCTGTCATATCAGCCAAAAACAGGGCGGCTATTATGGCCCAGGTCCAACGATAAAAATGAGGCGAATGTCATGTCTGAACCACTCGTGATTGTATTTCCCATCTATCAAGGCGTCACCCAGCTCGACTTCACCGGCCCGCTGCAGTTTCTGCGCCACATGCCGGGCGCGGAAATCATCGTCGCTTCGGTAGACGGCGCGGATGTCGAATCGGAAGGCTTGCACTTCACCCAGCTGCGCCCGCTGCCGGAGATCGCGCGCTGCGACGTGCTGTGCGTGCCGGGCGGCAGCGGCTGCACCCAGGCGCTGCAGGATGAAGCGTTCATGCGGCAAATCCGGCGGTTGGGCGCCGATGCACGCTACCTGACTTCGGTGTGCACCGGTTCGCTGATCCTGGCCGCCGCCGGCTTGCTGCCGGGCAAACGCGCCGCCTGCCACTGGTCGATGCGCGACAGCCTGAAGCTGTTCGGCGCCATCCCCAGCGCGGCTCGCGTAGAGCGCGACGGCAACGTGATCAGCGGCGGCGGCGTCACCGCCGGCATCGACTTTGCGCTGGCGCTGATCGCCGAACTGCACGGCGAAGACACCGCCCAGACGATCCAGCTTTATCTGGAATACGCCCCGGCCCCGCCGTTCACGGGCGGCACGCCGGAACTGGCCCCGCCGCACATTTACGCCAAGGTACAGGCACAAATGGCGGACAGCCTGGCGCGGCGCAGAGCGTTGGTGGCCCAGATCGCCCAAGGCTAGCGATCGGGCGTATACTTGCCCTTATGCGTCAGTCACATAAGGAGTAAGGAATGACCGATTTGGCCCACTACATTACGGACTACGGCTACTGGGCGTTGTTTATCGGCTGCCTGGCTGAGGGAGAAACCATCACGCTGCTGGGCGGGATCGCCGCCCACGAAGGGCTGCTGCACTGGCCGTGGGTGATCGCGGTGGTGGCGCTCGGCGGCACGTTGGGGGATCAGCTGCTGTACTTCACCGGCCGCCGGTTCGAGGGCCGGGTCATCTCGCGGCTCAAAGGGCAGGAAAAGCGCATCGCGCGCGCCAGAAGGCTGATCGCTCGCCACCCGATGCTGTTCGTTATCGGGGTGCGCTTTATGTACGGCTTCCGCATCATCGGCCCGGTGCTGATCGGCGCCAGCCGCCTGCCGCCGTCGCGCTTTGTGCCGCTCAACATCCTCGGCGCCATTCTGTGGGCGACGATCTTCGTCATGCTCGGCTATTTTGGTGGCCAGGCGATCGAAAGCTTCTTTACCGGCTTCAATAAAAAACTTTCCAGCCTGCTGTTTGTCGCACTGGCGATCGCCGCCATCCTGCTGGTGCGCTTCTGGTGGCGCAAACGCCACGCGGAATAAGCCAGCGCGCCTGGCGTCAACTTTCCTGTGGCGCCGCGCGCATCAGCTCGATCAGCTCGCGCGCCGCCTTGTCCAGCGGGCGGCTCTTCAGCCAGATCAGATGCATCGGCAAGCGCAGCTCGTTCTTGGTGTTTTTGAATTTCAGCCGCACCAGCCGCCCCTGCGCCAGCAGCGGCTCGGCCAGCGACAGCGGGAAATTGCCCCACCCCAGGCCCGCTTCCACCATGTTCAGCGCCATCGGCAGGCTGTCGGTGCGCCAGTAGGCCTCCGCCACCTGGGGGCGCAGATCGCCGATCGGCAGATCGCGGCTGGCCACCATGATCTGCCGCACGTTGATCAAATCCTCGAGAAACAGCTCGCCCGCCGCGCCCTCCAGCGCCGGATGCTGCGGCGATACCATCGCCACCAGCGACTCCGCGCCCACGAAGTGGAACTGCTCCGTGCTGTTGATGTTGAGCCCGCCGAACGCCAGACAGACGCCGATGCGCTCCTGATGCAGCATGTGCAGCACGTCGTCCTGCGGCGCGCTGAGCACTTCGATGTTCAGCAGCGGATAACGCTGCGACAGCGTTTTCACCGCCGCCAGTAGGCCGGCACCGTTGATGTCCGACGCCACGCCGATCGAAAGCGTGCTTTCCAGCCCCTGGGAAAGTTCGATGGCGTGCACCTGCAGCTGCTTGAGCTGCCCGGCGATCAGGCGGGCGTGCGGCGCCAGGGCCAGCGCCAGCGCGGTCGGCGTCGGTTCGCGGTGCGAGCGATCGAACAGCGCGAAACCGAGCTCCGCCTCCATGTTGGCGATGCCCATGCTGACGGCGGACGGCACGCGCCGCAGCGCGCGGGCGGCGGCGGAAAACGAACCGCGATCGAGCACCGCCAGAAACAGTTCGATATTGTCGCTGGAAAAATTCATCGTTCAACCTGTCAGTAAAACTGACAGCTCCTGACTTTTTCTATCAATGTGATTGACGTTATCTTAGCCGCCGTCGCCACAGAGGCAACTAAAAACAGATCGGGAGAAAACAATGCAAGGCGTCAAACGCAAACTGGTGTATGTCACCGCTTATGAAATCATCGGCATGGCGATCTCGGCGCTGGGGCTGGCGCTGCTGTCGGGCCATGCGCCAAGCAGCACCGGGCCGCTGGCGGTGGTGATCACCACCATCGCGGTAAGCTGGAACTTTATTTACAACTATTTATTCGAGTGGTGGGAAAGCCGCCAGGCGTCGCGCACCCGCACCCTCAAGCGCCGCATTTTGCACGCCGTGGGCTTTCAGCTGACGCTGGTGGTGTATCTGATCCCGCTGATCGCCTGGTGGATGGGCATCACGCTGTGGCAGGCGCTGCTGCTGGACATGGCGCTGATCGTCATCATCCCTTGCTACACCTTCCTGTTTAACTGGGCGTTCGACAAGCTGTTCGGCCTGCCGGCTTCGGCTCTGCCGGCCGGTGAATCCGCCTAAAAAGCCCCCGCGTCCGATTCGCCTGCGCACGCTAATTACTGCGCAGGCGCCATCGCTTTATTTTCCGCCCGCCTTCCCCCTCACGCAAAATAACTTCCAAATCCCTTTAATTTGCACGGTAATTATTATTCTGTGATTTCAATCACTTTTATCGTTCGATATTTCCGTGTTGATAATGAGACTCATCTTACTGAATAATATGCGCTTTTGTTTTCAGTTTAAAAAATACACACAATTGTTCACGCTTTGTACGCAGGTTTTTTTGCCACCTTTATCGGGAAACGGTAGCATGCCACGCCGTTATTTAACGGCGGCTGTATACACAATAAACAGCGGAATGATGCCACGACCTCATTCTCATTACGATTGCTGATGGCAATCGTTTGCCCTGTAGCTCAGGGCGGAGTTCATCATAGACAGGTAAACAGGACGGATAATGCACTCACAAAAAAAGTCGGCGGACGATAAACACGCCGCCAGAAGACGCTGGCTAGACTCTCATGAATCCGGTTATCACAAAAGCATGGGCAACCGGCAGATCCAAATGATCGCCATCGGCGGTTCGATCGGCACCGGCTTGTTCCTAGGTACCGGCGGCCGTCTCGAGTTGGCCGGGCCGGCGCTGGCGCTGGTCTATCTGGTGTGCGGGATCTTCTCTTTCTTCATCCTGCGTGCGCTGGGCGAACTGGTGCTGCATCGCCCTTCCAGCGGCAGCTTCGTTTCCTACGCCCGCGAGTTTCTCGGTGAGAAAGCCTCTTACGTCGCCGGCTGGATGTATTTCCTCAACTGGGCGATGACCGGCATCGTCGATATCACCGCGGTGGCGCTGTACATGCACTACTGGGGCACCTTTGCCGACGTGCCGCAGTGGCTGTTCGCCCTCGGTGCGCTCGGCATCGTCGCCACCATGAACATGATCGGCGTGAAATGGTTCGCCGAGATGGAGTTCTGGTTCGCGCTGATCAAGGTGGTCGCCATCGCGCTGTTCCTGATTGTCGGCGTCGTCTTCCTCGGCACCGGCACGCCGGTCGCCGGCCACACCACCGGCATGCACCTGATCACCGAAAACGGCGGCATGTTCCCGCACGGCCTGCTGCCGGCGCTGGTATTGGTGCAAGGGGTGATCTTCGCCTTCGCCGGCATCGAGCTGATCGGCACCGCCGCCGGCGAGTGTAAAGATCCGGCCAAAATGATGCCCAAAGCAATCAACAGCGTGATCTGGCGTATCGGCCTGTTCTACGTCGGCTCCGTGGTGCTGTTGGTGCTGCTGCTGCCGTGGAATGCCTATCAGGCCGGCCAAAGCCCGTTCGTCACCTTCTTCAGCAAACTGGGCGTGCCTTACATCGGCACCATCATGAACATCGTGGTATTGACCGCCGCGCTGTCCAGCCTTAACTCCGGCCTCTACTCTACCGGCCGTATCCTGCGTTCGCTGGCGATGGGCGGCTCCGCGCCGAAGCTGATGGCCAAAATGAGCAGCCAGCAGGTGCCTTACGCCGGCATCCTGGTCACCTGCGGCATCTACGTGATCGGCGTGGTGCTCAACTACCTGGTGCCGTCGCAGGTGTTCGAGATCGTGCTGAACATCGCTTCGCTGGGCATCATCGCCTCCTGGGCGTTTATCATCGTTTGCCAGATGCGCCTGCGCAAAGCCGTGCGCGAAGGCCGCGCGCAGCCGGTCTCGTTCAAAATGCCGGGCGCGCCGTTCACCTCCTGGCTGACGCTGGCATTCCTGCTGATCGTGGTGGTGATGATGGCGTTCGACTACCCGAACGGCACCTGGACCATCGCCACCATTCCGGTGCTGGCGGTGCTGCTGACGCTGGGCTGGTTCGGCCTGCGCAAGCGCGCGCAGGAAGTGAAGCTGGAGCAGCAGGCTCACGAAGAGCAGAACCCGCACTGAATCGACAAACCGCCCTCCGGGGCGGTTTTTTTATCCGCTATAACCGGCCGTAGAACGTCATTCTGGCGCTTTCCGACAGCATCACGTCCGGCTGCGCATTGTAGGCCAGCACCACCAGCATGCGCGTAGTGTCGCCTTCGGTCGGCGTCACCCGGTGCATGGCGTTGCGCCCGCGAAACAGCACCAAATCCCCCTCCTCCATCGCCAGCCGTTTGACCGCCCGCTCGCCGTCCAGCACCTGCGTGACCCCGGCATAGTTCATCTCGCCGCGATCGGCGTCGCGCAGGTTCTCCACGTACTCGAAACGCCCACCCGCCGCCGGTTTCTGGATCAGCAGCGTGATGGCGAACGAGGAGTTGTCAAAATGCCAGCCCAGCTCCTGGCCGGTGTGGGCGTAATGCAGGTTGATCGACGACAGCCGATCGGCGTAGGGATACAGCTGCGCCTCATCCAACACCGCGCAGAGAAACGCGCGAAACGCCGGGGCGTCGTACAGCGCGCGCAGCGGCGACTGCGGCGGAATATCTTCGTCGGTAATGCAGCCCTTGGACGACACCACCAGCCGGTTGCGCGCGTGATCGGCCGGCAGCGCGTCGTCCTGCGGCCGCAGATACACGTTGTGTTGGCTGGTGGCGTAAAACGCCGCGCGGTGCTGTTCGGCGCCTTCCAGCCTTACCGTCGCCAGCGCGGCGGCGCGCAGAAATCCCGGCAGCACCAGCGCGCCGGCGCGCTCCAGCGTTTGCCGGCAACGGGCGCGGAACGCGGCGTCGTCGATGGGATGGGCGGACAGATCGATAATATCGGCAAGTTGCGGCATGACGTTCCCCTCGTGTGCGATAGCCGGATGCCTCTCACTGTAGCGAATGGCGCATTGCCGCCATAACAAAAATACGTTATGGATAAGCTAACCAATTCTTAGCGATAGCCCTGCCCATGCACTCACCGTCCCGCGCGCGCTTGCCCAAGCTGAGCGCCATTCTGGCGTTCGAAACCGCCGCCCGCACCGGCAGCCTGGCCCGCGCGGCGGATACGCTGGCGCTGACCGCCGCCGCCGTCAGCCAGCAGATCCGCCAGCTGGAGCAACACCTGGGGATCACGCTGTTCATCCGCGCCAAAAGCGGCGTCACGCTGACCGAACAGGGCGCGGACTACCTGGCCTACGTGCAGGAGGCGTTCGAAACGCTGCGCGTGGCGCAGCAGCACGTCGAGCGCCAGCGCGGCAAACAGGCGCTGACGGTATTCGCCCTGCCGGCGTTGGCCTCCAAGTGGCTGAACCCGGCGCTGGGCGACTGGTTGGCGCAGTGCCCCGACGGCGATCTGCGGCTGCACGCCACTCATGCAGCGGTCGATTTCGTCCATTCGGCGGCAGACTTCGCCCTGTGCTTCGGCGATCAGGATTATCCGCTGCTGCAAAAGGTGCGGCTGTTTCAGGATCGGGTGCAGCCGGTGTGCAGCCCGGCGCTGCGCGATCGCGGCGACTGGACGCAGCTCCCGCTGATCCACGTCGACTGGGGCAAAGAGAGCCAGTTTCTGCCGGGCTGGCACGAGTGGTTCACCGCCGCCGATCAAATGCCGCCGGCGCGGCGCGGGCTGACCTATAACCTGACTTCGCTGGCCATCGACGCCGCCGTGCAAGGGCGCGGGGTGCTGCTCGGCCAGCGGCGGCTGATCGCCCGTGAACTGGCGGAAAGCCAGCTGGTCACCCTGGCCGAACCGGCGCTGCCGCTCAGCAAACCCTACTACGTGGTTTACCCGCCGCGCACGCTGGAAAAACCTGGCGCAGCGGCGTTTCTGGCCTGGTTGCAAACCCTCGCATCTACAGACCAAGCCTGAACCCCGGCGGCGATGTTTGCTGGCGTCAGGCACAACCCTGAACGCTTAAGCCTCTCACCTCAGCCTGTTAATTTATCTCTGCCGACCGGGATCGCGAACCGATTCGCCCTTCGGCCACAATGCCATTTCCCTATGCCGCCGCCCCTGCAATCGCCATATTGCACCGGCCTCTTATTGTCCAAAACGAGAGCTATTCCATGATTTCATTAAATGATTACGCCAACCTGCGCAGCTATGCCGGTAGCGAAACCGCGGTGATGCTCGAAAACCGCTACCATCACGGCGTATTTACCCGAGACGATGCGGATACCACCAGCCAGGACAACGGCGTTACCCTGCTCGTCGACGCGCAAAACCGCCGCTGGAAGCGCATCATCAATGACGGCGATTACAGCATCGATTGGTGGCACCTGCCGGGCGATGAGCTGGATTACTCGCTGACCATTACCCGCGCGTGCAACTTCTTGCAGGTCAAAGGCGAAGAGTGGTGGCAGTTGCCTATCCCAACGACCCCGGCGGGGATTACCCTGGTTGGTCCCGGCGGCGTTCGCCCTTGTAAAACCACCGCCAACCTGAAGCTATGGAAAAATTCCGTCGATTTTAAGGGCACTATTCTGGACTTCAGCGGCGCCACCAACATCGAGTGCGTACGCGTACAATATTCGCTGGGGGCGCCGGCGATTTATAACCTGCGCATCGTGGGTGCCCCTGGCGCGGCGGCCAACCTGCGCGGCCTGTGCGTCTACAGCGATGCTTCTAACATGCACGGCTTGCCGGCCTGTCAGTTGCTGGTGCAAAACGTCTGGCTGACCAACCTGTATAAAGGTATCGTCTTTGGCAATAACGCCTATATCCAGAGTTGGCACAGCATCATGGTACGGGGCTGCTTCTGGCCGATCTGGTCTGAAACCACCGCCAACGCCGGCGAAAAAATCGTCTTCTACAAATGCCTGTTCGGCGACAGCAGAAACTATTATCAGGGGGTACATGCCCTGGCCTTCCGCGATTGTTCGTTCGACTACAGCGGCTTTAGCAATGAAACCGAACAGTTGGCCAATACCGACTATGGTTTGTTCGACCTTAAGGGCGGCACGCTGGACTTCAAAAATTGCCACTTCGAATGGGGCAACGCCAATTGCCGCAACTACCGGCCGGTCTTTACCAGCAACAACGGCGGTACGGTAAAAATCAAAGACAGCCAATGGCACAGCGTGATGACCAACAACACCGATGCCGGCAGCAACGTGCCCTACCAATACGTCGAGTATTTCTTCTTCGATAAGTCCAGCGATCTGAGCGGAAAATGTTATATCGACGGTTTCGATCTGGTGAACGCCGACATTAAAAAAGGCTGGTCCAACAACCATATTGAGATGAAAAAGATCGTCGCGCCCGGCTACATCAACATGTGGCGCCTGCTCTATCTGGGCGATGGCGTCAACCATCTGCCGGAGCCGAGCTGGAAAGAAAGCGGCGCGCTGGCATTGAATAACGTCTATGCCTTCGGCGGCGCACGCCTCTCGCAAACGGAGACCGCCGATCTGGCGGTGACGCTGCAAAACGGCGTGCTGACCGCTACCACCAAAACGGCGACGACAACAGACAAACGCGTCGAGATCTACTTCCCAATCGCGAAAAACGATCTGGTGCTGTGGCGCGCCACGCTGGCAAACCTGAAAGGCCAGAACAGCCTTGATGTCACCATCGGCACTTACCAAGGCAAGTATGTCCTGAACGGCGATGCCGGCGTCACTACCCTACTGGAAAAAGCTTGCCAGTGGGGGCGCACCGGCACGGTAACGCCGGCCGCGTCGGCAACGATGACCTCGGATCGCATCACTGCGCTTAACTCGTCGGAATATTTGCCGTTGCCTGAGGGCTATGTCAATTACGCCCGCATCGCCATCGTGCTGAAAAACTTTATCGGCAGCGCCGCTCAGCCCACCTCGGTGGACATCACCCAACTGTTGTGTCAAAAGATCGACATCGTCTCCCGCAACCCACGTAAATCCTGGTAACCGAACGGGCCCCGTAGGGGCCTGTTTTCCATTAACGCGCGGTATAACCGCCGTCGATGCTGTAAAACGCGCCGGTGGTGAAACTGCTGTCGTCCGAGAGCAGGAAAGCCACCGTTTTCGCCACCTCTTCCCGCGTCGCCATTCTCCCCATCGGGTGCGAAGCGGCCATCTGCGCCCGCGCCGACGCCGGCAGCGCCCCCATCGCCGGCGTATCCACATAGCCCGGCCCGACGGCGTTGACGCGCACGCCGCGCGTGGCGAATTCCAGCGCCGCCGAGCGCGTCAGGCCCAACACGCCATGCTTGACGGCGGTATAAGGCGCAATCCCGGCAATGCCCACCACGCCGTTGGCGGAAGAGAGGTTCACCACCGCCCCGCCGCCGCCGGCGACGATCGCCGGCAGGCCATACTTCATGCCGAAAAACGTGCCGCTCAGGCAGGTGGCGATCACCTCATGCCAGTCTTCGACCGCGTACCGATCGATGTCCACCTCGTGCGGGCCGGTGATCCCGGCGTTGTTGACCAGTAGATGCAGCGCGCCGCAGCGCCGCACCGTCTCTTCAATGCCCTGCTGCACCGACGGCGCATCACGCACGTCCATCCGCAACGTCATCACCCGTCGGCCCTCGGGATCGAGCCGCGCGGCGGCTGCGACGAGAGGCGCTTCGTGGCGGCCGGTCATCACCACCGTGGCGCCGCGCCGAAACAGCTCGGCGGCGATCGCTTCGCCGATGCCGGTGGAAGCGCCGGTCACCAGCGCCACCCGATGTTTGAAATCTTGCATAGCCATTCTCCTGCAACGTTGAACTCAGGGGAACAGGCTAGCGCCGGCCAGTGACAGTTTGCGGCAGCAGCAACAGCGCAGCACGTAATGCGCTCACAAAAGCCGCAAAGCCCGCTATTTTATGCCTACTTTTTCTCATGCGAGACTCCCTGTGGATACCCAACGCTACCTGCAGCATATCGGCTTTACCGGCGCCGCCCGCCCTGACCTCCCCACGTTGCAACAGCTGCACCATCGCCACATGCTGAGCGTCCCGTTCGAGAACCTGAGCATTATTTATCATCAGGGCATTCAGCTGGCGCCGGAGGCGCTGTTCAGCAAGGTGGTCGAGCGCAACCGCGGCGGTTTCTGTTATGAGCTGAACACGCTGTTCGCCCTGTTGCTGCGGGAGATCGGTTTCAAGGTGAGCTTCATCTCCGGCGAGATCCGCGCGCGCGACGGCCATTTCGGCCCGCCCTACGACCATCTGGCGCTGCGGGTGGATCTGGCAGGCCTGGCCTGGCTGGTGGACGTCGGTTTCGGCGACTCCTTCCTGACGCCGCTGAAGATCGTCGCCGTCGAGCCGCAACCGCAGGCCAGCGGCACCTTCCACCTGGAGCAGGAAGGCGAGTATTACCTGCTGGAGCGCCGCAACGGCGACCAACGCTCGCATGCCAAAACCCTGTATCGCTTTACCGCCCAACCGCGCGAGCTGCACGAGTTCGACGAGATGTGCCGCTTCCACAGCACCTCGCCGCAGTCGCATTTCACCCAGCGCCTGGTGTGTTCACGGCCGACGGAGCACGGCCGGGTGACCCTCAGTGACATGAAGCTGATCGTGACCGAAGATCACCAGCGCCACGAAACGACGCTGCATTCGGAAGAGGAACGGCGCGCCGCGCTGTGGCAGCATTTCGCCATCGATTTGGATCGTTGACGGCGCCGGCGGCGTAATGCTGGTCAGTTAGCGTTTTTCTGAACGTATTTGTGCAGTTTTCGGTCGATAAAGGTGAGATGCGCCATGAGGCTCATACGCCTCGACCGAGCCAGGGGCCGAAGGCGCGGCCCCTGGCAACCCGCGCCTTTGCCCTATCAGACGGTTGGCTTTGCCAACTCCCCTCCCTCCGCCATACCACATTGAGGCCGGTTGCGACAGGCGTCCCTGCCTGTCTCACCTGAAACCGCCGTCCATGGCGGTTTCTCCTAATGCGCTATGCCTGCGTTCGGCGTCTTCAAGGGCGTCCAACCCTGCGTTCATCTCCAACTTCTCTGCCATAACCTCATAAAGGACGGGTTGCCCGGTAGCCGCCAGCTCAGGTGTTGACCTTTGGCGCGCATCACTGGCTGCCGAGCAAGACAGCGTTGTCAGGGGCAACCGGCCAGGGAAGGCCGGTTGAGGCGAGACTAACAGGGACGTTTGTCGCAGCCGACCCGCCCGACAATGCAGACGCGGCGAGGGTATCCGCACAGCGGACAGATGGTGTTAAGCGAAGGCGCGGGTGGAGGGGCCGCGCCTTCGGCCCCTCCAATTGCCGTTCATTGTAGTAACAGAGAAATTCTGGGCATTTACGGCAATTCATCCTGCACGCCACGTACAGAGACTGGATAAAAAAATGCCAGTCAGGCTTAAGTGACTAGCATTACGCACAGCGGCGCCCTTTTATTACGATTCTGTTACACCGATTGCATAACCGCGCTTGGCTGATTGCCAGCACCGCGCCGGCAGGCATCATAGGGTCATGATTCGGCAACAGAGTGCGAAAAATGATCCGTGTGATACTGGTGGATGACCATGTGGTGGTGCGCTCCGGCTTTGCGCAATTGCTCAACCTCGAGGACGATCTCGACGTGGTGGGGCAATACAGCAGCGCGGCGGCGGCCTGGCCGGCATTGCTGCGCGACGACGTCAGCGTCGCGGTGATGGACATCGCCATGCCGGATGAAAACGGCCTGAGCCTGTTGAAGCGCCTGCGGGCGCAGAAGCCGCAGTTCCGCGCGATTATCCTCAGCATCTATGATTCCCCCACCTTCGTGCAGAGCGCACTGGACGCCGGCGCCAGCGGCTATCTGACCAAACGCTGCGGGCCGGAAGAGCTGGTGCAGGCGGTGCGTTCCGTCGATATGGGCGGCCATTACCTGTGCGCCGACGCGCTGCGGGCGCTGCGCGGCGGCGAGCAGCCGGCCACGGCGCTGGAAGTGCTGACCCCGCGCGAGCGTGAAATCTTCGATCTGCTGGTCAAAGGCGACAGCGTAAAGGAGATCGCTTTCAAGCTCGATCTCAGCCATAAAACGGTGCACGTGCATCGCGCCAACGTCCTGGGCAAGCTGCAGTGCAACAGCACCATCGAGCTGGTGCATTTCGCCCTCGATCATCAGCTGCTGGCGGGGCATTGATGTCACCCCGTTTCCGGCCCTGGATTATCTCGCTGTTTATCCTGTTGGCCTGGGGCAGCGGCTGGCTGATGCTGTGGACGCTCGGTTTCTATCTGACCCGCAACGGCAACCAGGCGGCGCTGTTTCTGCCGCACGGCGTCTATCTCGCGCTGCTGATCTTGCTGGTGCGCCGCTATTGGCCCGCTCTGATAATACCGCCGGTGCTGCTGCTGTTCTGGCTGCACGGCGAACGCCTGATGAGCGGCTACAGCCTGCTGGCCGCGCCGTTCATCACCCTGCTCCCGGCCGCGCTCGCGCAGCGATTCTGGCGCCGTTTTCCGCTCTACTGGCAGCGGCTGACGCTGCTGCTGGCTGCGGTGACCGCCGCCTCACTGCTCAACACCGCCCTGCTTTCGCCGTTTGTGCCAAGCCCGGCGATGCTGCTTGGCCTGGCGTCGTTTACCGGCGGCGTCTTGCTGACCCCGTTCGTCTACCTGATCTTTGAATTTCTGCGCCAGCAGCACCGTTACCACCTGCTGGGCCTGGACACCCCCAACCCGCCGCTGCGCGCATCCTTAATCATCTGGTGCAGCCTGTTTTTCGTTATCGGCATCGGCACGCAGATGGTGCTGTCGCCGGAAATCGAACGCCTGCTGCTGATCGTGGTGTTTCTGCCGAACGTGGTGATGGCGTGGAAGTTCGGCTGGCAGGGCGGCGTGCTATCCGGCCTGCTCGGCAGCATGATGATCACCCTCGCCCGGCAGGTCGGCGTGGGGTTCGGCAATCTGGTCGAGCTGGAAATCTTTCTGGCGACGCAGGCGCTGCTCGGCATCGGCCTGGGCATCGCCATCAGCCGCCAGCAGCACCTGGCGCAAAACCTGCACCACTATCAGCGTCGCCTGGAAGAAGAGCTGGCGGCGCGGCGGGCGCTGACCGAAAAACTGATCCACACCGAAGAAGACACGCGGAAAAACCTGGCGCGCGAGCTGCACGATGAAATCGGCCAGAACATCACCGCGATTCAAATCCAGTCGCAGCTGGTCAAACGGGCGCGCGATCCGGCGCAAACCCAGGCCGCGGCGCACCAGATAGGCGAGCTCGCCCGGCGCATTCATCACTCCACGCGCCAGCTGCTGCGCCAGCTTCGCCCGCCCGCGCTGGACGAGCTGGCGTTCAAAGAGGCGCTTCACCATCTGCTGAGCGAATTCGCCTTTGCCGAACGGGGCATCCACTGCCGTTTCGATTACCGGCTGAGCGACACGCCCGCCGGCGAAACGGTGCGCTTCACCCTCTACCGCCTGCTGCAAGAGCTGCTCAACAACGTGTGCAAACACGCCGAGGCCAGCGAGGTCGCCATCGTTTTGTATCAGCAAGGCGCGCTTTTGCACCTCGAGGTGCGGGACAACGGCATCGGCATCCGCGCGGACAAGGTGCCCGGCCTCGGCATTCAGGGAATGCGCGAGCGGGTCAGCGCGCTGGGCGGCGAGCTGACGCTGGAAACGCAGTGCGGTACGCGGGTAATTGTTAACCTGCCCACAAATTTGCAACAAATCGCCGACTAACTAGGAAAAAGTCTTAGCCACTCCGGACTTTCTCTCATCCCCTTTCCCTTTCACCTTCTTATAGTCACCACCAGGGAGGCGGCTATGCAGGCACGCTCGGCATCTGAAATCGATCATCGTTACCGCGCGCTGCGCCCGCGACTGCTGCTGTACATGGTCATCGGGTACGCCGCCTTTTACCTGACGCGCAAAAGCGTGAATTACGTGCTGCCGGCGCTGCAAACGGATTTGGGGCTGGATAAAGGGGACATCGGCCTGCTCGGCTCGCTGTTTTACCTGAGCTACGGCCTGTCGAAATTCGCCGCCGGGCTGTGGCACGACGGCCACGGGCAGCGCAGGTTTATGGGGATCGGCCTGTTCGCCACCGGCTTGCTGAACGTGGCGTTTGCCTTCGGCGAATCGCTGACGCTGCTGCTGGCGGTCTGGGCGCTGAACGGCTTCTTTCAGGGCTGGGGCTGGCCGCCCTGCGCGCGGCTGCTGACCCACTGGTATTCGCGCAACGAGCGTGGCTTCTGGTGGGGCTGCTGGAATATGTCGATCAACCTCGGCGGCGCGATCGTGCCGCTGATCAGCGCCTTCGCCGCCCAGCGCTGGGGCTGGCAGGCGGCGATGCTGATCCCGGGCGCCGTCAGCATGGTGTTGGGCCTCTGGCTCACGCGGCAACTGACAGGCACGCCGCAGGAAGAAGGCCTGCCGTCGGTCGGCCAGTGGCGCCACGATCCGCTGGAGCTGCGCCAGGAACAGCAAAGCCCGCCGATGGGGCTGTGGCAGATGTTGCGCACCACGATGCTGAAGAACCCGATGATCTGGCTGCTCGGTGTCTCTTACGTGCTGGTCTACCTGATCCGCATCGCGTTGAACGACTGGGGCAATCTCTGGCTGACGGAAAGCCACGGCGCCAACCTGCTCAGCGCCAACGCGACGGTGATGCTGTTCGAGATAGGCGGCCTGCTCGGCGCGCTGTTCGCCGGCTGGGGCTCGGATGTGCTGTTCGGTGGGCAGCGCGCGCCGATGATTTTGCTGTTCACGCTCGGGCTGATGGTTTCCGTCGCCGCGCTGTGGCTGGCGCCGGTGCATCACTACGCGCTGCTGGCGGGCTGTTTCTTTACGGTGGGCTTTTTTGTCTTCGGCCCGCAGATGCTGATTGGCCTCGCCGCCGTGGAATGCGGGCACAAAGGCGCAGCGGGCTCCATCACCGGTTTTCTCGGCCTGTTCGCCTACCTGGGGGCAGCGCTGGCGGGCTGGCCGCTGTCGCAGGTCATCGAAGGCTACGGCTGGTCAGGCATGTTCAGTTTGCTGTCGATCGCCGCCGTTCTTATGGGTTTATTGCTGATGCCGCTGCTGATGGCGAGCGTCACCACCTCTACCGAGAGAAGGATAAAACAATGAAAAAAATGTGGGTCACGACCCTGATAGCTTCCGGCATCGCGCTGGCCACGCTGAGCGGCTCCGCGCACGCCAAGGGCCGCCTGGTGGTTTACTGCAGCGCCACCAATGAAATGTGCGAAGCGGAGACCAAAGCCTTCGGCGAGAAATATGACGTGAAAACCTCGTTCATCCGCAACGGCTCCGGCAGCACGCTGGCGAAAGTGGACGCCGAGAAGAAAAACCCGCAGGCGGACGTCTGGTACGGCGGCACGCTCGATCCGCAATCCCAGGCCGGTGAAATGGGGCTGCTGCAGCCCTACACATCGCCGAACCTCGACCAGGTGATGCAACAATTCCGCGACCCGGCGAAGCTGAAAGGCAACTACTCCTCGGCGGTCTACGTCGGCATTCTCGGCTTCGGCGTCAATACCCAGCGCCTGAAAGAGAAAAACCTGCCGGTGCCCAAGTGCTGGAAAGACCTGACCAAACCGGAATACAAAGGCGAGATTCAAATCGCCGATCCGCAGAGCTCCGGCACCGCCTACACCGCGCTGGCGACCTTTGCCCAGCTGTGGGGGGACGATCAGGCGTTCGATTACCTCAAGCAGCTGAACGCCAACGTCTCGCAGTACACCAAGTCCGGCATTGCCCCGGCGCGCAACGCCGCCCGCGGTGAAACGGCGATCGGCATCGGCTTCCTGCATGACTACTCGCTCGAAAAAGAACAGGGCGCACCGCTTGAGCTGATCTCGCCTTGTGAAGGCACCGGCTACGAAATCGGCGGTGTCAGCATCCTCAAGGGCGCGCGCAACCTCGATAACGCCAAGCTGTTCGTGGATTGGGTGCTGTCGAAAGAGGCGCAGGAACTGGCATGGCAGAAAGGCAAGTCCTATCAGATCCTGACCAACACCACCGCCGCTACCTCGCCGAACTCGCTGAAGCTCGACGACCTGAAGCTGATCAACTACGACATGGACAAGTACGGCTCGACCGAGGTCCGCAAGGCGCTGATCAATAAATGGGTCAGCGAAGTCAAGATGGGTAAATAAACCCGCATTCTGCGCCTGTTGCCGGGTAAGCCTCACGCCTTACCCGGCCTGAACTCCGGGAAACTTATGTCACATACACATGCACTCCATCTCGTGAAAAAACGAGATGCGATATTCCTTTGGGTCTTGCTTGGCTGGCTGGCGTTCGCCCTGCTGCCGAGCTGGAGCCTGGATTACGGCCTGCTGGAGTCCACCGGCGATGAGATCCTCGCGGCCTACGGCTGGTCAAACCGCAATGTCAGCTGGCTATGGTGCCTGTTGCCGAGCCTGCTGCTGCTTCGCCCTTACGCCCCGGCGGGCGGTGAACGGCGGCGGCGCCACGCGTTCGATGCCGGCTGGGCGCTGCTGTGCATGGCTTTTATCGTCGTCAGCGCCACGGTGGCGGGACGCGGCTTAGGCTACGCCACCCTGGTGCAATTGACCGCGCTGGGCGCCATCATGACGCTGGCGCTGACCCGCCTCGAATGGCTGGGCGGCGACCGTTTCGTTATCGGTGCGCTGGTCACCATCGTGGCGCTGATCGGCGTCTTCATCGTCTGGCCGAGCATCGCGATTTTCATTCCGATGTTCACCGACCAGGCGGGGGCATTCGCGCCGTTGGCGTTTATGAACGTGCTGTCGCAGGCGCATATCGTTCAGGTGATCCTCAACTCCATCGCCCTGTCGATCGCGGTGGGCGCCGGCTGCACCTTCTTCGGCCTGGTGCTGGCGATTTACACCACCCGCATCGCCAAGCGCAGTGCCATTATCGGCCGCATCTTCTCCATCCTGCCCATCGTCACGCCGCCGTTCGTCGTCGGCCTGGGCGTCACGCTGATGATGGGGCGCTCCGGCTACGTCACCGAGTGGATGGTGGCCTGGTTCGGCCTGACCAACACCAACTGGCTTTACGGCTTTACCGGTATCTGGCTGGCGCAGGTGCTGGCATTCACCCCGATGGCGTTCATGATCCTCGACGGCGCGATCAAGACCATCCATCCTTCGCTGGAAGAGGCCTCCTACACCCTGCGCGCCAGCCGTTGGCAAACCTTTAACGGCGTGTTCGTGCCGCTGCTGAAACCGGCGCTGGCCAACGCGTTTCTGATCGTGGTGGTGCAATCGCTGGCCGACTTCAGCAACCCGCTGGTGCTCGGCGGCAACTTCGACGTGCTGGCGACGCAAATCTATTTCTACATCACCGGCTCGCAGCTCGACTATCAGGCCGCCAGCACCCTCGGCGCCTTCCTGCTGCTGTTCTCGCTGTTGGTGTTCTGCATCCAGTACCTGTGGATCGGCAAGCGTTCCTACGTCACCGTATCCGGCAAATCCTACCGCGGCGACGTACAGCCGCTGCCGGTCACGCTGGTGTGGGGCGTGATCGCGTTGCTGGCGGTGTGGATCGCCTTTAACGCCCTGCTTTACGGCAGCATTTTCTACGGCAGTTTCACCGTCAACTGGGGGGTGGATTACACGCTGACGCTGGATAACTTCATCAAGCTGTTCGGCCAGGGCATGAGTGACGGCGCGTGGCCTTCGCTGCTCGACACGCTGCTGTACGCCGGGATCGCCGCGCCGATCACCGCCGCCTTCGGCCTGCTGATCGCCTGGATCGTGGTGCGCCAGCAGTTCAGGGGCAAAAAGACCATCGAGTTCACCACCATGCTGTGCTTTGCGGTGCCGGGCACTGTGGCGGGCGTCTCTTACATTCTCGCCTTCAACAGCGCGCCGGTGTACCTCACCGGGACGGCCGCCATCGTGATTATCTCGATGGTGATGCGCAACGTGCCGGTGGGCATTCGCGCCGGGATCGCCGGGCTGGGCCAGATAGACAAATCGCTGGACGAAGCCTCGCTCAGCCTGCGCGCCGGCTCGCTGCGCACCATCACGCACATCCTGCTGCCGCTGCTGCGCCCGGCGATCCTGTCGGCGCTGATCTACAGCTTCGTGCGCGCCATCACCACCGTCAGCGCCATCGTCTTCCTGGTCACCCCCGATACCCGGGTGGCCACCGCCTACATCCTCAACCGCGTGGAAGACGGCGAATACGGGGTGGCGATCGCCTACGGTTCCATTCTGATCGTGGTGATGCTGGCGATTATTTTCCTCTTTGACTGGCTGATCGGCGAGGCACGCATCTCCCGTTCAAAAGCCAAAAACCAGGCGTAATGGAGCCCATGATGAGCCAGAAAAATTTCGTTGAACTGCGCAACGTCTCCAAACGGTTCGGCAGCAACACGGTGATCGATAACATCACGCTCACTATCCCACGAGGGCAAATGGTGACGCTGCTCGGCCCTTCCGGCTGCGGCAAGACCACCATTTTGCGCCTGGTCGCCGGGCTGGAAAAGCCGAGCGACGGGCAGATATTCATTGATGGCGAAGACGTTACCCATCGTTCCATTCAGCAACGTGACATCTGCATGGTGTTTCAGTCTTATGCCCTGTTCCCGCACATGTCGCTGGGGGAAAACGTCGGCTATGGGCTGAAGATGCTCGGCATCCCGCGCGCCGAAGTGAAAGCGCGCGTGCAGGAAGCGCTGGCGATGGTGGACCTGGCGGGGTTCGGCGATCGCTATGTCGATCAGATCTCCGGCGGCCAGCAACAGCGCGTGGCGCTGGCGCGCGCGCTGATCCTCAAGCCGAAAGTGCTGCTGTTCGACGAGCCGTTGAGCAACCTCGACGCCAACCTGCGCCGCAGCATGCGCGAAAAAATCCGCGAGCTGCAAAAGCAGTTTGATATCACATCGCTGTATGTTACCCACGATCAGAGTGAGGCTTTCGCGGTCTCAGACACCGTGCTGGTGATGAACAAAGGGCATATCATGCAGATGGGTTCGCCGCAGGATCTCTATCGGCAGCCGGCGTCGCGCTTTATGGCGAGCTTTATGGGGGACGCCAACCTGTTCCCGGCCAGCTTCAGCGCGGACTATGTCGATATCAGCGGCTATCGCCTGCCGCGCCCCGCGCACTTTGCCACCGAAGGCGCCGGCACGGTGGGCGTGCGGCCGGAAGCGATCACGCTGAGCGAGCACGGCGAGGAAAGCCAGCGCTGCGTGATCCAGCATGTCGCCTACATGGGGCCGCAGTATGAAGTGACGGTGGCGTGGCATGGGCAGCAGATTTTGCTGCAGGTTAACGCCACTCGCCTGCAGCCCAACGTCGGCGAACAGTATTATCTGGAAATTCACCCCTACGGCATGTTTATGCTGGCGGACGCGGCATAATAAGCATCACTCTTAAGCGTTAGAATAACGGCCATTCCGCATGGAATGGCCGGAAATAACCGTCAAAAAAACGTATTTATCTATTTTTACAATTCACCCCAAGTCCTTGTTCAACCGAGAAAATAAATATATCCGCATTCATTAAAAAATAACCACCTGGGCCGCCAAGGGTGATATTTTTATTTAGATGGGGTAAGCTTAATCCCGTAGTCGAAATTATTTAACGGCCAACTCAAGGAGAAATTCATGAGCAACAATGCAAACGCACAGGCGCAGCTGGATAATTTACGCAACGTCGCTTCCCAGCTGAAGGAAATGCGCCACTATGCGCAGGCGAATACCGAGACGCTCTCCGCACACTGGCTGGCCTTCGATCAGGGGGAATGCAAAAATAAGGCGTTCGCCGAAGCCATTAACGACCTATTGAATAAACAGGGCGCCTGCCTGGAAGGGCTGGAAAAAATCATTCAGGATATCGAGATAGAATTTAACCGTCTCGACAAAGCCGCCTGATAATACCGATTTAAAATAAACCCGCCGCGTGCGGGTTTATTTTTAGCTACGGCAGATGACGCGCGCAATATCCCCTGACGTCGTCAGCGCGCGTATTTCGCTAAACAGTTCGGTGGCTTCGTCATATTCTTTGCGCAAATAGCCCAGCCACTGTTTGATACGCGCCACATGATACAGGCCGGTGTCGCCCTGCTTTTCAAGATGGACGTATTTTTGCAGCAGCTCAACCACCTGCGGCCAGGGCATGCGCGGTTCGTTGTACTTCACCACCCGGCTCAGGTTCGGCACGTTGAGCGCGCCGCGCCCCAGCATGATGGCGTCGCAGCCGGTCGCCTGCAGGCAATCCTGCGCGCTCTGGTAATCCCAGATCTCGCCGTTGGCGATCACCGGGATGCTCAGCCGTTGGCGGATCTCGCCGATCGCCGCCCAGTTGATGCGATCCGCCTTGTAGCCGTCCTCTTTGGTGCGGCCATGCACCGTCAGCTCGCTGGCGCCCGCCTGCTGCACCGCATCGGCGATTTCAAAACTGCGGCTGGAGGAGTCCCAGCCCAGGCGCACCTTCACCGTGACCGGCAGATGGGCCGGCACCGCCGCGCGCATCGCTTTGGCGCCCTGGTAGATCAACTCCGGATCTTTGAGCAGCGTCGCCCCGCCGCCGCTGCCATTTACCAGCTTGGACGGGCAGCCGCAGTTGAGATCGACCCCGTAAGAGCCCAATTCCACCGCGCGCGCGGCGTTCTCCGCCAGCCACTGCGGGTACTGCCCCAGCAGCTGCACGCGCACCAGCGTGCCCGACGGCGTACGGCTGGCGTGGCGCAGCTCCGGGCACAGCCGGTAGAACGATTTGGCCGGCAGCAGCTGATCGACCACGCGCAAAAATTCGGTGATGCACAGATCGTAGTCGTTCACGTCGGTGAGCAACTCACGCACCAAAGAATCGAGAACGCCCTCCATCGGAGCCAATAATACGCGCATGACCAATCCCAGCTAAAAAAAGACCCGCAATGATACGGGTGAATGCCCGCGCCAGACAAGCCTCTGCGGGCATTAAAAGCGCCGTCAGCCCAGCCGGCGGATCGGTTGGCCGGCGAGGAACGCCGCAATGTCCTCGACCGCCTCGGTGAAGTAGGCGCGGTAGTTGTCGTCCGCCACGTAACCCACATGCGGCGTCGCCAGCACGTTGGGCAGCTGACGAAACGCATCGTCGGCCGGCAACGGCTCCGTCTCGAACACATCCAGCCCGGCGCCGGCAATCTTCCGCTGTTGCAGCACGTCCACCAATGCCGCCCGATCGACGATCGCCGCACGCGAGGTGTTGATCAGGTAAGCGGTGGGCTTCATCGCCGTCAATTCGTCGCGCCCCACCAACCCGCGGCTGCGATCGCTCAGCACCAGGTGGATAGAGACAAAATCGCTCTGCTCGAACAAAGCCCGTTTGGACGGCGCCAGTAGGGCCCCCTCCTGCGCCGCCCGTTCCGCCGTCAGGTTCTGGCTCCAGGCCAACACCCGCATGCCGTACGCCTGCGCCACCCGGGCCATCTGGCCGCCGATCTTGCCCAGCCCCAGCAACCCCAGCGTTTTCCCCTGCAGGGTAACGCCGAGATCCCGCTGCCACGGGCCGTTGTTTTTCAGCCCGACGCTTTCCGGCACGATATGCTTCGCCAGCCCGAGCAGCAGCGCCCAGGTCAGCTCCATCGGCGCCGCCGACCCGCTGCTGGTGCCGCACACCACGACGCCGCGCTCGGCGGCGGCGGCCAAATCGATAGAAGCGTTGCGCATGCCGGAGGTGATCAACAGCTTCAGCTTCGGCAGCCGCGCCAGCAGCGAGGCGGTCATCGGCGTGCGCTCGCGCATGATGACCAGAATGTCGCACTCCTGCAGATGCACCGCCAGCTCCGTCTCATCGGTAAAGTGTGCGCTGATGGCGGACACCTCCACCCGATCGGCCAGCGCCGACCAGTCCGCCATCTTGAGCGCCACCTGCTGGTAATCATCGAGAATTGCGCACTTCAATTTCATCTCCGTCTCCTGGAATGTAGGGTTAGCCACCGTCCAGCCTAGTACGAAAATGCCGTTCCGCCAGGCAAAAAAAAAGCCGCCCGTATCGGCGGCTTACTCTTTGAGCAATCAGGCTTATTCAGCCGGTTTGCGACTGCGTGGGCGACGCGAAGCCGGCGCGCCGGAACGGCGCTGGCCATCACCCTGCGGGCGGGCGTTACCGTTGCCGCGGTTTTCACGTTGGCCACCGTTCGCGTTGCCGCTGCGCTGACCACCGCCGTTACCGGAACGTTGACCGCCGCCGTTGCCGCGCCCGCCACCCTGACGGCCGTTGATGATCGGCTCGGCCTTGATGGTCGGATCCGGCTCGTAGCCCGGCAACGCGATACGTGGAATTTCACGCTTCAGCAGACGCTCGATGTCGCGCAGCAGCTTGTGCTCATCCACGCACACCAGCGAGATAGCTTCGCCGGTGCGCTCCGCGCGGCCGGTACGGCCGATACGGTGTACGTAGTCTTCCGGCACGTTAGGCAGCTCGTAGTTCACCACGTGCGGCAGCTGGTCGATATCCAGGCCGCGCGCCGCGATGTCGGTCGCCACCAGCACGCGGATGCGGCCGTCTTTGAAGTCGGCCAGCGCACGGGTACGGGCGCCCTGGCTCTTGTTGCCGTGGATCGCCGCAGCGGTGATGCCGTCTTTGTTCAGCTGTTCCGCCAGGTGGTTGGCGCCGTGCTTGGTGCGGGTAAACACCAGCACCTGTTTCCAGTCGCCTTCGCCAATCATCTGCGACAGCAGTTCCCGCTTACGCTTCTTGTCGACGAAATGCACGCTCTGTTCAATCTGCTCAGACGCGGTGTTGCGGCGCGCCACTTCTACCGAAGCCGGGTTGTGCAGCAGCTTGTTGGCCAGCGCCTTGATGTCGTCGGAGAAGGTGGCGGAGAACAGCAGGTTCTGACGCTTGGCCGGCAGCTTGGCCAGCACGCGGCGGATGTCGTGGATAAAGCCCATGTCCAGCATGCGGTCCGCTTCGTCCAGCACCAGAATTTCGATTTTGGACAGGTCAACCGCGTTCTGATGTTCCAGATCCAGTAGACGGCCCGGCGTTGCCACCAGGATATCGACGCCGCCGCGCAGCTTCATCATCTGCGGGTTGATGCTCACGCCGCCAAACACCACCAGCGAACGCAGGCGCAGGTGTTTGCTGTAGGCATCGACGTTTTCGCCGATCTGCGCCGCCAGCTCACGGGTTGGCGTCAGGATCAGCGCGCGCACCGGGCGACGGCCCTTGACCGGATGGTCATGCTTGCTCAGCAGCTGCAACAGCGGCAGGGTAAAACCGGCGGTTTTACCGGTGCCGGTCTGGGCGCTGGCCATCAGGTCACGACCTTCCAGCACGACAGGGATAGCCTGACGCTGAATTGGCGTCGGTTCGCGATAGCCCTGTTCTTCAACAGCGCGCACAATTTCAGCACTTAAGCCGAGGGTTTCAAATGACATAAAGAGAAAAACTCCAGATCCCCCCTAACCTAACGGTGTTCGGTGCAGTTTCCTGGGAGGATGATCAGACGGGGCATTAAGCATGACCACGAGGGATTGGCACAAACTGCAGTGCACCAGGCGGCGATTGTAACAGAAGTCGCGTAATAAAAAGCACTTTTACGCACCCAGAGCACAATCTGCCGTAAATTCAGCATTGTCTGAAGCCGATCACATAACTCATTGTGATTAGCGGTTGCGTTTTAAGCAATCTGGCATAAAGTTAATCATATGATTGATTAACTTTGAGCGTGACCCATGCCAGCTTCCGTCCCTCATCAGGCCGCCGGCCGAGCGCGCGGCGAGCAAACGCGCCGGCAACTGCTCGCCGCGGCGACCGAACTGTTCGGCGAATGCGGCCTGCAGGGCGCCACCACCCGCGACATCGCCCAGCGCGCCGGCCAGAATATCGCCGCCATCACCTATTACTTCAGCTCCAAAGAGGGGCTGTACCTGGCCGTGGCGCAGTCGCTCGCCGATTTCATCCAGCAGGCGTTCGCCCCGCTGGCCGACGAGGTCGATCGCTTCTGGCAACAGCCCGCCGCGCAGCGCTCACCCGACGCGGCGCTGCGTTTGCTGCAGCGTGGCCTGCTGGCTTTCAGCGACCTGATGACCCAGCCGCACACGCTGAACCTGAGCAAAATCATGTCGCGCGAACAGCTCGCCCCGACCGAGGCCTACCCGCTGATCCACAGCCAGGTGATCGCGCCGATGCACGCGCGGCTGTGCCGCCTGCTGGCAGCCGCGACCGGCATCGACGAACAGGCGACCCGCCTCGTGTTGCATACCCATGCGCTGATCGGCGAGGTGCTGTCGTTCCGCGTGGCGCGCGAAACCATCCGCCGCCAGGCCGGCTGGCAAGCCATTGGCGAGGACGAAGCGGCGCAGATCGGCGCCGTGCTGAGCGAACATATTGAGATTCTGGTTACCGGGCTGCGCCAACGTCATGGCGCGTAAATTCAGGCAGGGAGTGTTATGAACAAAAAACGCAGTGCCTTGATCGTATTGTTAATTTTGCTGATCGCGGCCGCCGCATACGGGGTATGGCATTACCAACAGCAGCAAGATAAGCCGTTGACGCTGTACGGCAACGTCGACATCCGCACGGTAAACCTCGGCTTTCGCGTCGACGGCCGCCTGGCGTCGCTGACGGTGGATGAAGGCGATGCCGTTCAGCCGGGCCAGCTGCTTGGTAAGCTGGACGACGCCCCTTACCGCAACGCGCTGCAGCAGGCCGAAGCCAACGTCGGCAGCGCGCGCGCCAAACTGTCGCTGCTGCAGGCCGGCTACCGCAGCGAAGAGATCGCCCAGGTACGGTCGGAAATGGCGCAGCGCCAGTCCGCCTTCGCCTACGCCGACAGCTTCCTGAAACGCCAGCAGGGGCTGTGGGCGAAAAACGCCACCTCCGCCGACGCGCTGGAGGATGCGCGCACCGCCCGCAATCAGGCGCAGGCCAACCTGCAGGCGGCGAAGGACAAGCTGTCGCAATACCGCAGCGGCAACCGCCCGCAAGAAATCGAACAGGCCAAGGCCGACGTGGCGCAGAGCGAGGCGGCGCTGGCGCAGGCGCAGTTGAACCTGCAAGATGCCACGCTGGTCTCCCCTTCCGCCGGCACAGTGCTGACCCGCGCGGTGGAGCCGGGCACCATGCTCGGCGCCGGCGGCACGGTCTTCACCCTGTCGCTGACCCGGCCGGTGTGGGTGCGCGCCTACGTCAACGAAACCAGCCTGAACCAGGCGGTGCCCGGCACCGAACTGGAGATCTACACCGACGGCCGCCCCGACAAGCCTTACCACGGCAAGATCGGTTTCGTCTCGCCGACCGCTGAATTCACGCCGAAAAGCGTTGAAACGCCGGATCTGCGCACCGATCTGGTGTACCGCCTGCGGGTGATCGTCACCGACGCCGACGACGCGCTGCGCCAGGGCATGCCGGTCACCCTGCGCTTCGCCAAACCCTGAGGCCGGCCATGGAACAGGCGCACACCATTGAGCTGGAAGAGCTGGAGAAGCGCTTCCCGTCGCTTGAGAAACCGGCGGTCGCCAGCCTGACCACCACCCTGCGCAGCGGCGCGGTCATTGGGCTGGTCGGCCCGGACGGCGCCGGCAAAACCACCCTGCTGCGCATGCTGGCCGGGCTGTTGCAACCCAGCAGCGGCAAACTGCGGGTCGCCGGGCTGGATCCGATCGCGCAGGATCGTCAACTGCACGCGATCCTCGGTTACATGCCGCAGAAGTTCGGGCTGTATGAGGATCTGACGGTGATGGAGAACCTGACGCTGTACGCCGATCTGCGCGGCGTCACCGGCGATCTTCGCCGCCAGACCTTCGAGCGGCTGTTGAAATTCACCGATCTGACCCGCTTCACCGAGCGTCTGGCGGGCAAGCTGTCCGGCGGCATGAAGCAGAAACTCGGCCTGGCCTGCACGCTGGTGGGCGAACCTCAGGTGCTGTTGCTGGATGAGCCGGGCGTCGGCGTCGATCCGATCTCGCGCCGCGAGCTGTGGCGCATGGTGCACGAGCTGGCCAACGACGGCATGTTGATCCTGTGGAGCACCTCTTATCTCGATGAGGCCGAGCAGTGCCGCGAAGTGCTGCTGCTCAACGAGGGCGAGCTGCTGTTCAGCGGCGCGCCGCAGGAGCTGACCCGCCGTATGGCCGGACGCACGGTATTGATCGCCGCGCCCCCCGGCAGCCATCGATCGCTGCTGCAGCGGGCGATCTGCCTGCCGGCGGTCACCGACGGGGTGATCCAGGGCAAGTCTCTGCGCCTGATCCTGAAGGAAGGCGAAGATCACCGGCAGCTGTTGCAGGCGCTGGATCTGCCGGACGCCGAACTGGACGAAGCGGATCCGCGTTTCGAGGATGCGTTTATCGATCTGCTCGGCGGCGGCCCCCACCACCGCTCGGCGCTGGCGGAGATCATGCCGACCGTCAACGGCGCAAGCGGTGAAACGGTGATCGAAGCGGTGCAACTGACCAAGAAATTCGGCGACTTCGCCGCTACCGATCACGTTGATTTCCAGGTGCGGCGCGGCGAAATTTTCGGCCTGCTCGGGCCGAACGGCGCCGGCAAGTCCACCACCTTCAAAATGATGTGCGGCCTGCTGATCCCCTCCAGCGGTAAGGCGCTGGTGCTGGGGATGGATCTCAAGACCAGCTCCGGCCAGGCGCGCCAGCGCCTCGGCTACATGGCGCAAAAATTCTCGCTGTACGGCAACCTGACGGTGGCGCAGAACCTGAAGTTCTTCTCCGGCGTCTACGGCCTGAGCGGCAAGGCGCAGCGCGACAAAATCGACGAGATGTCCCGCGCCTTCAACTTCGCGCCGATCCTCGATCAGACGCCGGACGCGCTGCCGCTCGGCTTCAAACAGCGCCTGGCGCTGGCCTGCGCGCTGATGCACGAACCGGATATCCTGTTCCTCGACGAACCGACTTCCGGCGTCGATCCGCTGACGCGGCGCGAGTTCTGGTTGCACATCAACGGCATGGTCGACAAGGGCGTCACGGTGATGGTGACCACCCACTTTATGGACGAGGCGGAATACTGCGACCGCATCGGCCTGGTGTACCGCGGCAAGATCATCGCCGCCGGCACGCCGGACGATCTCAAACAGCAGGTGGCGCGCGACGACAATCCCAACCCCTCGATGGAACAGGCGTTTATCGAGCTGGTGCAGGGCTACGACGAGGAGGAATCACGGTGAGCAATAACCGCATCCCAATCGACGACGGCGGCTTCTCCTGGCGCCGGCTGCGCGCGCTGTGCCTGAAGGAAACGCGGCAGATACTGCGCGATCCCAGCAGCGGCCTGATCGCCTTCGTCATCCCGCTGATGCTGCTGTTTATCTTCGGCTACGGCATCAACCTGGACTCCAGCAAGCTGCATCTGGGCATTCTGATGGAGCAACAGAGCGAAGACGCACGCGATCTGGCCCAGGCGTTCGCCGGTTCCCCCTATATCGAACCGACCATCAGCGACAACCGCCAACAGCTGATCCAGCAGATGCAGGCCGGCACGATCCGCGGCCTGGTGGTGATCCCGGTCGATTTCGACCAGCGCATGGCGCGCCCGCACGACAGCGCCCCTATCCAGATCATCACCGACGGCAGCGAGCCGAACACCGCCAACTTCGTGCAGGGCTATGCCCAGGGCGTATGGCAAATTTGGCAGCGGCAGCGCGCCACCGATCGGGGCAACAGCGACAAACCGCTGATTGACGTGCAGATGCGCTACTGGTTCAACCCGGCGGCCATCAGCCGGCACTACATCATTCCCGGCGCCATCACCATCATCATGACGGTGATCGGCGCCATCCTCACCTCGCTGGTGATCGCCCGCGAATGGGAGCGCGGCACCATGGAGGCCCTGCTGTCCACCCAGGTGACGCGCAGCGAGCTGCTGCTCTCCAAACTGATCCCTTATTACTTCCTCGGCATGGCCGCCATGGCGCTGTGCATGGCGGTGGCGGTGTGGGTGCTCGGCGTGCCCTATCGCGGCTCCCTGCTGATCCTGTTGCTGATCAGCAGCCTGTTCCTCGCCAGCACCCTCGGCATGGGCCTGCTGATCTCCACCCTCACCCGCAATCAGTTCAATGCGGCGATGGTGGCGCTGAACGCCGCCTTCCTGCCGTCGATCATGCTGTCCGGCTTCATCTTCCAGATCGACAGCATGCCGGCCATCGTACGCGCGGTGACCTACATCATTCCGGCGCGCTACTTCGTCAGCACGCTGCAAACGCTGTTCCTGGCGGGCAACGTCGGCACCGTGCTACTGATCAATCTGCTGTTCCTGATCGCTTCCGCCGTAGTGTTCATCGGCCTGACGGCCTGGAAAACCCAGCGCCGGCTGGATTGAGGAGAAAGAGCGATGTTTCATCGTCTGTTGACGCTCATCATCAAGGAAATGCAGGCGCTGCTGCGCGATCCGCAAACCCGCGCCATTTTAATCATGCCGGTGATCCTGCAGGTGCTGTTGTTCCCGTTCGCCGCGACGCTGGAAGTTACCAACGCCACCATCGCGGTCTACAGCGAGGACAGTGGCCAGGCCTCGGTAGAGCTGACCCAGCGCTTCGCCAAAGCCAAGGCCTTTCAACACGTGCTGCTGCTGCGCAGCCCGCAGGAGATAAAGACCACCATCGACAACCAGCGAGCGCTGCTGCTGATCCGCTTCCCGGCGCAGTTCTCGCGCGATATCGCCGCCGGCAACACCGCGCCGCTACAGCTGCTGCTCGACGGGCGCAACTCCAACAGCGCGCAGATCGCCGCCAACTACGTGCAGCAGATCGTGCAGGAATATCAGAACGAGCTGCTCGGCAACCGCGCCAAACCCAACAACAGCGAGCTGGTGGTGCGCAACTGGTATAACCCGAATCTGGACTACAAATGGTTCGTGGTGCCGTCGCTGATCGCCATGATCACCACCATCGGCGTGCTGATCGTCACCTCGCTGTCGGTGGCGCGCGAACGCGAACAGGGCACGCTGGAACAGCTGCTGGTCTCGCCGCTCACCACCTGGCAGATCTTTATCGGCAAGGCGGTGCCGGCGCTGATCGTCGCCAGCTTCCAGGCCAGCATCGTGCTGCTGATCGGCATCTTCCTGTACCAGATCCCGTTTGCCGGATCGCTGCTGCTGTTCTATGCCACCATGCTGATCTACGGGCTGTCGCTGGTCGGTTTCGGCCTGCTGATCTCGTCGCTGTGCGCCACTCAGCAGCAGGCGTTCATCGGCGTGTTCGTGTTCATGATGCCGGCAATCCTGCTCTCGGGTTACGTCTCGCCGGTGGAGAATATGCCGGTGTGGCTGCAGGATCTGACCTGGGTCAACCCGATACGCCACTTCACCGACATCACCAAGCAGATCTACCTGAAGGACGCCAGCTTCAGCATCATCTGGCACAGCCTGTGGCCGCTGCTGGTGATCACCGCCACCACTGGCAGCGCCGCCTACGCGCTATTCCGCCGCAAAATCGCATAAAAAGGTTCATAACGCTTTACCGGGAAACGCTGCTTTGATTTTCAAAAAGAAGTAATCGCTATCCCGGTATCCCTAGGCCATTCTTTTTATCGCCTTAACTTTATTATTTATCCCTTCCAGAACGCTGGTACTCCGACGATGCGTGGGACTCACGAATATGCCATTGACATAACCTCTCAGCTTATTGGCAAACGACTGTTTGAAGGGGTTATGCTCACTATAGCTTGATTTAACAGTCTGTGACGGCTCACGTCTGAGAGAAACTAATCAAGATATTGATCAAATATTTTAAACTCTTCAGGATAACGTTTACCACTCATAGGCACCTCTCTCTTTAAGTCATCTTAAATGACTCTGAGGTGTCTGTTAAACCCGTGGCGATTCACATTTACCACGTGTTCATATCACTGCCATATGCCTCTATCCTTGTCCGACCTTCCCCCTCATGACTTGTCTTTAACACGGAGAGGGACTCAGTCAGTTTAGTACTATATACTGTAGCCGGGTAGGTTTTAACCATTCCGGTTTTCAATTTATCATTTCAGATTTAGCTTGATGAAAGATATTACTTCATCTTTGCTCATTTCAAATTCCGGGCCAGAATCAATTCCTTTTAAATAATCTACTACATATGAGAGTTCTTCGTCAGGAATGTCATAGTCCAGATAAAATCTATAGGCGTAGTCCGCCACTTTAGATGAACTATAATTATCATCAAGAAGACAGTTCAATCCATTTAAAAACAGCGTTCTCATCTCATTCATATTAAATCACCATCCTATTCCTGTTGCTTTACCTGAAGGAGTTGCGATTCCTGCATCGATATCAGCCTTAGTTGGTGGATAATGGGGCAGGTTTAACACGTCACCATCTTTCATTTTTGGATGAACTCGATTGACCTCTCCTGCATGATTATAAGTCTCTTCCCAAGATCTTACATTCCCTGTTTTAGGATCCCATTCTGTAACATGGGAGCGTCCTCTTGTTGGCCCCTGAGTTCTAGCTAATGCCTCTTTGTCATAATAGCGAATGCGACCATCAGGTAGATGTCGAGTATTTACTGCCGTTTTTTGAGCTTTTTCTAAAGCCCTAAACTTTCGGTTCAACTTCGTTGATGGCGAGCAACTTAGCCCAAACGGATCCACCCACATCAGCGGGTTCGGCGCATACTGATACAGGTTCAACCCGCCTTCCAGCCCTATCGGATCCTGCGTGGTGAAACGCCCTACCTCGGGCTCGTAGTAGCGGAACAGGTTGTAGTGCAGGCCGCTTTCGTCGTCCTGATATTGCCCGGCGTAGCACAGCGGCTGCTGATATTGCGCGCCCTGCCGCTTCGCCGCGCCGGCCACCGTCTGGCCCTGCAGCTTGCCGAAGGTGTCGTATTGCCCGGACCAGCACAGGTTGCCCGCCGCGTCGGTCACTTCCAGCGGTGCGCTGTTCAGATCGGTGTGATACCAGTAAATATCCGCCGAGCGGCTGTCGCCCGCCTGCTCCAGCGCCGCCAGCGGACTCGCCGGATCGTTATTTAATAGTCCATCAGTGCATAAAGACGAGCATTTAAAATTAGTAAATCAAACTCAGATCAATAATCTTTATAACTAAGTTCTAAGCAATGATACAAACTCTTTAAATGCTTCTATTACAGTTTCCTCGTCTGATAATTCTCTTCGTTCATTAATTATATAGTTCCCGGTTTCAACATCAATGTTCTCCAACATACAAGATGCATCATCCCACACAGTAAAACGCGCAATCTTCGTATCATCATCTATATCAACAACCAGACTATCTGTAAAATCATTAGCATTGTACTTAACTTCATAATGGCTATTAGATAAGATCCAATCACTTATTTTTTTGAGCATGTTGAAATTCCTGATTCTGCTTTATGAGCCTTAACCTCAATGTTTTTCACAGTCGGCATTTCTGGTACTGGTAGCCCCTTACGTTTGGCTAATCTCCCCTCCAACGAGTCAGGACCAACTATTTTTGCCCAACCTTCATTGGTCTTGATTAAAGATCGTTCAGGCACTTCGAATTCAACGTACATAGTACCCGGTTTAGCTTGTTTTCCAAACGCATCAATATTTGCAGGTAATGCTACATGGGTTGCTTTGCACAACCTTACCTGTGGAAACCATTTTTTCGTATTCTGCCGGTCCCATCCAGCGACCAACAGTAACCTCAGTCAACCCCAGCGGATCCACCCACATCAGCGGGTTCGACGCATACTGATACAGGTTCAACCCGCCGCGCAGCCCTATCGGATCCTGCGTGGTAAAACGCCCCACCTCGGGTTCGTAGTAGCGGAACAGGTTGTAGTGCAGGCCGCTTTCGTCGTCCTGATATTGCCCGGCGTAGCGCAGCGGCTGCTGATATTGCGCGCCCTGCCGCTTCGCCGCGCCGGCCACCGTCTGGCCCTGCAGCTTGCCGAAGGTGTCGTATTGCCCGGACCAGCACAGGTTGCCCGCGGCGTCGGTCACTTCCAGCGGCGCGCTGTTCAGATCGGTGTGATACCAGTAAATATCCGCCGAGCGGCTGTCGCCCGCCTGCTCCAGCGCCGCCAGCGGGCTCCACGGGCTGGCCGGATCGTAGCTCCAGCTGCGGCGGTTGCCGTCGTCGCGCTGCTCCTGCAGCAACCGGTAGCCCTGCCACAGGAAACGGGTCGTCTGTTCGGTTTTGCCCTTGTAGCGCACCGCCTTGCGGCTGCGGCGGCCCAGTGCGTCGTAATGGTACTGTGCTTCGAACTCGCCCTGCGGGCCGCGGCCGTGCGCCTGCACCAGCCGATTGTCGGCGTCGTAGCGGTAGTGCTGTTCATACAGGCCGTTGCGCCGGCTGATCAGGTTGCCCCAGGCGTCGTAACGGTAAAACAGCTTTTGCCAGTGCGTCAGCCGGTTATCGGCGATCGGCGCCAGCGGCAGGTGCGCGTCGATGTCGCTCTGCGGGCTGC